>JAFUNP010000029.1 GCA_017473015.1 Oscillospiraceae bacterium | reverse complement strand
TTGATAATATTAGGTGAAAAACAGGATTTAGATAAAGAATGTGCTCAAGTTGTAAAAGATAAAAATAAGCATTTAGAATATATTTTAAATTCAAATAATAGGATCGCTACTGATAGTGTGCTATGTGAAAAGATAATATCAATCATTTCCTATCCAGAAAACAGAATTGCTGAATCTCTTGCGGCGTTATGGGTGGCTAGAGCAGACAAAAAGCAAGATTTGATTGAATACGCTAAATACGCAAGAGATGCGATGTTGGCGTTTATATTTAAGAATGAGCATGAGGGAAGGGAAAAGTTCAAAAGTGATTATTCTAATAAATATAAACATGCATTAGCATATGTGATATATGTTGCCTATAAAAAGGATAAGTTATATTATAGTTTTAATACACTTTGTTATTTAGCAGAAGGTAATACCAGAACATTTATAAATTTATGTAAGGCTATTATTAGCGATGCTTTATTTTATGAGAAAGAACAATTTTTAAATACAGGAATTATATCACCAGAATCTCAAAACAGAGCTATTAGAGATTATGCTACATCAGAATTTAATTCAGTATGTTCAATAATACAAAATGGAAAAGATGTTAGAAATTTGATACTTGGGATAGGAAATGTAATGTCCGAATATCATAAAGACCGTCAGATTAGATATCCAGAAACAATACAGTTCACATTGAATTCAGAGAATTTATCTGAGAATGCTAAAAAAGTATTAGATATAGCAGAAAGTTGGGCATTGATTAAAAGAAAGCGAGTTATGCAAAGAGTGTCTGCAGGCATTAGTAGAGAAGACTATTTATTTTTTATAAACAGAGTGTTTGTACCGATTTTCAATATTTCTTATAGGATTAGAGGCGGTTTTAATGTTGTGTTTACCGAAGAAGATGTGGATAAAATGATTTTAGGAATTAATGTATCAAAAATTAACAGTGAGAAAAAAGTCAAAAAAACTACTAAGCAAGACCTTTATAATGATATTAGTCAAATGTCAATATTTGAAGAAGGAGACTTTTAATGAGCGTAGTGTATTCTATTGATGAAATGGAACATAGGGATAAATTAGAAGCTTGTACATTTATTCTTGCAGATGGAAAAGACTCTCGTTCACTGGCAATAATTAATCATTTGTCAAAAGTCGATAATCGTATTTCAGATATAATTTTAATAAAATACGAAGAGTTCGATGATAGTTTTATAAAAAGTTTAATGCCTAATGCGAGACTTACAATAATTGATGTAATTGAGAATAATCCTATGTTTATTTCGGATTTAAGAAAGTGTGAAGCGATATTGAATGAAGATACATTGGTAGATATGACATCTATTAGAGTTCCAGAATTATTTGCTTTGTCAAAATATTTAAAAATGTGTAATTTTGATAAAAAATTAGAAATTGCATATGCAACTCCTCTTGATTATGAATTTTCAAAAGAGCCATTTATATCATACCATTCTTATTATGGGAATCTGAAAATTTGTGATTTGATAGGATATGGTGGAGTTTCTCAAAATATGTCATATAATCAAATGGTTATTTTTATGGGGTTTGAGGGTATGTTGTCTGCGAAAGTAAATGAGGATTTAAGTTATGAAAAATTGATTTTAGTAAATAGCATGCCTTCTTTTTTTGATAAATACAAGGATATCAGTTTAATTAACAATTATGAAATTTTGTCTACAAGACATGAAAAACTAATGTATGTTCCAGCTAATAATCCCTTTGAAACATATAATTTCCTTTGTAAAACAATTGATGAAAAAAAGCCTTCGTGTATTGCACCTTTAGGCTCAAAGCCCGTTTCTTTAGGTGTATGCTTATATGCTCTTGCACATGAAATGACAAGAGTTGTATATCCTGCTTCGGACGAGTATAATTATCACAGATCCAATAGCGTACATAATATGTATGTATATAAAGTGTTTTTGAAGGATATATAATCAATCATAAAATATGTCTTAATAGATGTATTTCGAAAGAAAACTGTCGGTTTTAAATTAAAATTTTGTAAAAAGTTTTGGTTTTAGACTATCCGCACCAAAACCAGTCAGAAATGACTGGTTTTTTATTTTTGTAATTTTAGCGCAGCAAAAAAGCTCACCGGAAGGTGAGCTTTTTTTGTTTACATATTTTATTCCTGCATCACTTCATTGCCGTCAGCATCAAAGTATTTTGTTTCTATATCAGCTATCTTTTTTGCTATCAGCACACAGCGGCCGTCTTCCAGCGTGTATTCACAGGTGGACAGTGTCAGCAGCTTGTCGCCGTATTCTGCGCTTACGCCTGTGTCATAAGGTGCCAGTGCTTTTGCGTTGTTAATAAAGCTGTCGAATTCTTCAATATTGGCAAAGTCCACAACTTCGTAATATCTGAAATCATTGTTCTGCACATCTATTTTGAATACGAACACTACTTCGTACAGTCCATAGCCATTCATAGTGTCGAATTTCACATATTTATGCTCATTATAAAAATCACGGCTCATATAATCTTCCACCGCGCTGAACATACTGCCATCTTTCATATTGTGGGCGTATATAATAATATTGTCGCTTTCGTCGGCAGTACAGCGATAATCCATAAACGGTACGCCGTGGTAGTTGTATTTTTTCGTGAAATCACGGCGCAGATAATATTCCGGATTATCCTTTGTCTGCATTACGGGATAATTCATCTGCGTGCCTTCAATGGTTATCCAGCCGATAAAATGGTTGTTGGCTTCATATACAGATGCGTACTTTTCGCCGGCGGTCAGAGGAGTAGGCTTGTCCCGTTCAACCTGCCGGTTCATTATATTTTCCAGCTGTTCAAACTGTTCCCGGCTTTCACGGGCATCTTTTGCATCTTTGTAGAGCTTGTACCCGGAAAAGCACATAATCCGCCGGAAAACTACAATCAGTATATCAATTATACGGTTTTTCTTTTTCATATTATACCTGCTGTTCAAATGTAACTGCCGTATATTATAACCTAATTATTGAAATATGGCAACAAAAAGGACAGCTTTAACAGCTGCCCTTTGTTTTTTTATTTGCTTGGTTTTGCCTCTTTAGGTTTCCTCATTGTGAGAGAAATTCTCTTTTTGGCTGTGTCCACATTCAGCACCCAAACATCCACAATATCACCTACTTTTACTTCTTCAGACGGATGTTTGATGTATCTGTCACAAATCTGGCTCAGGTGTACCAGACCGTCCTGATGAACGCCGATGTCCACAAATGCGCCGAAGTCGATTACATTTCGCACTGTGCCTTTCAGCTGCATACCAGGTTTCAGGTCATTCATATCCAGAATATCTTCGCGCAGCAGAGGGCTTGGCAGGTCATCACGCATATCTCTGCCCGGTTTGATAAGTTCAGCGATAATATCTTTCAGGGTAGGTACACCTATTCCCAGCTGGTCTGCCAGTTTTTCAACACCGATTTTTTCAGCATCTGCTGTCAGGTCTTTGATTTTTTCTGTGCCGATGTCATCAGTTGTATAGCCTACTGCTGCCAGCAGCTGTCTGGCTGCATCATAGCTTTCAGGGTGAACAGAGGAGGAGTCCAGCTTGTCTTTTGCACCTGGTATACGCAAAAAGCCTGCACACAGCATAAAGGCTTTTGGCCCCAGCTTGCTTACTTTCATCAGCTGGCTTCTTTTTGTAAACCGGCCGTTTTCCTGGCGGTATTCCACAATGTTTTTTGCCGTTGTCTTGTTCAGACCGGACACTCTTTCCAGCAACGGCGCACTGGCTGTATTCAAGTCAACACCAACAGTGTTTACACAGAACTCCACCACGCCGTCCAGACTTTCTTCCAGTCTTGCCTTTGGCATATCGTGCTGATACTGTCCTACGCCAATGGATTTAGGGTCGATTTTTACCAGCTCTGCCAATGGGTCCTGCAGACGGCGTGCTATGGAAACGGCACTTCTCAGTGAAACATCAAATTCAGGGAATTCAGCGGCGGCCAGCTTGGAAGCAGAGTAAACAGATGCACCTGCTTCGCTTACCACCGCATAGCTGATTTTTCTGTCCAGCTTTTTCAGCATAGCAGCCACAAACATTTCAGTTTCCTTTGTGGCAGTGCCGTTACCGATTGAAATAATATCTACATTGTGCTTTTTAATCAGCGCAGTAAGCTGTTTTTCTGCCAGTTCTTTTTTGTGGTTAGGCAGTGTCATATACACAACCCCAGTGTCCAGCACTTTGCCTGTTTCGTCTACCACTGCCATTTTACAGCCTGTGCGGTAACCAGGGTCCAGTGCCATGCACACCTTGCCTTTAACAGGTGGTACCAGTAACAGCTGGCGCAGATTGTCGCCGAACAGTTTGATAGCGCCCTCATTTGCCACTTCGGTCAGGTTATTTCTGATTTCAGTGTCAAGGGAAGGGTGGAGAAGTCTGCTGTAGCCGTCAGCAATGGCTTCTTTTACAACATCGGCACACTCATTTTTGCCTTTTATGTAGATTTTTTCAATCTCGCCAATTGCGGCCTGTGGGTCAACTGTGATATTCACTTTCAGAAAATCTTCCTTTTCGCCGCGGTTCAGGGCAAGTACACGGTGGGATGCTATCTTGTTCACCGGCTGGGAGAAATTGTAATACTGTGTGTATACACTTTCTTTTTCTTCGTCGCCCTTACTTTCCACCACACCTGTGCGATTGTACAGCCTTTTCAGCACTGTGCGCACCTGGGTATTGTCAGAAACATCTTCTGCAATGATGTCCATGGCACCTTTCAGTGCATCTTCCACTGTGTTTACGCCTTTTTCTTCATTAATATACAATGGCAGTATTTCTGCCAGCACAGTTTTTTTATTCTGTTCCAGAATTGTTTTTGCCAGCGGCTCCAGACCTTTTTCCTTGGCCATGGATGCCCTGGTCTTTCTTTTTGGCTTGAAAGGACGGTAAATGTCCTCCACCTCAGCCAGAGTGATGGCGTTGGAAATAGCTTTTTCTATTTCTTCTGTCATTTTTTCCTGTGTGCAGATGGAGTTGTAAACTTCCTGCTTTCTTGTGTCCAGATTGCGCAGGTAAGTCACCCTGTCAGAAATATTTCTGATTGTCTGGTCGTCCAGCTCACCTGTTTTTTCCTTGCGGTAACGGGCGATAAAAGGGATTGTTGCGCCCTCGTCCAGCAGTGCTACCGTGTTTTCGGCCTGCCATGGCTTGATGGAAAACTCCCTGGCCAGTACACTGTTCAGCCCAGTTGTGAAAATCTTTTCCTGTGTTGTTTCGCTCATTATAGCTCCTTGTTTTTTCTTTTTATGGTCAATACATACCCGACGTACACCGCCCAGCCTATTGCGGTTATAACTATGCCGGCTGTCAGTCCCGGTGTGCGGTAGGTAAATATTATTTCGTTGTCACCGGCCGGCGCGTATACTGCGCACAGACCGTAGTTCACTTTTTCAATCTCTGTTTCCACTCCGTTTACATAAGCGGTGAAACCCTCATCATAGGGCACAGAGAAGAAAACCAGATTAGGCTGATTCAGCCTTATATTACATTCAAATCCGTCCTCTGTCTGCCGGAAATGATATGAGGACAGGTTTCGTCTTTTTGCAATATCCTGAATGAAAGTGGCGTAAGTATAGTCAAACATCTCTGTTTCATCCAGTGCTTTCAGCTCCAGATTATATTTTTCGATTATTTCACTGTCCACGGCTATCGCTCTCAGCAACACATGGCTGCGGTTCAGAGCGTTCACTTTTTCCAGCTGGTCATAGTCCACATATTTGTCATAAGCAAAGCCCATGGTGATAAAGTTCATATTTTCATAAACGGTGTATGGGTATTCTTCGCTGATTTTATAATAGTTTGCGTCACGGGCCTCGTCCAGAAAGTTTGATTCCTCCCAGTTTGGCATCACAATGTATTTTACGCTCAGCAGGCTGCGCAGTGCATACAGTGACCGGTCAGGTTTAGAGGAAACATCCCTTTTCACACCCACTTCCGGGTAGAATTCCATAATTGACGGTGTAACTGTGCTGTTGAAAAACTGTATACACGGAGTGCCTGTGAACAGTCCCAGATTGTCATAACAGTTAAAGCTGTCCATACGCCAGTTGGTTTCAGTTTCACCAAAGGTGAAATCAAAAGTTTCCAGCACATCATAGTTCTGTGGTCGGTACAGTCTGTCTGCCTCCCACTGAGGCATTTTGGTCAGTGCCAGATGAGTACAGCCGAACAGCATGGTGATTATCAGTGAGCCGCTCATCAGCCGTTTGGTATAATGAGGGCGCTCCTTGTGGGCAGAAACTACAAAATATACCAGATACAGACTTAACAGTGCAATCAGTATATTCAGTATAAATATAGCAGGTTGTTCAGCCAGACCGATTGTCAGCTTGCCGTCGTCACCCGCTTTGGGTGTTATGACGAATACCAGCAGGCAAGCTGTCATTACAGCGGTGATTTTCAGCCCGTGGAAAATCTGCTGCTTTTCCATGGTAAAGCTCTGCATATTCATTGCCGCCAGCATCAACAGCGGCATATAGAACCATCGTGCGTAATAGGCAGAGTTGAAAGCGTAAAATGCGCTGTTCAGCACCGGCACAAAGGCGAAAATCACGCAGATGGTAAATATTCTGCTGAAAGCAGAGTTTCTGTTGTATTTTCTGAATGTGAAGTAACCCGACAGACCACCCATGGCCATAAACGCGCTCATACTGGTCCATTTTACAGTGGCCTTTGTAAACAGCGCAGGTATATATGGAGGGTCAGGCGGCAGCAATGCACTGGTCAATATGGCAAAATACTGCTGTACACCGTTGTACAGCCACAGTCCGAATTCCGACAGTGTGCTGGTGGCGCGTGGGTTTGACAGTATGGACATCAGCGATGGCACAAACAGCACTATTCCCATCAGGCAGCCGGTAAAGGCTTCAAATGCCAGATTGCAGAATGCTTTTCTGCTTATGCGGTATTCGCCATTCCATACTTTCACAAAGAAGTATATAAACAGGAACACTACCTGTCCTATAAAGAAAAAGTAGTTGTTCACCAGATTCAGCGCAACTATAAGAGGGAATATGCCTTTTCTTTTGTTGTACACATATTCATCCAGAGTCCACAGCAGGTATGGGAAAAATACAACAGACTCCAGAAAATGATTGAAGAAAATATTATATATTGAAAAACCGCTGAAGGTGTACAACACCGCGCCAATCATAGCATAGTTGTCGTTTTTGGCATACCTGCGCAGATAGCCGAATGCACCAAGATTGCCCACGGCAAATTTCAGTATCAGCAGCAGCGGCATAATGTAAGGTACCGCTTTGTATGGGAACAGGCAGCTCAGCCAGAAGAAAGGGGAACCCAGCAGATAAAAAGAATAACTGTTCACCACCGATGAACCCAGGTCTATGGCCCAGCCCCAGTTCAGGCTGCCGCTTTTCACCATCTGGTTCATATACATATAAAAAGGTATCTGCTGGCTGTCAAAATCACCGGCATAGGTGAAAAAACCGCCGTCCACCGCCCAGAAAGGTATCAGCAGACAGAACGCTGTCAGACCGCCCAGCAGAAATGCCTTTACATAAATGTTTCTGAAAAATTCTTTTTTCAATCCGCTCACCTAAATTTTTGCCAGCTCGTCCAGACACAGTCTGAAGCTGTCCAGCATATTTTCCATGTAGAAATCTACTTCATCCAGATGCATTTCTTTCAGTGATACATAAGTAGAGTTAAAGGCAGACTGAAACTCCTTGTTACCGCTCTGCAACTCCTCTATGCATTTTGTCAGTGCGCACAGCTTGTCTGCACCTTTCAGCAGCAGCTTTTCATAATCTGTCAGATTTTCCTGTGTCATATATGGGCGCAGGCTGTCCTTTATATCAGGGTGTGCTGTTTCCAGCAGCCGGTCCACAGCGTGCTTTTCCACTTCCTTGTATGCTTTCTGTATCTGCGGATTGTTGTATTTTACCGGCGTGGGCAGGTCACCTGTCAGTATTTCGCTTACATCGTGGTACAGCGCACAGGCGATTACTTTTTCGCTGTCCACCTGATGACCAAATTTATTGTTTGCCAGCAGACACAGTGTGTGTGCTGTTATCATCACTTCACTGGTGTGCTGTGCTACATCCTCTTCCACATTCTGGCGCATCAGGCTCCAGCGGGGAATGTATTTCATTCTTGCCAGCAGTGCGTTGAAATTAAACATTGCCGTTCTCCTTTAATACTTCTTTTACCAGGTTTTCAGCATCGGCATAAACAGACAGGCTGTTGGTCAGATAGCGCAGTTTTGCCGCACCGCGCAGCCCTTTCATATACAGTGCCGCCTGTCCTCTGGCTTTTTTCATACCCAGAAATTCGCCGTTTACCTCACACAGCTTTTCTATGTGCCACAGCAGCAGTGCCATTCTTTCTTCCACTGTAGGTTCACCGTCAGGTGTTTTGCCTTCCAGTACCTGATTAATCTGTCTGAAAATCCACGGTCTGCTCAATGCCTCTCTGCCCACCATCACAGCATCACAGCCGGTGTAGTCCATCATACGGATTGCATCTTCCGGTTTTGTGATGTCACCGTTGCCGATTACTGGGATATTTACCGCCTGTTTTACAGCTTTTATCGCGTCCATATCAATTCCCGGGTGGTACATCTGCTGGCGTGTTCTGCCGTGGACGGTGATAAAGTTTACCCCCACGCTTTCCACTTTCTTTGCCAGTTCCACACAGGTGATGCAGTTATCGTCCCAGCCTTTGCGCATTTTCACGCTGACAGGTGTGCCATTCGCATTTTCCACCACTGTTTTTGCTATCTCCATGGCTAAATCAGTGTTTTTCATAAGAGCACTGCCTGCGCCGTTGGATGTGATTTTGGGGGCAGGGCAACCCATATTAATATCTATAAAATCCGGTTTGCATTCCAGTGCCAGCTTTGTGGCGTGCTGAAAGTCCACCGGGTCAAAACCAAACAGCTGTATACCATATCTGCCTTTGTGGTCCCAGGTCTGCATCAATTGCTTGCTCTTTTCGTCGCCGTAGTACAGTGCGCGGGCAGACACCATTTCACTGATGGTAAAACCTGCACCGTAATCATCGGCAACTTTCCTCAATACTATGTCGCAGAAGCCGGCCATTGGTGCCAGCACTGCCTTGCTGTCTATATTCAGTCCGTTTAAATTCATTTTTACCTCAATTATTTAAAATTAGCTAATACAGTATACCATAAATTACAAAAATGTGGTATACTAATATAATTATAAAGAAAATCATTTTTTGATATATAAGGAGATTTCCATGAAACTTCTGGCAATAGACGGCAACAGCATATTAAACCGTGCATTTTTCGGTATAAAAGTGTTGACCACAAAAGACGGACAATATACCAATGGTATCTACGGCTTTCTCAATATCCTCCACAAGCTGGAGGCTGATATTCAGCCGGATGCGGTGGCGGTGGCATTTGATATGAAGGCCAAAACCTTCCGCCACGAAATGTATTCTGAATATAAAGGAAACCGCAAGGGCATGCCGGAAGAACTGGCCAGCCAGATGCCTGTACTGAAAGATATTCTGGCCAGTCTGGGCTATGTAATGGTATCACAGGAGGGCTGGGAGGCCGACGATATTCTGGGCACTCTGGCAAAAGCTGCCACTGACAACGGACATCAGTGTTTTATCGCCACCGGTGACCGCGACAGTCTGCAGCTGGTAAACGACAGCGTAAATGTTGTGCTGGCTACCACCAGCATGGGCAAAAGCCGGAATGTGCTGATGGACAAAGAAGCAGTAAGGGAAAAATACTCCCTGGATGTTTCCCAGCTGATTGACCTGAAAGCGCTGATGGGTGATACCTCTGACAATATCCCAGGTGTAAAAGGTGTAGGCGAAAAAACAGCGGTGTCACTGCTGCAGAAATTCGGCACACTGGATGCCATTTATGAAAATATCGAAGATGCTTTTATCAAAAAAGGCGTACGCGAAAAGCTGAAAAATGACAAAGAAATGGCTTATCTGTCAAAACAGCTGGGCACTATCAGCCAAAACGCCCCTGTGGATACAGATATCTGCCACTACACACGCCAGCGGGGTGATATGGCAAAGGCCAGAGAAATTCTCACAGGTCTGGAAATGTACACCATGGCGGACAAACTCTGCGGTGAAGCACAGCTGTCCTTTGAATCTGTGGGGGAAGAAACCACTCTGGAAACAGTGGAAATCACAGACTATTCAGCCACCCTTAACCCTGCAATCATATATTTTTCAGGTGATGATGCTATACTGGTATGGGATAAAAAAGTTGAACGACTGCCTTTGGATAGCTTGGAACTGCGCACATATCTTGAAGATGCAACAAAAGAAAAAATTGCCTATGACAGCAAGGCACTGTACAAATTCTGCTTTGCACGGGGTATAGAACCTGAAAACATTTCTTTCTGCCTCAAACTGGCGGCATATATTGTAAATCCTCTGGCAAACAGCTATGATATGGATGTAATGCATATGTCGCTGTCTGCGGAAAAAGCATTTGAATGTGTTGACAGTTTTGCACCTTATGCACACAACTGTTACACAATTCTGAAAGATAATATAGAAAAAGACAATCAGCATGCGTTGCTGCATGAAATCGAAATGCCTCTGGCGGAAGTTCTGGCCAATATGGAATACCGCGGCTTTGCTGTGGACAAACAGGGCATAATCGATTTCGGCGTAAAGCTGAAACAGCAGATTGAAAAAGACCAGAACCTTATCTATGATATGGTTGGCGAAAAATTCAATCTTAACAGCCCGAAACAGCTGGGCCACGCACTGTTTGAGGTGCTGGGCCTGCCTGCCGGCAAAAAGACTAAAACAGGCTATTCCACCAATGCTGAAACTCTGGAAGGCCTGCGAAAATACCACCCTGTAATTGATGTTATTCTCAACTACCGCACCTATCAGAAACTGAACTCTACTTATGTGGAAGGCCTTATTGACAAAATCGCCCCTGACGGCAGAATTTACTCCACATTCAACCAGACTGAAACCCGTACAGGCCGTATATCCTCATCAGAGCCAAATATGCAGAATATTCCTGTTCGCACAGAGCTGGGCAGTGAACTGAGAAAATTCTTTGTGGCAAAAGAAGGTCACACACTGCTGGACGCTGACTATTCCCAGATTGAACTGCGAATTCTGGCTCACATCAGCGGTGACAAGGTTATGCGGGATGCCTTCCTTAACGGTGAAGATATCCACGCACGAACAGCATCCCAGGTGCTGAAGCTGCCTATTGAAATGGTAACACCACAGCTTAGAAGCAGAGCAAAGGCGGTAAACTTTGGTATTGTTTACGGTATCGGTGCATTCTCCCTGTCAAAAGACACCGGTATGACTGTAAAAGAGGCAGATGCCTTTATCAAAGACTACCTGCACAACTTCAGCGGTGTCGCTGAATATATGAACAGTATAACCCGGTTTGCAAAGGAACACGGCTATGTGACCACACTGTACAACCGTAAGCGTATTCTGCCGGAAATCAATAATTCCAACAAAAATGTGCAGGCTCTGGGTGCCAGAATGGCTATGAATACGCCTATTCAGGGCACCAGTGCTGATATTATCAAAATTGCTATGGTGCGTGTGTACAACAGGCTGAAAGCTGAAAATATGAAATCCCAGCTGGTACTGCAGGTACACGACGAACTGATTGTGGAAGCACCGTTTGACGAAGTGGAAAAAGCTTCCCGTATTCTCAGTGAAGAAATGCAGAATGCAGCACAGCTGTCCATTCCGCTGAAAGCCGATGTAAACAGCGGTAAAAACTGGTATATTGCAAAAGGATAATCAAATGGAAAAAATAAATCTTGAAAATATAAAAATAGAGCCTTTTTCAATAAAACATATTGAAGAAGTGACTACTATTCATTCCCAGGTGCTGGACGGCTGGAGTATGAAAAGCCTTATAGGTGACCTGGCAAATGACTCTACCGCCAGCTATGTGGCTGTGTACGACGGCAAACCGGTGGCTTTTTGTTCATTTGTGGTTACAGATGATGCAGAACTGGTGTTTATATGTACTCATCAGGCTTACCGAGGTCAGGGTATTGCATCAAAGCTGCTGATGGACTCAATAGTTCTGGAACTGCCTGTGGGCATTACCAGAGTAGTTCTTGAAGTTCGCAGCAAAAACGAAGCCGCCATCAGCCTGTATGAAAAACATAATTTTGTAAAGCTGGGCGTGCGAAAAAATTTTTACAGCAGCCCTGCAGATGACGCCATAGTAATGGAACTGTACAAAGACGGCGCAAAAGAACTGGACTGATTATAAAATGCGTAGGGGACGATGCCCATATCGTCCCGACTGACGAGGATTTGCAAATAATATATAAAAACAAACAGGAAAAACGAATGTATATTTTAGGAATTGAATCCAGCTGCGATGGGAAGTAGCCGAGCGCTGCCGGTGGCAGGAGGAGCGAGGCGGATGACAGTATGAAATAAGGAGAATTTGAAAGGGGCTTCAGCCCGTTTCAAAGGCGACTATATTTCATTCCGTTTTTCGGAGCAGCGTCATTGAAACAGACAATTAATATATAAAAACAAGCAGGAAACACAGATGTATATATTAGGTATAGAATCCAGCTGCGACGAAACAGCAGCTTCCATCGTAAAAGATGGCAGAAAAATAGTTTCAAATATAATTTATTCCCAGGCGGAAGAACACGGCCTTTACGGCGGTGTGGTGCCGGAAATCGCATCACGCCGTCATATTGACGCCATCAGCGAAGTGGTGCAGAAATGCTTTGATGATGCCGGCCTTACTGTACAGGATGTGGATGCCATCGCCTGTACATACGCTCCGGGTCTTATCGGCGCACTGCTGGTTGGTCTCAATTATGCCAAAGGTCTTTCATTTGCATCAGGGAAACCCCTGGTGCCGGTGCATCATCTCCGTGGTCATATTGCTGCCCTGTATCTCACACACCCTGAGCTGAAACCACCGTTTATCTGTCTGGTGGCTTCCGGCGGTCATAGCCATATCGTGGCAGTGGATGATTACACAAAATTCCGTGTAATCGGCCGCACCATTGACGATGCCGCAGGGGAAGCTTTTGACAAAGTCAGCCGTACCCTTGGTCTGGGTTATCCGGGAGGTCCTGCAGTGGCAAAAGCTGCTCTGACAGGTGATAGCACAAAATATAAATTGCCTACACCTCATACAGAAAACAAATACGATGTAAGCTTTTCCGGCCTGAAAACTGCTGTTATCAACACCTTCAACACCAATAATATGAAAGGCGAAGAAACAGATATAAACAGTCTGGCAGCTTCCTTCCAGGAAAAAATCGCACAGATTCTCAGCGACAATCTGGCAGGTGCTGCAGCAGAGTTCGGTTACGACAAGGTTGCCATTGCCGGCGGTGTTTCAGCCAATAAACGCCTGAGAGAACTGATTGTGGAAAAAACTGCCGGGAAACAGTTTTACGCACCTACCATCGACTTGTGTGGTGATAATGGTGCCATGATTGCTGCACAAGGTTATTATGAATACATCAACGGCCGTACCGCAGGCATGGAGCTGAACGGCATTGCCAGTCTGGCCATAGATTTTGACTGAAAAATCTTGACAAACAGGCCAAAAACAGTACAATAATAATTGATTATATAATATTAAAAACAATTTCTTAAAAGGAGAAATACTATGAATAGAGAAACTATCGAAAGCAAACTGGTAGACATCATCTGCGAACAGCTGGGCCTGGACAAAGAAGAAGTATCCATGGATGCCAACATCAGAGACGATTTTGAAGCAGACAGCCTGGATATGGTAGATATCGTTATGAGCTGCGAAGACGAATTTTCTGTTGAGTTTCCGGAAGACTCAATGGATAACCTTATCTATGTAAAAGATGTAGTAGACTTTATAGAAAAAAATATGTAATATAAACTTTTTGCCCCTTATAGCGATATAAGGGCAAAATTTTTAAAAAAGAGGTTAAAAATGGCAAAAGATAAAAAATTTGTTAGCGAAATTACTTCCCGTGAAGAAGATTTTGCACAGTGGTTTACTGATGTCTGCATAAAAGCAGAACTTATAGATTATTCATCCATCAAAGGCTTTACAATCATGCGTCCGTACGGTCAGGCTTTGTGGGAAAATATTCAGAAAATTATGGATGCCCGCTTCAAAGCCGCAGGCGTGGAAAACGTAGCTATGCCTATGCTTATTCCTGAAAGTCTGCTGCAGAAGGAAAAAGACCACGTGGTTGGTTTTGCACCGGAGGTAGCATGGGTTACACACGGCGGCAGTGAAAAACTGGAAGAGAGACTGTGTGTTCGTCCTACATCCGAAACACTTTTCTGTGACCACTGGGCACATGTTCTGCAGACATACCGCCAGCTGCCAATGAAATACAATCAGTGGTGCAGCGTTGTAAGATGGGAAAAAACCACCCGTCCATTCCTGCGCGGCCGCGAGTTTTTCTGGCAGGAAGGTCACACAATCCACGAAACAGCTGATGAAGCCAGAGCCTTTACACTGAAAATGCTGGATATTTATGCTGACTTTGCTGAAAACAGCCTGATGATGCCGGTTATCAAAGGCCAGAAAACAGAAAGTGAAAAATTTGCAGGCGCAGAAGCCACATACACAATTGAAGCTATGATGCATGACGGTAAAGCTCTCCAGAGTGGTACTTCCCACTACTTTGGTGACGGTTTTGCCCGTGCTTATGATGTTACATTTGCAGACAGAAACAATACTATTTCATACCCACACCAGACCAGCTGGGGTGTTTCCACCCGTATTATCGGCGCTTTAATAATGAGCCATGGTGATGATTCCGGTCTGGTTATGCCACCTGCAGTTGCACCTGTTCAGCTGGTTATCGTTCCTGTTGCACAGCATAAGGAAGGTGTGCTGGAAAAAGCAAATGAACTGAAAGAACGCCTGTCTGCCAACTGGAGAGTTAAACTGGACGACAGCGACAACTCACCAGGCTGGAAGTTCAACCAGTACGAAATGAAGGGTGTGCCTCTTCGTCTGGAAATCGGTCCTAAAGACATTGAAAAAGGTCAGTGTGTTCTGGTTCGCCGTGACAACAGAGAAAAAACATTTGTTTCACTGGACCAGCTGGAAACAGTTGTACCACAGCTGCTGAAAGAACTGGAGACAGCTATTTACGAAAAAGCAAAAGCTAACCTGGAAGCCAGAACAGAATATCTCTCCACGATGGAAGAAATCATTGCTTCCTCCCAGGCAAAAGACGGCTTCATCTCCACACTGTGGTGCGGCGATGCCGAGTGTGAAGAAGCTATGAAAGAACAGGCAGGCCTGTCCAGCCGCTGTATGCCATTCGGTCAGCAGGATGATGTGAACGGCGTGTGTCCTGTTTGCGGCAAGCCGGCTAAACACAGGGTAATCTGGGGCAAAGCTTACTAATCAGAAAACATATCTGCAATTTACTTGAAATCAATACAGGGCGGGCTTTTACGCCCGCCTGTTTTTGAATACAACACTAAACACGGAGGAATTTTTTATGGCTTTTATGTCTTATGACCCATGGGCAGGCATCACCAGCCGCAACGGTATTCCAGGCGACGAACTGGTGGCCGGCCTGCAGAAATCCATCAGACGCGCTGATTACGAAATCGCAATCAACATCGCCTATGAAATGTATATCACCAGCGAACAGTTTGAAGACAAGCTGTGGCGCCGCCTTACAATCATCGCCTGTGAGGATATAGGCTTCGGCAATCCTTACGCTATCTGTGTTATCAATAAACTGGACGAAGCAAGAAAGCAGTTCAGATACACAGACGGTGACAGACCGCTGTTCTTTGTGTATGCTATCCGTTATCTGTGTATGCAGCCTAAAGAACGCTCCACTGATAACCTGAAAAATTTGGTTATCAAAAAGTTTGAACAGGGCTATATACCGCAAGTACCTGACTACGCTTTTGATGTTCACACTGCAAAAGGCCGTGCAAAAGGCCGTGACATTATCCACTTTATTGATGTTGCCAGCCAGGTTACACCGCTGATGGAAGGCTATGACGATACATACCGCCTGAAATTCAGAGAAGTACTGAAAAACGAAATCGAAAACAACATCCAGCCTAAACCGGGCTCATTTGAATATACAATCGACTAAGGAGGTAAGATTATGGCTACAACTGATACTTTTGACCCTTGGGGCAGCATGAAAAGCCGTAACGGCCTGCCCTGTGACGAACTGATTGCAGGTGTGCAGAAAGCTATCCGTCACGCTGATTACGAAATCGCCATTGATATGGCTTATGAACTGTACATCACCAGTGAAGCACTGGAAAACAAACTGTGGCGCAGACTGAACGCCATCGCTGTAGAGGATATAGGCTTTGGTAACCCACGCACTATTGAGGTTATTCGCAACCTGGATATTGCCCGCCAGAAATTCCCTTATTTTGACGGTGACAGACCGTTCTTCTTTATGCACGCCATCCGCTTCCTGTGCCAGCAGCCGAAAGACCGCTCTACAGACTGTCTGAAATGTCTGGTTATAAAAGATTTCGAGCAGGGCCATGTGCCTGAAATTCCTGACTATGCATACGATGTACATACAGTGAAAGGCAGGGAAAAAGGCCGTGATATCATTCATTTTCTGGATGAAGCCAGCAAGGTTATTCCTGTTATGGAAGGTTATGATGATACATACCGTCTGCAGCTGAAAGAAGTAATCAAGGAAGAAATCAAAAACGGCACCAAGCCAAAGCCTGGTTCATTTACATACAATGTATGGCAGGCATAAATAACTGAATATCCGCGTAGGGGACGGCATCCTTGACGTCCCGAAAGATATAACCAAAAGGGACGATGCACATATCGTCCCTTTTTTGTTGCATAAAGTAGACAACACAGATTTTTTATTTTATAATATTTTTATTACTACACTTTTCGGAGAACTTTATGAAAACAGCTTTAATTACCGGCGCTTCCGGCGGCATAGGTGCACGGATTGCAAAAGAGTTGAGCAATGCAGGCTATGCAGTGGCGCTCACTTACAATAAAAATAAAAGTGCAGCAGAGGAGCTGTGTGCAGAATTACACAATGTACAGGCTTTCCACTGTGATATTTCTTCTTTCACTTCTGTGCAGCAGCTTTATGCCGATGTACTTTCTGTTTTCGGCAGGATAGATGTTGTGGTAAATAATGCCGGCACAGCTTATACCGGCTTGCTGCAGGATATGACAGAAGCAGAAATACTGAACATTATAAACACTGACCTGAACGGCGTTATCTATTCCACAAAATTTGCAGCAGACCACATGGTAAAAAAACACTGTGGCAATATTATAAATATCTCATCTGTGTGGGGCGTGGCCGGTGCCTCCTGTGAGGCAGTATATTCTGCGGCAAAAGGCGGCGTGATTGCCTTTACCAAAGCTATGGCAAAGGAGCTGGCCCCGTCAGGCATCCGTGTAAACTGTATCAGTCCCGGCGTTATAAAAACACCCATGCTGGATTGCTATTCAGCTGATGATTTGCAGGCGTTGGCTGACGAAACACCTTTGGGCAGAATTGGCACAACCGACGATGTGGCAAAAGCTGTAAAATTCCTTATCAGCGACGATGCCTCTTTTATCACAGGGCAGAATTTAATCGTAGACGGTGGTTTTATACTGTAAAAATGCCGTCGCAATCTGTAATTGCGGATTTTCCACACCGGTTTGGTGGCAAAATCCGCTTTTTTATGTTACTATTCAGATAAAAGAGGTGGTAATATGACATTCGGACAGAAGCTGCAGAACCTGCGCAAAGAGAAGGGAATGTCCCAGGAAAAACTGGCAGACCGGCTGAGTGTGTCCCGTCAGGCCGTGTCCCGCTGGGAGCTTGATATATCCTTGCCGGAGACAGAGAACATCATAAAGATAAAAAATATTTTTGATGTGTCATTTGATTATCTGCTGGATGAAAATATTGATAATCCAATTATCAGTGGCAGCAAAATTCCCAGAGAAAACAGCGGAAAAAATGAATATATAGAAGCATTTATATCTTTTGTCAAAAAGTACGGATATATTGCGGGGTATTTATTGTCAGCCGTTTCGCTTTATTGCCTTACAGGCTACACCATTACATTTTTAAGTATTAAAAAAACATTTTCTGATATGTTTGCTTCAGGTGTTCCAAACACAATGACATATATACTGCTGATGTATATGCGGCTTTCGCTGGCTGGTACGGCAGGCGGCTTTATTCTGGCAAAGCATATTAAAAAGAAAACTGAAAAATACAGAAACACTGCAGAAATGATTATCAATTCTGAAAATGGCGGTGATACACAGTGAAAAAACTGATTACTGCAATAATACTGATGATAATCTGTTTCACTGGTTGTGCAAAAGATGAAAAATGGCATCCAGAAAGCACAGAAGTTGTTTTTGACAGCCAGCAGATTGTGGTGGAGAAGGCTGATGAAACCACTGACATTGCTGGTGATGACACAGACTGGTACAGGGTTACTGCCACTGCCGAAAGCGAAACCTCCCCTTTTTATAATCTGACAATGACAGCGCTGATAGGCATAAAATATTACCCCGGTCAGTATCCCAATATCCGCGACGAAAAATATTCCGGCTATGCGGTAGAATGTATAAAGGATGTAAGTTTTTGTGGCGGCGGTGAAAATATACAGTGGATGCCATTCAGCCGGCAGGTTTACACCTCGACCGGTACAATCAATGACAGTGATAAAGATATAGCTGTTCTCTGGGGGCATGGACGCTATCAGGCAGAGCACGATAAAAAGACAAAGAATATATCTGACTTTCTTCCGGGTATGTTTTTTAAATATGACACTACAGTGAAAGAATATTTCAGGACAGAGAGAGTTTCAATGTTTATAAAGCTGTATCCGGAGGAGATAGTTTCCTGTACACCACAGCCTTATCACCTTCAGATAGAATGTACAGACAGTGGTGCCACTTTTGGTTAAATCAAATGCAGAAAGCCTTTAATTGGAATTATCCAATCCGTTGCTGCAGCGGTGGAATTTTTAATCAAACACAATTAAACTTACAAAATTTGTAAAATATCTGTTATAATCCCACAAAATGTGATATAATACTACAAAATGCGACAATTACAGGAGAAAGCGTTATGAATATAGTAGTAATGGGCGCCACATTTGTGGATATCAAAGGTTTTCCTAATGATGCTTATATTCCTACAGGCCGTAATGTGGGCCGTATTGAATATATCCACGGCGGTGTTGCCCGAAATGTAGTAGAAGACATAGCAAATATGGAACTGCGCCCCACATTTCTGGGCATAGTTGATGATACACCTTTGGGTAAAGATGTTATCGAAAAACTGAACGACCATAAAGTAAACACAAAATATATGCTGCGCCGTCACGAAGGCATGGGCACATGGCTGGCTGTTTTTGATTCCAACGGTGATGTAGCTGGCTCTATTTCTGTGCGACCTGATATGATGCCTCTGCTGGAAGTTCTGGCTGAGCACGGTGATGAAATTTTTTCCAAGGCAGACAGCGTTGTAATGGAAGTTGACCTGGAAAAAGAAATTGTGAAACGGACTCTGGACCTGTGTGAAAAATACAATGTTCGTGCTTACGGTGTGGTTTCCAATATGAGTATCGCTGCCGAACGCCGTGACTTTTTACAGAGATTTGCATGCTTTGTATGCAATCAGGAGGAAGCGGGCCTGCTGTTCCTTGATGACTACAGCGCAAAAACACCTGCTGAACTGGCTGATATAATTGCCAGAAAAATCAAAGGTGCAAAAATCCCTTCCATGGTTGTTACCATGGGTGCACAGGGCGCTGTATACGCCACAAAAGACGGTGAAAAAGGCGTTTGTCCTGCCAGAAATGTACGGGTAAAAGACACTACAGGTGCAGGCGATGCTTTCTGTGCCGGTGTTTCCGCCGCTCTCACCTACGGTAAAAGCCTGCCGGATGCTATTGATATAGGCTCTATTCTGGCAGCATCAGTTATCACTTCAAGTGAAAATGTATGTCCTCGTTTCCAGCCACAGGAACTGGGTCTTGATGTGGAAAAATAATTAAAATTTATACCATAAACCGACAGTAATATGCATGCTGTCGGTTTTTTTATCTTGCTAATGTGGCGATTATTGAGTATAATAAAAATAATAATGTAAAATTATAGTAAATGTTTTATTAAAAAAGGAGTTGTTATTTTCGTGGACACGGACAGTTTATTGCTGTACTTATTCTTTTTATTATGTTCCGCATATTTTGCGGCCGGCGAAACAGCCTACACAGCTGTAAGCAGGGTGCGTCTGCGCACTCTGGCAGACAAAGGCAACAAGCGTGCCAAACGCGCTTTGTGGATTTGTGACCGTTTTGACAAAACACTGACCACAGTGCTTATAGGCAACAACATTTTCCACGCCAGCTGTGCTTCTCTTTCTGCTTTGCTGGTCATCCAGCAGTTTTCCGAACAGTATGTTGTTTACGGCACATTGCTGACCACAATTATTGTTTATCTCTTTGCAGAGATGTTGCCAAAAAGTCTGGCAAAGGTGCGCAGCGAAGAAATCGCACTGCTGTTCTCTTTCAGCATGATGTGGATTGTGCGCCTGCTGACACCGGTTTCATTTATGTTTTCGGGCATTTCAGCTGTTCTTTCAAGTATTTTCAAAGCTGACAACAGCGCTGCTATGACAGAAGAAGACCTGATAAATATTATCGAAACCATCGAAGATGAAGGTGTTCTGGAGCCTGAAAAACAGGCCCTGGTAAACTCTGCCATGGAGTTCGGCACAAAACTGGCCGAAGATATCATGATTCCTATAGATGAGGTTGTTTCTGTTCCTGCCACCATGCCTATGGATCAGCTGGCTGAATATGTAAAAACACTGCCTCACTCCCGTTTGCCTGTATATGAGGGCAGCAAGGACAACATCGTGGGTATTCTTCCTGTGAATATATTCCTGACAAGATATGTAATGAAGAAACCTTTCCTGATGAGAAAAATTCTTATCAAACCTTATGTTTTTGACAGAAAAACCGAAGTGCCGCAGCTGCTGCAGAGAATGCGTCTGAACAAGCTGCATATGGTGTTTATCTGTGATGAAAATCGCCGCAAACTGGGGGTTATCACCATGGAGGACATTCTGGAAGAGCTGGTTGGTGACATTCAGGACGAAAGCGACGCAGGCGAAGGCCTGCAGCTGATGTAGGGGGTGTGACTATGGAATATATTGCAATTGTATTTCTGCTTATGGGCTCGGCCTTCTTCTCCGGCACTGAAATAGCTTATACTTCTCTCAATAAACTGAGAATGAAGGACGATACCGAAAGCATGTCCAGTGTGGACAGAATGGTAAAATATATCTACCGCCATTATGACAAAGCCTTGTCCACGGTACTTATCGGCAACAATCTGGTAAATATCGGCGCCACATCCATCGCTACAGTACTGGCAGTGCGCCTGGCAGTAAGCATGGACGGCAAAATCACAGAAGACCTGGCATCATCCATCGTCACTGTGATTATGACTATCCTTATCCTTATTTTCGGTGAAATTACACCAAAGATGGTGGCAAAGCGCATGAATGAACAGATTGCACGCTTTGCCGCGTACCCTCTGCGCATACTGATGATAATATTTTCGCCGCTGGTACTGCTTACAACAGTGGTGGTAAATATCTTCAGTCTGCTGTGGAAGAAATCTGATGAAGAAGTGACTATCACCGAGGAAGAATTTGAAAATATCCTGGATGATATTGAAGATGAAGGCATTATTGACGAAAACCAGACAGACCTGCTGATGTCTGCCCTGGAATTTACAGATATGAATGCCGCCGATATTCTTACACACCGTATTGATGTTATCGGCTTTGAAATCAATGACAGCATTGACCATATAGTGGATGTTATAAACGAAACACAGTTTTCCCGTTTTCCTGTGTATGAACGCACTATTGACCATGTGGTGGGTATACTGTATGTAAAACAGTTCCTGAAAGAAATCATGGACAATGAAAATGTACAGCTGCAGGATATGCTATTGGAGCCTGTGTACATTCCACGGACCATGAAGCTGAATGCCATTATGAACCAGTTCCGTCTCAATCAGACACATATTGCTATAGTGGCTGACGAATACGGCGGTACAATGGGCATCGTTACAATGGAGGACGTTCTGGAACAGCTGGTTGGCGAAATCTGGGACGAAAATGACGATATTGTAAATGACTGGCAGGAAATCACGGAAACACGCTTTGAATGTTCCGGTGACCTTAATCTCAGTGAATTTTTCGATAATCTGGACCTGGATGATGAAGACCTGGACAGCGAATGTACCACAGTAGGCGGCTGGGCCACTGAAATGATAGGCGCCATGCCTGCGGCTTTTGATGCATTTGACTGGGAAAATTACACTATTCTGGTAAGACACATCGACGAAAATCATCGCATAACCCGTCTGCTGGTGCTGAAGCACAATTGGCCAAAAGAAGAATTATAAACCAAAAGCCATCCAACGGATGGCTTTTTCTTTTGCTGCAAATAAAAAAGGCGGGGTATCCCGCCTTTTTATCTGTGATTAATATTCCAGCTTCTGCAGTTCGTTCATTGAAATAATGATGATTTCCAGTGCGCTCATAAAGCCTTCGATGGAGTAGCCTTCTTCAGCCATATGTGCGCTGCCCACAAAGTCCGGCAGTTCGCTGCCATTTGGTTCAATACCGAATGCAACGCCCAGAGGGAAGTGTCTGGCGTATGTGCCGCCGCCGATTGTGTATGGTTCTGTTTCCAGACCGGTCACTTCGTTGTAAGTGTCCATCATTGCTTTAACAATTGGATTTTCAGGGCTGATATAGAATGGTGTTGCGCCCTGTGCTGTCGGTACATGGCCGCCGATAGCTTCAAACTGTGGTGCCAGGATGCCGTGCATCTTGTCAGGGTCTGTGTTTGTAGGGTATCGGATGTTGATGTTCTGGCAGTATACGCCGTCATCATAGTTGATAACGCCGCCAATGCAAGTCAGTGGGCTGAACAGGCCGTCGTCGGCATCGATGCCCAGACCGCTGCCGTCTGTAACTGCGTGCAGTTTTGCCAGCAGTTCAAAGTATGGTTTTTCCTCTTCGCTGAACAGGTTGTTTTCCAGACCGTATGCAACCAGCATGCCAATGGCGTTCTTTGTGCCTTTAGGGAATGCAGCGTGACCGCCGATGCCGTGTGCCACTACTCTTACGCCGTCCTCTGTTTCTTCAATGTCCAGGCCTTCTGCTGCAGGGAATGTGCCTGCCCGTTTTTTGAATGTAACTTCGGCCAGGTCAGGGATAACATTGCCTGCGACACCTGAATCAAATTTTACCACATTTGTGTTTTCTACTTTTTTGCTGAACAGTTTGTAGGAAACAATGCCTTTTTCACCGCAGCAAACAGGGAAGTTTGCGTCAGGTGTAAAGACAAACAGCGGTGCTTTTTCTTTTTCCAGATAGTGGTCAACGTCTGTCATACCTGTTTCTTCGTCGGCACCAAACAGTGCGCGGATTGTGTACGGTAGTGTGATGCCCTGTTCTTTAAAGAATTTCAGCATGTACATAGTGAGAACAGCAGCGCCTTTGTTGTCGCATACGCCGCGGCCCAGCAGCCAGCCGTCGATTTCTCTTACCACGAATGGGTCAGCTTTCCAGCCGTTGCCTTCCGGTACAACATCCAGATGGCAGATAGTTGCCAGATAGTCGTCTCTTTCGCCTTTCAGTTCAGCGTAGCCGATGTAGTTGTCCACATTTACTGTTTCTACGCCAAATCTTGCGGCCATTTTCAGACCTTTTTCCAGCGCAGCTTTAGGGCCTGGGCCGAAAGGCATGCCTTCTGCAGGTGTGCCGGCTACAGATTTTACTGCAACCAGTTCTTTAATATCATTAATTACATTTTCTTTGTTAGCTTTTACAAATTCCTGTACTTTTGCTCTGAAAGTAGCGTCTATCATAAAAAACCTCCGATTTTCATTTAGTTATCACCATTGTATCATAAAATATTCAGAAATGCACTATGGAAAAATATTTCCGGATAGTGTATAATACTATTTTGACGGATAATTTAAAAAGGATGACAAAAATGAAAAAATATCTTAATATAAACACTTTTCTTATAGGTCTGGTTATGGTGCTGGCCTTCGGCATGTTTTTCTGGCGCACAGCAAACGCCAAAGAAGGTGGCATTGCCATTGTCCGGCTGGATAATACTCAAGTGAGAATGGAAATTCCTCTGAACGAAGATAAAATCCATGAAATTCATGGTGGCAATCTGAAGGTATATCTGGAAGTAAAGGACGGTGCAATCAGATTTATTGATACTGTATGCCCTGACCATCTGTGCGAAAACGAAGGCTTTATCCGCTATGAGGATGAAACAGCCATCTGTATGCCTGCCGGTGTGGCGGTATTGATTGATGCCGAATACAAAGGTGAATAACTGCACATAAAGTAAAACGGACACTGTAAAAGTGTCCGTTTTTCTATTGATAAGGCAGTGGTGGATATTTTAAATACCTGGGGTTATCTACAGGCAGGCCATACTTGGTTTCATTTACCATAAGATGGATTTTCCCGGACTTTTTATAGTGGTAGTTATAAAGCATATCCGGGTCATCAGCATATGTTATATAAATGTTATGCCCGTTCTGAGTCCAGTCTTTTAAAACTCTCTTGGTTTCTATTTTACTTTCATCAGCTCCCTGCATAGCCATATATTCACTGACAGCTTTTTCTGCTTTGATTCTTTGAATTGGCACATTATAAATATATATTCCGGCTATAGTTGCAATTATAAACAGAAGGATTTTTAATCCTGTCGGTATTTTGAATTTCATTGTTGTATTTTTTATAGTATTATACTCATATATCAATTATTTCCAGACCGCTGGTATCATACATAACCTGAGCGTGGTTGGTTTTTATCAACTCTGTGTTTACTGTGTTACCGGTTTTAACATCCACGGTACGGCGATAAATTTTATTGTTGCGGTAAACTATGCTGTTCTCTCTGCTGAAATATTCATCCTCAACATAAATATGATAGCTTTCCGGCAGCATACTGTCGCACAGCAGGCTGCCGTTAAGATATTCTTCATCTGTTGTGATTACCAGCTGAAAGGTATAAGGAGTGTTGTTTTTAAATCGGTAATCCTTGTAATTGTACAGTATTGATGTACCTGTCCCGAATGGAACAACCCTGCCAAAATCGGGGAAAAGGTCCACACCGTCGTGGTGATGATGCTCTGTAATTGTGAGAGGGGAGTGCAGCACCAGCCAATGGATAAGATTGGTAAACTGGCACATTCCGCCGCCTATATCGCTGGAAGGTACACCGCTTTTTATGGTAAGACCTGTTTTATAGCCATTCTTTTCATTTACTCTGCCCACCAGATGCCAGAAGGAAAATTCTTCTCCTGGTTTTATTATTATACCGTTTACCTTTGGTGCGGCGATGGACAGGTTTACAGCTTTGTTTTCCTGTAGAGTCATATCCACATTGCCCAGTCTGCGGCGGATAAGGGAGCGGTGGCTGTATACTTTTACGGGTAATGCTTCTGCTCTTTTTTCTTCTGCAAACTTTGCCCTGGCGGCAGCATCCTGGATTTTTCGTTTGAGTATTTCTTTTTCTGTGGAGATTTTGTATGTAAAAGGAGAAATTTCACAAAACAGCTTTCGTTTTTTCATAGTGTCCTCGGGATATTGTTTTATAAAGTATACTTTCATAAATAGAAATAAAAATCATCGATGTTTTAATTATAATACCCGTGTACAAAAAAGTCACGCAATATGGTATTGCGTGACTATTCTCTTATTTTTTTATTCTTTCACTGCTGCGATACAGGTAACTTCTACCAGAATACTTGGTGAGGCCAGTTTTGCTTCCACACAGGCTCTTGCAGGTTCGTTATCCTTTACAACCCATGCGTCGTAAACGCTGTTCATTTCTTTAAACAGTGACATATCCTTTATGTACACTGTGTTGGACAGCATATGTTCTTTGTCGCTGCCGTATTTCAACAGGAGTTCTTCAATTTTTGCCAGTGTTTCAGCTGTCTGTGCTTTGATGTCGCCATTAGGGTTGCTGCACACCTGACCGGAAATATAGAGAATACCGTTGTGTTCCACTACTCTGGAAAATCTGCCGTTTGATTCAAATCTTCTGATTGCCATATTGTTGCTCCTTTTTATATGTCAGCAGGAAAGTCTGCTTTTAAAACAATTCATTGCCCTTTTCATCAATTACAATGTATTTTCTCTCTTTGGCTTTTTCACCCAGGTAAGTAAGCACCACTGCAAAAGCAGCAAGAAAAGCCATAAGTGAAGCCAGCATTTTGAATAATGTTTTCATAAATCTAAATCCCCCCATTAGTATATTAATAATTGAGAACCACAAATACTCCCATATTTGCAGTCCGCTTATATTCCTGGTCCTCTGCATTGCCGAACAGCACTGCAAAATCGCCGTTTTCAAAGCTCTGTGTCAGGTTCATGGTCAACAGACTTTTTTCCTGCAGACTGGTTCCTGAATATCCTCGGATAAAATCGCCGTCTATTGTAATTTCACCGCACCAGTAAAAGCCCTGTTCGTCATCAGCCTTGAAAGAGCGATAAATTACATCTGCAACGGTCATTTTGTCGGACTGTATGCTTTCTATGCCATCATAGCCGTAATTTATCTTTATAACTTTTTCCGGATTTTCCCGGTCCAGTCCCAGATACAAATGCATATTTGCAAACGGAGCCGGCTTTTCAGTGAAACAGTATGAGCACAGCACCAGATCATTCTGGTGTACATATGCTTTCATATAACAGAACACCATGTTTTCTTCGCGCTGTACCCTGTAGCTGGTCATTTTGAAAGCACTCTGTGTGTCCCATGGTATTATATTTTCGGATTTGTATAATATATTCTGCACAGAAACCGCCTTTTTAGCCTATGAAAAAATCAATTTTCTATATTGTACCACATTTCTGTCGGTTAAGTACACAAAAAAATAATATTTAACAAATTTTTTAAAATTTGTCATTTTAGCTATAAAATTGTACACAGAATTTACATATATATAAAATATATATTAAATTCCTATTGAAAAAAATCATTATTAATGATACAATTTATATTTGAAAAAGTGACTTTTTATTAAAAGTGAGAAAAGTCTTTGAAGGAGGATTATATAAGTGGCAGTATTAAAAAAACTGGTTCGCAGTGCTGAAGGCGCTCATGTGCCTCACAACAAAAACACTGAGAACTGTGAAACTGTTAAAATGCCGGTACCTAAAAGAGTATATGTTTCCATGAGTCAGCATATCGGTGCACCGGCTAAAGCTTGTGTAAAAAAAGGCGTTGAAGTTAAAGTCGGTGATGTTATCGGTACAGCCGGCGGCTTTATTTCTGCTCCTGTTCATTCTTCTGTAAGCGGTAAAGTATTCTCCGTGGACGAAGTAATGCTGACAAACGGCAGAAAAGCACAGGTAGTTGTTATTGACACTGACGGTCTGCAGACAGTAAGTGAAAATGTAAAAGCTCCTGAAGTTACAGACCACGCTTCATTTGTACAGGCTATCAAGGACAGCGGTCTGGTTGGTCTGGGCGGCGCAGGTTTCCCTACAGGCGTAAAACTTGACCCACAGAACCTGGACGAAGTTGATACTCTGGTTATCAACGCAGCTGAATGTGAACCTTATATCACAGCTGACTATCGTGAAATGATGGAATGCGGTGAAGATGTTGTTGAAGGTGCAAAACTGGTAAAAGAATATCTGAACCTGTCCAAAGTTATTATCGGCATTGAAGCTAACAAACCACAGGCTATCGAAAAAATGAAAGCTCTGACAAGTGGTCTGGAAGGCTTTACTGTTGCCACATTGCCAAGTGTTTACCCACAGGGTGCAGAAAAAGTTCTGATTGAACAGACAACAGGCAAAGAAGTACCACAGGGTGCTCTGCCTGCAGCTGTTGGCGTTATCGTAATGAACGTAGCATCTGTTGGTTTTGTAAACAGATATATGAAAACAGGTATGCCTCTGGTTTCCAAGAGACTGACAGTTGACGGTGATGCAGTAGCTAACCCACAGAACGTGGAAGTAGTTATCGGCACAACTGTTAAAGATGTAGTTGAATTCTGTGGCGGTTACTCACAGGAACCAGGCAAAATTATCTCCGGCGGTCCTATGATGGGTGCTGCTCTGGCAAATGATGAAATGCCTGTTATGAAACAGAACAATGCTATCCTGGTATTTGGCGCTGAAAAAGCCAAACTGCCTGAAGAAAGCCCATGTATCCGTTGCGGCAGATGTATCAATGCCTGTCCAATGGGTCTCTCTCCAGTAGAAATTGCACTGGCACTGTCCGTTGAAGATGCAGACGAACTGAAAGCCCTGTTCACAGACCTGTGTATGGAATGTGGCAGCTGCTCATTCGTATGTCCTGCAAAACGCCCTGTTGCCCAGACAATGAGAGAGGCAAAAGACTTTATGAGAAAGGCGGCTAAATAATGAAACTTACAGTATCATCTGCTCCACATATTACCAGCAAAGATACCACAGCTTCAATCATGCGCGATGTTTGCATTGCTATGCTCCCTGCGCTGGCAGCTGCTTGTGTATTTTTCGGTTTGAACTCTCTGCTCCTCACAGCTGTTTCTGTTGCAGCCTGTGTAGGCTTTGAATACCTGTACGAAAAAATGCTGAAAAAACCTATCACAATCGGTGACTGGTCAGCAGTAGTTACAGGTATGCTTATCGCATTTAACTGCCCACCATCACTGCCTCTGTGGGTTGTGGTTGTTGGTGCATTCTTTGCTATCGTTATTGTTAAACAGCTGTTTGGCGGTATCGGTTTCAACTTTGCAAACCCTGCTATCGTAGCAAGAATTATCCTGGGTCTGGGTTATACAGGCCTTATGACAACATGGACATTCCCTGATGCTACAGCTACAGCTACTCCACTGGCTATGTACCGCGCAGGTACTACACCAAACTATATGGATATGTTCATCGGCCGTACAGGCGGCGTTCTGGGTGAAGTTAGCGCACTGGCTCTGCTCATCGGCTTTGCATATCTGCTGTTCAAAAAGGTTATCACACCTACAATCCCTGTTACTTATGTAGCTACTGTTGCTGTTATGGCTCTGGTGCTGGGCGTTGACCCTGTTGTATATGTACTGGGCGGCGGTCTGCTGCTGGGTGCTATCTTTATGGCTACAGACTACACAACAAGCCCTTACACAATGAAAGGCCAGATTCTTTTCGGTATCGGTCTGGGTGTTATCACCGTTCTCATCCGTCGTTTCGGTTCCATGACAGAAGGTGTTTCCTACGCTATCCTGCTGATGAACCTGGTTGTTCCTTACATCAACAAATTCGGCAGACAGAGACCTCTGGGTGCACCTGAAAAAGCTAAAAAGGAGGCTAAATAATGAAAAACAATAACTCCACATGGAACGACATCCTGAAACCTGTTGTTGTTCTTACAGTTATCTGTTTTGTTGTTTCCGGCCTTCTTGGTCTGACAAACAGCATTACAGCTCCTATCATTGAAGAAAACGCACGCCTTGCAGCTGATGCAGCACGTATCGAACTGCTGCCTGAAGCTACAGACGGCTTTGAAATGATAGAAGGCGTTGAAATGGACGGCGTAACAGAAGTTTACAAAGCTAAAAACGGTTGTGGTTACACAATTTCTGCTTTCGGTAAAGGTTACGGCGGCGCTGTTAACTTTATGGTTGCTTTCGATGCAGACGGCAACATCGTAAACCTGAAAGTTCTTTCACATTCAGAAACTGCAGGTCTTGGTTCAAAAATTGAAAACGAAGAATTCCTTGCTCCTTTCAGAGGTACATCTGAAGACCTTACTATTGATGACATCGATGCTCTCAGTGGTGCTACAATTTCTTCCAAAGCAGCAGTTACAGCTGTTAATAACGCAAGAAAAGCATTCAACCAGTATGCTAAAGGCGTTGTAGTAGTTGAACTTACATTCGAAGAAAAACTGGCTGCTCTGTTCGGTGAAGGCACATCTGCAGCAGTTCTGTCCACAGAATATGCACATGAAGATGCCAAAGAATTCTACACAACAGATAAAGGTATCGTTATCGCTACAACAGCCCCTGGCTTCGGTGTTCAGGTTATGGAAGAAGATGTTCCTGTTACAGTATACACAGCTATGAACGAAGATGGCACAGTTGCAGGCATCTATGTAGATGCTTCCGGCGAATCCGGTCCTGGTCCAGCTGCAGCAGAAACAGCTTATACTGGCCTGTTTGCAGGTGTTGCATCAGCTGATGAAGTTGATGTACTGGCAGGCAGCACATACACATCCGGCGCTGTAAAAGAAGCTGTTAACAAAGCTATTGCAGTTTACAACGCTATCAAATAAGAAAGGAATTTGGAAACAATGGCTAAAAATAATAAATTAGAATTGGTTACCAAGGGCCTTATTAAAGAAAACCCAGTTCTCCGACTGGTACTTGGTACATGTCCTACACTGGCCACATCAACAATGGCTATCAACGGTCTGGGCATGGGTGTAGCAGCTACATTTGTTCTTGTTTGTTCAAATATCGCTATTTCTGCACTGAGAAAAATTATTCCTGACAAAGTACGTATCCCTGCTTACATCACAGTAATCGCCGGTTTCGTTACTATTGTACAGATGATTGTTAAAGCATTCCTGCCAGCTCTGGATACAGCCCTGGGTGTATTCCTCCCACTGATTGTTGTTAACTGTATCATTCTGGGCCGTGCTGAAGCTTTCGCATCCAAAAACACAGTTGTTGACTCTGCACTGGACGGTCTGGGCATGGGTCTCGGCTTTACACTTACACTTACACTTATGGGCTCCATCCGTGAATTCCTGGGTTCAGGCTCTATCTTTGGTTTTGCTATCCCAGGCATGGACAAATTCGCTCTGTCTGTTATGACAAGCGCACCAGGCGGCTTCCTTATCTTTGGTGTGCTGATGGCTGCTGCTGTTAAACTTGAACTTGCCAACCCATCCAAACTGGGTGACGGCTCCGGCTGTGCAGGCGGCTGTATGGGTTGCCCATACGCTTGCGGCAAAGAACCAGAAGGAGGTAACGCATAATGGCAAAACTTGCTTCAATTTTCTTCAGCATGGTGCTTGTAAACAACTACCTGCTGGTTAAATTCATGGGTATCTGTCCTTTCCTTGGTGTTTCCAAAAAACTGGACTCTTCTGTAGGTATGTCCGTTGCTGTTACATTTGTTATGCTTATGGCTACAGCAATCACATGGCCAATCTATACATTCCTGCTGGTACCATTCGGTCTTGAATACCTGAATACAATCGCATTTATTCTGGTTATCGCTGCTCTGGTACAGCTGGTTGAAATTATTCTGAAAAAATACATTCCTTCCCTTTACACAGCACTGGGTGTTTACCTCCCTCTTATCACAACAAACTGTGCTATCCTGGGTGTTACACTGCTGAACATCGAAAGCGGCTATAACTTCATTGAAAGTCTGGTTGCTTCTGCAGGTGCTGGTATCGGCTTCCTTCTCGCCATGGTTCTCTTCACAGGCGTTAGAAGCACTCTGGAATACGCAAAACCACCAAAATCATTTGAAGGTCTTCCAATTACACTCGTTGCAGCTTCTCTGGTAGCAGTATCATTTATGGGCTTCGGCGGTATTATTGAAAGCCTCTTCGGTACATTCTAAGGAGGTAACAAATGGGTATTACATCAGCTATTATGATTATCTCCGGCATCGGTATTATCGCTGCTGTTATGCTGGTTCTGGCTGCTAAATTCATGCATGTTGAAGAAGATGAAAGAATCGGCAGAGTTACAGAATGTCTGCCAGGTGCCAACTGTGGTGCTTGTGGCTATGCAGGTTGTGCAGACTATGCAAAAGCTATCGTAGAAGCAGACACTCCGCTGAACCTGTGTGTTCCAGGCGGTGCTGCAGCTGCTGAAGGCGCTGCAAAAGTTATGGGTAAAGTGGCTGGCGCTACAGCTGCAAAAGTTGCAGTTGTTGCATGTCAGGGCTTTGAATGCAACACAAGCAAAAAATTTGACTATCAGGGCATCACAACATGTTCTGCCGCAGCTAAAATGTTCAATGGTCCTACAGCATGTGCTTATGGCTGTATGGGCTTCGGCGACTGTGTAGCAGCATGTAAGTTTGACGCTATTCAGGTAGTTAACGGTGTTGCACTGGTTAACCAGGAAAAATGTACAGGCTGTGGCGCTTGTGCAAAAGCTTGTCCAAAAGCTATCATCCACATGATTCCTGACGATGTTAACCCTGTAGTTCTTTGCCAGAACGTTGACAAAGGCGCACAGACAAGAAAAGTATGTTCCACAGGCTGTATCGGCTGTATGAAATGTACAAAATTCTGTCCAACAAATGCTATCAAAGTTGAAAACAACCTGGCTTACATTGACCAGGAACTGTGTATCGGCTGTATGCAGTGTGCTGACGAATGTCCGGTAAAAGCTATCCACATTCCTAACATCAGAAAACAGTATTAATCCTCAATAAAAAATCCCTTCGTTTTTAACGGAGGGATTTTTCTTTTAAATAATTATACATCTTTTGGCGAAATGCAACAGCACTATTGTATATTTAACTGTAAAGTGTTAAAATAAATTCAAATTCATAGAGACGAGGATATTTTTTTATGAGCAGAACAAAACTTGTTTTACTTGGTACAGGCACACCAAATGCTGAAGCCCAGGGCAGTGGACCGTCCAGTGCAGTTATCGTTGATGACAAAGCATATATTGTGGACTTCGGTGCAGGTGTAGTGCGCCAGGCATCAAAAGCTTTCCAGATGGGTATTGATGCCCTCAATCCAAAGAATCTGAAAGTGGCATTTTCCACCCACCTTCATTCTGACCACACTACAGGTCTGGCAGACCTTATATTTACCCCTTGGGTGCTGGAAAGAGATGAACCGCTGAAAATCTTTGGCCCTAAAGGCACAAAACATATGGTGGACTGCATCACAGCTGCCTATGAAATAGATATAGACTTCAGAATTAACGGCTTTGAAAAAGCCAATGGCGTGGGCTATAAAACAGAGGTTACAGAAATTACTGAGGGCGTTGTTTACCAGGATGAGCTGGTTACAGTAGAGGCTTTCACCGCTGTTCACGGCACTCTGGAATGTTACAGCTACAAATTCACCACACCGGACAAAGTTATTGTTATTTCCGGCGACACCTGCCCTACACAGCTGATGATAGACAAGGCTAAAGGCTGTGATATTCTCCTGCATGAGGTTTATTACTCTGCAGGTCTGGCACAACGTGAGCCAAAATGGCAGAAATACCACAGCGAAGTGCATACAGGTGCTCTGGACCTGGCCAAAATGGCTTGTGAAATCAGACCAAAACAACTGGTTACATACCACAGAATTTACCACACAGAGGTACAGCAGAACAAAATCAACATTATTTCTCACCTGAAGGAAAGAGAATACGCCATTCTGGATGAAATAAAATCAATATATGACGGTGCAGTGACAAACGGTCAGGACCTGGACGTATATCTTTAACCAAAATAAAAGCAGTAACCGAAAAGTTACTGCTTTTTGTTATTTTACTGTAGCGTGCTTCAGATTGATGACACCTGTAAACGGGTCAGCATATATATCTGCAAAATAATTTCTGTAATAGAATACAGTCTGTTCACTGCCCATAGGCACCGCCATAGCTGACTGCAGGATTATATCCTGAGCGGCAGTTATATCTGCTATGGCGTTGTTTTGGTCCGCCTTTCCTTTGGCTGAATTGATGGTATCATCCAGCCATGAATAATAGCCGGTAAACATATCCAGTAATCCGTAAGGTGTGCTGTTGTCTGGCGTAAGCGGCAGGAATGCCATATCAAAATCACCCTGTGCAACTCTCTGTTTCAGCTGTGATGTTGGCAGATACTCTATGGTGAAAAACTGTCCCAGATTTTTCTGCCACAGCTGATTGATATTCTCATATATCAGTGTGTACATGCTGTCATCGGGCATCAGTATTGTTGCCGCCGGCAGTTTGGACATATCCAGTTCTGCCAGTCCCTGCTGTATCATTGATTTAGGGTCATTACCCATGTAGGCCGGCTCTGTAACTGCTATCAGGTCAGTTATATATTTGCCTGCCAATGTGACAGTTCCGGGAAAAATCCGGGTACATGGGTCCACTGCCTGCAGATTAGCACCGGAGTTTCTGAATGCAAATGCATACCACCCCAGTGCTTTGCGCACATTTTCATTAGCAAAAGCGGTGTTATCCATATTGAAAACCAGGCTGATGTTTCCGCTGTCAAATTCTATTGAAGCGGTGTCTGAATAGGCTGTATCCCGCGCAGAATAGGCGAAATAACCGCTGATTTCTTCGTTGGTGTAGCCGGTTGCCTGTGAGGCACTGTCCAGCTTTTTCAGCCTTATTCTGGCTATACCTTTTTCGTTTTCATCCATTCGCAGGATGGTGGCATTACCGCCTTCGGTATCCAGATAGTTCAGCATAAATGGCCCGTTTGACAGTATGTTGTCTAGGCTAAGACCGTAGGCACCGCCTGCCCGCCAGAAAAATTCCTCGTTACAGGGAAAAGCGGCGGTGGAGGCCAGTTTTTCACAGAAATTGTAATCCGGTTTTTTCAGCTTTATTACAAGAGTATAATTGTTTTCGGCTGTCACAGCCAGTATATTGCTGAAATCATCTATGTATGGGGAATGGGTTTTGGGGTCCAGCACTCTGTTGATGGCAAAAACAAAATCATGGGCTGTCACGCCTGTACCGTTGAATTCATCTTTTTTGTTGCCTCGGCAGTGAAAAATACTGTCTTGTTTTAAAGTTATTGTATATGTTTTTCCGTCAGAGGATATGGTACAGCTTTCGGCCAGGTTGTTTCTTGTTTCGCCGTTTACTGTTTCAAACAGACCGTCGAATATATTGCTTATCACCAGCAGGTCCCGCGGGGCTGTGGCTATCTGAGGGTCAAAGTTGGTCGGCATTTCTTCCACAGCAGCAGTAAATGTGGTAATGCTTCCGGCAGAAGAACAGCCTGTCATGGACAGCACCATAGCCGCTGTAAGTATATATGAAATTAATTTTTTCAAAATATCACCTTTATTTGTATTATAGAGTTACACTACAGTATACCATAAAAATATATTTATTAAAATATGTTTTTATTACAAAACCTGGTATTAAAATAACAGATGTGTAATATTCAGCAGCATAAAACAAGAACACGGGCAGTTAATATCCGCCCGTGTTTTACCGTTTGATAGAGCATAGGTGTTTTACAAATCAAACAACAATTCAGTATAGCCTGGCATCGGCCATTTGTCCTTTGGCATAATGGTTTCCAGTTTATCTACTTTTTTGCGCAGCCGTGACAGTTTGTCTCTGTGTGCCAGGTACAGTGACTGAGCGCGGTCCTCCAGTTTTTCAATTTTCATTGCAGAGCTGCGTGCAAAGTGCATTTCGTCACACAGGTCGCTGATTTCATCGGTCAGCTGTGCGATTTCTCTCTGGAATTTTACTGCCACACCGCTGACAGTGCCAGCCTGTTCGCAATAAAAATTACCTTGTGCCAGCTGCCGACAGTATGATATAGCTGCTGGCAGTATTTCTTTTTGCACCATATCGTTGGCTACTTTCAGCTCAATGTTGATTTTCTGTATATACCTGGTGAACATTATTTCGTATCTGGCATAGGCTTCTTCTTCGGTCAATGCCTTTGATTTGCGCAGGAAAGCCAGGTTTTCAGGCCTGATAAGTGTCGGTATTGCCTTGATTGTACAGTCCAGATTAGGCAGACCGCGGCGTGCGGCTTCTTCCACCCATTCCTGTGTGTAGCCGTTGCCGTTGAACAATACGCGTTTATGGGCTTCATATTCTCTGCCCACTATTTCGTATGCTTTTTTCAGCGGATTTTCAGCAGTCTCAAGCTCTCTGGCGAAATCACGAAAGCTGATTGTAACCAATGCGTTGATGATAGTATTTACAAAGCCCAACGGCTGTGAAGACCCAACCATGCGAAATTCAAATTTGTAGCCTGTAAAGGCAAAAGGGGTGGTTCTGTTTCTGTCATTGTCATCTGCTGTCAACAGTGGCAGGCTTTTTGAACCCATCAGAATTTCCCTGTGTTCTTCTCTCTTTTCCAGATGCCCGTCTGCAATACCCTGGAGAATATTTTCCAGTTTTGTCCCAAGATACATAGAAACTATGGCCGGTGGTGCTTCTGCTGCGCCCAGACGGAAATCATTGCCTTCTGTAGCAGCAGACAGTCGTAAAAGGTCAGCGTGTTCATCCACGCCCTTGATAAATGCTGCCAGTGTAAGCAGGAATTTTATATTTCTTTCAGGCTCTTTTCCCGGCTTCAGCAGATTTTCGCCTGTGCTGGTGACCAGGGAATAGTTGTTGTGTTTACCGCTGCCGTTTATGCCGGTAAAAGGCTTTTCGTACAGCAGACACACCAGACCGTGGCGCAGTGCGGTGCGCTGCATTATATCCATCACTATCCGGTTATGGTCGCAGGCTGTGTTGGCATAGGTGTAAACACAGGCCAGTTCAAACTGCCCCGGTGCAGCTTCATTGTGTTCTGTTTTTGCCGGTACACCCAGCTCCCACAGCTGCTGGTCCACATCACGCATAAACTCCCTTACGCGTTCCTGTGTTCTGCCGTAGTAATGCTCACTCAGCTCCTGTGCTTTGGCCGGCACAGCACCGAATACAGTTCTGCCTGTAAGTTTCAGGTCCAGTCGCTGGTCAAAATACTTTTTATCAACCAGGAAATATTCCTGTTCAGCCCCCATTGTAGGTTTTACAAACTTCATATCTGTGTAACCCAGTGCATGAAAACAGCGCAGTGCATGCTTGCTCAATGACTGGGAGGTGCGCAGCAGCGGTGCTTTCTGGTCCAGGGCTTCTCCTGTGAAAGAGGCGAAAACAGTTGGAATGTACAGAGTAGTTCCTATTACAAAACAGGGGCTGGTCACATCCCAGATAGTGTAGCCGCGTGCCTCAAAGGTTGAGCGCAGTCCGCCGGAAGGGAAACTGGATGCGTCGCTTTCGCCCTTAGACAACAGCTTTCCGGAGAAGTTTACTATTGGGTTGCCTTCTTTATCTATGCCGTCCAGAAAAGAGTCATGGCGTCCGCTGTTTACACCAGTAAGAGGTGAAAACCAGTGTACAAAATGAGTGGCACCCTGTTCCATGGCCCAGTTTCTGATGGCGTCAGCCACTTCGTCAGCCACGGACGGGTCCCATATCATAGCCTCATCACGTACTTTGCACAGTATTTCATAAGCATTTGATGAAAGACGCGCTTTCATCTTTCTGTCATCAAACAGTTTGGCTCCGAATGTACCCTGAAAATCTACTTTCATATAAATCCTCCATTGTATTCCGCGTGGTGCGAATATGTGTACGCACACTGATTACAAAATTTACCATTTAAGTTTAGCACCGCAAAAAAGTGTTTGCAATAACTCATTTGCGCGGTAAAATAAATTTGTTATTTTTTACATATAGGTTGATATAATTGGCCCAAAATTATATAATAATACACGAAGTAAATTATTGGTATTTGGCTTTATGAATATAATTTAGATATATATTACCCGTGAGGTGAGTTTATGAATACAAAAGCAAGTGAATTTTTTGACAATCTCAAAGGAAAAAAAGTGGCTTTTATCGGTGCCGGCGTCAGCCACAAAAAGCTGATTGAGATTTTTTCCGAAAAAGGGGCACAGGTTACTCTCTGTGACAAAAAACAGCTGGAGGGCTTCGGCGAATATGCTGATACTCTGAAACGGCTGGGGGTAAATCTGTCACTGGGGGATAACTACCTGGAAGGTCTGAAAAACCAGGATATGATTATGCGTACCCCAGGTTTTGAGTATTACACACAGGAACTGCAGGACAGAATAGCTGAAGGTATACAGGTTACCAGTGAAATGGAGCTGTTTTTTGCCCTCTGCCCATGTAAAATTTACGCTGTTACAGGCTCTGACGGCAAAACAACAACTACTACCCTTATCAGTGAAATGCTGAAAGAAGCCGGCAGAACAGTCCATCTGGGCGGCAATATAGGCAAGGCTCTGCTGCCCATAGTGGAAACGGTACAGCCGGATGATGTGGCAGTGGTGGAACTGTCCAGCTTCCAGCTGATTTCCATGCGCCAGTCACCTGATGTGGCGGTGGTGACAAATGTGACACCAAACCATCTGGACCACCATAAGGATATGCAGGAATATATTGATGCCAAACGCAATATCCTGCTGTATCAGAACAGAAACTGCAAAGCTGTGCTGGGCTATGAAAATGAAGTCAGCCGCAATATGGAGGACGATGTAAAAGGCAAATGCGTATTTTTTACACGCCTTACGGACATAAGCGCATGGCCGGACTGCGGCTATATAGACGGAGACGGTATGCTGTGTGTGGGTGATGAAAAGATAATTCATCAGGATGATGTGGGCCTGCGCGGCAAGCATAACCTGGAAAACCTGCTGGCTGCATTCTGTGCTGTAAACGGCGAGGTTCCTTTTGGGGTTATGACAAAAGTGGCAAAAGAGTTCAGAGGTGTAGAACACCGCATTGAGCCGGTCCGCACTCTCAATGGTGTGCAGTGGTTCAACGATTCCATCGCTTCCAGCCCTACACGCACAATAGCCGGTCTGAAAAGCTTTCCGCAGAAAATCTGTATTATTGCAGGCGGTTATGACAAAAAAATCCCATATGAACCTCTGGCACAGCCTGTGATAGACAATGTAAAACTGCTGGTAGTTATGGGACAGACAGGTCCGCTGATTGAACAGGTTGTAGTAAATCACCCTGACTATGTAAAAAGCGGAATAAAAATTCTCCATGCGGACAGCATGGAACAGGCAGTACAGCTGATGTATGAAAATACACAACCGGGCGATATTGTGTCACTCAGCCCTGCATCAGCCAGTTTTGACCTTTACCCCAACTTTGAGGTAAGAGGCAGACATTACAAAGAGTTGGTTAATAAATTATGATTAAATCCGCACAATCCCGGCAGGCAGAATTTGAACAGAATATAAATGGTAAATCTTTTGTTTCTAAAAAAATGAAATGTGAATATCAGTTGAATAAAGGCGTGGATATATCAAATTTCTACACCCTAAACAGCTGTGCCATGATGATGACAGGGGAAAACCTGTCCCTGCGGGGCGCTCCTACTGATGAGGACATGGAAACTATACTGTCGTTCTGTCAGTTCTTGGGGGTGTATGGATTGGAAACCCAGTTGGATAACCTGCCTTTTGCCAGAACCACTATGTTTCTTATGAAATACTCAGGGGACAGCTGTGATAACTGTGAAGAGATTGTAGCCAATGAAAATATCTACGGTTTTTCACAGTTCAGCTGTGAACATTTTGCCGGTGCGTCATTCCCCACGGTTTATTCCAGCCTGGCCCGAAAGGTGAACAAAGGAGTGTCGGACATTTACTATATCACAGAAAACAGAAGGATAGTGTCCGGCGCACTGGCTACACGCTATGGCATGGATGATATATATATAACCTTTGTATCCACACGGCCGGCAAAAAGAAAAAACGGCCTGGCAGCAAAAGTTATCCGCCATATTATCAGTCAGAACCCTGGCAGAAATGTCATTCTGATGTGCGAAGAAAAACTGAAAAATTTTTATACAAAACTGGGCTTTGTTCACACGGACAATGTCTATTTATATACTTTAAGGGAAGAAAGTTATTAAGGAAAGAGAAAATATGATTGAAAAATTTTTTGATGTAAAACCACGGCTGATGCAGCTGGACAGGGAAGTTATGGACCAGTGTAAGCCATATTTTGAAAGAATTGATGAAATTTCACAGTACAATCAGCTAAAAGTACTGCGTGCCTTTATTGACAACAATATTTCTGCACAGCATCTGACAGGTACCACAGGCTATGGTTATGATGACAAAGGCCGTGACGGTCTGGACAGACTGTTTGCTGATATTATGGGCGCTGAGGACGCCCTCTGCCGCCATAATTTTGTCAGTGGTACCCATACACTGACTATTGCGCTGTTCGGAGTGCTGCGCACAGGTGACCTGATGGTATGCGCCACCGGTACACCTTATGATACACTTCATGGGGTTATCGGTATTGACGGCAGCCATTATGGCAACCTGATGGATTACGGTGTGAAATATGACCAGGTGCCTCTGCTGGAAAATTCCGAGCCTGACCTTGAAGGCATAAAGGCCAAATGCAAAGATGCCAAAGTGTGCTATATTCAGCGCAGCCGCGGCTATGCCAAAAGAAAAGCTCTCAGCCTGGAAACAATAAAGAAGATTTCAGATGCTGCAAAATCAGTAAACCCTGACATCATTGTTATGGTGGATAATTGTTATGGTGAATACACCCAGACAGAAGAACCTCTGGCATACGGTGCAGACCTGATAATGGGTTCTCTTATCAAAAATCCGGGCGGTGGTATAGCACCTACAGGCGGATATATTGCCGGCCGTGCTGACCTGGTGGAAATGTGCGGTCACCGCCTGACAGCACCGGGTACAGGCCGTGAAATCGGCTGTACAATGGATGTCCTGCGAGAAATGTATCTGGGTGTGTATCATGCTCCTATGATTACTGCCAATGCCCTGAAAGCCGGCATCTATGCATCCTGTATCTATGAAAGACTGGGCTTTGAAACAGAGCCAAGATATATGGAAGACAGAAACGATATTGTTACATCTATCTGTGCACAGACACCGGAAAACGTTATCGCCATCTGCCGCGCAATTCAATCTGCTTCTCCTGTGGATGCTTACGCAGCACCGGAACCGGGCGATATGCCTGGTTATGACAGCCAGATTATAATGGCGGCAGGCGCATTTACGATGGGCTCATCCATCGAACTTTCCTGTGATGCCCCTCTCCGTGAGCCGTATATTGCTTATATGCAGGGCGGCACCAGCTTTGAAGCCACCCGTGCTGCCATACTCCTTTCTGCACAGAAAGTGTATGACAATATGAATAAATAACTTTACAACAACCCTGCAAATGTAAATCAGGGTTGTTTTTGTGTGAAAAAATATACACTTGTTAAAATTTTCACTTTACAAATATAATGACTGGGAGTATACTGTGATTATTAATTGCTTTTATTTATAAGCAATATCTGTATAATTATAGAGAGAGGTATTTATTATGTTAGACAGAATTGAACAAAAAATCTGTGACATCATCGAAGCAAAAAAAGATGAAATTATTGCTTTCGGTACAGACATTTTCGAACATGCCGAGCTGGGTTACAAAGAAGTGCGCACATCCGGTAAATTTATCGAAAAAATGAACGAACTGGGCCTGGAAACAGAAACAGGTCTGGCTTTCACAGGTGTAAAAGCCTACATGCACCCAAAAGGAACAGTTGAAGGTCCTACTCTTGCTGTTATCGGTGAAATGGACGCCCTGCCAATTCCAAATCATCCAAACGCTTGGAACGGCGCTGCACACTCCTGTGGTCATCACGCACAGCTGACAGGTATCATGGGTGCTGCACTGGCACTGACAGATGAAGAGGTAAAAAAAGAAATGGGCGGCAACATCTGTTTCTTTGCTGTGCCTGCTGAAGAATTTGTTGACATTACATGGAAAAACCAGATGATGAAGGAAGGCAAGCTGGGCTATGGCGGCGGTAAATGCGAACTCATCCGCATCGGCGCATTTGACGATATTGATATTTCTTTGGGTCATCATTCCACCACAGGCGCTGATTTCGGTATCATCAACTCCACATCCAATGGTTTTGTAAACAAAACAGTTACATTCAAAGGCCGTGCTGCCCACGCTGCAGGTATGCCACATCATGGCATAGACGCCCTCAATGCTGCCACAGCTGCTCTGGTAAATATTGCCCTGCAGCAGGAATCCTTCCGCGATGAGGACTCTGTTCGTTGCCACGGCTTTATCTCCAACGGCGGCAGCGCTGTAAACGTAATCGCTGATGAAGTTGTAATGCAGTACTGCACACGCGGTAAAACACCTGAAGCATACAAAAACGCATCTGACAAAGTAGACCGTTCTTTCAAAGCTGCTGCTATGGCAACAGGCTGTGATGTAACTATCGAAACAATGGCCGGTTACATGTCCCAGATGGCTAACCCTCATACTGAAGTTATCCAGTCTGTTCTGGATGACATCAAAGCGGAAGGCGTTTACACAAATCAGCAGGACCAGGAAGGTCACGGCACAGGCTCTGACGACTTCGGCGATGTTTCCTGCCTTATGCCGCTGGTACACTTCCAGACAGGCGGTCTGACAGGTACTATCCACGGTCCTGACCTGATGGTAACAGACCCATATCTGGCTTATGTTGTTACAGCAAAAATCTTTGCTCTTACAGCATACCGTCTGATGAAAGACAATGCTGCAGCAGCAAAAGAAAATATCGCTGACTATGAACCTGTTATGACAAAAGAATCCTACATCGAATTCCAGGATTCCATGCAGAAAACAGAAACATTTACAACAGAAAAACTGCCAATCGTTGGTCTTGACAAATAATTGTTACATAACTGAAAGCAGCGGGCTTGTTCCGCTGCTTTTGTTGTGTGTATTTATACACAGTCGACTATTGTGATTTATAGCATAATACACAATAAATAAAACTGTATTTGTTATTTACAAAATGATTATACAGGTGTATACTATATTTGTTATTTGCTTTTTTATAAGCAAAAATTGTATAAATATTAGAGAGGGAAATGATTATGTTAGACAGAATTGAACAGAAAATTGTTGACATTATCGATGCAAAAGCAGATGAAATCATCGCTTTTGGTACAGACATTTTTAACCACGCAGAGCTGGGCTACAAAGAAGTTCGTACATCCGGCAAATTTGTGGAAGAAATGAAAAAACTGGGCCTGGACAGTGAAACAGGCTGGGCTATCACAGGTACAAAATCCTACCTGAAACCAAAGGGCACAACAGAAGGTCCTGTGCTTGCTGTTATCGGCGAAATGGATGCTCTGCCTATTCCAAACCACCCAAATGCATGGAATGGTGCTGCACACTCCTGTGGCCACCACGCACAGCTGACAGGTGTTCTGGGTGCTGCAATGGCTCTTACAGACCCTGAAGTTGCAGAATCCATGGCAGGCAACATCTGCTTTATGGGTGTTCCTGCAGAAGAATTTGTTGACATTGAATGGAAAAACCAGATGATGAAAGAAGGCAAGCTGGGCTACGGCGGCGGCAAATGCGAACTCATCCGTGTAGGTGCGTTTGACGATATCGACCTTGCTCTCGGTCATCATTCTTTCCCAGGTCAGGATTTTGGTCACTTCAACTCATCCTCCAATGGCTTTGTAAACAAAACAGTTACTTTTAAAGGCCGTGCAGCACACGCAGCAGGTATGCCACACCACGGTATCGATGCGCTCAACGCTGCCACAGCTTCTCTGGTAAACATCGCATTCCAGCAGGAATCCTTCCGTGACGAAGACGGCGTTCGTTGCCACGGTTTTATCTCTGACGGTGGCTCAGCTGTAAACATCATTGCTGACAACATCACAATGCAGTATTGCGTTCGTGCAAAAACACCTGAAGCATACAAAGATGCAGCTAAAAAAGTAGACCGTTCCTTCAAAGCTGCTGCTATGGCAACAGGCTGTGATGTAACTATCGAAACAATGGCGGGCTATATGTCAGGCGTTGTTAACCCTAACACAGAAATCCTGCAGAGCGTATTTGATGAAATCAAAGCAGAAGGTAAATACACAAACCAGTTTGATACACTTGGCCATTCCACAGGTTCTGATGACTTTGGTGATGTTGCTTCCCTTATGCCACTGGTACACTTTACTACAGGTGGTGTAACAGGTACAGTTCACGGCCCTGACTTTATGATTTCTGACCCATATGTGGCTTATGTTGTTACAGCAAAAATCTTTGCCCTTACAGCATACCGCCTTATGAAAAACGGCGCAGAAGGCGCAAAAGACCAGCTGGCTACATACAAACCTGTTATGACAAAAGAAGAATACATTGCATTCCAGGATTCAATGCAGACAACTGAAACATTCACTACAGAAAAACTGCCAATCGTTGGTCTTGACAAATAATTGTATAATTAAGGAGCGTACATCGGGTACGCTCCTTTTTTGAGGATATTTTATAAATCTGCATTAAAAAAGCTCCCGTCAGGGAGCTTTGTTTTTATTCGTAATAATGTGTTACATAGCCTTCCATTTTCCAGCTTTCGATGGAAACATCCTGCTTTGTCAGGTTGCCTTCGCCATCGTATGTGTAGCCGTAAGAAGACATCAGTTCGCCGTTGATGATATAATCCATATTCAGCACTTTGCCGTCTGAATCGTATGTGTATTCATTTACAAATGTCCAGTCGTCATACACTGTGATTTCTTTTACCACTCTGCCTTCGCTGTCACATTCATAGCGCATCAGTTCGGTCATAGTTCCGTCGGGGGTGCGGTTGCTTTGTCTTACCGGATTGCCGTTGGCATCATATTCATAAACTATGTCGTAGCCGTCGCCCATGCTTTCTTCAATCAGCTTGCCGTCATCATTGTATTTATAGTATCTGGATGTCACATAGTCGGAATAGCTGTATGACATATCTTTCTGCACAAGAGTGCCTTCTTCATCGTAGATATATGATGTGATTTCATCGTCGCCGCCAAAATCATCCACCCATGAAACAATCATAGTGATGCATTCACCGGCGTCGTTGAATCTGTAGTCAATATCAGCCAGTTTTGTGCCCATTTCATCATACAGTTCGCTGCGCACCGGCTTTTTGGCTTCTTTTATTTCTTTCTGCTGTTCTGCATCAGGGGGAGTATCACCACCGCCACAGGCTGTCAGTGTAATGGCCATAACTATAGCCATAATAAATGCGGTTATTCTTTTCATAGCTGTTCTCCTTAAATTAGTTCTTGATATTATAATAGCAAAGCTTTACAATAATTTCAATGAATTAAAAATGAAAATCTTTTCAGGAGAAATTATGAACGATATATTTATACGCAGCCTCTGCCCGGAAGACCTGATGCTGTTTTATCGAATGGGCAGCGATGTGGAGGCCTGCCGCGCCAGCGGCGCACGCCCTTGTGAAGATATAGTACAGGCACAGATACAGCTGGAAAAAAGTATGGAGCAGGGTAACTGCTTTGCAATAATACACCGTGAGACTATGGCTGCTATAGGCCTGATTTATGCTTCACCGGACATTCATCGACTGAATAAAAAGGCTTATATGCTGTCCTACCGACTGGACAGAAATTACTGGGGCAGAGGATACATGTCCCAGGCGGTGAAGTATATGATGAAATTTCTGTTTATGAACATGGGTGCTGATGTAGTGTCTGTGGCTCATTTCACAGAAAACCACCGCTCCAAAAGGGTGATAGAAAAATGTAGCTTTACCTATGAAGGTACTCTCCGCAGGGAATTTACCCACTGGGACGGCAGAATACTGGACAGCTGTGTTTATTCAATGCTGTATGAGGAGTATCGTCAGCTGTATGAAAAGTAAAAAAGAAAATCATTGACAACCATCCCGGCAGGTAGTATAATAATAAGGCTATAAGCATGCCGGTATGATGGAATTGGCAGACGTGCTGGACTCAAAATCCTGTGGTAGTGATACCGTGTCGGTTCGACCCCGACTACCGGCACCATCAAACCTACAGACAGTTTTGTCTGTAGGTTTTTTTCTATATTTATGTATTAATCTTTTGTTAAACTTTAATTATACCGATTGACTCAAGGACTGCAATGGAATAATATATTATTATCAGTTAAAAAAGGACGTTAAATTTATGATTAACAGAAAATATAAATGGGGTTATCTGCTGGTAATCCTTATCTGTATCGCCGCTATGGCGGCCGGTGCAAAATATGATTGGGTTATCACTGATACTGTATATAATCCCAAAAGCTTTTTCGGTGTGGTGTTTGAAGCGGCTTCCTGGATACCGGTTTATGCATTTCTTCCGGTGTGGGGAACCACAATGATGCTTAAAAGAAAAGGCAGCATGGGTAGCTTTGCCTTTGGCTCCATACTGCTGATTGCTTCCTGCAGTGCATTTACTTATATGATATGTGACCACCTGGTGGCCAGGGAATTTATGCGCAGGGTAAACCCTTATATCTGTGGCATCATCGGCGGTTTTGCCTCTGCGGCAATCTTCCTGCTTATGCGTATGCTGAAACGTCCTGTAATCCGCAGAATTCAGGCTGTATGCGGCTTTGCGCTGATGTATATGATGAGTTATCTTGTGGTGATTTTCTCCCTTAAACTGGTTTTTGGCCGCGACAGATACGAAGATATCATCACCGGCGGTGAATATGTATTTGCCGAATGGTTCAGACCGGTATTTTTCTCCTCCGGCTCCAGTTTCCCGTCAGGACACACTGCTGCGGCAATGGGTATAGTTATCCTGCTGTTGCTGCCGTTCCTGTTTGAATTTGCAAAAAATCTCAAACTGCCGCTGTTTGTTTTTTGCTATGGCTATGCATTCCTTACAGCTTACAGCCGTATGATTATGGGCCGTCATTTCCTCAGTGACACCGCAGCTGCCATACTGATAATGACAATTGTTTTCATTGTCCTCACACCTCGATTTGAGAAAACCTACAGACGAATATTGCTTAAGGAGTGACACTATGGAAAAGAAAATTACCGTGCGACCTGCTGCTGTGGAAGATGCGGCAGGTATAGCTATAGTACGGGCATATACCTGGGCCACTGCATACCACGGCCTTATGCCGGACAGTGTTCTGGAAAAGCGTATAGAATCAGTACCATCCGCAGCCGGCAGAATGAAAAGCCTGATTGAAAGTGGTGCTTTAAGCTATGCTGTAGCTGTTGCAGACCATACTGTAATAGGTTTTGTCAGCTGGGGTAAAAGCCGTGATGAAAGGTATCCTGATGATGGTGAAATCGGTGCATTGTATGTGCTGAAAGGTTATAATGGTATGGGTGCAGGAAAGGCATTGTTCGATTTTGCAAAAGAGGATTTGGTACAGAATGGATATGACAATATGATAATCAACTGTCTCGAAGGAAACCCATCAACAGATTTTTACAGACATATGGGTGGTAAAATAGTAGCACAGAGAAAAGATGAAATTGCAGGCGGTCATATAATCACAGAAAATGTTCTGCGTTTTGAATTGAAATATTAAATTGAATTAAAAATAAAACCACCATTGATTTTACTCAATGGTGGTTTTTGTTATATCATTTCTTTTCTGGCCTGTTTCATGGCGGTGATAATGGTGTTTCTCGCTTTGATTGCCAGTTCCTTGTCCCGCGCAGGAGTGTCCTCCAGCGGGTATTCCATGCCCAGTTCTTTGTACTTGTTCACACCCATTGTGTGGTATGGCAGCACATCAAGAGCTTTTATATTGGAAAGGGTGGCTATAAATCTGCCCAGTTTTTCCCAGTACACAGGGTCATCTGTCACACCCGGTACAACTACATGTCTTATCCATACGGGAATTTTCTTTTTGTCCAGATACTGAACAAACTCCAGTATGTTTTTATTGCTATGGGCAGTCAGCTGTCTGTGTTTTTCATCATCTATATGCTTCAGGTCCAGCATCACCAGGTCGGTGTATTCCATCAGTTTATCCAGCTTTTCCATATACCGGCTGTTTTCCCGGTTGTAGGTAATACCGGATGTATCCAGACAGGTGTGTACACCTTCTTTTTTTGCCAGTGCAAAAAGCTCTGTGAGAAATTCGGTCTGCAGCAGAGGCTCACCACCTGTCACAGTTATGCCGCCGGTGGAATAAAAGCCTTTGTTTCTTCTGAAACCATCCATTATTTCTTCCGCACTCATCACAGTACCGGTTCCGGTCTGCCATGTGTCGGGATTGTGGCAGTACAGACAGCGCATGGGACATCCCTGAAAGAATACCACATAGCGCAGTCCCGGACCATCAACAGTGCCAAAGCTTTCTATTGAGTGAATATAACCGTTCATGATTAAATTTTATCGTGGAATGTTCTGGAGATAACTTCGTCCTGCTGTTCTTTTGTAAGTTTGATAAAGTTTACAGCGTAGCCGCTTACACGAACAGTCAGCTGTGGATATTTTTCAGGGTGTGCCTGTGCGTCCAGCAAAGTTTCTCTTGTAAATACATTAACATTCAGGTGGTGGCCGCCCTGGGACATATAACCGTCCAGCAGACCTACCAGGTTGTCTATCTGAGATTTTGATGCAATCATTGTGTTTTCCTCCTGATTAATTATTCTCTGTCCATACCTTCAAACAGTGTTGGTGTAGCGCAAGCGCCTGTGGAGCAGTCCAGCTCGATGTCCAGGTCGCCCATGAAAATTCTGTCTTCCTTGCCCAGTGCGCCAGGGATGATGGAGAATGTGTTGGAAATACCGTCCTGTGCGTCGATAAAAGGCAGTTTGGCAACAGAAGCCATGGAAGCAACAGCACCGTGTGTGTCACGGCGGTGCATTGGGTTTGCACCAGGTGCAAATGCTTCACCGCGCTTACGGCCGTCAGGTGTGGAACCTGTAGCTTTGCCGTATACAACATTTGATGTAATTGTAAGAATGGATGTTGTAGGGATACCGTTTCTGTATGTAGGAATTTTTCTGATGTGTTCCATAAAGCGGTGTACGATTTCTTTTGCCAGGAAGTCTACTCTGTCATCATCGTTGCCGTATTTAGGGAAGTCACCTTCTACTTCGTAATCTGTGGCAAAGCCTGTCTCGTCACGGATTACTTTTACTTTTGCGTATTTGATAGCAGACAGAGAGTCAGCTACTACTGACAGACCTGCAATACCTGTTGCAAACCATCTTGTAACATCTCTGTCGTGGAGAGCCATCTGAACTTTTTCGTAGCAGTATTTATCATGCATGTAGTGAATGATGTTCAGAGCGTTTACATAAACCTCTGCCAGCCATTTCATCATAGCATCGTATTTTTCCATTACTTCATCGTAATCCAGGTATTCACTGGTGATTGGTCTGTATTTAGGACCTACCTGCTTTCTGGACACTTCGTCCACACCGCCGTTGATAGCGTACAGCAGACATTTTGCCAGGTTTGCGCGTGCTCCGAAGAACTGCATTTCTTTGCCAACTCTCATGGAGGATACACAGCATGCAATAGCATAGTCGTCACCGTGTGTAAATCTCATCAGGTCATCGTTTTCATACTGAATAGATGATGTTTCGATTGACATTTTTGCACAGTAGCGCTTGAAGTTTTCAGGCAGCTGTGTGGACCACAGGACTGTCAGGTTTGGTTCCGGTGAAGAGCCCAGGTTGTCCAGTGTGTGCAGGTAACGGTAGGACATTTTTGTTACCATGTGTCTGCCGTCTACGCCTACGCCACCGATGGATTCTGTTACCCACTGTGGGTCACCGGAGAACAGTGCGTTGTACTCAGGTGTACGGGCAAATTTAACCATTCTCAGCTTCATGATGAAATGGTCTACAAATTCCTGAATCTGTTCTTCTGTAAATACACCGTTTTCAAGGTCACGCTGTGCGTAGATGTCCAGGAATGTGGATGTTCTGCCCAGGGACATTGCTGCACCATTCTGTTCTTTTACTGCGGCCAGATAGCCGAAGTATGTCCACTGAATAGCTTCCTGCACATTTTTGGCAGGTTGGGAAATATCAAAACCGTAGCTTGCAGCCATTTTCTTCAGGTCGGCCAGAGCGCGAATCTGTTCGGAAAGTTCTTCACGCAGACGGATATTGTCTTCGCTCATAACCTTTTCTGTTGTGGTTTTCTGTTCGTTTTTGTCTTCAATCAGTCTGTCAATGCCGTACAGAGCAATTCTGCGGTAGTCACCGATGATACGACCACGGCCGTAAGCATCTGGCAGACCAGTGATGATGTGGCTGGAACGACATGCTCTCATTTCAGGTGTGTATGCATCGAAAACACCGGCATTGTGTGTTTTTCTGTGCACTGTAAAAAATTCGCTGATTTTTTCATCCACTTTGTAACCGTTGTCAGAGCAGGCTTTTTCGGCCATTCTGATACCGCCGTATGGCATAAGAGCGCGCTTCAGCGGTTTATCTGTCTGGAAACCTACGATTGTTTCGGCTTCTTTGTTCAGGTAACCCGGACCATGGGATGTAATAGTGGAAATAACTTCTGTATCCATGTCCAGAACGCCACCGCGTTTTATTTCTTCAGCAGACAGCTCGCGTACCTGAAGCCACAGGTCCAGAGTGTTTCTTGTAGGACCGGCAAGGAAGCTTTCGTCGCCGTCGTAAGGTGTATAGTTGTGTTTGATAAAGCTTCTTACATTAATCTGGTTTACCCATGTAGCGTATTTGAAGCCATACCAGTTTTCGTGCATCTGAGGCATAATCTTGTCTCCTTATATGTAAAATTTATGTAATTATTTTATTACGGCTTCATTATACTATAAAAGCTGTGGTTAGCGCAAGCTAACCGTGACAAAATCACAATAATCTACTAAATCACTATAAAATGTTGACATAAGTGGTGTTTAAATGTATATTACGACAAAAATATATCGATAAAAAATAACTCGAAAAAATAACACCTGCATTTCTGCAGGTGTATTTTTAATGATGGACATTATTTTGCTCTGTCGTTTTCAGCCATTTTGTTCAATGCGATAAATACAAAAATTGCTACTGCATTTACTGCTGCCCACATAGCCCATGCCATGCGGTAGCTGCCTGTAGCATCATAAATCAGAGATGTGATTGGTGAGCCCAGGGCAGTACCTATGCTGGAAAAGCTGGCCACATTGCCGTAGATGGCGCTGTAGTCTTTTTTGCCAAACATAGTCTGTGTGTTGATAGGGTAGCCAACTGTAGTATAAGCGATACCCAGGCCGGAAATAAATATACCGGCATAGAGGAATGCTGTATTTACTGCTGATGCATAGCATGCTGCGGCTGCAACCAGGCAGGTCAGGCTCATTACTGTGGTGAACAGTGAACCTTTTTTGTCAAAAATCTGGCCCAGAAGAACTTTGCATGCGGCCAGAACGCCCAGACTCAGCGCAGACAGACTGGCGGCAACAGTAGGGTCAAAGCCCAGGTCAGTTACATAAGGTGACACATTCTGTACCATGGAGCATGCTGCGGCTGATGACAGTGTAACCAGAGGCAGGAACATCCAGAAATAGGCTTTCTTTCTGGCCTCGCCCAGTGTCATTCCATCTTCTTCAACTGCAACAGCAACTGTTTCGTCAGCTTTCTTTGCACCGCCATATGGTTCCAGTCCTTTGTCAGCAGGGTCATCTTTCAGAATAAATACTGTGCAGGGTACAACCAGTACAAACATGATTACAGCCAGTATAGCATATGTATTTCTCCAGCCGGTATTTGCAATCAGCTGGCCGATGATAGGCTGCAGAATCATACCGCCCAGACCGCTGCCTGTAAATGCCAGACCTGTTGCCAGACCTTTCTTTCCATTGAACCAGCGTGTGATAAGAGTGCTCATAGGTACCATGCCGCACAGTCCCAGACACAGGCCCACTACAGCAGATATTGCATAGAACATATAAATGCTGGTGGCTTTTGAGAAGAAGAAGTAAGCAATCGGCAGAATGATGGAAGAAACCATCATAACTTTTTTTACACTGAATTTAGAATAAATTCTGCCGGCGTTCATAGCCACAATCATCATGGCCACGGAAATAACGGTAGTGTTCAGTGTGTATTGGCTGCGTGAAATACCGAATTCTTCTGTAACGCTGATAAGAAACAGACCCGGACAGTTCATTACAATGCAAAGGTACAGAGACATAATCATAAAACATGAAAACACTATGAGCCAGCCATAGTGCAGACCTTTTTTCTTTTCCATAATCAAACTCCTGTATGATAAAATATAAATAAAATTTAACCAACGAAAACAATTTTATCACTCTGTGAAAATAATTGCAATATTTTTATTGACAATTCTGAAAATATGTTATATAATGATTGAGCATCAGATAAAGGGGTATAGCTCAGCAGGTAGAGCAGCGGTCTCCAAAACCGCGTGTCGTGAGTTCGATTCTTACTGCCCCTGCCAAAATAGCTCGAAAGAGCTATTTTTTCTGGCCCGGTAGTTCAGTTGGTTAGAACGCTAGCCTGTCACGCTAGAGGTCGTGGGTTCGATCCCCATTCGGGTCTCCAATATGATACGGAAAGCAACCTATACGGTTGCTTTTTGTGTATCATGCTGCTATAGCTCAGCAGGCAGAGCACTTCCTTGGTAAGGAAGAGGTCGGCAGTTCGAATCTGCTTAGCAGCTCCAAAAACCACAGTCATAATGGCTGTGGTTTTTTATTTTGTACTTTTTAATAAAATGTGATAATATCACTTTACAAAGTAGTATATTAATGATATATTATACTTAACGAAACAAAATACTGATTATGAATATAAAAAATATACAACAATAATCCGAAAGGAGATATACTATGGGATTTCTTAAAGGTAAAACAGCTATAATCACAGGCGCAGGCCGTCGGGTATTGGCCGATGGACGCAGCGGTTCAATAGGTTACGGCATAGCTACAGCTTATGCTAAAGAAGGTGCAAATCTGGTAATTACAGGCAGAAACGAAGAAAAGCTGATGGACGCCAAAAAAGAACTGGAACATCTTTACGGTATAAAAGTAGTACCTGTGGTGGCGGATATTAACAGCCACGCTGACAATGAACGGGTGGTGGCGCAGGTTATCGCGCGGGCAGTGGAAAACTTCGGTGGCATTGATGTGCTTATCAACAACGCTCAGGCTTCTGCATCAGGTGTGCCTATATCACAGCACACAACACAGCAGTTTGACCTTGCTATCTATTCCGGTCTTTACGCAGCATTTTATTATATGAAAGCAGCCTATCCTTATCTTAAGGAAAGCAAAGGTTCTGTAATCAACTTTGCCTCCGGCGCAGGTCTTTTCGGCAACTACGGCCAAAGCTCCTACGCCGCAGCAAAAGAGGCCATCCGCGGCATGTCCCGTGTGGCGGCTACAGAATGGGCAGCAGACGGAGTAAATGTAAATGTGGTTTGCCCTCTGGCATGGACAGCGGCTCTTGAAAATTTCAGTAATGAATATCCTGAAGCTTTCAAAGCCAATGTGGAAATACCACCTGTAGGTCATTTCGGTGACCCTGAAAAAGAAATAGGCCGTGTATGCGTACAGCTGGCAGGCCCTGATTTTAAATATATGACAGGGGAAACAATCACTCTTGAAGGCGGTCTTGGTTTAAGACCATAACAATTGCAATACAACCATAAAGTTCATACTGAAGAAAGGGCAGACAGCCGAGTGACTGTCTGCCCTTTCTTTTTATTTCACTTCAGTTTCGCCTTCTTTTGCTGCTTCGCGGCGATATTCCAGAATATCACCCGGCTGACAGTCCAGCACATCACAGATAGCGTCCAATGTAGAAAAGCGGATAGCACTTACCTTACCGGTTTTCAGTTTTGACAGGTTCACATTGGCCACACCCACTTTTTCACTCAGCTCTTTCAGGCTTATTTTTCTGTCTGCCATAACCCTGTCCAGTCTTAAAATTATTGCCATACTCCCACCGCCTTACAATGTTTCGTCAGACAGTTTCTGTAATTCTTCTCCATAACGGAAGATATATGCCAGTAATATTATTGCTGCACCTAAAAAGACAACAAAAAGATTAATGCTTACTCCGGGTGAAAAGATATTGAATCCATCTGTCTGTGGAATTATGGATATTAAAAGAGGTTTATAAATCAACCATATTATTTTTTCAGCACAAAATTCCGCTATAGGTGAAAGTAATCCTATTACAAGGATTATTTTTCCCATTTTGCTGAAGTTTTTGCTTATATTGCCATCAAATGGCCGGGCCTTTGCCACACTTTTAAGTGTATTGTATAAAATAATAGCAGAAATGAATACAGCAATTACCATTGCAATTCTAATCAGCTTTACCGATAAAATAGCAGGGTACATCTTTGATGCCATCATCAGAAGGCTGTCTGTTGGCAATGAAACATTATTGTTTGTAATCATAGTTGCCAGAGAACTGAAATTACTGTGATATATTTCTATACAGTCATTAATCAAATCCATAAACAGTACGGATATGTATATAAACATTGCAGAAATAATAATTATTAATATTTTATTCAATATATCTGCAATGCTCTGCATTTTATTGATATAATTGTTTTCCATAGCATAACTCCTTTCAGAATTTTTCGGGAAAATTTACAATGTCTCATCGGATAGCTGCTGCAGTACCGCGCCATAGCGGAAAACAGCGGACAATGTCAGTACCATTACTATCAGCAGAACCATTGTCAGGTCAATATGCACAGTTACATCCACCATACCTGTGGAAATATATTTCTGCACAGCGGTGATAATCCACCCGCCCACCATAACAGGTATAAACAGCAGACCGGTTTTCTGCAGTCTGTCAGCAGTTTCTGTGGTGAAAGGTGTTTCGCAGTCACGGAAACCGGCAAACAAATCTCTGATATTTTTCATCAGTATGCTGAACACCGCACATACTGCTGCACCTGTGAAAAACACAATATATACATCGCGCAGAGAATAGGTGTAAGGTGTGGTAGCCGCTGTGGTAGTGGATTTTGCCAGTGTTTCTTCAGTGGAGATATTGTTGTAAATTACCCCATCTATTTCCACCGTCATGCCATCAGTTTCAAATGTCACCAGGGCGCTGTTGTTGGCTTTGTCCACTTCCACCACTGCAGTGTGGGCTGTTGTCACTTTTATGGCATCATAAGGTACAGCCAGCAGCATTGCTCCTGCCACGATACAGGCAACAGCGGCCACATACAGCATAATGGTGCATATATTTGAAACTATGTAACCGATTTTGCCCATTTTATTGATTTTCCGAATATTATTTTCCTTCATTCATATATCTCCTTGTGTTTATTTAAACATTAAAAAATTAATGTTTATCATTAATTTCAATATAGCAAAAGATATATGATATGTCAATAGAAAATTAATGTTTATCGTTAATTTTTCACATTTTTACATAAAAACAGAGAGGGGATAACCCTCTCTGAATCTTTTTCTGTTATTTCATGCTTTCTCTGATAACTCTCAGCACGTTGCCGTGGGAGATTTTTTCGATTTCGCTTTCGTGGAAACCTTCTTTTTTCAGTGCGTCCCACAGCAGCGGAATCATAGAGCTGTCAGCGATTTCCTGTGTGCCGCCGATGCCGTCAAAGTCTGTACCCAGACCCAGACAGTCAATGCCGCCCACATTTACAATATGTTTTGCGTTTTTCACGATATTGCTGATAGGTGTGTGTTTTGCTGTGATGTCTGCGTCCATAAATTCAGGGCAGAAGTTAAGACCTGTTACACCGCCCTTTTCGCCCAGCAGTCGAATCATATCGTCTGTCAGGTTTCTCTGGTGAGGGGAAACTGCTCTTGCGTTGGAGTGTGTGGCTACAAATGGTTTTTTGGAATATTTGGCCACATCATAGAAGCCGCCGTCAGACAGGTGGGATACGTCCACAATAATGCCCAGGTCGTTCATGTACTGGATTGCTTCAATACCAAAGTCTTTCAGACCTTTGCCCATGATTTCCTTGTCCTTGCTGTTTGGCCAGCCAAAGCAGTTTTCAAAGTTCCAGGTGAGGGAAATTGCTCTTACGCCGCGGTCATAAACCATTTTGATTTTGTCCATGTCGCCATTGATAAAGCGGCCGTCTTCAATTGTGAGGATAGCGCTCATTTTGCCGTCTTTTTCGTTCTTTTCAATGTCCGCAGCGTTGCCGGCAAAAGCGATAATATCGTTGTGTTTTTCCACATCACGATAAAAGCCCTCTGTCAGCAGTTTGAAATACAGGTCGTCGTTCATTTCGATGCCCTGTTTTGCCAGCATTTCCATTTTAGGGAAAAATACGGCAAAAAACTGTGCCATAGCATCGCCTTTTTTCATTTTCAGAAAGTCAACCTGTTTGTCATTGGAATAAATGTTGTAGTCTGTGCCTCTTACAAAAGGCATCAGTGTGTCGCAGTGCATATCAATAAATTTCATAATAATCTCCTTTGCACATAATTGATAGTAATAAGTATAAATCATTTCTTTTAATAAATCTATAGTAAAAACGATTTTTGTATATTTCCCCCGCAAAGAAAATATATATTAAAAAAATGCATTCCGGGGCTGATAATATGACAAATGATAATACTTTTCTGAAAAGTACAGCTATACTGGGCCTGTCCGGTATAGTGGTAAAAATACTGTCAGCGGCGTACCGCATACCGCTGACCCGTATGATAGGTGCGGAAGGTATGGGGCAGTACACTGCCGCATTCAATATTTTTATGCCCTTTTTCTCTCTGGCAACTGCCGGCATAACGCCTACCATATCCCGACTGTGTGCCGCCGGCGCAGGGCGAAACCGGGCAGATGTTGTGGCGGTAAAGAAAAAAGCCGGTATTTGCTTTGGTATTGTATCCCGGTTAATGATAGTGGCGGCGCTGATTGTCAGTTTTGTATATTCCGGCTACATAGATTCTCCCATGATATTTACCGGTGTGGCGCTCCTGTGTCCCAATCTGTTTTTTGCCACTTTTGAGGCGGTGTACAAAGGTATCAGCCAGGGCAGTATGAATATGACTGTTTCGGCAAAGGCCAGCATGCTGGAAAGCCGGTCAAAAACCGTCATCGGCGTGTGCAGTGTATATTTCGCCGGTATGATAATACGGGAAAACCGGGGAGATGCTCAGCTGATATGCGCCTTTGCCACAGTCAGCATCTGTGGCTTTATTTGCTGGGTTTATCTGTGGCAGGATTTCAGGAAAAGATATACCGTAAAAGAGAAAAGCAGTATAAATGTTACTGCAGGGGTGTTGTTTTCTATGGCAGTGCCTATTTCCATGTCTGCCCTGGTGGTGGCGGTGTCAAATTTCTGCGACACCGTTGTCTGCCTTTCCATAGTAAAGTCAATCCCTGACAATGTTCTTATGGCGGCCTATCCTTTTGTCAGCTTCACGGCTGTGGAGGAAAAGGCCATCTGGCTTTTCGGTGTGTACCAGGGGCTTTGTCTGTCGGTGGTGAACCTTATTCCATCTCTGTCCGCCGCCATAGGCTCTTCCGGTCTGCCGCTGATTACCCGTGCCGTTCAGGAGGGCAATCCTACGGTTATCAGACGCCAGACCGACCGACTGATAAATCTTACTGCTATGTGTGTGGTGCCGGTCAGCATGTTTGTTATGTTTTTTGCACACGATGTATTGATTACTCTTTATGGTGACAATGGCGCACAGACTACATTGGCTGCTTATTTTCTCAGAATAATGGCTCCCGTAGCCATTGTTTCTGCTTTTTCATTTCCGCTGAATTCTATCATGCATGCAGCCGGCAGGTCATCCACCGTATTCCGCATATTGCTGGTGTCATGCGGGATAAAGGTTCTGCTCAGCACACGGCTGTGTTCTGTGGGGGATATAAATATTATGGGGTGTGTCATATCACAGATAGTTTTTCATGTTATGGTTTTCATTCTTTCCCTGGGGGCTGTCAGGTCGGTTTATCCGGTGAAGAATGTGTTTTCCCATCTTATCTATCCTGTGATGCTGTCCTATGTGCTGCTCACCTTTATCCGCTCAGTGGCAGATTTTGTGTTGTACAGCATACCTACAGCCTTCCGTACACTTTTTTGTGGCGGCGTGTTTGTCCTTGTATACCTGGCGGCAATAATTTTTACAGGTATCCTCATTGATAAGCGCTGAGGGTTGTGGTAAAATGTTTTCATTGATTTAAGGAGCTGAAAACCATGGAATTCAAAAAGAAAGATTTTTATACAATAGAAGATATGCTGCAGATAATGGAGATGCTGCGCGACCCTGTAACAGGCTGTGAATGGGACAGCATACAGACCCATGAAAGTATAAGACAGAACTTTATTGAAGAAACCTATGAAGCAGTGGATGCAATAGACAAAAAAGATGTGCAGTTGCTGCAGGAAGAGTTGGGCGATGTGCTTCTTCAGGTGCTGTATCACGCACAGTTTAAAAAAGAGGAGGGCGTGTTTGATTTTCACGATGTGGTAAACGCCCTGGCTCAGAAGCTGGTGCTTCGCCACCCTCATGTTTTCAAAGATGAGGATATACATGGCGTGGACAACATTCTTCATAAATGGGAGGAGATTAAAAATGAATCCCATGGCCATACTACAGTGAGCCGGACACTCAACGCAGTGCCCAAAAGCTTTCCTGCACTGATGTATGCTCAGAAAGTGCAGAAAAGGGTACAGGCCGGCAAACTTCCTGTACCGTCACAGAAACAGGAAATTGCGGCTGTGCGCCGGCTGCTGGACAAAATGGAACAGGATGCCGGCAGCGGAGCATTACATGAAAATGACCTGTCAGAGCTTTTATTCCGCGCTGTGAATATGACAAGAACAAACAAAATGGATGCCGAGGAGATACTGGCGAAAAAAAGCCGGAATTTTGTAAAAATATTTAATATTTTTGAAGATTTGGCATTGCAAAAGGATATAAGATTTGATACAATAGATACCGCTACTCTTAAAGAACTATGGATACAGGCCGAGGCTGCCTGTAAAAAATAATTAAGAAATTATAAAAAATCGGAGGAAAACACAATCATGACAAAAGCAGAACTGATTGCTGTTGTAAGTGAAAAAACACAGTTTACTAAAAAAGATTCTGAAACAGCAGTTGCAGCTGTTATCAGCGCAATTACAGAAGCACTGGAAAACGGTGAAAAAGTTAGCCTGGTAGGCTTCGGCACATTTGAAGTAAAAGAAAGAGCAGAAAGAATGGGTCACAACCCACAGACAGGCGAACCAATGCCTATCGCTGCAAGCAAAGCCCCTGTATTCAAAGCAGGCACAGCACTGAAAGCAGCAGTAAACAAATAATAAATCTGTTTATGCCGATGCTTCACAGCACCGGCATTTTTTCTGAGGATATAGATAATGAGAATAGATAAATTTTTAAAGGTTTCACGCCTTATCAAAAGACGCACAGTGGCCAACGAAGTGGCTGACGCAGGCCGTATAATTGTAAACGGACGCGAGGTAAAAGCTTCTTATCAGGTGAAAATCGGCGACGAAATCCAGATTATGTTCGGCACTAAGCCTGTAAAAGTAAAAGTGCTGTCCATAGAAAACACAGTAAGCAAAGACGGTGCCCGTGAAATGTACACTGTGATTGAAGAATAATTCATAAACCTTGACTATCGGACATATATTTTCTGTAAGGGGGGATATTATGTCCGATAAAATTTTTCTGCCGCATACTGTCACTATGGAAAACCGTAACAGCATGACTGTTACCGGAGTGGTACAGGTAGTGGCTTATGACGAATTCCACATTATCCTGAAAACCGATTATGGTACTCTGCTTATCCGGGGCCGTGACCTTACCGCAGGGGAAATCAGCTCTGCCAGCAATACACTTAAACTCACCGGTACTGTGGAAAGCCTGCAGTACAAAGGCATGAAAAACAAAAGCGAAAGCTTTATGAGCCGCATATTCAGATGATATTTGAACCTCAGAGATATACGTTTATATGGCAGGACGCTGTGCACAGCCTGGCGGTGGGGTTTCTGTGCGGCTTTGTCAACCGGCTGTTATCCTCTTTTTTGTACAAGGGTAAAATCCGGCTGTTTATAAAGGATGTGACGGTCAGCGTATTTTTTGCTGTCATGATTTTCAGCTATGCCATATCCTTTGCCAATTACAGGGTGCTGCGCTGGTACAATGTGGTCTTTGCCCTGGCAGGGACGGTACTTTTCCGGCCCGGCTTTGACAGGGCTGTACACCTGGTTTTCAGTCTGGCAGATGTGACAATAAAATATATAGTGTCGCTTTTCCGCCACAGGCTGAACCGGTCGCTGGATAATTACAGGCGCAAAAAAATTGAAAAACAGCAAAAAATTACACAAAAAACAGAGACAGAACCCTTGCATGATAACGATAAAGTGTTGTATAATTAAAGGTACTAAAGATGCGAAAGGGGTGGAGTTATATGAACAGATTATTCAAAAAAATCAGTCTGCGTTCATTACTTTTTGCCCTTGCCATACTTTATCTGTCTGTCAGTCTCATCACTGCACAGTTTGAACTGATGACCAAAAAGCAGGAATATGAAAATGTGGTTGAACAGCGCCAGCGTATTGAGCTGGAGGTAGAGGACACCCGCAGCCTGCTGGAAGAAGGGGAAGATGCCGTTTATATCGAACGCATCGCCCGTGAAAGACTGGGCTATGCAAACCCGGGCGAAAAAGTTTATGTAGATGTGCAGAGCGAATAACGCATACTATTTTACAGGAAGGGAAACCTTCCTGTTTTTATATGTGTCTCATTTTCACATATATTCCATTGAAAACAGGGTAAAAAAGGTATACAATACTTTTATAAACAAAAAGTGGAGATAGAATAATGGAAAAGACTAAAAAAAGAAAAAGAAATCTGCTTATAATCCTGGCTGTGCTGGTGCTGCTGATGGTATTCGGTCTGGCAGGCTGTATGGGCGCTTTTATCGGTGGTGTCAGCACTTCTGCAATGGATATTCCTCCGGAAAACAGCTTTGCTATAATCAATATTTCAGGCACTATCCAGTCAGCACCTGATTCACCGATGGATACCTACAGTTACAACCATGCTAACCTTACCGGCTATGTGGATGAACTGATGGAGGACGAAACCAATCACGGCATACTGCTGCGTGTAAACAGCGGCGGCGGCACTGTGTTCCACTCTGATGAAATGTATCTGAAGCTGATGGAATACAAAGAAACCACAGGCCGCCCGGTTTATGCCTATTTTGAACAGACAGCCGCTTCCGGCGCTTATTATATTTCCTGTGCCGCTGACTATATAGCTGCCAACCGCAACTGCTGGACAGGCTCTATAGGTGTTATTATTTCTTATACAAACATCAGTGGCCTTATGGACAAGCTGGGTGTGGAAGAAATTATTATCTCCACCGGCGATAACAAAGGCATGGGCTCCTCTATGTCTGCCCTTACAGATGAACAGCGAGCCATCTATCAGCCACTGGTAGATGACAGCTATGACAGGTTTATTTCCATTGTGGCTGATGCCAGAAATATGGATATTGAAACTGTAAAAGTAATTGCTGACGGCAGGGTATACACCGCAAATCAGGCTTTGGAAAATGGTCTTGTTGACCGGGTGACCACCTGGGACGAAATGGTGCAGAAAGTGGAAAATGAAACAGGAGCAGAGCCTTATGAAAAGGTATTTTACTCGGATACTTCCTGGCTGGACTATCTGCTTTATAAAGTGGCTGATGCAGTGCCCAAAAGCGATGCACAGGTTATCAGCGAAATGACCTCTTCACAGCTTTCAGGCGTGCCGTTGTATATGTATCTGGGTTAATTCTCCATATTGCACATAAAAACGGAATAAAATTCGGCAGGGAAATACTCGCGGTTTCCTTGCCTTTTTTGTTGCCAAAATGTTACTATTAAGGTAGGTATACCCGTATATAACAAAACTATTATAAGGAGGACACAATGAAAAACATTATTGTGGATATAGCTTCTGTGGGCCAGGCGGCTCTGGTGAAAGCACTGGAAAACAAAGAGCTGAATATTCTGGGCGTTACAGTTTCTCCTGACGTGGAAAACTATGACGACCTGTGCAACCTGACTATCGAAGCAGTAAGAAAAGTAAGCGATGTACCTGTATTCAAAGGTGCCCAGCGCCCACTGCTTTTCAAAGACTACATCACAGGCAGAAGATGCCCTGAAACAAAGACAGAATACGCTTTTGCGGACAAAAATGCTGTAAACTTCCTGATTGATACAGCACTGGAGTGTGAAAATCTGGAAATCGTATGTCTGGGTACACTGTCAAACCTGGCGCTGGCTATTCTGATGAACGAAGAAGCAATGAAAAAGGTGAAAAGGGTTTATGTTGCCGGCGGCGCACTGCTGGGCTACCAGACCACCACACCTACTTCTCAGCACAACATTCTGGCAGACGTTGAGGCTGCCCACACAGTGTTTGAACTGGGCATTCCGCTGACTATGATTCCATCCCACATCACTGATGACCTGCAGCAGGCAGCATTTGATGTTCTGTTGGGTGCAGAATGTGAAACATGGGATGCATTCCTTGATATTGACACCAGCATCGGCTTCTCCCGCGGTCAGACAGTTGTTGACCTGGTAGGTCACAACCCTATCAACGATGCCTATGTTGATGGTATCAGACAGACTGTTATCACAGCTATCAAGTAACGGAGGTACACAATGAGAAAATTTATTATAGATACAGACGCCGCCAGTGATGACCTGGTTGCCTGCATACTGGCACTGAGAGACCCTGGCTGCAAAGTGGAAGCTATCACAATCTGTGCCGGCGTTCTTGACGCTGAAACTGCCAATGTAAACGGCCGTGTTGCTGTAGAAATCGGCGCACGGGACCAGCCACCTGTATACACAGGTATGACAAAGCCTCTGTGGCGCGCACCTATGACTGGTGAAAACGCCCACGGCAAAGACGGCCTGTCAGATGTGGGCCTGTCCAAAACCACACTGCCATTCACACCTGGTCACGCTGTGGACAAAATCATTGAACTGGCACTGAAATATGATGACCTGGAAATCATCACCCTTGGTCCTATGACAAATATCGCCATGGCAGTTATGCTGAATCTGGAAGCTATGAAACGCGTTAAACGCATCTGGACAATGGGTGGCCAGTACCAGATGCCAAACCCTGTTACAGCCAACGCTGAATACAACATCTGGGTTGACGCTGAAAGCTGTGACATTGTTCTCCAGTCCGGTATTCCTGTTACTTTTGTTCCTCTGGATGCCTGCTACGGTGTGGCTGAAGTTACCCGCGAAGACAGAGAAAAACTGCTGAGCTATGGCACACAGTTCGGCGACTTTATCGTTAATGCCAACCAGAAACTGCTGCAGTTCAACATCGACTTCTACAACAAAGACATCATCAGCCAGCCTGACCCTACAGCTGTTGCTGCTGCCCTGTGTGAAGGTGTTGTTCTGGAACAGAGAACCTGCACAGCACGCTGTGAAACACGCTCTGAACTGGGCTACGGCCAGATTATCTACGATTTCAACAGCACAGAAGAACACAATGTAACTGTTGTAACCAAATTTGACGGCGAAAAATTCAAAGAATATCTCCACAACACAGCAAAACAGTAATACATATACCAAAAGCCGGGATTATCCCGGCTTTTTGATTGCGCAAAAAAACTGCGGCCTGGGCCGCAGTTGATTTTTTTATCTTTACTTCTTACTGGCCTTTTACCAGTTCGCCGTATGCTGTTTTGAATGCTTTGTCGATTGTTTTGTGTACATTGCCTTCGTTCATTACATTTACGCCTTTGATAGTGATGCCGCCACGACCTGCAATTCTGCCGATTACCAGCTCATAATCGCCCAGTTCCATGGCTGCATTGAAGGTTCTTTCCACTATGTCTTTGCCCGTTTCGCGGTCAAAACCCAGGTTTTCAGCGGTGTTTATAAAACTGTTGAGAATGTATGCAGCATAGCAAAGACCACAGGCTGCCAGACTGGTCAGCGGTGCCAGTTCGTTTTCTGCACACTCTATTACGGTGCCTACTTTGGAAAACATAGTTTTTATCTGTTCTTTGTTTTCCGGTTCGCCGTCAAAGCATACACCCACAATGGACAGTCCGTTTTCTGCTGCCAGAGTAGGTATTACCCTTACTGTCTGACAGTCAAAACGCTGTTTCAGTTCAGCCATTGTCACTTCTGCCATACAGCTGATAACCAGTTTGCCGCCGAAATCGCAGTCGGACAGGTCTTTTTCCATGAATGGCTTTTTAGGAATGGTAAAAATCACCGCATCGCTGCAGGCTACAAGGTCTTTGATTTCCATAGCAGGAATATTCATAGCCTGTGCTTTTTTTACAGCGCGTTCGCTGCTGTCGTGTATGACAATGTTTTCTTTGGAAACACCGCCTTTGATAAGACCTGTTGTCAGACTTCTACCCATATCGCCAAAACCAATAATACCAACTCTCATAGCATACCTCATATTTCAATAAAAAATTATCGTTTTTATATATAAAAAATTATAGTACACAAAAATCCAAAAAGCAAGAAATTATATCTGTTTCTTGTCAGAAATATAAAAAACAGATGTGTTTTCACATTTTATACTTATTTTTTCCACTTTTTTTACATTTTACGGCAATATAATTTTTTTATCTGATTAGAAAAAGGTGATATATTATGAATGAAATTAAAAGACCGCAGAAACCGTTGATGTTTTACTATATGATAGTCATACTGGTTATGCTGGTATTGAATATGTTTGTAATGCCGGCTTTTGCAGAAAGACGGATTACAGAGGTGGATTACGGCACATTTATGACTGTGACAGAAGAAAAGAAAATTGACCGTGTACAGATTTCTGACAATAAAATCCTGTATACACTGAAAGGTGAAGATGGCCGGGTGTATAAAACCGGCGTCATGAACGACCCCGGTCTGGCAGAAAGACTACATGATTCCGGTGCAGTGTTTTCTCCTGAAATAGTTGAGGAAGCATCGCCGATAGTCAGCTTTATACTGTCATGGATACTGCCTATGGCTATATTTATAGCCCTGGGGCAGTTAATGTCCAAAAAGATGATGGATAAAGCCGGCGGCGGTGCAGGGTCTATGATGTTCAATATGGGCAAAAGCAATGCCCGTGTGTATGTGAAATCTTCCGGAGGCATCAAGTTCAGCGATGTGGCCGGTGAGGACGAAGCAAAGGAAAATCTGACAGAAATTGTTGATTATCTTCACAACCCCGCCAAATACAGCGATATTGGCGCTTCAATGCCGAAAGGTATATTGCTGGTAGGCCCTCCGGGTACAGGTAAAACCATGCTGGCTAAAGCTGTAGCTGGTGAGGCAAATGTACCGTTTTTCTCCATTTCCGGTTCTGAATTTGTGGAAATGTTTGTGGGTATGGGTGCTTCAAAAGTGCGTGACCTGTTCAAACAGGCCAAGGAAAAGGCTCCGTGTATCATATTCATTGACGAAATCGATGCCATCGGTAAAAAGCGCGATGGTGGGCATATAGGCGGCAACGATGAAAGGGAACAGACCCTGAACCAGCTGCTGACAGAGATGGACGGTTTTGAAGGCAATACAGGTGTTATCATCCTGGCTGCCACCAACAGACCGGAATCACTGGACCCTGCCCTGACCAGACCAGGTCGTTTTGACAGACGAGTTCCTGTGGAATTGCCTGACCTGAAAGGCCGCGAGGAAATACTGAAAGTGCATGCCAGAAAGGTAAAAATTGGTCCTTATGTTGATTTTGCAAAGGTTGCCCGTATGGCTTCCGGTGCATCAGGTGCTGAACTGGCCAATATTGTAAACGAAGCTGCTCTGCGTGCTGTGCGCAGTGGCCGCAAAAGCGTAACCCAGGCCGACCTGGAAGAAAGTATTGAAGTGGTAATAGCAGGATATCAGAAGAAAAACGCCATTATGACCGATAAAGAAAAAATGGTAGTGGCTTACCATGAAATAGGTCATGCTCTGGTGGCAGCAAAGCAGAAAAATTCTGCTCCTGTGCAGAAAATCACCATTGTACCCCGTACTTCCGGTGCGTTGGGCTACACAATGCAGGTGGATGAGGGCAACCACTATCTGATGAGCAAGGAAGAAATAGAAAATAAAATAGCCACATATACAGGCGGCCGTGCAGCGGAGGAAATAGCTGTGGGTACTGTTACCACGGGTGCTTCCAATGATATTGAACAGGCTACAAAACTGGCCCGTGCCATGATTACCCGCTATGGCATGAACGACGAGTTCGGTATGGTGGCCTTTGAAACAATTAACAACCGGTATCTGGGTGGCGATTCATCACTGGCATGTTCTGCACGGACTCAGGCAGAAATCGACCGCAAGGTGGTAAAACTGATAAACGAGCAGCATGACAAAGCCAGAAAAATCCTCACTGACAACATAGCAAAACTTCATGAGCTGGCACAGTACCTGTATGAAAACGAGACTATCACCGGCGATGAGTTTATGAATATACTCAATTCATAATTGTAATACTCAAAAAGAAAGAGAACGCTTCCGGCGTTCTCTTTTGCTTTGTTAATAATACATATACAACTGGCATGGAATCATACCATTGTACAGCTTTCTTCTTTTGTTGGCTTTTTTGCCGTAGTTTGTTTCAAATTCACTGTCAGCAGTGATGATGTATGCAGCTTTCACAGGGTTCTGTTCCAGTCTTCTTGACAGTGTTTTTTCCAGCTTGGTGGCTGTTTCCAGGTCACCAAGTCTTTCGCCGTATGGTGGGTTTGTGATAACCACAGTATCGGCTTCAGGGGAGAATGTTTTCACATCAGCCTCAAAGAATTTCACATATCTGCCCACGCCGGCTTTGTCAGCGTTTCTTTTGGCTATTTCCAGCACCAGCGGGTCAATGTCAAAACCGTAGGCTTTGAAGGTGCAGTCTTTGTTTATGGCATCTTTTGCTTTCTGTCTTTCGCTGTCCCAGATTTCTTTAGGGATAAATTCATAGTTTTCAGCAGCAAATTTTCTTTTCAGGCCCGGTGCGATATTTGCAGCTTTCTGTGCAGCTTCAATCAGCAGTGTGCCGCTGCCGCAGAACGGGTCCTGAATGAGAGAATCTTTTCTCACTCTTGCCAGGTCCACAATGGCTGCAGCCAGTGTTTCCTTGATTGGTGCTTCGCCGCTGTTTCTGCGGTAGCCGCGCTTGTGCAGGCCGTCACCGGAGGTGTCCAGCATTACACTTACCACATCTTTTCTGATGGAAAATCTTATTTTATACAGATTGCCTGTTTCCGGAAGTATGGTTGTTTTGTACTGTTTTCTCAATTTTTCCACTATTGCCTTTTTTACGATACTCTGACAGGCAGGCACGCTGGACAGTGTGCTGGACAGTGAGGAACCCTTTACCGGAAACTGACAATCCACAGGCAGAAGGTTTTTCCAGTCGATGGCGTGTACGCCGTCAAACAGTTCGTCGAAAGTTTTTGCCTTGAACTCTTTCAGCAGTATCAGCACTCTTTCAGCTGTGCGCAGGTTGATGTTTGCAGCGGCGATAATGCTTTCATCACCTTTGAAAATAATTCTGCCGTCATTTACCTGAATATCATGAGCGCCCAGTTTTTTTATTTCATAATTCAAAACCGATTCGGTACCGAAGTAACACGGTGCTATCAGTGTATATTTCATTTGATTATCCTTTCTTGGTATCATATCTTATTAAGTATAAAATAAAAACAAAACTATTGCAACAATAAATTTTGCCCATAATAAAGCAAAAAGTATAATTAACTATACAATTAAAGTATAATTTATATGCAAAAGGGAAAAAATGAATTGATATGTTGAGTTTTAAAGTATTGTGTGCTATAATTTCACTGCTTTGAAATACAGGAAGATATGTGTTGAGGCAGTGGCACTGCCGGCATGTATCCTTTTTTTATATATGATTTATAGAGAGGTGTAAAAATGTTAAAAGAGAAATTTCTGTTTGAAAAAGAATTTTTTCACACAGTGTTTGCCATCACACTGCCTATAGCATTGCAGAATGTTATCAGCTTTGGTGTAAACGCCATGGACTCTGTTATGCTGGGGTCCCTGGGGGATATTGCTGTTTCCGGTGCTAATCTGGGCGGACAGCCTTTCTTTCTTATGAGCATGATTGGCTTTGGTCTGGCAGGCGGTGGCTCTGTGCTGATTTCACAGTACTGGGGCCAGGGCAACAAAGAGGTTATCCGCAAGGTTATGCGTATTTCCATGCTGGCCATTACAATGGTTTCTGTGCTGTTCACTGTTGTGTGCCTGTTTTTCCCTTATCAGGTTATGAGCCTGTACACAAAGGAAGCTGAAGTTCAGCGGGCTGCTGCCAGCTATCTGCGTGTACTGGCTGTGGGCTTTGTATTCTATGCAATCGCCAATAACTATATGTCTAGCCTGCGTGCTGTTGAAAGCGTAAAAATGTCCACTGCTGTTTACGGTATGTCATTCTTTGTAAATGTTTTCTTCAACTATGTTTTTATCTTCGGTAAATTCGGCGCACCGGCCCTGGGAATTGTAGGTGCTGCCATAGGTACAACAGCTGCCCGTATTTTTGAATTTGTCTGTGTTACAATATATATGTACGGTTTTGAAAAGAAAATCGGCTACAGAATGCACTGTATGTTCAAAATCGACACCACACTGCTGGGGGACTTTATCCGTCATGCTCTGCCTGTAGTGGGTAACGAAATGATATGGGGTATGGGTGCCACAGTTACAAGTATGATTATGGGCCGTATCGGTTCCACATTTGTTGCTGCCAACAGTATCACAAATGTTATTGCCCAGTTGGCACAGGTTTTTATTTTTGGTATTGCCAATGCCTCTGCTGTTGTATGCGGTAAAACCATCGGTGAGGGCAAAATGGAGCGCGCCCAGAAAACAGCCAATACACTGCTGCTGATGGGTGTGGTTTTCGGTATTGTCAGCACCTGTGTTATCCTGCTGCTGAGGAATCCGTTCCTGTCAATTTATGATGTAACCCCACAGGCCAAGGAAAATGCTTACAATATGATGTTCGTGCTGGCTCTGGTACAGCCTATAGCAGCCATTGATATTATCAGCATCGTTGGTATTCTCCGCGGCGGCGGTGATACAAAACTGGCTCTGGTGCTGGACGGCGGAGGTATGTGGGTAATCAACATCCCTATGGGGATTCTCACAGGCCTTGTGCTGAAAATCCCGCCTGCATTTATTTTCCTGGCACTGAGAACAGACTCATTCATCAAAATATTCATTGAAATAGCCAGAATAACCAGTGGCCGCTGGATGCGTACCGTAACGAGATAAAATTGTGACGATTTATGCAAAATGTTAAAATTTTAGTTTGACATATTGAAAATTTTTGTATATAATATGATAAATGTAAAATAATACGATTGGTACAGCTATGAAACAGATTTCACCGGATAATATTTCAGGTGCAAAAGCCGGAAACGCAAAGGATATAGAGTATATTTTTGACGCTTTCAGGCCCTCTGTGGCTGCCTGTGCCGCCAAACTGCGCACCGACTATTTCGATTTTGATGATGCAGTGCAGGAAGGTAATATAGGTTTATTCAAAGCTATTTTAAGCTATCGTGAAGGCAGGAATGCCACCTTCTCCACCTATGCTAAAAAATGTATTTTAAACAATATGTTATCCGCAAGGGAAAGCGCCAACGCCCAGAAACATCAGGTTCTGTCAAATGCGCTGCCACTTGATGAGAGTATTCTTTTGCAAAGCTTCGAGGCGGATTTTATCGCCCGTGAGCAGTACAGGGAATTTATACGGATTGCAAAGCAAAGGCTTTCTTCCTTTGAGTTTCTGGTTTTCAGCCTGTACACCATGCAGTATTCCTACCGTGAGATTGCACGGCTGACAGGGAAAAATGAAAAATCAGTAAATAATGCCATCCAGCGAATTCACTCCAAACTCCGTAAATAAGCACACCGTGCTTATGACCCATGTGGGCTTTTAACCATACACATTGGTTTAAATTCTCTCATGGCCACATACATTTTTTATCACAAAGGAGAACACACCAATGTATCAGGACAAAACTTTAGTATGCAAAGACTGCGGTAAAGAATTCGTATTCACAGCAGGTGAACAGGAATTTTACGCTGCACGCGGTTTTGAAAACGAACCACAGCGCTGCAAACCTTGCCGCGACGCAAGAAAAAACCAGGTTAAAGGCACAAGAGAGTACTTCACAACCACATGTGCAAACTGCGGTAAAGAAGCAAGAGTACCTTTCCGTCCAAGAGAAGACAGACCAGTACTGTGCAGCGAATGCTTCGCAGCAAAACAGGCTGAATAATCAGTAAAAAATCAGGCACTGCCATCGGCAGTGCCTTTTTTGTGTTTTATTACAGTAATTTTTCAAATACCTTGTACCATTTCAATCCGTATATTTTTTCCAGCCCCAAGTCTATCAGACCACAATAGGTGAAGCCATTTTTTAAAAAGAAGCGGACAGTCGGCTGGTTTTCTTCAAAGGTATCCCGGCGGATAGCCTTTATTCCATTGGCTCTGCCCGTTTCTGCGGCATGGTCCATCAGCGCTTTACCCACATTTTTATTCCAGTAATCAGGATGTACTGCAAGTTTACATATAACATACACAGGTACATCAAAATCTGTCTGCCAGTCAGCATCCCGGTATTCTTTGCCCTGAACTGTGGAGTAAACAGCTGTGCCGACTACTTTGTCACCGTCCAGTGCTATATGCATACTGCCGTCAGCTACAGCTTCTTCTGCGTGTTCCGGCAGTGGATAAATACCATTTTTCCATCGCGGATAGTTTGTTACATCAGGTCTTGCCAGGTATTCGTTCAGCTGGTACCACATACCGGCAATATTGTCTATATCACTTTCAGTTGCTTTTCTTACAATAATATTCATATTAACATGCTCCGTTCGGTTTATATATCCAGTATAACAGCGGTATATGATGAAAACAAGCAAAACCACATTGCCGGGATGTGATTTTGAAAAGTTTACTGTTTTTCAAACAGCTTCGGTGCGGCTGCTGTCAGTATGCAGGCAACAATCACAGTGATAATCAGTTCAGGCAGCATATAGCTTGAGTTATAGATAAGGCTGTATGTCCATACAGACATACCTGCAGCCCATTCATAATAGGACTGATAACTGCCCCACAACAACGCTCCGGACAGAAAACTGCACACAAATCTCATGGCCATTACTACTGCAGTGCTTACAGCCACGCCCAGTCTGTCGTTTTTAAATGGTTTTCTGAATACACAGGCTGTACCCAGACAGGTGAATGCCAGCAGGTAATCCAGCAGCACACAGGCCACTATAGCTACTACTGTGCCAGCAGGCGGTGCATACCAGCCTGTAACCATCTGCAGACAGCCGTTTGCCAGCCCGGCAGTAAGTCCCCATTTCAGTCCGTGGCGGTAAGAAATAAGAATAAATGGCAGGGAAGACACCAGTGTGACACTGCCACCGTAAGGCATGTGAAATATTTTTATCTGTGCCAGCACTATTCCCAGCGCTATCAGCAGCGCAGATTCAACCATAGCTTTTGTATCTGTTCTTTTTGTCATAAAATAATAAAACTCCTTGTGTTATTTTTGTTTTCCCGGCCGGGGAATAGTCGACCATAAAAACAAAAACCTTACAGCCAGCTGTAAGGTGAGTTTTTACAAAAAATCCCTCTCATTTCTGAGAGGGGGTTAAATCTGTTATGTAAAACTCCCTCCGTCGGCATTATCCGAATCAGGTTAAAGGGTATAATCTCAGCCATCAGGCACCCCTGTTTTTATGTTCTGTTTTGATGATAGCACTATATTTTTACTTTGTCAACAGTACAATTTTATATTTGTATACTGTTTGATGCAACTATATTTCATCGCTGTACTGGTAAATTACCTTATTGCCGTTTTCGTCATACACGTATGTGTTGCCGTCTTCATCTGTTTGCAGTGTGCCGTCTTCGCTTTCTGAGTATGTACCCATAAATGTGCCGTCAGCCCAGTCAAATGCCAGTGGGATAATATCTTCAAGGTTTGCAAAATCTTCACTTATCACATATCTGTCGTCGCGGTATTCAATGTACACATCATAGCAGGAATAGTCAGCTGCATACACCAGTGTGGTTTTGCTGCCGCGTGTGATAGTTACATTTACAGGATATTCATCTTTGTAAAATTCCACCAGTATACTTGGTGAACCAGCTGTGATGTATTTTGTTACTGTACATTCGTCTCTTTCTTCTTTTTCGTACCATTCGTATGTTGAATAGTCGCCTGCATCCATGGAATAGTCAGACTCATTGTCTTTTGTTTTTGCACTGTCGCCAAACCAGATTACAGCAAACACTGCCACTGCAGCCACAAAAACACCTGCAGTCATAAAAATCTTTTTCAGACTCATTTCAGTTTCCTCTCTCTTGTTTTTGTATAACATCATAAATGAAATATACTTTTTCAACTGTTATAGTATAGTCCGGTTTTTATCAAAGTTCAAGTGAAGTTTTGATGAACATTTTTAAAGAGCGGCAGTTTAACATTTTTATGAATTGAATCACAAAGTGTGCCGCTGTTTTATTTTCCTGCTTTCAATGCAGCCTTTTCAGACTCTTTATCCAGTGCCTTTTTATAGTCACACACCTCTGCCAGCACACATTTTTCACAGTATGGCTTTCTGGCGGTACATACAGCACGGCCGTGTTCTACCAGACGGTGGCAGAAATCATTCTGCTTTTCAGGTTCGATTACCTTTTTCAGCTGCATTTCTACCTTGTATGGGTCGGTGGAGGTTTTGTCATTTTTCTTCATAAAGCCTATTCTGTTGGACAGTCTGATACAGTGGGTGTCTGCCACTATGGCAGGCTTGCCGTACACATCGCCAAGAATAAGGTTTGCACTTTTTCTGCCTACCCCCGGCAGCTTCAGCAGGTCCTCCATGTTGTCCGGCACTACGCGGTTGTATTCATCGCGAAGCATTGTCATACACCGTTTGATATCCCTTGCCTTGCTGTTACCCAGACCGCATGGCTTCACTATTTCTGTGATGTCTTTCACATCAGCATCGGCCAGCCGGTCAATTGTAGGGAATTTGTCAAACAGTATGGGTGTGGTGGCATTTACACGCAGGTCAGTACATTGTGCTGACAGTCGTACTGCCACCAGCAGCTGCCACGCGCCCTCATTGTCCAGAAAGCACTGGGACAGCGGATATTCCTGCTCCATCAGTGCCACTATTTCTGCTGCTTGTTTTTTTGTTTTCATATATAAAATCTCTCTTTTACTTTAGTGTAAATATATGTTATCATAAAAAGAAAGAAAAAGAAATATTTTTGGAAAATTTACATAAAAATACCTTATTTCCGTGAAATAATAGACAATATAAATATATACAGACGAAGGAGTGTTATAATGGCATTTATCAATGGTACTTTTTATTCAAATGTTCTGGAACAGGAGGTTATGCTGGATTTATACCTGCCAAATGACAGAGCAGAAAACACCATCAAAGCCCCTGACGGCGTGATTTATTTCCTCCATGGTATGGGCTCCAGTCAGAAAAGATTCAGAGAGTATACAGCAGCCAACCGCTACGCAATGGACAATCATCTGGCTATAGTGTACATCAGCGCGCCTATGAGCTTTTATACCGATATGAAATACGGTATGAAATATTACACATATATTACAGAGGAGCTGCCTCAGTTTCTTGCATCAGCTTATAACCTGAATCTGCCAAGAGAAAAAACATTCCTTGCCGGTCTTTCCATGGGTGGTTACGGCACACTGAAAATCGGCCTGAACAATCCTGATATGTTCGGTGCCATTGCGCCATTCTCCGCCCCTACAAATATGAAACAGATGGCTGCCACAATGAAAGAGGTGCCTACAGGCTCAATGAGTACATTTGTGAATGTATACGGTGAAGACCTGGTTATGAAAGACGAGGATGACCCTTGGTATCTTATTAAAAAAGTGTCCGAACTGCCGGCTGAAAAACAGCCGCGAATCCGTCTGATGTGTGGCAAACAGGACGAGCTGGCACAGATTTACAAACAGAATGTAGAATTTGACAAATACGCCAGAACACTGCCGCTGGCAGACTATAAGTTCATGTCATGGGATGGCGGACATGAATACGCTTTCTGGGACAGAGCACTGCTTCACGCTGTTGCATTTTTCCTGGAAAATGACTATGATGAAAACAGACTGAAACTGTGGAGAAGTGAAGTGGATATGTAAGTCTCCATGTTAAAACGAGGTAAACAATATGGCATTTATATCATCATCTGTATATTCACACCGGCTGCGTCAGGAGATAAGCATTGACCTTTACCTGCCTAACGATTATACTGCAGGCCGGACTGTTACACAGCCACAGGGCATTATATATTTTCTTCACGGTCTGGGACGCAGCCAGCAGTATTTCAAAGAACTGTCTGCCACCAGCCGTTACTGCCGTGACAATCAGCTGGCAGTGGTTTATATCAATGCACCACAGAGCTTTTATGTGGATATGGCCCATGGCATGAGATATTTCACATATATCACGGAAGAACTGCCACAGCTGCTGAAATCACTGTATGGTCTGGAGTTTCCAAGAGAAAAAATCTTCCTTGCCGGTCTTTCCATGGGCGGTTATGGCACATGGAAAATAGGTCTTTCACGCCCGGATATGTTCGGCGCCATTGCACCGATGTCTGCCCCTTGCAATATGAAACTGGTGGGCAAACTCTTGGTACAGCGGAAAGCGGCGGGCAAAATGAATGAGGACTATATGGCTTTCTTCAATGCCTTCGGCGACGATATGGACATAAAAGATGAAGATGATATTTATTATCTTCTTAAACAGTTATCACGGTTGCCCGCAGAACAGCAGCCCCGTATCCGTATGATGTGTGGCAAACAGGATGAGCTTATCAGTATTTTCAAACAGAATGCTGCCCTGGATGAATACATCAGGACACTGAATCTGGCTGATTATAAATTCTGGAAATGGGATGGCGCCCATGAATATTCATTCTGGGACAGAGCCATCCTGCACGCAATCGCTTTCTTCCTTGAAAACGATTATGATGAAAAAGAAATAAAAAAATGGAGATGTGAAAGAGAGTGAACAGACCGTTAGCGGCAATTCTGCGCCCTGAAACACTGGATGATGTATGCGGACAGCAGCACCTTTTAAATAAAGATGCTGTGTTCCGCCGTGCTGTGGAAAGCGGAACAATACGGAATATGATATTTTACGGCCCATCCGGTGTGGGGAAAACCACTGTGGCCAGCATAATTGCCAGAATGGCCGACAAAAAGCTGTTTAAGCTCAATGGCACTCAGAGCTCCACAGCGGATATAAAAGATATTATAGCCCAGGTGAACACTCTGGGGGCGGAAAACGGCATATTGTTGTATCTGGACGAAATCCAGTATCTCAACAAAAAACAGCAGCAATCACTGCTGGAAGTGCTGGAGGACGGCAGTGTTACTCTGATTGCCTCCACTACGGAAAACCCTTATTTTGCTATTTTCAATGCCATTCTTTCCCGAAGCACAATATTTGAATTCAAGCCTCTGCAGCCGTCGGATATACGCCAGGGCATAGAGCGTGCGGTAAAAAAATACAATTGTGAAAACAATACGGATATTGTATTGACAGACAAAGCCGCAGATGTACTGGCTTTTGGCTGTGGCGGTGATATGCGCAAAGCTTTCAATGCACTGGAGCTGCTGATAGCTACTGCCGGTTTTTCTGACAGCAGTGTAATTGATGAGGCTATGGCCCGTCAGGTCAGCCAGCGCTCAGCAAACCGCTTTGATAATTCCGGTGATGAACATTATAATCTGCTGTCTGCACTGCAGAAATCAATCCGTGGGTCAGATGAAAATGCGGCCCTGCACTATCTTGCACGCCTGCTGGAAGCAGACGGCATGCTGCCGGCAATCCGACGACTGCTGGTAATTGCCTGTGAGGACATAGGTCTTGCCTATCCCCAGGCAATCGCTGTGGTAAAGGCATGCTGTGATATTGCACTGCAGATTGGTATGCCGGAAGCCAGAATACCGCTGTCTGATGCTGTTATACTTCTGGCCACAGCACCGAAAAGCAACAGCGGTGAGTCTGCCATAGATGCAGCGTCCCGGGTAGTAAGGCGCGGCGGATTTGGTGATGTGCCTGTACATCTGAAAGATGCCCACAATCCCACCCATGAGGACGGATATAAGTATCCCCATATGTATCCTAATCACTGGATTAAACAGCAGTACCTGCCGGATAATATCAAAGACCATGTTTACTACACATATGGTGAAAATCGCACCGAACAGGCTGCAAAGGCATACTGGGAAAAAATCAAAAAATAAAAGTAAAGGCCATCGCAATGCGATGGCCTGTTTATGTATTATTTATCTTTTTTTTCGGCTTTTTCAGCTTCTTTCTGACGTCTGTATTCTTCGCGTGCCTGTCTTCTGGCCGCCTTTTCAGCTTCCTTCTTTTCAGCCTGTAATTCGTAAGTGGATTTTTGTCTTTCAGGCAGGTCTTCATAATGAGGCATTTCCGGCATAAAACCACGGCATACAATCATTGTTTTACTGCTTTCCAATGCTTTGGCCTCTTCTTTATCTGTGAGAGTCCACACGCCTTCAATTGTGCCCAGTTTAGAAATAAGTTTAGCGAGGGCATCCTGTGGTTTGTTTCTGTACAATGCAAACTGAGGACGGGATTCTGATACGCTCAGCATATTGCCTACCATAAACCGGTCAAATTTTGACAGTGATCTGAAGTCAGATGCTGGTGCAGCTATAAGACCACGGAAAATTTTCTTTTCTCTGGTTTTAAACCAGGAGATTATGCCGGAATGGAAGCTGGCTACGCCTATATTTGCATGACCGCTGGCTTTGATGGCATCTGCGGTGTAACGGCACAGCAGTTCATTGTTGATGCCTGTTTTCAGTTCCAGAATCATCGGCACCCTACCGTCCACCAGCTCTATCAGCTGTGGCAGTGTCATCACTGTATCCTGAATATCGTCCAGGTCGGATTCACTTATCTTTTTGTCCACATCATACTGTCTGGACAAATCATCGTATGCGCTTACAACCACCTGTCTGTCAGCTGTGATAAACAGTTCTGTTTTGATGCCCAGGCCATTTTCTATACATTTTTCAATACTTTCACGGCTGTTTGGCTTATCGTCTTCACTTGTCACGGCATCTTCGGCATAGTAATTACCGTGGAAAATCTGGCGCTGTGTGCGGGCGGAACCGCCGCCGGAAAACATATTCAAAAGGAATACAAAAATAAGAAGGGCTAAAAATAAATAAATAATCATGATTTTTCTCCGGATAAAATAATTATACTTGTAATTTTAATCAATTTGATGTATATAGTCAAGTAAGAAAAAATCTGCATTCATAAGAAGTTCAATTTATTTTCACAAATTTATAACTTATAAGTTATATTATATATATAATCAGGAAACTATTGTCTTTTAATAAAGAAGAAAATATATGAAAAAGGAAGGTAAAACTATGAAAATTTTAGTAGTTGACGACGAACAGAGAATCAGAGAGCTTATCGGTCAGTATCTTACAGTAGCAGGCTATGATGTGGAAAACGCAAAGGACGGCATTGAAGCACTGACAAAAATCAGCAAAGGTGATATCGACCTGTGTATACTGGATGTCATGATGCCTTTTATGGACGGTATCACATGTCTTAAAGAGATGCGTGCCCGCGGTTTTAAAACACCTGTTATCATTCTTTCAGCCAAAGGCGAAGAATATGACAAAATCCAGGGGTTTGACGCAGGTACAGATGACTATGTGGTAAAACCGTTCTCACCTAAAGAACTTATGGCCAGGGTAAAGGCGGTAGTGAACCGTTCCAACCCCGAAATCGCAGAAAGCAAGGAAAGATATATTTTCGGCGGCCTGGTTATCGATGTGCCAAGCCACAGCATCAAAATCGACGGTGAAATAATCAATGTTACTCCTAAAGAATTTGACCTGCTGGTATGCCTGGTACAGAACAAAGGTGTGGCCCTGTCCCGTGAAAGAATACTGCTGAAGGTATGGAACTATGACTACTTCGGCGAAGACAGAACAGTTGACACCCATATCAAAATGCTGCGCGGTCATCTGAAAGATTACCGTGACTGCATCGTTACAGTATGGGGTGTAGGCTACAAATTTGAACCAAAGGAATAACACTTTATGAAAACCAGTATAAGAAACAGGCTGACGGCGCTTATATTGGCTGTATGTGTATCTATTATCGCTATAATCTGGCTGACAACCACTGTTTTCTTCAAACCTATGTATCATGCTGCCAGCCAGGCTGAGCTGTCCGGCATATTGTCAAAAACAGTCAGCACGCTGAATGCTCATCATGGTGAAATGAATCAGCGGGTAATCGATGAAATATCCACTTTTATAAACTATGGTGTATGCATCGAAATTTCTGATGAATTTGGCGCGGGGCTGGTGCTGATGGAAGGTATAGGTGATGCATGCCAGCTGCACGGCGGTAAAGACACATCAGAGCGGTCAAATATATATATGGACCAGCGCCGACTGAATACCCGGCAGGCCCAAAAGATGAGACAGCTGGTGCGTGAAAATGAAAATTATGTGGGTAATCTGGTGGATGATTACGACAATCAGCAGGTGCTCCGAGGCCGTTTCTGGGACAATAAATATACAATTATAGTATCAACAAATCTGGCGCGTACCGATGCTGTTGTGCGGATTGTATCCTCACAGCTGCGCACGGTTACATTCATAGCAATCATCATGGCACTTATCATTTCAGCTGTTATGTCCAACTGGTTTATAAGTCCTATCATGGCGTTGTCAAAAGCCACCAAAGAAATCACAAAGGGTAACTATAAGATAAAAATATCTCCTCCGGACGGTCCTAAAGATGAGTTCGGTCAGCTGGCACAGGATTTTAACACAATGGCCAAGGAGATAGAAAGCACCCAGGAAATGCAGAAAGAGCTGATAGCCGGTATTTCCCATGACCTGCGCACACCGCTGACGATTATCCGCGGTTATGCAGAGTCTATACGCGACATCACCGGTGAAAACCCACAGATACGCGAACAGCAGCTGAACACCATTATTGATGAGACAGACAGACTGTCAAAAATGGTTAATTCAGTAATGGAATATGCAAAACTGTCCAACAGTGCGCTGAAACTGAATATCGTACAGTACAATATCGCTGATATGTGTATGGATGTGGCTGATATTTATGCTCACAAAGCGGAAAAAGAGGGGAAAACAGTTACCTATTCCGGTCCGGAGCTGGTGTATGTAATGGCAGACGCCACACTTATTGAGCGTGTACTGCATAACTTTGTGTCAAATGCGCTTATTCACACCCCCGAAAACACTCAGGTTATCATATCTGTGTCCGTGCTGGAAAACGGCAAGGTAAGGGTAAGCGTGAAAGACTCGGGCGAAGGCATAAGCGAAGAAGACCAGCGCCACCTATTTGACAAATATTACCGCTCCAGAAAGAGCAGCGGTAAACAGGGCACCGGTCTTGGACTGGCTATTGTAAAAACTGTTATGGAAAATCATGGCTTTGAATACGGTGTAATATCTGAAATAGGTCAGGGCAGTGAATTCTGGTTTGTTATGTAGTGCTGTGCCTGTGTGATTTCATCACAAGACGGTTGCATAATCTTAACCTGTTTGGTATAATATAAACGCAAAAGTAAAAACAATTTGCAAAGGAGACTGAAAATCATGGTAGTTACAAGAAAAACAAATCTTGGCGAAATCTTAGATACAGACCCAACAACAGCAGCATACTTTATGGAAATCGGTATGCACTGCCTGGGTTGCCCATCTGCAAGAGGCGAAAACATTGAACAGGCTTGCTGGGTTCACGGCGTAGACGCTGATGAACTGGTTGCAAAACTGAATGCTCATTTCGGCAACTGATTGATGAAAGATACAAATTTAGGCAGTCGTTTGTTAATGGCTGCCTCTTTTGTTGATAATGGCGACACTGTTTGTGATGTGGGCTGTGACCATGGCAAACTGTCCCTTTATCTGGTACAGAGAGGCAAGGCCAGACAAGTTATTGCCACAGATATAAATTCTCAGCCTTTGCAGAAGGCTGTAGACCTTTTCGCCACCCATGATTTGTCCCATACTGCTACTTTCCTGCTGACAGACGGCCTGCAGGGTATAGAAAATACAGAAAACATCACCCATGTGGTTATAGCCGGTCTTGGGGGTCACACCATGGCACAGGTGATTGAAAATGCTCCTTTCATAAAAGAAAACAGAGTTCAGTTGGTGTTGCTGCCGGCACAGAGCGGTTATTTTGTACGCCGCTGGCTGTATGAAAACGGCTTTTCCATCAATATGGAAAAAACTGTGACCGAAAAAGGCAAATATTACAGCTGTATCAGTGCTGTGTATACCGGTGAAGTGAAGCAGCCTGATATTTATGATATGTATATAGGTGAAAGCCACACAAATACAGATTCTTCAGCAAAGGGATATTTTGAAATGATACTCTCTCAGCTGGAGAAAAAGCATACCGGTATTATGATTGATACCGGTACAGCAGACAACGGCTATGCTGATGCAGTGGAAAGAATAAAACAGCTTATAAACAAACTGTAAAATCAATGGGATGATTTCCGTCATCCCATTTTTCTGTTGATACAGTGTAAAAAATATGATTTAATAATACTATATTATATGTAAAGAGGTACACTATGGTAAATGCATTACAGGTTTATAATATTCTGGACAGTGAAATCCCTTTTTCCTCACAGGAAAGCTGGGATAATTCCGGTCTGTTGATAAATACCGGTGAACATACTGACACTGTTCTGGTGTGCCTGGACGTGACAAAGGCGGCTGTTGACAGGGCTGTGGAAGCAGGTGCAAAAATCATTGTATCCCATCACCCGGTTATATTTTCCGGTCTGACACAGATTGACTGTAACCACATTGTGTACACACTGATAAAAAATGACATCAGCGTTATTTCCGCCCATACTAATTTTGACAAATACCGCTATGGTACCTGCTATGCTATGGCTGACAAGCTGGAACTGGCAGCGGAATATGACGAAAATATTGAAATAGGTCTGAAAGCTGCGGTAAATGAAAAGCTGACAGTAAAACATCTGGCAGAAAAATGCAAAGCTGTATTCGGTACAGCTGCCTGTACACTGCCTGACAATCAGGTGAAAAAAGTGTTTATCTGTGCCGGTAGCGGCGGCGGAATGACAGAAGAAATTCTGGCCTCCGGTGCGGACTGCTATATCACAGGTGAGGGAAAATATCACGATATGCTGGATCTTGCTGCTTTGGGTGTGGCTGTAATCACTACTGCTCATGATGCTTCAGAAAAAATCAGTCTGGAAGCACTGGCGGGCATTATCACAAAATCAAATAAAGATATAAAAACAGAAATATATATTGCAGAAAATCTGCAGTATGTTTTATAGGAGATAAAAATGGCATTAGATGCAATCACCATGTCACTGCTTGCCTGTGAACTGGACGAAAAACTGCAGGGCAGCAGAATAGATAAAATCCACCAGCCTTCCAAGGACGAGGTGGTGTTTCATCTGCGTCGCCGTGACGGCAACCTGAAGCTGCTGCTGTCTGCACGCAGTGGCTCTGCACGACTGTGTCTTACACAGGAAAGCTTTGAAAATCCACAGGTTCCGCCATCATTCTGTATGTTGCTGAGAAAATATCTTTCCGGCGCACGCTTTGTGGCTGCAGCGGCTGTAGAAGGGGAAAGAATTATTATGCTTTCCTTTACAGCCACCAGTGAAATGGGTGACACAGTTAATATAGACATAGCCGCAGAGCTTATGGGCCGCTATGCAAACCTGGTTGTGATTAACGGCGACGGTAAAATCATAGATGCCATGAAGCGTGTTGACGCCGATGCTTCATCTGTGCGTCAGCTCCTGCCGGGCCTTACCTACAAACTTCCGCCAAACCGTGACAACCCTAAATTTATCAGCGAAACCTCTGCTGTAATGGAAAAGGTTTACTCCTACAATGGTACTGTCAGCCAGGCTTTTCTTCGCTGCAGCCAGGGCATGGGTCCTGTTATTGCCAGGGAAATAGAATATATGGCCGGCACAGGTGATGCCTATGCCGACAAACTTACAGATTTTCAGGCTGTGGCAGTGGAAGCGGCAGTGAGAAGGGTAAAGGACTATTACTCCAATCCTGAATATACAATTATATACAACCGGCAGAACAACCCCAGTGAATTCAGCTTTATGCCGCTTACACAGTATGAGGGTCTGAACAGCAAAACATTCAGTTCGCTGAATGAACTGCTGGACGAATATTACAGCGAAAAAGACAAAGCCGAACGTCTGAGACAGAAGGGGAAAGACCTGCACAAGCTGGTGCAGAACCTGGTGGACAGAACTGTGAGAAAGCAGGCCGCCAGAAAAGAAGAACTGGCACAGAGTACCGACAACGAAAGATACCGCATCTACGGTGAACTGCTGACTGCCAATCTCTACCGGCTGGAAAAAGGTATGAAAAAGGTGGAAGTGCTGAACTATTACACCGGTGAAAATGTGACTATTCCTTTGGATGTGCGTCTGTCCGGCAACCAGAATGCCCAGAAGTATTACAAAGAATACAAGAGAAAACAGACAGCTGTAAAAATGCTGACACAGCTGATTTCTCAGGGGGAAATAGAGCTGGAATATCTACAAAGCGTAGCCTATTCTGTAAGCAATGCAAAAAATGAAGCAGAGCTTATGGCTATCCGCAGCGAGCTTCACGGCGCGGGTTATCTGAAATATTACAAAAACCGTGAGAAAAAGCAGAAGCCACAGGACTTTATCCGCTATACATCTTCCGACGGTTTTCTTATTCTTGTGGGTCGCAACAACCTGCAGAATGACCGTCTTACCATGAAAACCGCCCGCGGCAAGGATATGTGGTTTCATATTAAAAACGCACCTGGCAGCCATGTGGTTGTTATGAGTGAAGGCAAAGATATTCCTCTGCCTACTCAGAACGAGGCGGCCATGCTGGCAGTGTACCACTCCAGCCGGAAAGGCAGCCCAAAGGTTGATGTGGACTACACCTTTGTGAAAAACATCCGCAAAACCAATGACCTGAAACCGGGTATGGTTATTTACGATATTTATGAAAGCGCGCCAATCACAGTGGACGATGCTGTGATTGAACGCCTGGAAACAACCAGAAAATAAATAAAATTTACCGCAGAGGCAGCCGGGCTTCTGCGGTTTTGCTATTTCAGTTAAACAAAAGAAAAGATAAAAATTTGTATTATTTTAAAAATAGCCAATGAAACATTTATATGATAAAATGTAGTTATAAAATATTACGGAGGAAACATTTATGCTTCTTATCAAAAATGGTACAGTATATAACTCAATCGACCCACAACCTGTGAAAGCAGACATTCTGGTGGGCAACGGTAAAATTGTAAAAATTGATTCAGATATTCCGGCAGGTGAAAATGTGGAAGTGATTGATGCCACAGGTCTGCGCCTTTATCCGGGTTTTGTGGAAGCCCATGGTCACATCGGTCTGGACGGCTACGGTATAGGCTATGAAGGCATGGATTACAATGAACTGAATGACATAGCCTGTCCCCAGATGCGTGGTATCGATGGTATTAAAGCTATGGACCCTGCTTTCCGTCAGGCTGTTGAAGGCGGTGTTACAACTGTGTGTACAGGCCCCGGCAGCGCCAATGTGCTGGGCGGTACTTTTGTAGCTATCAAAACTGTGGGCCGTCGCAGTGATGATATGGTGGTGAAAGACAATGTGGCCATGAAATGCGCTTTCGGCGAAAATCCTAAACGCGTTTATCGTGACAAGGGCAATTCCACCCGTATGTCCACATCTGCCAAACTGCGCGAAATGCTGTTCAAAGCCAGAGAATATTCTGCCAAAGTTGACGCTGCAGGAGATGACTGGTCCAAACGACCACCTTTTGATATGAAAATGGAAGCACTTATACCTGTTGTAAAAGGAGAAATGCCTCTCAAAGCCCATGCCCATGCATCAGACGATATTTTCAATGCTATCAGAATTGCAAAAGAATTCGGAGTGAAAATGACTCTGGAGCATGTTACAGAAGGCCACCTTATTGTGGAAGAACTGGCAGCAGAGGATTATCCTCTTGCAGTAGGTCCTACACTTACCAGCGCATCAAAATTTGAACTGCGTAACAAAAGCTGGACCACACCGGGTGTTCTGGCTGCTGCCGGCTGTCAGGTTTCCATTATCACAGACTCTCCTGTAATACCGCAGCAGCACCTGCCACACTGTGCAGGTCTGGCCGTGGCCGCAGGTATGGACCCGTTTGCAGCACTTCAGGCAATTACAATCAATCCTGCAAAGCATATCGGTATTGAAGACAGAGTAGGCTCACTGGAAGAAGGCAAAGATGCCGATATTCTCATCACTGACGGTGACCCTCTGGAAATCAGTACAAAAATCCTGAAAGTAATGGTAAACGGCGAAGTGGTTGTTGATAAGTAAGCCAAACAATAAAGAGCACCTGGTAAACAGGTGCTCTTATTATATATTAATATACATATATTATATCAGATAATACTTCAGCCTATCCTTCCCACGCCACCAGCACATCTTCGGGAATTACACTGGCATCAAAGCGGTAGTGCTTCAGCACTTCGCCTCTTTTCAGATAGTCTTCCTCTCTCACTGGCTGGCCGCCGTTGTGAATTATGTAAACCACGCCCTCTTTTGTTCGTTTGTCACTTACTATGCCGATGTGCTTGTTGTCTTTGAATATAACTATATCGCCGCCCTGCCACCGCGCAATATCGGTGGTATCGGTGGTCAGCTGTGTGGCGTATTTGTCGAAAAATACTCGCAGGTTTACCACACGGCGGAAGTCTATCTTGTCATCGCGCTTGTCCACACGGCGATAATCCTGTGGGTACAGCATAATATCCCTGTCCACCATATAGCGCAGACTGTATCCGGCATTTCTGAATGCACGCCATACCACATCGGTACATACCCCTATGTCATCAGGCGGATAACCGTTTTCCTGATAGCTGCCGTCATACCTTGGGTGGTTTTCTGCATCAGCCTTGGCACCCAGCAGTATATCGGTGTAATCGTCTACACCGTTGCAGTTATAGTCCACACTGCTGTAAACTGTCTCGATGCCAAAATCCTCATTGCTGTAGGAAAAACGGGGAATCAAATTATAATAATCCGCCAGCTGCACAGCAGGTATCAGTACGATTACAATAATAACCATAAATATTAAAATAAACAATCTTTTAAAAAATTTCATCATATTTATCAATCCTCTGTATAACTATTGTACCACAATAAATATTAAGAATTAATAAATAATAAATAAAAATGTAGTCACATGAATATTTCACATAACAGGTCCAATACTGTAGCCGGGGTGCTTTGTGGAAAAATGACCGTAATTCCATAGAAAATAGTGTTTTTAAATAAATTTAAAAAATATTTTTGTAAGTATTGACAAAATGCCGGCTTTTTGGTAATATATCAAAGGTTTAGAAAAACACTAACCCATAATGTGGAAAAAGAAAACCCACCTTGTGTACAGAGTGCACAAAAAGAAAACCGAAAATTCTACATGATTTAGCCTAATGTACAAAATTTAAAAATATTGTAAAAATACTTGCAATATTTCTGTAAATATTGTATCATAATTAGGCGACTGCAAAGATTATGCGTTGACGCGGGAGGTTGCCACGGAAACCGTGGGTTTTTCCGCCGAGTATGTCCGATCTTTGAACCGGGCGAGTAAATATTGAAATGCAAAGGGTGTATGACCTTGGGAAAGGTCCACTGGCCGAAACTTTGTGATAAACGGGCTCCCAATGGCCCAGGTTCCGATATAACTGCATGGCGGTTAATCGGTTTTTATCATGGAAGGGTGCGAAACACCCGGCGCAGTGTTCGATATTTAAAATCCGCCGCTATCATTTAAATACTATAAGGAGGCGTTACAATGGCAGTCAAAGAAAAAATCAGAGTTAGACTTAAGAGTTATGATCATCAGCTCATCGATGTAGCAGCTGATAAAATCGTGGAAGCAGCAAAAAGAACAGGTGCAAGAGTATCTGGTCCAATCCCACTTCCAACAGAAAAAGAAGTGATCACAATTCTGAGAGCTGTTCACAAATACAAAGATTCCAGAGAACAGTTTGAAAACAGAACTCACAAAAGACTGATCGACATCTTGAAACCAACAAACAAGACTGTTGAAGCTCTTACAACACTGCAGCTCCCTGCAGGCGTTGAAATCGAAATCAAACTCTAATATATAACATTATATTAGATAACCAAAACCTCTCAACCACAAGTTGGAGTCATGTTGGCCACGGCCAACCAATAACCTAACAGGAGGCATTAAGAAATGCAAAAAGGAATTATCGGTAAAAAAATCGGTATGACACAGCTGTTCGATGAAAAAGGTATGGTAGTACCAGTAACAGTAATCGAAGCAGGTCCATGTGTTGTAGTACAGAAAAAAACTGTTGAAAGCGATGGCTATCAGGCAGTTCAGCTGGGTTACGGCGAAGTAAAACTTTCCCGCCTGTCAAAACCAGCAAAAGGTCACTTCGAAAAAGCAGGCGTTGCTCCAAAGAAAACTCTGAGAGAATTCCGCTTTGATTCAATCGAAGAAGTAAACGTAGGCGACATCATCAAAGCAGACGTATTCGCTGCTGGTGACAAAGTAGACGTTTGCGGTATCAGCAAAGGTAAAGGTTATGCAGGCGTTATCAAAAGATGGAACCTGCACTCACTGAAAGCAACACACGGTACAGGCCCTGTTGCAAGACATGCTGGTTCTAACGGTTCTATCGACGGCGCAAGAGTATTCAAAGGCAAAAAACTCCCAGGTCACCTCGGTGCTGAAAGAGTTACAGTACAGAACCTGTCAATCGTAAAAGTTGACGCAGAAAACAATCTCATCGCTGTTAAAGGTGCAATCCCAGGTGCTAAAGGCGGCATCGTTGTACTGACAGACAGTGTTAAAGCTTAAGGGAGGTAAACAAAATGAAATTTGATGTTTTAGACATTAATGGTGTTAAAGTTGACACAGTTGAGCTCTCTGATGCAGTATTTGGTATCACACCAAACGAAAAAGTAATGCACATGGCAGTTGTAAACTTCCTGGCAAACCAGAGACAGGGTACACAGTCAACACTTACAAGAGCTGAAGTAAGCGGCGGCGGCCGTAAACCATGGAGACAGAAAGGCACAGGTCGTGCTCGTCAGGGTTCCATCCGTTCACCACAGTGGACACACGGTGGCGTTGCTCTGGGTCCAAAACCACGCGACTACAGCTACACACTGAACAAAAAAGTTAAAAAACTGGCTATTTGCTCCGCTCTGTCAGCTAAAGCTGCAGAAGGCAAACTGGTAATCGTAAATGACTTCGCAGTTACAGATTACTCTACAAAAGCAGTAGTTAAAATGCTGAACAATCTGGGCGTTTCAGGCAAAACACTGATGGTACAGGCTGTTGCAGACAAGAAGGTTGTTAAGTCAGCTGGCAATATCCCAGGTGTACAAACAACAGTAGCAACAACAATGAACGCTTACGATACAATCAACGCAAAAACACTGGTTGTAGCTCTGGATGCTGCAAAGAAACTTGAGGAGGTATTCGCATAATGAAAATGGCACAGGATATCATCATCAAGCCAATCATCACTGAAAACAGCATGAAAGGCATTACTGACAAGAAATACACATTCCAGGTAGCAAAAGACGCTAACAAAATCGAAATTGCTAAAGCAGTTGAAGAACTGTTCGGCGTAAAAGTTGCTAAAGTAAACACAATCTCTGTACGCGGCAAATTCCGTCGTCAGGGCTGGAAAGGCGGCTACACAGCTGCTATGAAAAAAGCTATCGTTACACTGACAGCTGAATCTAAAGGCATCGAATTCTTCGACGGCATGTTCTAATAAACAACCGGTCACATTCGATAGACCTTCCGCCTTAGATATAAAGGCGTTTTTAAGTATGGGAGGCGCAGAAGGCGTTTCTCGCAAAAAGACTCATAAGGAGAGTGAACCTAAATGGCAATCAAAAGATTTAAACCGACTACTCCATCACGCCGTAACATGGCAGTAACAGACTATTCGGTTCTTTCCAAGGTTAAACCAGAAAGAAGTCTTCTGGAACCTATGAAAACAACAGCAGGCCGTAACAACACAGGCCGCATCACAGTTCGTCACCACGGCGGTGGTAACAGAACAAAATATCGTGTAATCGATTTCAAGAGAAACAAAGTTGGCGTGCCAGCTACAGTTCTCACACTGGAATACGATCCAAACAGAACAGCATTTATCGCTCTGATTCAGTACGAAGACGGCGTTAAATCCTACATCCTCGCTCCAAACGGTCTGAGCGTAGGTGATACAGTAATGAGCGGCGAAGGCGCTGACATCAAACCAGGTAACGCCCTGCCAATCAACAACATCCCAGTTGGTACAGTTATCCACAATATCGAACTCTATCCTGGCAAAGGTGGTCAGCTGGTTCGTTCCGCTGGTAACTTTGCACAGCTGATCGCTAAAGAAGGTAAATACGGTCTTGTACGTCTGCCTTCCGGCGAACTGAGAAACATTCCTCTCAACTGCTATGCAACAGTTGGCCAGGTATCTAACCTTGACCATGACAATGTTAAAATCGGTAAAGCTGGTAAAAAACGCCACATGGGTTGGAGACCAACAGTTCGTGGTTCCGTAATGAACCCTGTTGACCATCCACACGGTGGTGGTGAAGGTAAATCACCAGTTGGCCGTCCAGGTCCTGTAACACCATGGGGCAAACCAGCTCTGGGTTACAAAACAAGAAACACACACAAAGCATCTGACAAATTCATTGTTAGACGTCGCAACGGTTAATAAAGGAGTTAAGATATGGGTAGAAGTATTAAAAAAGGCCCTTTCGTGCAGCCTGTTCTTCTCAAAAGAGTTAAAGAAATGAACAAAGCTGGCGAAAAAAGAGTCCTCAAGACTTGGAGCCGTTCATCTACAATATTCCCAGACTTTGTAGGTCACACATTCGCAGTACATGACGGCCGCAAACACGTGCCAGTATATGTAACAGAAGATATGGTTGGCCACAAACTCGGCGAATTCGCACCAACAAGAACATACCGCGGTCACGCTGGTTCTAAATCATCTAAGTAATTAAAAGGAGAGTAACACTATGGAAGCAAGGGCATACCTTAGACACGCCCGCATCGCACCAAGAAAAGTGCAGATCGTTATGGATTTGATCAGAAACAAACCAGTAAACGAAGCTGTTGCTATTCTGCAGCACACACCAAAAGCTGCTTGCGAACCTTTACTTAAACTGGTTAAATCAGCAATGGCAAATGCGGAACACAATTACAACATGGACAAAAACAGTCTGTATGTAGCAGAATGTTTTGTTACACCAGGCCCAACTCTGAAAAGAGTTATGCCAAGAGCACAGGGCAGAGCATACAGAATTCTGAAAAGAACATCTCACATGACAGTTGTTCTGAAAGAAATCGAAGAATAAGGAGGAAGCTATGGGACAGAAAGTTAATCCACACGGTCTTCGTGTAGGCGTAATTAAAAACTGGGATTCTCGTTGGTACGTTGAAAAGAAAAACTTCGGCGATACTCTCGTAGAAGACTACAACATCAGAAAAGTTCTCAAAGCTCAGCTTTACACTGCCGGTGTATCTAAAATTGAGATTGAGAGAGACTCAAAAGTACTGAGACTGAACATCTTCTGTGCAAAACCAGGTATGGTTATCGGCCGTCAGGGTGCAGAAATCGAAAAACTGAGAGCACAGGTTGCTAAACAGGTAAAAAGACCTGTTGAAGAAGTTCTCATCAACATCACAGAAATCAAACAGGCAGATGCAGACGCTCAGCTGGTTGCTGAAAACATCGCTGCTCAGCTTGAAAGACGCGTAGCATTCAGAAGAGCTATGAAACAGGCAATGTCCAGAGCTATGAGAATGGGCGCTAAAGGTATCAAAACAAGCGTATCCGGCCGTCTCGGCGGTGCAGATATCGCTAGAACAGAACATTACCATGAAGGCACAATTCCTCTTCAGACACTTCGTGCAGACATCGACTACGGTTTTGCAGAAGCTAACACAACTTTCGGTAAAGTTGGCGTTAAAGTTTGGATTTACAAAGGTGAAGTGCTCAAAGGTGCTAAACCTCGTAAAGAAGGAGGCAACAAATAATGCTTTTACCAAAAAGAGTTAAATACCGTAGAGTACACAGAGGCCGTATGAAAGGCAAAGCTACTCGTGGTAATAAAGTAACATACGGTCAGTATGGTCTGCAGGCTCTGGAACCAGCATGGATTACATCCAACCAGATCGAAGCTGCTCGTATCGCTATGACACGTTACATCAAACGTGGTGGCCAGGTTTGGATCAAAATTTTCCCAGACAAACCAGTAACAGAAAAACCAGCTGAAACTCGTATGGGTTCCGGTAAAGGTTCACCAGAATACTGGGTAGCAGTTGTTAAACCAGGCAGAGTTATGTTCGAAATCGGCGGTGTTTCAGAAGAACTTGCAAGAGAAGCTATGCGTCTCGCTATGCACAAACTGCCAATCAAATGTAAATTTGTTAAAAAGGATGAGGTAGGTGAATAGTATGAAAGCAAGTGAACTCCGTAACATGTCAGCAGAACAGCTGACAGCTAAACTCAAAGAACTCAAAGCAGAACTGTTCAATCTTCGTTTTCAGCACGCTATCAATCAGTTGGAAAACCCAATGAGAATCCAGACAGTTAAAAAAGATATCGCAAGAGTTAACACAGCTCTGAGCGCAATCGAAAAATAATAAAGGGAGGTAAAGACAATGGAACGCAATCTTAGAAAAACAAGAGTTGGTACAGTAGTATCCGACAAAATGGACAAAACAATCGTTGTTGCTATCGAAGACAGAGTTAAACACCCTTTATACAAAAAAATCGTAAAAAGAACAATCAAGTTCAAAGCTCACGATGAAAACAATGAATGTGGCATCGGCGACCGTGTAGAAATCATGGAAACTCGTCCACTTTCTAAAGACAAAAACTGGAGACTTGTTAAGATAGTAGAAAAAGCTAAATAAGCTAATTTTTGAAAAGGAGGACTTGTACAAATGGTACAGATGCAGACCTATCTGAAGGTTGCAGACAACACAGGTGCCAAAGAACTGATGTGTATCAGAGTTCTGGGCGGCACACGCAGAAGATATGCAAATATCGGCGATGTTGTTGTAGCATCCGTTAAAAAGACAACACCAGGCGGCGTTGTTAAAAAAGGTGAAGTAGTTAAAGCTGTTATCGTTCGTTCCAAGAGCGGCCTGCGCCGTGAAGACGGTTCATATATCCGTTTCGACGAAAATGCAGCAGTTATTATTAGAGATGACAAAAACCCAAGAGGCACACGTATTTTTGGACCTGTTGCTCGCGAACTGCGCGACAAAGGCTACCTGAAAATCCTGAGCCTTGCACCAGAATCACTGTAAGGAGATTTATAATGAATAAAGTTCATGTAAAAACAGGCGATACCGTTAAAATTATCAGCGGTAAAGACCGTGGTGAAACTGGCAAAGTTCTCGCTGTGAGCCCAAAAGAAGGTAAAGTTATCGTTGAAGGTCTTAACATGGTTAAAAAACATGTTAAACCAAGACGTCAGGGCGAAACAGGCGGCATCGTAGATGCAGAAGGCGCAATCTACGCAAGCAAAGTTATGCCAGTATGTCCAAAATGTGGCAAAGCTACAAGAGTAGGCCACAAAGTAGAAGGCGACAAAAAAGTTCGTATTTGCAAGCACTGTGGTGCTGAATTATAAGAGAAAGGGAGGAACTTTTAAATGTCTAACATCAAAGAATTATATGTAAGCGAAGTTGCTCCTGCTCTTATGAAGCAGTTCAACTACAAAAGCGTAATGCAGATTCCAAAACTTGATAAAGTTGTTATCAATGTTGGTTGTTCCGAAGCTAAAGATAACGCAAAAGTTATCGAATCAGTTGTAGGCGACCTGAAAAAAATCACAGGTCAGCAGCCAATCGTATGTAAAGCTAAAAAATCAGTTGCTAACTTCAAACTCCGTGAAGGCATGCCAATCGGTGTTAAAGTTACACTCCGTGGCGAAAGAATGTACGAATTCGTTGACAGACTGTTCAACGTAGCACTCCCACGTGTAAGAGACTTCCATGGTATCAATGGCAACTCTTTCGACGGCAGAGGCAACTACTCTTTCGGTATCAAAGAACAGCTGATCTTCCCAGAAATCGAATATGATAAAATCGACGCTCTGCGCGGTATGGATATCTCATTCGTAACTACAGCTCAGACAGACGAAGAAGCAAAAGCCCTGCTCAAAGCACTGGGTGCTCCATTCGCAAACTAAGAGGGGGAAGTAAACAATGGCAAAAACATCAATGAAGGTTAAGCAGCAGCGCGAACCTAAATTTTCAACAAGACAGTACAACAGATGCAAAATCTGTGGCAGACCACATGCTTATCTGAGAAAATACGGCATCTGCCGTATCTGCTTCAGAGAACTGGCTTACAAAGGTGAAATTCCTGGCGTAAGAAAAGCAAGCTGGTAATCAAACTTATAATAATATAGGAGGCAATTATGAATATCACTGATCCAATTGCAGATCTGCTGACCAGAATCAGAAATGCTTCTCAGGCAAGACATGCAACAGTTGACGTACCTGCATCCAACATGAAAAAAGCTATTGCTCAGATTCTTGTTGAAGAAGGTTACGTAAAAAGCTACACAGTGACAGAAGATGATAAACAGGGTGTTATCACAATCACACTGAAATATACAGAAACAGGCGCACCTGTAATCACAGGCCTGCGCAGAGTTTCCAAACCAGGTCTTCGTATCTACACAAGCTGCGAAGATATGCCAAAGGTTATGAAAGGTATCGGTACAGCTATCATTTCTACACCTAAAGGCGTTATGACAGACAAGAAAGCCCGCAAAGAAAACGTGGGCGGCGAAGTTCTCGCTTTTGTATGGTAAGGGGGTAAATAGTTATGTCGAGAATAGGAAGAAAACCCATCACTATTCCAGCAGGTGTAAATGTTACAGTTGATGGAAATAAAGTTACAGTTGCTGGCCCTAAGGGAACACTTGATTCCACATTTAACGCTAAAATGGCTATCGCTGTTGAAGGCGGTAATGTAGTAGTTTCCCGTCCAGATGACTCAAACGAATGCAAAGCACTGCACGGTCTGACAAGAACACTTATCAGCAACATGGTTACAGGTGTTTCCGAAGGCTTCTCTAAAGATCTGGAAGTTATCGGTGTAGGTTACAGAGTTGCAAAACAGGGTACAAACCTTGTTATGAACCTGGGCTTCTCACATCAGGTAATCGTACCAGAAGTTGACGGCATCAAATTTGAATGCCCAGACGCAAACAAAATCAAAGTTATCGGTATCGATAAACAGAAAGTTGGCCAGATTGCAGCTGAAATCCGCGAAAAACGTCCACCAGAACCTTACAAAGGTAAAGGTATCCGTTATGTAGGCGAATACATCATCCGCAAAGAAGGCAAAACAGGTAAAGGTAAATAATAAAGGAGTGAGCTAATTATGGTAAAGAAACCAAACAGTAATCAGGCAAGACTGAGAAGACATGCCAGAGTTCGCAGAAAAATCAGCGGCACAGCAGCACGTCCTCGTCTGAATGTTTTCCGCTCCTCAAAGCACATCTATGCTCAGATTATTGATGACGTAGCAGGTGTAACACTTGTTAGTGCATCAACAATGGACAAAGATTTTACAGGCAATGGCGGTAACATCGAAGCTGCAAAAGCAGTTGGCAATACAGTAGCAAAAAGAGCTATTGAAAAAGGCATTACAGAAGTAGTGTTTGACCGTGGCGGCTACATCTATCATGGTCGTGTTAAAGCATTGGCAGAAGGCGCCCGTGAAGGCGGCTTAGTGCTGTAAGGAGGAGATACAATGGAAAGAATTGACGCAAGTGTACTTGACCTTCAGGAGAAGGTTGTATCAATCAATCGTGTATCAAAAACCGTTAAAGGCGGCCGTGTAATGAAGTTCTCAGCTCTTATCGTAGTTGGTAACGGCGACGGTATCGTAGGTTATGGTATAGGTAAAGCAGCTGAAGTACCTGAAGCAATCCGCAAAGGTGTTGAAGATGCTAGAAAAAATTTAGTTAGAGTATCAATGAAAGGCACAACAATTCCACATGAAACTGTTGGTGCATTCGGCGCAGCAAGAATCCTTATGAGACCAGCTGCTCCTGGTACTGGTGTTATCGCAGGTGGCGCAGTTCGTGCCGTTCTGGAAGCAGCAGGTATCAAAGATATTCGTACAAAATCTCTCCGCTCAAGAAACCCAGGCAACGTTGTTGCTGCAACAGTAGCAGGTCTTTCTTCTGTAAGAACAGTTGAAGAAGTTGCTAAACTGCGTGGTCTGAGCGTAGAAGAAGTATTAGGTTAATTAGGGGGTACTTTGAAATGGCTACAGTAACAATCAAACTTGTTAAAAGCCTTGCAGGTCGCATTCAGAATCAGAAAGATTGTGCAGCAGCTCTGGGCCTCAAAAAAGTTGGCGACGTAACAGTTCAGCCAGATAACGCAGCTACAATGGGTAAGATTGCTAAAATCTCTCACCTGGTTGAAGTTGTGAAATAAGACAGGAGGTGCACAATTATGATGCTTCACGAATTGAAACCTGCAGCAGGTTCTACAAAAGCTGCTAAAAGAAAAGGTCGTGGTCACGGCTCCGGTAACGGTAAAACAGCAGGCTACGGTCACAAAGGTCAGAAAGCACGTTCAGGCGCTAAGAAAGCAGGCTTTGAAGGCGGTCAGCTGCCACTGCAGAGAAGACTTCCTAAAGTTGGTTTTAACAACAGCGTATTTGCAACAAACTACGCAATTATCAACGTATGTGACCTTGAAGAAAGATTCGAAGCTAACAGTGTTGTTGATGAAGCAGCAGTAGTAGCAAGCGGTCTTGTTAAAAAAGTAAACGACGGTATCAAAGTTCTTGGCAGAGGTGAAATCACAAAACCACTGACAGTTGAACTCAAAGCTTTCTCTGCTTCAGCAAAAGAAAAAATTGAAGCTGCAGGCGGAAAGGCAGAGGTGAAATAAGAGTGTTACAGACATTTAAAAATGCATGGAAAATTGACGACCTGAGAAAGAAAATCATTTACACAATGATCGTTCTGGTTATCTATCGTCTGGGCTGCGCTATTGCAGTACCATTTATCCAGCCATCTGCAATCAAAGCTATGATTGCTGCTGACAGCGGCAACATGCTGGGTTATCTCAACCTGATAAGCGGTGGTGCATTTGCTAATGCCACTCTGTTTGCCCTCGGTGTAATTCCATACATCAACTCATCCATCATCATCACTCTTTTGACAGTGGCTATTCCATATCTGGAAAACCTGTCAAAAGAAGGTGAAGAAGGCAGAAAGAAAATTGCAAAAATCACAAGATATGTTGCAGTTGTTATCGCGGCAGTTCTGGCTATCGGTTACTACTTTGTACTGAAAAATAACCACGCACTGCTCTATACAGAAGGCCTTTCAGGCTTCTTTGCAGCAGTGGTTATCATTGTGACTTTTGTGGCTGGCTCAATGCTGCTCATGTGGATGGGCGAGCAGATAGATAAAAAGGGCATCGGCAACGGTACTTCCCTTATTATCTTCACCGGTATCATTTCCAGACTCTCAAACGCAGTTTCTGCATTTGTTTACATGATTCAGGAAGCTATGGCCGGTAAAACTATCAACTTTGTTCTGGTTCCACTTTTCCTTATCTTTACTGTAGGTGTAATTGCTTTCGCAGTTGTTCTGAATAACGCTGAAAGAAGAATTCCTATCCAGTATGCCAAGAGAGTGGTAGGCAGAAAAATGATGGGTGGTCAGAATACACACCTGCCAATCAAAGTTAACATGTCCGGTGTTATGCCGGTAATCTTCGCCAGCTCAATCATGTCATTGCCTGGCACAATCAGAAGCTTCTTCACAATCGAAAGCGAATTTGCTAACAAGCTTCTGGATGTATTCAACTACAACGGTTTTGTATACGCACTGGGTTATGTAATCCTGATAGTTGCTTTCAACTATTTCTACGTATCAATGCAGTACAATCCGATTGAAATTGCTAATAACCTGCGTAAAAACAACGGTGTTATTCCAGGCTTCCGCCCTGGTAAACAGACACAGGACTTTATCGCAAGAGTTATCAGCAAACTTACATTTATCGGCGCTCTGTTCCTGGTAGTAGTTGCTGTTCTGCCAATCATCACTGGTAACCTGACAAACACAGGTATCCAGCTGGGTGGTACATCAATTCTTATCGTTGTTGGCGTAGCTCTTGAAGTTGCACAGCAGCTGGAAAGCCAGATGGTAATGCGTCATCACAAAGGTTTTCTTGAATAATTAAATTATGCTAAAAAATATTCTGCAGGACTAAATTTTTTATTGATTTATTCTGCAGAATATAGTATAATTAATTGGATAACGGAGAAAGTCCGATATTTAAAGGAGGTCACTAATTATGAAACTTATATTATTAGGCGCTCCTGGTGCCGGTAAAGGCACACAGGCAGAAATCATTTGCGAAAAGTTGAACATTCCAACAATTTCTACAGGTGCTATCCTTCGTCAGGCTATGAAAGACGGCACAGAAATGGGCCTGAAAGCTAAAAGCTTTATCGAAGCTGGCGCTTTGGTACCAGATGAAGTTATCATCGGTATCGTAAAAGAAAGACTCGCAGCTGATGACTGCAAAAACGGCTTTATCCTGGACGGTGTTCCAAGAACAATCCCTCAGGCTGAAGCTATCGATGCAATGGGCATCGAAATTGATATGGCACTGGATATTGAAGTTCCTGATGAAATGATTATCGAACGCGTAAGCGGCAGAAGAGTTTGTTCATGTGGTGCTTCATATCATGTGAAATTCAAACCAAGTGCTGTTGAAGGTGTTTGCGACAAATGTGGTCAGCCTCTGACAATCCGCAAGGATGACGAACCACAGACAGTTCTGGACCGCCTGACAACTTACCATGAACAGACAGAACCTCTGAAAGATTTCTACAGAGCAAAAGGTCTGCTGGTTGAAGTAGAAGGTACAGGTACTGTTGCCGAAACAACTGAAAAGGTACTGAAAGCATTAGGAGTATAATCTGTGATAATAATTAAAAGCCCCGAAGATATAAAAAAGTTAAAAAAAGCTTGCAATATTAGTGCGGATGTGTTACAATACGCCGGGGAACAAATTAACGCAGGTATGTCTACCTATGAGCTTGACAAACTTATACACGACTATATCACCGCTGCAGGCGCAAAACCTTCCTTCCTAGGCTATGGTGGCTTTAAAGGAAGTGCGTGTATCTCCATCAATGATGAAGTTATTCATGGTATTCCTTCAAAGAAGACCATTATCAGAAGCGGTGATATTGTTAGTATAGATGTGGGCGCCTATATTGATGGCTTCCACGGAGACAACGCTTTTACTTACAAGGTAGGCGCTGTTAGCCCTGCTGCTGAAAAGCTGCTGCGTGTTACCAACGAATGTCTGCACCTGGGGATTGCGGCTGCGAAACCGGGCAACAGAATTGGTGACATCGGTTTTGCTGTTCAGAAACATGCAGAAGACAATGGTTTCCACGTGGTCAGAGAGTATGTAGGTCATGGTCTGGGACGAAATCTTCACGAAGAGCCTGAAGTGCCGAATTACGGCAGAGAAGGCCGCGGCGTGAGATTGGTGCCGGGTATGACAATTGCTATAGAACCGATGATTAACGAAGGAACAGCCAAAGTTAAAGTATTGCCAGATGGCTGGACTGTGAAAACAGTTGACGGTAGCCTGTCTGCTCATTTTGAGCATTCAATCGCTATCACTGCAAATGGTCCGGTTGTTCTTACTATGCCTTCCGAGGTCCACTGATGAAGCTGGAAATCGGAAGTATAGTCAAGTCTGTGGCAGGCAGGGACAAAGACAGTTATTTCTGTGTTGTTGAGCTGAATGACAGCTATTGCTTTTTGCGGGACGGTAAAATCCATAAACTGGAAAAGCCCAAGCGCAAAAAGTTTAAGCATGTCAGAATTTCCCCGTACAAATTGCAATCAGAGGCTTTGCAAGTGAATAAGCATCTGAAAAAGGCTATAGACAGCCTGACTAATTCTTAGGAGGATAATTATGGCTAAAGATGATGTAATTGAAGTGGAAGGCACAGTTGTTGAAGCTATGCCGAACGCTATGTTCCAGGTTGAACTTGCAAATGGTCATCGTTTGCTTGCTCACATTTCAGGAAAACTCAGAATGAATTTCATTCGAATTTTACCGGGCGATAAGGTGAAAGTAGAAATGTCACCTTACGATTTGACAAAAGGACGCATTACTTGGCGTTCTAAATAAGAAAAGCATAATAGGAGGTTACAATTATGAAAGTAAAGCCATCCGTTAAACCAATGTGCGAAAAATGCAAGGTTATCAAACGCAAAGGCAAAGTTATGGTAATCTGCACAAATCCAAAACACAAACAGCGTCAGGGTTAATTCTGACGGTTATTTAAGCAGGAGGTAAGATATATGGCTCGTATATCAGGTGTTGACCTGCCAAGAGAAAAACGTGTTGAAATCGGCCTTACCTATATTTATGGTATCGGTCTTTCCACATCCCAGAAACTTCTCGCGGCAGCTGGTGTAAGCCCAGACACAAGAGTAAAAGACCTTACAGATGATGAAGTACAGGCAATCAGAGATCAGATCGAAGCACAGCAGATTACAGTAGAAGGCGATCTTCGCAGACAGACAGCTCTCGACATCAAGAGACTGATTGAAATCGGCTGCTACAGAGGTGTAAGACATCGTAAAGGTCTGCCAGTTCGTGGTCAGAGAACAAAAACAAACGCCAGAACACGTAAAGGCGCTAAGAAAACAGTAGCAAACAAAAAGAAATAATTTAGGAGGCTAAATAGCAATGGCAGTTAAAAAGACAGCTTCTCGTAAGAGAATTGTGCGCAAGAACATTGAACGCGGCCAGGCACATATTCAGTCTACATTTAACAACACAATTGTTACAATCACAGACATGCAGGGCAACGCAATTTCTTGGGCAAGTGCAGGTGGCCTCGGTTTCAGAGGTTCAAGACAGGCAACTCCTTACGCTGCACAGATGGTTAGCGAAACAGCAGCTAAAGCAGCAATGGAACACGGCCTTAAAACCGTTGAAGTATATGTAAAAGGCCCAGGTCAGGGTAGAGAATCTGCAATCAGAGCTCTCCAGGCAGCAGGCTTAGAGGTAAATATGATCAAGGACGTTACCCCTATCCCACACAACGGTTGTCGTCCACCAAAAAGAAGACGCGTTTAATTAATAGGAGGAATTACAATGGCAAGATATACAGGCGCAGTATGTCGTCAGTGCCGCAGAGAAGGTCAGAAGCTTTTCCTGAAAGGCGAAAGATGTTACTCTGATAAATGTGCACTCGCTAGAAGAAACTTCGCACCTGGTCAGCATGGTCAGGCAAGAAAAAAATCTTCTGAATACGGCATCCAGATGAGAGCAAAACAGAAAGCTAAAAGATACTATGGTGTTCTGGAAAGCCAGTTCGCAAAATACTTCGAAATGGCAGAAAACAGAACAGGTATGGCAGGCGAAAATCTGCTTAAGATCCTTGAAAGCAGACTGGACAACGTTGTTTATCGCGCAGGCTTCGGCATGAGCCGTCGTCAGGCTAGACAGCTTGTTTTACATCGTCATTTCACAGTAAATGGTGAAAGAGTAAATATTCCATCATACCTCGTAAAACCAGGTGATGTTATTGCAGTTCACGGCTCAGCATGTGACAAAATCAAAGAAAATGTTGAACTCAACGGCGCAAGACCAGTTCCAATGTGGATGTCTTTCGATGCAAACGAAATGAAAGTTACTTTCAACCGTATGCCAGAAAGAAGCGAAATCGATCTTGATGTTGAAGAACAGCTCATCGTTGAACTTTACTCAAAATAACCCACCCCATGCATGGGAATGCAATTATAAAAGCAGCCTTAGTTTTATAATAGTAGGAGGGTTTACAAATGATAGAAATCGAAAAACCAAGAATAGAAACAGCGGTTTTATCCGAAAATGGACAGTACGGCAAATTTGTTGTTGAACCTCTGGAAAGAGGCTTCGGCATCACACTGGGCAACTCACTGAGAAGAATTCTTCTCTCATCCCTGCCTGGCGTTGCTGTTACAAGCATCAAAATTGACGGCGTTCTTCATGAATTCACATTCATTAACGGCGTTAAAGAAGATGTAACAGACATTGTTCTGAATGTTAAAGGCATCACAGCAAAACTTTTCTGTGACGAAGCAAAAACTGTTCGCATCAATGCAGTAGGTCCTTGCGAAGTTACAGCCGGTTCCATCGAAACAGATGCAGAAATCGAAATTCTGAACCCAGACCACCACATCGCTACTCTCAGCGAAGGTGCAAAACTGGTTATGGAACTGACATTCGACAGAGGCCGCGGTTATGTTCCTGGTGACAAAAACAAAAAGAATCAGGAATACACTACACTGGGTGTTCTTCCTACAGACAGTATTTTTACACCTGTTCTGAAAGTAAACTACTCAGTTGAAAATACTCGTGTTGGCCAGATTACAGACTATGACAAACTGACTATCGAAGTTTGGACCAACGGTGTAATCAACGCTAACGAAGCTATGAGTATCGGCGCAAGAATTCTCACTGAACATCTGAACCTGTTTGTAGGTCTGTCAGATGATGTTACTCTGCCAAAAATGGTAGAAAAAGACGAAACAACTCAGGAAAATACTCTGACTATGACAATCGAGGACCTCGACCTGTCTGTTCGTTCTTTCAACTGCCTGAAGAGAGCAGGTATCCATACAGTAGAAGACCTTGTGAACAAAACCGAAAGCGAAATGATGAAAGTTCGCAACCTCGGTAGAAAGAGCTTTGAAGAAGTTATGCAGAAGCTGGCTTCTCTTGGCTACAAGTTCCCAAAAGAAGAAGATTAGTCTATATATAGTATAGTAAAGGAGTGACTCACATGCCAGGCACAAGAAAACTCGGCAGAACAAGCGACCACCGCAGAGCTATGATGAGAGCTATGGTAACTTACCTGTTCGAAAACGGTAAAATCGAAACAACAGTTACAAGAGCTAAAGAAGTTAGAGCAGTGGCTGAAAAAATGATTACACTCGGCAAGACAAATACTCTGCACTCAAAGAGACAGGTATATAGCTACATCACAAAAGAAGAAGTAGCAAAAAAAGTGTTTGACGAAATCGCACCAAAATACGAAGACCGCAACGGTGGTTACACAAGAATCATCAAAATCGGCCCACGTCGTGGTGACGCAGCTGAAATGGCAATCATTGAGCTTATCTAATAGCCAAATTGATATTATAATTTATCCCCCGAGAAATCGGGGGATTTTTGTTTTGTTTTTTACTTTTTATCAGCCCGTCATAATCAGCTCTTAACGGCACATCTGAAATAAACAGCAAACTCCATTGCCGGAAGCCTGCGCCTGCATTAAAGGCAAAATAAAAGACAATAGATTGATTTTATGTAAAATATATAAATATAACCTGAATATTTTGTTTGTTGTGTTGGAAATAAGGGCGTTAATTATAAACAATTAGTAACATTTCTGTGCTTTTCCTTTATTTTTGCAATAAATTGTAGTATTATATTATTTACAATACTTTTTACGGGGTAAACTCATGAAAAACTCAACCAAAAACGAAAAATGCGGCAGAAGCTGTAAAAACGGATTGTCTGCTGTTTTGAAAATACTTATGGTGGCTATGCTCGGCTTTGTGCTGGCGTTTTCCATGGTGGGCTGCGGTTCATCTGATGATGAAATTGTAGATGACTATGTGGAAAATGAAGTGGATATGTCCTATGACAAAAACCGGGAGGCATTGGATACCGACCAGCTGGGTAAAACTATTCTGGAAGAAACTGATGATGCCGGTCAGGAATATCTGGACGGCACACTGTTTATAGGTGATTCCAACACCGTCCGTTCCATGATGTATGGTCACACCACCTGGAACAATGTGGTGGCGGCAGTATCTATGGGGGTTCAGCATATACCGTCTCTGAAAATGACATATTTTAAAGGAATGGATGATGCTGTAACTGTGCCTGAAGCTGTGAAAATCATCCAGCCCCAGCGCATTATCATAACTTACGGTACAAACAATACCATAGGCTATGAAACAGAAACCTTCCTGGAAAAATACAAGGAAGGTCTTGATGCCATCAAGGAAAAATGGCCATATGCGGATATTATCATAAATGCTATTCCACCTATTGACCGTGAACGCGAAAACCTGTCCATTACAATGCAGACTATTGACAAGTTCAATAAAGCGCTGGCTGAATTTGCAAAAGAAGAAGGTTATAAATTCCTCAATTCCTCTGAAGCACTGAAGGACGAGGAGACAGGCTTTGCCAAAAAGGACTATACCATAGGTGACGGTGTACATCTGAACAAAGCAGGTATGGAAGCAATGTTCAATTACTTCCGCACTCACGCTTATATAACAGAAGACACCAGACCAAAACCGCTGAAAGATGTTCCTGAAAGGGAAGAAACACCTACAGGTATCATCAGTCAGGACCCTCTGGCTGTACGCGGCACAAGAATAAGAATTCTTTTCACATCCTCTGACTCAACACTGGGCAGAGTGGAAGGTGAAGTTGAACAGAAAATCAAACGCACCATCACATCGGACGCTGTTACAGCAGTGCCTGTTACTGAAAACGGCGGTGTGTTCACCGGCTGGACCTGCAGCTACAGCGGCCTGTCCTCAACTACAGATGCCACAGTGCGCTTTACAGTGCCTAAAGTAGAGGACAATGTGACAGAAATTATTATAACTGCCAACTTTGCAAAAGCAGGTATACGGATGAATACAGCGTCTCTCACTCTGAAGAGTGGTGGCACAGCCACTCTGTCTGCCTGGCCTACAGGCGGCTACACAGGTGATGCAACCATTACCTGGTGGTCTGACAACAATCAGGTTGCCACAGTGGACAGCTGGGGTAATGTAAAGGCTGTTTCCGGCGGTCAGACAAGAATTTACGCATCTATTCTGGGCGGCCAGATATACACATTCTGCAATGTTACAGTTACACAGGGACTGGAGGGAATTTCACTTTCCGGTGAAGCAAACCTGAAGAAAGGTGCTACAACCCAGCTGACACTTACTCTGAAACCACAGGGTGCTCAGGCTGACAAAAACAATGCACAGTGGTCCTCTTCCAACACAGCGGTGGCTACAGTATCCACCACAGGTGTTGTTACAGCAGTGGGAGAAGGCACTGCTACAATCACTGCTACTCTGGACGGCTTCACAGCCAGTCATAATGTGGCCGTAACGGCGCCGAAACCTCTGACAGGAATTTCAATCTCGGGCGCAACAGAAGTGACAGAAGGGGAAAATACCCAGCTTTCAGTTGTATATACACCTGCAGATACCACAGACAGCAAAACAGCAGTCTGGACATCTTCAGATACAGCTGTTGCTGCAGTGGTTGACGGCACAGTTATCGCCAACGCACCTGGTACAGTAACCATCACCTGTACAGTAGGTTCACACACAGCCACTCATACTGTTACCGTAAAGGCTGCTGCGGTGGCTACACCGGCACCAACACCAACTCCTGTACCGGCACCTACACCTACTCCTACTCCTACGCCACGGCCTGTTGCCACACCTACACCTACACCTGCACCGGTGTGTGGTGATATAGGTCATACAGCAGATGGCACCTGCCCGGCTTGTGGCACTACTTACACAACACCAAAATGTCCAACCTGCGGTGCTACAGACCACACTGTTCATCCTGTTCCTACATGTCCCACTTGCGGCTCAACTGACCACACAACACATCCTGTTTGTGGTGATGTAGGCCACTCTGTTGACGGCACATGCCCGGTTTGCGGTGCAAGTTATACCACTCCTGTGGTTGAAACACCTCCGGCAGATGTAACAGTTGCGGACACACCGGCAGAAGCTCCTGCAGCTTAATAAAATATATACGGTCAGACTTTCCGTCTGGCCGTTTTTTATATGTCAGGCGGGTTTTATGTGGTGGTATACAGGTGTTTATTACTTGTATTTTAGCGGTACAGGTGATATACTATTATAATAGGATTATTATGTAAAAGTGTGTCTTATACAGCAATAATCCATGATTTTAGTATTATGGGCAGGTGTGATTATGATAAGAATTCTTCACTGTGTAGTTGGTATGAACTACGGCGGTTATGAAACATTTATTATGAATGTTTACCGCAATATTGACCGCACAAAAGTACAGTTTGATTTTCTCACCAGCCTGCCGGGTGTGTTTGATGAAGAAATAGAGAAAATGGGCGGTATTGTATACCGAGTACCTTTTATCACAAAGGTTGGTCCTTTTGCTTATCAGAAAAATCTGGACACTTTCTTCCGCCTGCACCCTGAATATACCATTGTTCATTCACATATGGACAAATTTTCCGGCAGCGTTATGAAGGCTGCCAAAAAAGCCGGAGTGAAAACCCGAATTGCCCACAGCCATAACACCCAGAACGAAGGTGGTCTTGTCTATCAGCTGGTAAAAAATTTCTATGGCAGAATGGTGGAGCCAAACTGTACCCACCGCTTTGCCTGTTCACAGGAAGCAGCAGACTGGATGTTCGGTGAAAAAGGCAGGGAAGCCACCGTTGTCTACAACGGCATAGAGGTGGAAAAATATCTGCCTGATGATAAAAAACGCAAAGAACTTCGTCAGAAAATGGGCATTGAAAATAATTTTGTGGTCGGTCACACAGGCCGCTTTGCCCACCAGAAAAATCATTCTTTCCTTGTGGAAGTTTTCTGCGAAATCAGGGACAGACGCCATGACGCCAAGCTGCTGCTTATCGGCACAGGGGACCTGCAGGATGAAATAAAGGAAAAGGTGAAATCCCTTGGTCTTGAAAATGATGTTATATTTTACGGCACCACCAATAAAGTGAACGAAGTGCTGCAGGCTATGGACTGCTTTGTTATGCCGTCCCATCACGAGGGCCTTGGTATTGTGCTGATAGAAGCACAGTGTGCCGGTCTGTACTGTACAGCCAGCACCGCAGTGCCTGCGCTGGCACAGATTACTGACAATATGCAGTTTGTTTCTCTGGAAGAAACACCTGCAGAATGGGCAGAAAAAATCCTCTCTGCACAGCCACAGCCAGTAAACAGGGAAGATATACTTAACTGCCCTTACAATGTGGTAAAAACCGCAGAATTTTTACAGAATTTCTATCTTGAAAGATGATGACAATGCCTTTTATTACAATATTCACCCCTACATACAATCGCGCCTACACATTGCCGGATTTGTACAAATCACTGCAGCAGCAGACTGACAAAAACTTTGAATGGCTGGTTGTGGACGACGGCAGCACAGATGACACCGAAAACCTGTTCCGGCAGTGGGTGACTGAAAAAAATAATTTTACTATCATATATATGAAAACAGCCAACGGCGGCAAACAGCGCGCTGTAAACACCGGTGTGGAAAACGCTTCCGGCCGCTATTTCTGGATAGTGGACAGTGATGATACCCTGGTGCCGGAAAGTGTGGAAATCTGCACAAAATGGCTGAAAACAATTGATGACAAGGCTGATTTTGCCGGCGTATCCGGCACTATCGCTTCCAAAGACGGTCAGCTTATGGGACAAACCTTTGACCGGGAATATGTGGATGCCACCAGTCTGGAAAGAGACAAATATAATATAAAAGGGGACAAAAGCGAAATTTTCCGCACAGAAATACTGAAACAGTTTCCGTTTCCTGTATTTGAAGGGGAAAAATTTGTTCCTGAAGCTCTGGTGTGGAACAGAATTGCCACAGCAGGCTATAAACTGCGCTGGTTCAACGAAACTGTTTATATTGCAGAGTATTTGCCTGATGGCTACAGTCGCAATGTGGACAAAAATCTTATCAGCAACTGGAAAGGCTACTCACTGTATGTAAAAGAAGTGGTGGCTTCCTCCATGCCGCTGAAAAACAGAATACTTATATTCGGTGCTTACTGCCTGAGAGGTATCAAAAAAATATGCAGAATGTACTGACACCACAGCTGTCAGTTATAGTGACAGCCTACAATATAGAAAAATACATTGCACAGTGTCTGGATTCTGTGCTGGCCCAGTCCTTTACCGATTTTGAAATTATAGTGGTGGATGCCGGCAGCACAGACGGTACGGCAGAAATCTGTCATACATACAGTGAAAAATATCCCAATATTACAGTGGTGGATTTTCACCCTGACGGACCTGCTGCTTCCCGCAACGAAGGTATGAAATATGCCAGAGGCGAATACATCACCTTTGTGGACGGGGACGATGTAATTGACAGTGAAATGTACACGACCCTTATGTCACAGATGACAGGAGAAAATCTGGATGTTATCTACTGCACCTGCTACCGCTTTTTTGATGATGATTTAACCAACCGCAGTGTGCGCAATATTGCAGAGTCTTTCTGTGCAACTGCGCAGGAAATACAGCAGAAGATGCTGTTGCCCATTGTGTCAAATCTTAGCGCAGGCGTAGAAGTTTCCGGCAGTATGTGTATGACTATATACAAAAAACGGATTATAGAACAGAACGGTCTGAAAGTTCGCAATATGAGTGAAATTTATAGCGAGGATAACTTTTTCAATATTGAATATCTGGCCTGTTCCAGCCGTGCAAAAGCTGTTAATCTGCCGCTGTATTTTTACAGAAAGCATACAGGCTCTGTTTCCAATATTGTTCACGATTACACAGTACCTGCCCTGAAAAATTTTGAAAAGCAGGTATGTGCCATCGGCGACCGCCTGGGAATACCGCGCCATGAAACAGAAAAACGCTGCAGGGTACGCTTTGTGGTGCAGTTTTCCGCAGTGGTAAAAAAGAAAATAGACTCACTTTCACTGAAAGATGTGAAAAACTATCTTAACACAACTATAAAAGAAAACAACCTTGATTTTTCCTTTACAAAGTCCGATCTGGACTGTGTGGAATTTCAGGTTAAACTGTTCTGGATTCTGCTTAAATTCAGAATGTACGCATTTTTATATCTGCTGGTAAAAATCTACTCAAGATTTATAGCACGATAAATCATAGAAAGGTGACAGCTGTGAAAATACTGTTCTCAGTGGGGGAAATCGAAAAAGATTTCAATGCCAATACAAAAATAGTACTGCAGGTTGCGGAAAAACTGGCTTTACAGGGCCACAGCTGTGTGATTGCCGGTGTATGCAGTGCTTTCCCTTGTGACGAAACCACAGCGGCAGGAGTGGTGATAAAGCGCCTGCCTGCCATAGCACCAGTGGTAAAAAGCAGCGAAAAGTTTGAACGCTTTGTGCTGCAGTCTGCTGACAGAAATTCTGCCCGCCGACAGTTTGTAAAAAAACACCCCCTGGCCGGTGTGTTCCAGTTTATAAGATACACTCCTTTCTATAGGGAAAAGACAGAACAGCCACGCTATCTGAAACAGATTAAACAGCTGGTTTCAGATTTTGCGCCTGATGCTGTTGTCTGTGTCTGCAAACCCATAAATTCACTGGAAACTGTGATAAACAGCGATATTCAGGTGCCTATGTATATATGGCAGCTGGACCCATGGGGCCTGCACCGTCTGGACAACCCTGACGGCAAAGCTCAAATAATTGCCCGGGAAATATCCGCTTTTACAAAAGCTGCCCATATTTTTACAACTCCGGTACTGCTGAAACAGTATTCAGAACACAAAGAGTACCAGGGACTGACTGAAAAAATGACAGCGGTGGAATTCCCGAATATCCGCCCGGATTACCCACAGGCTGGAAAAGCAGCGGTGAATTTTGACAAAGACTATATAAACCTGCTTTTCAGCGGTATAGTAGCTGATGAATACCGCAGCCCACGCTATCTGCTGAAAAGCCTGTCAGCGCTGTTTGATACCGGTGAAAAGGTTCGCATTTATTTTATGGGCACAAACAGCAGCGTCACTCTGGATGAATTTATCAGCCGTTATCCTGATAATGTAACCGCAGTGGAAAAAGTGGATGTGAACACAGCCTTTGCCACTATGGCAGCGGCTGATGTGTTGGTGAATATTTCAAATATCGTGGACAATCAGGTACCAAGCAAAATATTTGATTATTTCTCCATGGGCAAACCGGTGCTGAATGTGCAGAAAATCCCTGACTGCCCGGCACAGCCTTATTTTGACAGATACCCTCTGCGGTATACAATGAAGGAAAATGAAATATCTGACAGCGGCAAGCTGACAGAGTTTTTATATAATACAAAAGACAGATACCTTGACTTTTCACAGGTTGCGCGGATTTATTCCGGCGCTACAGTGGACAGGGTATCCTCACAGATTGCTGATACAATCTCTGCAAATATTCCACAAGGAGAATAAAAATGAAAATCTGTATTTTATCCTACCGCTTTTTTACCGGCGGCTTTACGGGCAGCCTGCTGCCTCTGTTAAAGCATCTCAACGCCCGGGGAATTGAAGTGGACCTGATGCTGTTTGAAAAAGGCGATGAAGACAAAATGGATACCTCCTTTGTAAACATCATCTACAACAGCACTCCACGCCGCAGTATGAGCAAAATCGAAAAGGCAATCCGTCTTTTCTTTACTCCTCATTTTGTGGAACAGAGAAAATACCGCAAAAAGCATGAGGACGACCCGGATATTGTTTACAGAAACAATGTATTTGTAGGTCAGACTCTCAACAGGCTGTATGTTATGGAATATACCGAAAAATGCGACCTGTCACAGTATGATTGCGTTATCGCCTGGGAAGAAGGCTACACATCTTACTTCCTGGCAAATGCTGTGACCGCAAAGAAAAAAATCGGCTATATCCATCCTGACTATCAGCGCGCCCGTTTCTGCAAATTTGCAGACGAAATCGCACTTCAGGGGCTGGACAAAATTGCTTTTGTTTCCAATGCCACAGTGAAGTCTTTCCAGGAAGCTATTCCATCACTGGCAGATAAAGCAATCTGCATTCCAAACACCCTTGTGGTAAAAGAAATTATTGATAAATCAAAAGAAGAAACAACTACCTTTGAAAAATGTGCTTTTGACATCATCTCTGTATGCCGCCTGGACAATGTGTCCAAAGCGCTGGACAGAGCAGTGCGTGTTTCCGCCCGTCTCAAAGCTGACGGACTGGATTTCAAATGGTATTTTGTAGGCGACGGTGTTTCCAGAGAACTGATGGAAGGCTGGATTAAAGAATACGGTGTGGAAGACACTGTAATACTGCTGGGCGAAAAGAAAAATCCACACCCATATACAATAAATGCTGACCTTTTTGTACTGCAGTCTTATTACGAAGGCAAGCCTATGAGTGTTGCAGAGGCTATGATTCTGGAAACTCCTGTCATGATAAGCCATTTTGCTTCCGCTTATGAACAGGTGAATGACGGCGTGACAGGCTTTATCGCTGAAAACGACGAAGACTCCATTTACGAAAAGCTGAAAGAAATTATCACTCACCCTGAAAAATTGCAGACAGTGAGAGAAAATCTGACAAAAGTGGACAAGCACGCCACATTTGAAGATATCACACCGTTTCTTGATGCGGTGCAGAACTGATTCAGGAGGCCTTATATGAGCCTTAAAGAAAAAATAATGATAAAGCTGGGGTTACTTACCCCTTTTAAATATAAAGCCGAGGATGTGGTCATTCGGCGCAATGTTTCTTTACAGGGCAGGGAAAATATGTCTATCGGCACAAAAACCTATATCGGTGAAAACAATGTGCTGTATGCGGGCAAAGCGCCGCTGACAATAGGCAATTATGTTATGACTGGCCCCAATGTTACCATCATCACCGGTGACCACCGCATTGACCTTGTTGGCGAATATATGCGCAATGTAACCAACGAAATGAAAATGCCGGAAAATGACAGACCTGTGGTAATTGAGGACGATGTGTGGATAGGTGCAGGCGCGATTATCCTCAAAGGCGTTACCATAGGCCGCGGCAGCGTTATTTCTGCCGGTGCCATAGTGCGCAAAGACGTGCCGCCATATACAATTTTCTATTCACACGAAAATATCAGACCGCGTTTTACACCGCGGCAAATAGAAGAACATGAAAAAATGTTGAAAGATAAGTACCCAGAAGATTTTAATTGAAGTATTGGAGACATATATGAATATTTTATTTTCCGCTGGCTTTCTCAGCGATGTACCTTTTGCAAATAACAATATAGAAATTCTTCTGGCAGACACTCTTGCTGAAAAAGGTCATAAATGCTATGTTACCGGTGTATCCCATGACAATGATGTATACAGGGTTACAGACGCCGGCACTGTGGTGCAGTCATGGGGTATAGACAAGTGGTTCAAAGATTCCAGCCGGAACTTTGATACCTTTCTTGAAAATGTACCACAGCCAGAAATCAGAAAAAATATTCTGAAATTTATTTTTCGTCACCCGGTTTATGCTATGGGTATATTTGTGCTTAAAACAGGCTATCCATATAAAACAATTGACAAACGATATTTAAAAAAGGTTAAAAAACTGATTAAAAAAGAGAAAATCGATGTTTTTATCGGTTTCTGCTATCCCTTTGATAAAGTAAAGCTGCTGTTTGATGCACAGCTTCCTGTCAAAAAGATATACTATCAGTTTGACCCTCATGGTCTGCACGAAACATGGACAGTGGAAAATAAAGAGCAGAAAATAGCTGATGAAACAGCAGTGATTGATGCATCAGATGTCACCATTACCACAAAAGTCCTGTCGAGACAATATGCACAGCATCCGCGGTATGCCCCATATACGCAGAAGATTATCGGTGTAGATTTTCCTGTTCTGTCAGAAAAACAAGCGGAAAATATTGAAATTCCTTTTGATTTCAAAACAGAAAACACAAACATCCTTTTCTGCGGCACAATGGATGACGGCTTCCGCAACCCTGATTATGTATTGTCTGCCTTTGCACAGGTATTTGAAAAGGACCCGTCGGTCAAGGTTTATTTCCTTGGCCCTCAGCAAGGCGTAAAAGTAACACAGTGGGCTGAAAAATATCCTGACAATATCTTTGTGCACCCTGGAGTACCTAACAATATTGCAG
>JAFUNP010000028.1 GCA_017473015.1 Oscillospiraceae bacterium | reverse complement strand
TTCGTGAATAGTCCCTATGCTGCACATTTAATTTTATGGTAGCGGGACGATGTGGGCAAGCGCAGCGCCAGAATGGTTTTGCGCAGGGCGCAAAAGGCCGAGCTCGTCCTCCGAGGCCAGTGGTGTCCCCTACGCGATATACATTTAACATTCCTGCAACAGGACGGGAAACCCGCCCCCTACAAATATATTTTAATTTTATGGTAGCGGGACGTCGAGGACGCCGTCCCCTACGCGATATACATTTAACATTCCTGCAACGGGATGAGAAGCCTGTTTTCACAGTTATATTTACAACAATTTTTCACATATCTTCCGTTGCGGCGGGAGGTGGGTATATGTTAAAATAACAGTAGAATTAATTTGGGAGAATTACAATGGTTATAAATGGTGTTGATTATACAATTTATCTGATTGCAGGAGGCAGTTTTGCTCTTATGGCACTGGCAGAATATTTTATCTGTCTGAAATCAAAAAATCCGTCTGCAAGAAAAGTACTGCTTTTTGTTCCATTTCTCATTCTTGTGGCAGGTCTGCTGGTATATGGCAGCAACAGTGGCGGTGGCTTTCTGGATTTGAGCGGACTTGTACTGGTCGTGGCAACTATATATGCTCTTTTGTGCGGAGCAGGTATGTTTGCAGGCTGGTTTGCATTTAAACTGAAATATGAAAATAAGAATGAGCTGCCGGAATCCTGTCCTTTTTCAGAAGAATAATATTTCCAGCATTATGTTTTAAATTCAGGATGTAAAAAACAGAGAGCACTGCTCTCTGTTTTTTGTTTCATTAATGATTTTTATAGATAATCCACAAGGTTGAGTAACAATTGCATATATCCCTCATCAACAGGATAATATTTCTTAAACTCGTTTAAAACATTGATAAAGTCTGATTTAAAACCTGAAAAACTGATATTATAATCCACATCAAGAAAATCACAGATTTCCTTTAATACAGATACACCGGCTTCTTTTTTACCGGAAAGAAATTTTATCAGACTGCGGTGAAGCAGACGGGCCATCAGGTAATGTTCATCTTCTGAAAAAGACAGCAGGTGGCAAATTTCAGTATCTCGCTGTGAAGTTCCGGTGTCCGGCAGAACATCAAGGTCAAGAGCCACACCATCCGGATATATTACTATAATTATACCAGGCGGATTTGTGGTGTGGGAAATATAAATCGGTCCGGAATATCCGAAAATAAATTTTCTGACCATATCTATGTTATTGCAAAAAAATGAAATATCAATGTCAGAAAAATCGGTGGCAGTACCTTTCCGGAATGAGCCGCTTAATTTTATCTTTGTATGATATTCTTCGGCGAAATTTTCTGCATAAGACAGAAAATCTTGCTGATTGCCGCACACAGTATTATTTTTTACCATCAGATAGAATTCTCCTGCTCCAACGCCTGTAACTTGTGTGAAAGGAGGGCCCTGTATCGCAAACCCTGCTTTTTCATAGCATTTGATGGCGCGGATGTTCCAGCTGCGCACCTGCAGACAAATCTGACTGTCGGGATATAGTCTTTCGGCAATTTTGCAGGCCTGCTTTAAAATTTGTACGCCGTAGCCTTTGCCACATATATCCGGCCGTAAGCTGATGCCTATATATACACCGTCAGCTTTAGGCGCGATATTGGTATAGCCTATAAAATTACCATCACAGTAATAGCTGTGGTAGTTTTTTGCTTTCTGGGGGTTGGCAAAACCTGTTCCGGCAGCTATTATTTCGTCATAAGCCGGCAGATTGTATATATCATAAGGCCGCGGGTATCTCCAGCTGCATATCTGGTGCATCTCTGATTTTGTCAGAGGGCTGGCAGTGATAATATTGTTATTCATAAACCCTCTTTCTGTAAAAAGCAACCATTCAGATATTTCAGTATATCTTCTGCATTTGTGTCCGGTTTAACCTTGGGCATCACCATTTCGATAACGCCGTTTTCATCAATTACATAGGTTGTGCGTACCACACCCATACTTACTTTGCCGTACAGCTTCTTTTCTTTCCACACATCGTATGCCTGGATTGCCTGCAGTTCAATGTCAGACAGAATAATAAAAGGCAGGTCATATTTCTGTGCAAATTTCAGATGGCTGGCGGCGGAATCCTTGCTGATACCTATAACCACCGCATCAATTTCTTTGAATTTTTCATAATTTGCAGCAAAGGCACAGGCCTGGCGTGTACAGCCGGGGGTGTTGTCCTTTGGATAAAAATAAAGCACCACTTTTTTGCCCTGAAAATCAGAAAGGCTTACAGGGGTGCCGTCCTTGTCAGGCAAAGTAAAATCAGGGGCTTTTGTACCGGTTTCCAGCATAATATTTCTCCTTTATTAAAACTTTTTATGAAAATATTATAATTTACATGTATATAATTGTCTACCGGTGTTTTATAATATATGGTAAAAAAAATAAAAAATCCGCGTGACTATACACGCGGATAATTTGGATTATCTGTCATCGGTAACAATATGCTTTATTTCCTGTACAGGATTGTCCAGCTCTGTTCTGAAAAACCGGGGATAATACTGCCGGTCAGTGTGCCAGTCCAGCCATACCAGTGTCTCCCTGTCGTCATCGGCTGTTTCCACGCCGGTTTCCACACTGAAATCTTCCGGCACTTTCATATAGAAATAGAAAGTGATTTCGTACACATGGGCATTCATTTTTGACGGGGTAGATCCGATGAAAAAGTTTTCGTGTATAAAGCCCAGTCGGTCCACTTCCAGGCGGATGCCTGTTTCTTCTTCCACTTCGCGCACCACACCCTCCTGTGCGCTTTCGCCGAATTTCAGCCTGCCGCCCAGGGAATAAATATAATCAGAGCGCAGATTTTTTACCATCAGCACACGATTATCCTTTATTACTATGCCGGCCACGCGGACATTCAGCATATTTTTGCCGTCAACAACAGTCAAATCTCTGTTTATCATAGCAGACCTCCCGGGTATTGTTAATTAGATTTTAACATAAAAGTACGGGAAAGACAATTGATAAAGGCCTTTTGGTATAAAAAGTTTTTGTTTATCTGATTTTTATTCATTTATCCGTGTTTGTCCTGTAATACTATACATTTTTCACAATAATATCAACAAATCCACCTACTGAACTGTTGAAAATATTTACACCGATGATATAATAAGGGTAAGAAAAGGTAAAATACTGGCGGTCCCATGACGGCGCAGTTTTTATATACTATACATTATACGCTGACTGTATCAAGGAGGTACCACAATGGCATTTTTTGAAAAACTGAACAAAATGGCAAAGGTTATTGAAGAAAAAACAAACGACTCTCTGGAATTATCAAAGCTGAACGCAAAAGCCGGCAACGCTGAAATCGGCTTTAACAATGACATCAAAAAAATAGGCCAGTTCTATTATGAATTCTTTATGGCAGGTGGCACAGTAGAGCCAAATATCCTCGCTACACTGCAGTCTGCAAAAGCAAACCAGGAAACAATAGCCCAGGCAAAGGCTGAAATCGAGCAGCTGAATGCCGAAATCGAAGCTAAAAAAGAAGAGGCAAGAGAAGAAAGAGCCGCTGCCCGTGAAGCAGCAAAAGCTGAACGCGAAGCAGCCAGAGCTGCCGCTAAAGCTGAAAAAGAAGCAGCAGAATCAGCAGCCAGGGCACAGGCAGAAGCAGAAGCTGCTGCAGCACAGATGGAAACAGCTGTGGAAGAAGTGCTGGAAATTCCTGCGGAAACTGAAATTGTTGAATAGCATGATTAAGAGTAAGGGCAGGCTGTCAGGCCTGCCTTTTGCAGTATTATAAATCGGTCATATTTGTTGAATATGAATTTTATAAAATATATAATATAACATATAACAATACAAGGAGAGATATTATGAAATATGAAATTCAGGGCAATACATTGCCTGTAGTTATCTGCTATCTGGAAAATGGCGAGTCTATGATTACCGAAGGCGGCGCTATGGCGTGGATGTCGCCTAATATGAAAATGGATACTACAACAAACGGCGGCCTGGGCAAAGCCTTCGGCAGGATGTTCAGTGGCGAAAGTCTGTTCCAGAACCGTTACACTGCCACCGGCGGCCAGGGGATGATAGCTTTTGCTTCCAGTTTTCCGGGTTCAATTAAAGCGTTTCAGGTTTCCCCCGGCAAAGAATACATATTCCAGAAGAAAACTTTTCTGGCCGGTGAAGCAGGGGTGAATATTTCAGTTCATCTGAACAAAAAAGTAAGCACCGGTCTTTTTGGCGGTGAAGGCTTTATAATGCAGAGAATATCCGGCAACGGCACAGTTTTCGCAGAGTTTGACGGTCATGTGGTGGAATACGAACTGAAAGCCGGGCAGAAAATAGTTGTGGATTCCGGCTATCTGGCTGCTATGGACTCCACCTGCACTATGGAAATACAGACTGTTCCCGGAGCAAAAAATGCACTTTTTGGTGGCGAAGGTCTTTTCAACACTGTTGTCAGCGGCCCGGGCCATGTATGGCTGCAGACTATGCCTATCAGCGGCGTGGCAGCGGCTGTCCGTCCATATATCCCTACAGGAAATGATTAAGCAACCTTTGCGTTGGAAATGGAAAAAATGAGCAACAGGAAAAGAACAAAATATATTATTGCGGCAATAGCCCTGCTGGCAGCGGCATATATAGCTTTTGATTGGTTTATACCAGGAGAAAAATTCTGCCGTGAGCACTGGATTTATGATGCTGATACTATAATAGTGAATATTTCTGAAGATGTAGGCGAAGAATTTACCGTTTATGAACTGACCGCAGATGAAAGGAAACAGCTGGAAAACTGGATAGGCAATATGCGCCTTATGAAAGTTTCCCAAAATGATTATTTTGATGTGGACAGCCTGCGTGTAATTGGAATATACTGCTATCATAAAAACGGAGATTTGTCCGATGTGGTGACAGTATTCGGAAACAGCTATATAAAAGCCATTGGCGGGGACAAAGTTTATAAAATAATGGAATAATTTTTTACAGGAGATATTATGAAAAAAGATTATAACAGACTGATTTCCGGTCTGCTGGCTGTGGGGTTGATTTTCTCCATTTTTCAGATTTATACACTGAAAAATGAAGTTGAAAACCTGCAGAACAGGGTAAACAATAATTATGAGTATTTGCAGAGGGATATCAACAACATCTATGCCAATGTGAATGCACAGATGAAAAAACAGTCCAGTCTGCTGAATGATTATGCGGTGGAGTACACCGGCGGTGATGTTTCCAACGGCACGGCACAGATTAAATTTGTAATAGAACCTAAAGAGTACTCACAGACTACCACGGCCACCTTTGTATGTGATGGTGTAACCCATTCCATGACGCTTGCAGATGGTAAATTTGTGGCTGAGTTCACTGCACCTCTGTTTACAGACAGCGTTATCGAATCTGTAACATTGACAGAGGGAGGCACAAACAGGGTCCAGGAAATAAACCATGGTATTTCACCGCGCAACAGTTTAGTGACTGCAGTTTACTCCCAGTTTGACTGGCAGCAGTCCCGCGGCTCCCGCACAGAAAATTCAGTCAAATGGATTATCAGTGGCAATGTGGAAATTCATCGGGAAAGATACAATGGACAGCCTGAAATACAGGATATGTATCTGCTGTATGTGATTGATGACCAGGTGGTAAAAAGAGAACAGCTTCTGCCTACTGATACCATCGCTGAAGATATTGAGGATGCAACACAGGAACCGTCTTATTCCGGCGCACAGTCACCGAATACTATCAGCTATTCATTTGAAAAAAATATTGAGTTTTTCACACCGCTTAACAGCGAGGCGTTTCTGAAAACAGAGGTTATTGATGGTGACGGTCTGCACCATATCACAATTCTTAAAGGCTGGCGTACCGATGAAACAGGTGAAGAATGGCGCTATATGGATATCAGCCGCGGTTCTGAAGCTGAAATTTATACTGCTGACGGCACACCGCTGTTTACATATATTGATGAAAGTGAAAACTACTGGTGGTAAAACAACAGGAATATATGTCTGAAGGAGCATGGTGGAGTCTGTGTTAAGACAGGCGTCTGCTGACCTGCAAGCTGTACAACAGAAACCGGGCTGCTGAAAATCTGATGTGACAAAAAATCCCCGTCACTTTGCAGTGACGGGGTAATTTTTTTATCTTGCTTCTACCAGTTTTACATCTACATAGAATGTTTCACCGCTTTCCGGACGGTAGATGCCCAGGTTCATGGTGTCGCCGGGTGAGAATTTTTCCAGCTGTTCCATCAGGTCGTCTGTGGAGTACAGCTCAACGCCATTTGCTTCTATGATAACATCTCTTTCGCGTACGCCTTTGTTCAGCAGGTCGCTGTACGATTCAATTGATGCGATATATGCGCCGCGGCGTGGCAGTCCGTTCATAGGACCATTGGATTCATTCAGTTCGATTACCTGTACGCCCAACACTGCACGGCCTGTTACATAACCGTTTTCAATCAGGCTCTGGATAATAGGAAGGGCGTCTGTAATAGGTATAGCAAAACCGATACCTTCATAATCTGTGGCGGCAATTTTGGCTGAGGTGATACCGATTACCTGGCCAAATCTGTTTACCAGCGGGCCGCCGGAGTTGCCAGGGTTGATAGCTGCGCTGGTCTGAATGAGTGCCAGACTTCTGGAGCTGGAGCTCATATCACGGTTCAGACCGGAAATAATACCCTGGGTACATGTGCCGGACAGACCGCCTGCGTTACCGATGGCAACCACTCTTTCACCTATTTTCAGTGTGGAACTGTCGCCAAATTCTGCCGCTGTCAGGTCAGTAGCGGACACTTTGATTACGGCAATGTCTGTATCTTCGTCAGCACCTACGATTGTGCCGCGTACCTGTGTGTCGTCGTTGAAAACCACATTTACACTGGTACCGCCGTCGACCACATGGGCGTTGGTGATGATATAACCATCTGCAGTCATAACAATACCCGTACCGCTACTTATAGGTGATACTGATGTACCGGCGTATACATTTATGCTGACAACCGATGGGTTCACTTTTTCAAAAATATCTGTGGTTTCATAACCGCCGTCAGTGTATTCCGGTGCAGGCTGAAGTTCCACCACAGGGGCTTCACCTTTGACTGTCCGGTCGGCTTCATTCTGAGTAAAAAAGTCGATAACCGGGCTGGAAATCACATTGTTTCTGCCTATCATAATGCCAGCCGCCAGACTGACACATACACATAAAAGCATCAGCATAATCAGCGGAGCTTTACTTCTGTTTCTTCTCTCCATATATCTCGCTTCCTTCTGAAAATTTTCTTTACACTCATAGTAATATGAATTTGTGAAAAATTTTTGTATTCATAGTATTTTACCGGATTTATTCACCGAAAATTCAGCATATAATCACAAACGGCCCCTGAAATACAGCAAAGGCCGCCGCAATACTATTTTTTGTTATGAGTTTTGTTCTGCTTTGTATTATTGCGCTGTACAGCAGCACGGGGTGCTGCCGGCAGGGTGAATATAAACTCTGTATATTTGTTTTCTTCGCTTTCCACCCAGATGTCACCGCCGGAGCGCTGTACCAGAGTTTTGGCGATAAAAAGACCTATGCCTGCGCCGCGTGTGTGAACACTGCGGGAGGAGTCCTCTTTATAAAATCTTTCAAATATATACGGCAGTGCTTCTTTGCTGATGCCCTGACCGGAGTTGCGGATTTTTACGGTGACCAGACCGGTGGATTTGTCCTCTGACACATCAAAAGCAATATAACCGCCTTTAGGTGTGAATTTCAGAGCGTTGTCAAATATATTATAGACCACCTGATGCACAATATCCTTGTCAGCGTTTACCATAACCTTGTGTGGCTTGAAACCCTGCAGGTCGATACGGGCTGACTCTATTCTGTTTTCAAAGGCAAAAGCTATGGTTGCAATGGTGTCCCATATGTTGTATTTTTCCACATTCATCTGGAATTCACCGCTTTCCAGCTTGGAAATATCCAGCATGCTGTTTGTCAGGCGGGCCAGACGGCCCACTTCATCACTGATTACATTCAGATATCTGCCCTGCATTTCCCGTGGTATGGTGCCGTCAATAATGCCGTCCACAAAGCCTTTGATACTGGTCATAGGCGTGCGCAGTTCATGGGCGATATTGGCCACAAAGCTGGAGCGGGATTTTTCATTTTTTTCCACAAAACCAGCCATCTGATTAAAGGTATAAGCCAGATGGGCAATTTCGTCGTCACCTTCCACTTCAACACGGGCAGAAAAATCACCCTGGCCGAATTTACGGGCGGCATCGGATATGTTTCTCAGCGGTGTTGTAAGACGGCTGGTAACCAGTATGGAAACCACACTGGAAATCAGCAGCATAATACCGGCACTGACCATAAACATGGAAATCAGCGCCTGAGTAAAGGCTGTGATACTGGTGGCGTCAGAAAAAGCAAAAACATAGCCGATAATATTTCCGTTTGTATCGCGGGCAGCACGGCCCACAGTATAGTATGAACCGGAATAAATATCGGTGAAGGTTTCATCCAGCTGAATACTTTTGGTTGCCGCTGACAGTGTTTTCATGGCGGCTTCCGGTACAAATGAGCCTTCATGACCACAGGCAAATTCCTCGGTACATACGATACACTTGCCTTTTTCGTCTGCCAGAATAACTGTGGTAGCGGTAGTGTTTGATATAAGGCGCAGGTTTTCACGCAGCTTGGAGCGCTGTTCTTCGCTGGTGATACCGTCTTTTTCCTGAATTGAGTCATCAAAAGCAGCCTGTGCGTTAATAACGCACAGGTTCATTGTATTCAGACGGTCACTCTGCAGGTATCTGTTGGCAAAAAACATAAACAGGATACCCAATACGCCAATGGAGGTTACCAGCAATATGCTGATAGCCGAAAAAAAGCGGGTAACTATAGTCTTACGCATTTATTTTTCCTGCTTTTGGAATAATATCAGCCCTGAAGGCCTGCTTCCTGTCTTTCCATGTTTTCCACAACGATGTCATAAATGTCGCCCAGTGTGGCAGCCCATGCCAGCACCAGCCAAGGTTCGTTTGTGTGGTAGTGGATTTTGATAAGGTCGCTGTCACCTACAGCCAGCAGGCTGTCGCCTTTGAAGTTTTCTACGATGTAATCATAGATTTCATCTTCGTCCAGGTCTTCACCTTCGATAAGCAGCTGTGTGTCGTATTTGAATTCAAGCATTTTTGTATACTCCTTGTATATAAGATTTAATTAATTACTATTTGTTTATTACTATTCCTGCTGATAGCAGTGTATTCCGTAGATTATTCTTTCAGTTCAAACTTATAGCCTACACCCCATACGGTTTTCAGGTTCCACTGCTCGCTGACACCTTCCAGCTTTTCACGCAGGCGTTTGATATGCACGTCAATTGTGCGGCTGTCACCATAGTATTCAAACCCCCATACCTCGTCCAGCAGAGCATCACGGGTGAAAACTTTGTTTGGGTTAGAAGCCAGATGATACAGCAGCTCCAGCTCTTTCGGAGGTGTGTCCACTACCTCATCCTTTACGCGCAGTTCGTATTTTGTGATGTTGACCACCAGATTATCAAAAGTCAGAGCGCCATCATTTGAATTAGGTGCCGCTTTCTGTCTGCCGCTGCGACGGAGAACAGCTTTGATTCTGGCTACAACTTCTTTGGTGTCAAAAGGTTTTACCACATAGTCATCAGCGCCCAGCTCCAGTCCCAGAACTTTGTCAAAGGTTTCTCCTTTGGCGGTGAGCATTATAATAGGTGTATCGCCTTTGGCACGGATGCGGCGGCAGGCTTCCCAGCCGTCCACACGGGGCATCATAACATCCATCAGCACCAGGTCAAACAGTCTTTCGTCGTAAACCTCCAGTGCATTTTCACCATCGTGGGCGATATGTGTTTCATAGCCTTCCTTTTCCAGATAAAGGCGAAGCAGTTCACATATATTTCTGTCATCATCAACTATCAGGATTCTTTCTTTGTCCATAATATCCTCCTGTAAAGGCTTTATACATTATAGTATACATTAAAATTATGAACAAATAAAGTTTATTGTACAACATTATCAAAAAAATGCGCATTTTTCCCTACTTTTATATTGCAAATAGATGTGATATACTGTGAACATAAATAATAAGAGGTGATATGATGAAAAGAATATTGTCCATAATAATGGCCATTGTGATGATAATGTCCATGGTGGGATGTGGCGGTGACACCGGCGGCGACAGCTCTGCGGCAGATACCGGGGTATCACAGCAGATAGTACATAATGACAGTAACCGGCTGGAAGAAAATGAATCGGAATCCACACCGGAAGCAACCCCGGCACCAGCACCGGAGGCCACACGGAAGCCAACGCCTACTCCAAAACCTACGCCCACTCCTGAACCGGAAGAAGAATTAATTGACAGAGACGGCCGGTATTTTGACAAAGAAAGCGTTGCGCTGTATATACACACCTACGGGTGTCTGCCGGATAACTTTATTACCAAAGATGAAGCCCGTGCCCTGGGCTGGGAGGGCGGCAATGTGGAAGAATACGCACCTGGCTGTGCCATAGGCGGCGATAAATTCGGCAACTACGAAGGCTCCCTGCCAAAGGCGAAAGGACGAGTTTACTATGAATGTGATATAGACACCGACGGCTACCACAGTCGAGGCAGCCGCAGGATTGTATTTTCCAACGACGGACTGATTTACTACACTCACAACCATTATGAATCCTTTGAACTGCTTTACGGGGAGGAATAACCATGAATATAATCGTACTTGACGGAAGAAAAATGACAGACAGAGATGCAACACATCTTTATCTGCAGAAAAAACTGGACCTGCCTGACTATTACGGCAAAAATCTGGACGCCCTGTATGACTGCCTGTGCGAAATGGGCAAGCCTGTACAGATAATAGTGTCCTATGTGCAGGAAATGCAGGACAATCTGCGCCGTTACGCTGACGGGGTGCTGAACACACTGGAGGCTGCCGGTGAGAAAAATCCAAATGTGTCTGTAATTATAGAAGAACTGGTGGATGAACTGTAAAACCGGACATGATAAAAGCTGCGGCATATTGCTGCAGCTTTTTGTTGTGCGCTTTTATTATTTCTGTCGGTGCAGACCCATAGCTTTCTGTTGTTTCAGGCGGTCTATTACCAATGTTGTAAAGCGGTCCGGACCGGTTGCCTTTACAAAAGGCCCGAAGGACAGCACACGGATAACCATTTCTGTTTCATCATCTTTATCATAAAAAACTTTCATGCGGTAAGTGTTTTCACCTGTTTTTTCCGCTTGTTTTTCAAAATGAGCGAAATGGAGCATAACTCTTTCCAGGGCATTGCGCTCATCCTGTATTTCCAGCTCTGCGCAGCGTAGTTTATCCTGTGGCTGTGCAGGGTAGATAACAAAATCACCCCGATACCTTTCACAGTAGAGAACCCTGCCCATATTTATGACGGTTTCATAATGACCTCCGGTAGTTATCAGGCGGAATTTATCGTCTTTTTCGGAGTATTCCAGGTGATGCGGCATCACCTTTTTACACATTACCTCTCCGCTGCGGCTTATCATATGTATTTTCAGCGGGGCCTGCTCTTGTATAGCTTTCAGCACCGTACGGAAATTGGATATGTACAGCGGGTCGGAATAATTGTCACCGTCGCCGTAGCTGTCAAAAATGCGGTAGTCCTCTGATGTAAACAGTGGAGGCACATCAGGAAAAGTGGGAATTTCCACGCCGAAAAGCTGTATGCGCCTGTCAGCCGCTATGGCGTTCAGCCACCGTTTTTCCATATTTGACAGGGGGATTTCCGGTGAGTGGTATAAAGGGGTGGAGTTGTCTTTTTTTAACAGCTGCCACCGTCCGTTTTTCAGTGAGGGCATAATAGTCAGCAGACTTTCCTCAAAGGCGTTTTCCCTGATTATTTCCATTATCTCCCTGTCGGTCAGCTTTCCTTTCAGTGCAGCGGTGATGATACAGGAAACAGTGGAGTAATAAACGCTGAATATTTCGTTGAAAATCATTGTCATTCCTCCAGTCCGTACATTCTGTACATATCTTCAATATCCTGCAGAAAGGATGCCTGCAGCTCTTTGTTTTCAAACTCTATGTGGGAAATACGGCAGATAAAAGAGCGTATCCAGGGTATCATTTCGCGGCTGTCATATACTGTGGCGGTGAACTGTGCGCGGCCTGGGGAAATGAGGGTAACTGTACCACAGCGTTTTTCTCTCACAAGGCGACGCCAGATAAACTCTTCATCTTCTGTGAAATCCACAGTAAAAGTCACTTTTTCTGTTTTGCTGTCAGGGCGTACATTAGCACCCCATATGTATTTTTCCATTTCATTCAGATGTGTGCGCAGCCCGGCAAAATCCTCATCGGTTATGGTTTCCCTGACAGACAGAATGTAATCCAGACGGTAGGCGGAAATTATTCCCTTGCTGTCTGCCGCCATAAGATACTGTCTTCCGTTCTGACAGCTGATAAATATTTTCAGCGGTGTCACCTGACCGGTATGGGCACGGCTGCTGCCACGGGAGGTGAAGGTGATTTCCACTTTGCGTCGGCGGGAAATTGCCCCGAACAGCCGGTACAGCACCTGGCTGTCCATAGCCTGAGTGATGTAATGATGCTTGAAGGTAAAATTATCCCGGTGAGGCGGTGTTTTATCCAGCATGAAGGAGCCTATTACACCACATGGGGCGATTTCAGAAAAATAGTCCAGCACATCTGCCAGACCTGTCAGGTCATAGCTTTCTGACCTGCGGTAAAGCACATTTCTGCCTTGCTTTTCGGCAATAACCATACCCAGTGCGATGTATTCTTTCAGCTTTTTACGCAGAGTACTTTCATCAAAGGTAACAGGCTGAGAAAAATCTGCCAGATAAATATCATTTATTCTGTCCATAAGCTCAGCGAGGGTAAAAGCATCTGACGGGCGGTAAAGTATATCAAAAATAATAAAATGCAGCGTGATGTCTCTGTCGGTAAAGCTTCTGGCTTTCATAGCTTTGTACAGAGGATTGTGGGGCTGGCGGCGGCTGTCGATGGAAATGAACACATTTTTGCCCTCATCCGTATTGCGAAACCCCATATAATCTTTCAGCCAGCTTTCAATGCGGCGTCGTTCATCATCATAGGAACGACCGCTTTTGCCGTCATATTCCGACCTGCTCTTGAAACCGTAAATATAAAACCGGCGCATGTAGTCACGCACATGCTGAAAGTTTTTTATCAGCTCTTTATATGCCATTCTTTCACCCCCGTATATATTAAGAATACAATATAACGGATTTTTTTACAACAACTGCCAGTACTATGAATACAGATATAAACCATCAGATAGATATGGTATATGTGATTAAATCACACAAGAGTTGACAGTTAGCGTATGCTAACCTATAATATAATTAAGATAACGACACAATGTATCAATAAGGTAAAACAAACATTTTCCCACGGGGGTGAAAATTATGACAATAGATATCATGAAAGGTATAATGATACCATTTATAGGAACAGCAGTGGGTTCAGCAGGTGTGTTCTTTATGACAAAAGGAATGAACAAAACACTGCAGCGTATATTGACAGGCTTTGCTGCCGGTGTTATGGTGGCAGCATCAATATGGAGCCTGCTGATACCGGCTATGGAGCACGCCAGCCACATGGGCAGACTGTCTTTTATACCTGCGGCAGTGGGTTTCTGGCTGGGAGTCATATTCCTGCTGGTGCTGGACAGAGTAATTCCTCATATGCATATGGATAAACAGAAAGAAGGTCCCGACAGCAATATGAGCAAAAACTCCCTGATGGTGATGGCAGTGGCACTGCACAATTTGCCGGAAGGTATGGCTGTAGGTGCAGTGTGGGCCGGGCTGATGAGCGAAAACAGCACAATTTCACTGATGAGTGCCCTGGCGCTGAGCGTGGGCATAGCAATACAGAACCTGCCTGAGGGTGCCATAATCTCCATGCCGCTGCACTCTGAAGGTGTGAAAAAAAGCAAGGCTTTCGGCTATGGAGTAATATCCGGCATAGTAGAACCGCTGGGCGCATTGCTGACAATTATGGCGGCTAAATTTGTAATACCTGTCCTGCCGTTTACACTGAGCTTTGCCGCAGGCGCAATGCTGTATGTGGTGGTGGAAGAACTGATACCTGAAATGAGTGAAGGCAAACACTCCAATATAGGTACAATATTCTTCGCCGTAGGTTTCTCACTTATGATGATACTTGATGTAGCATTGGGTTAACCCGATAAAACATAAATTTTCTCCAAATAAAATATATAATCCTACCGAAAAAAACAGAGAGCCTCAGGCTCTCTGTTTTTTTGATGCAGTTTTATTGCAGGAATTATTCAATAATGCTTTCAGCGGTATCAGTACCTGCACACAGCACAGCCAGCAGCATTGCTGCCTGACAGCCTTTGTACGCGCCGTCAATCAGGAATTTTTCATTCAGTGTATGGCAGTCTGCACTGTAATTTCTGCCGCCGCCCAGACATACTGCCTGCAAGCCTGCTTCGATGGCACGGTTGCAGTTAGTGGAACCGCCTTTGCTCAGTGTAGCGCCGTCGCCCAGGAATTCAGCCACAGATACTGCACCTTCAACGATGGCAGTGTGTGGGTCCTGTGAGCCTGCGCTTACATCACAGATATGTTTCACTGTGTATGTAATTGTGTCCATACCCCAGCGTGCTGTTTCTTCCCTGCAAGCTTCGTCGATAGCAGCAAAGATTTTTTCTCTCAGTTTTTCCAGCTCTCCCTGGTCGTTGGAACGGAAGTTGAATCTGATTGTACATTCAGGAACGATGGAGTGTACAGCGGAATAGCTGCCGGCCTCCAGATTTGTCACTGCAAATGATGTTCTTGGTTCGTTTGGTACAACAAAATCAGAAATCTTTGCTATTGCTCTGCCTGCTGCGTGAATAGGGTTTGCCACCTTGCCGAATGCGCCGTAAGCATGACCGCCTACACCGTGGAAAACTACTTCATAGGTCTGTATGCCTGTGGCTTCGAATGTAATGTCGGACCAGCCGTCGCCGTCTACAGAGATGGATGCATCCAGCTCAGGATGATGCTCCACATAGTACTTCATGCCTTTCAGGGCACCTGTGCCTTCTTCCTGTACAGTGCCTACAAAATGAATGTCGCCTTTTGTTTCGATGCCTGCGGCGTTCAGTGCGCGGATTGTGGACAGCACTGATGCCAGACCGCGTGTATCGTCAACTATGCCAGGGCATTTGATATAGCCGTCTTCCCTGATGATTTCCAGTTTTGTATCCAGTGGAAAAACTGTGTCCAGGTGGCCTTCCACCAGCACCGTTTTGCCGCCGCCTGTACCTTTGCGCACAGCCACTGCGTTGCCGTATTCATCAATATAGCCTTCCAGGCCTTCTTCCTGCATCATTTCCAGAAAGCGTTTTGCCTTTTCTGCTTCATGATGTGTAGGAGCAGGTATGAGTGTCAGCTCGCACTGCTTGTCCAGAATGGTGTCCCGGTCATCCTTGATAAAAGCCAGAGCCTTCTGCACTTTTTCATCAGCTGTCAGGGCAGCCAGTCTGTTTTTTATTTTTTCAGAAACCTGATATGTCATAACAAAAAATCTCCTTTTTGTATTATTGATTCTATAATGACAGATTTTTTCTCAAAATGCAATGATAATAATATATTTTTTTACATCATATAATTAAATATTTCTGATGTGAGGTATGTAATTTTATGCTGTATCCTTTTGCTGTGTGTGCCTTTGCGGGGTTGTCCACTTCTCTCGGCGGTCTGCTGGTCATAGCTGTACCGTCCATAGATAATAAAAAAATGGCTTTTTCCCAGGGCTTTGCCGCAGGGGTTATGCTGGCGGTATCTTTTATGGACTTACTCCCCGAAACCTTTGACACCTACTATGCCTATATGCCTGTGATAACAGCAGCAAAAGCGGTGCTTTCACTGCTTTTCTGCGGCTGGGTGGCAGGTACGGCCATCAACGGGCTGGTGGTAAAGGACCGCCCGGCCGGCGAAGATGAAATCCTTTTCACCCTGCGCCGCACTGCGGTGATAACCATGCTGGTCATGGTCATTCATAACCTGCCCGAAGGTATGCTGACTGTTTTCACCTCTGCCCACGATGCACGGGCCGGAGCAAGAATAGGTCTGGCTGTTGCCCTGCACAATCTGCCGGAGGGTATGGCCATAGCTTCTCCGGTGCTGTACATCACCCACAGCAGAGCAAAAGCATTTTTCTACAGTCTGGCGGCAGGCATGGCGGAACTTATGGGCGGTGTGACTGCTTATATTCTGCTGAGAGATTTTATTACATCCGCTTTTCTCAATGGCCTTATGCCGGTTATAGCAGGAATAATGTGCCAGGCCGCATTGTGTGAAATGATACCTGCCGGCACCAAAATTTCAGATATTCATCACACATTGTATGGTATAATAGCTGGTATAATTATAATGAGTATTGGATTATTCGCTTTTTAGTGGTAAAATAAATTATATATGTCAATTTTATATGAATAAAAGGAAAAACTGATGAAAAGATTATTTTCTTTGCTTTTGCTGCTGTCTTTTATGCTTACGGGCTGCAGCGGTATAGCAAGCAGAAACAATATACTCAGCCTGCTTTCATCTCCCAGACTGTCCCGGCGTGAAAGCCGGATTATCACCGCTATCAACCGGCATCTGGGGCAGGATATAGTGCTGAAATACCCGAAAGCCGGATTGAATGTTTCTCCGGTGCAGTTTGTCGACCTGAACGGAGACAATACAGAAGAAGCCGCGGTGCTGTACAGTGCGGAAAACACCGGCAGCAATGTGCGTATGGCAGTGCTGACACAGAGCGAAGACGAGTGGGATGTGGTGTACGACAAGGAAGGCTATGGTACAGAGGTGTACAAAATCACCTTCACTGATATGACCAGGTCTGGTGACAGGCAGATTGTGGTGGGGTACACCTTTTCTGACAGCAGTGAAAAAATCACATCTGTTTACTTTACAGATGACAACGCTGTGACGGAAGAAAATACCTACACCTGCCAGGACTATGTTATTTATGACATCACCGGAGACGGTGCTGAGGATATGATTCTGGCCGGGGTAAATGCGGACAACCAGAGAACCCAGGTACGAGTGCTCAGTGCTCATTATAATGACTATCTCACTTCACTGTCTGTGAAACAGATTCCGGTGAGGAATGCCACTGTTACCAATATCGCTTTCAGCAAAAGTGATTTTGCCGACAGCGAAGTGATTCTGGTGGACTACCACGACGCATACCGTCGTTTCTACACCGAAGCAATAAAGTTTGACGGCTATAATCTGGAGCCGGTGCTGTCCCATGATGTAGTGCAGAAAATATGGAATTTTGGTTACAGCCTCAACAGCCGGGACATTGACGGTGACGGCTACTACGAAACGCCTACAGTTATTGACGATGGCAATCCCTATTCGTTTAATCTGAAACAGATGGAATGGACATGTTTTCTGCTGAATGAGCCGGTGAGAAAATATTACGGTGTGTGCGAAGCCAGAAGCGGTGTGTACTTTCCTCTGCCGTACGAATGGCAGGGATTGATTTCCCTTGTCAACGGTGAAAAAGAAGGGGAATGGGCTGTATTGCGGACAAGCAGCGGCAGACCGCTGGTGAATTTCAGCCTGGTGAATGCCGGTGCTGACACAGAAACAGGTGCTGGCAGCATCATAGTGGGCAAAGGAACAATACAGGTGAAATTGATTTTTGCCCGGGAAGTAACGGCTGAACAGCGCGATTATATATCTGAAGGTATGATGTATATAAAATAGACGGAGGTTTATTATGGCCAGAATATTGGTAGTTGAAGACGAAGAAGCTATAGGCGAAGTTATAGAAATAAATCTTAAAATGGCAGACCACAGTGTGGTACGCTGCTCCAGTGCTGAAAGTGCAAAAATTATTCTGGATAGTGACAGGGAAAATTTTGATATAGCACTGCTGGATATTATGCTGCCGGGCATGAACGGCATATCCCTGTGTGAATACATCCGCAGGCACAATGATGCCATGGGTATTATTATGCTGTCAGCAAAAAGCCAGGAGCAGGACAAGGTTATATCATTGTCAGTGGGTGCTGATGATTACATCACCAAACCTTTTGGTGTCCAGGAACTGCTGGCAAGGGTGTCAGCACTGTTGAGAAGGGTGAAAAAGCCTGACAAAGCTGTAACCGGCGAAGATGTGCTGGTTTCCGGGCCTTTCACACTTGACCTGAAAAGCAGAATACTGCGAAAAGGAGAAGATGTTATAGACCTTACCAGTGTGGAATTCAGCATTATGGAGCTGTTTTTCCGCAATGAAGGCGTGGCCCTTGTGAGAGAAAAAATTCTGGAAGGTGTATGGGGTGAAAATTATTTCGGCGATATAAAGATAGTCGATGTAAATATCCGTCGCCTGAGAATGAAGATAGAAGAAGATGCCTCCAGTCCGCAGTATATAGTTACTGTATGGGGCTACGGCTACCGCTGGAGTGTATGACGGTTAACAGGAAACAGTATTTATGAACAGCAGTATTACCAAAAGATGGATAAGGGGCAGTCTGGCTACCACCATAGTAGTTATGGTTGTGGCCATGGTGCTGCTGGCTTTTTACGTGCGCAATTCCTATTATTCCGCCGCAGAAAACATTATCCTGACAAGAATAAATACAATAAACGGGACGCTGACCGCATCGGCCAACCAGTCGGACAGTGAGCGCACCCGGATGCTTTATCGAATGAGCGAGGAATTTACCGAAAAAGATAAGTTTGAGTTTATGTTCATCGGCACGGACGGCAAAATTATGGCAACCTCCACCGGTTTTATGCCCAGTGACGATATGCATATGGAGGATATCGCCCTGGCGCAGAACTCTGCAGACGGCATAGCAATCAATACTTATATGACCCCCATGGGTGAAAAGGTTATGACTGCCACCTGCATCATCTATCCGGCTATGGAAAGCATTTATGCCATACGCCTGGTTACGGGGCTGACCAGAGTGGACGGAGAAATAGGTATTCTCATAGCTCTGGGGGCCATGATGGCGCTGGCACTCATAGGCATCAGCGTGCTGTCGGGTATGTATTTTATCCGCAGTATAGTGCGTCCTATACACAGTATTGAAACCACCACTGCCAAAATCAGCAAAGGGGAGTTTGATGTGCGTATAGAAAACACCTACAACGATGAAATTGGTCAGCTGTGTGATGCTATCAACAATATGGCTGAGGAACTGGGCCGTACTGATGAAATCAAAAATGAATTTATATCCAGCGTTTCCCACGAACTGCGCACACCGCTTACGGCTATCAAAGGCTGGGCAGAAACACTTAATGCGGCGCCTGACCGGGAAACTGTATCAAAAGGTACACAGGTTATTCTGACTGAAACAGAGCGATTGTACTCGATGGTGGAAAACCTGCTGGATTTCTCCCGATTGCAGCAGTCGGATATGAAATTTACCAAAGAAAAGCTGGACCTGGTGGCAGAGATAGAGGATGTGGCCATTATGTTCGGCCCTCGTTGCCGGCAGAACGGCATCAGCCTGGAATATGCTGACCAGGAGGATATTATCCCTGTGTTCGCTGACAAAAACAGGCTCAGGCAGGTTATGGTAAACCTGCTGGATAACGCTGTAAAATATACACCATCTGGCGGCAGGATAGAAATATCCATAGAACACGACAAAAAACAGGGGCTGGTTTCCGTCAGTGTAACCGACAGCGGAAAAGGCATTCACCCTGATGATATAGAAAAAGTTACACAAAAATTCTACAAAGGCAAAGGCGCAAAACGCGGCAGCGGTATCGGTCTGGCCCTTGTAAAAGAAATTATCACAGCACATGGCGGAGAACTTTCGGTGGAAAGTCAGCTGGGAAGCTATACCCGTATGACTTTTACGCTGAACACTATCCGCTCAATGAAAGGACATTAATGGCAGACAAAAAAGTTTCTATAGGCGGCCAGGCTCTCATCGAGGGCATTATGATGAAAGGCCCCCACTCATATTCCATAGCCGTACGCACACCCGATGGCGGTATAAATGTGAAAAAATACAAGGTAAAACCGGGCAAATTTACAAAAATACCTGTGCTGCGCGGTATGTACAGCTTCATAGACAGCCTGATTACAGGGTATAAAAGCATTATGGCATCTGCAGATGCAGCAATGGTTGACCTGGAGGAGGACGAGCTGGAACTCTGGCTGAAAAAACATTTCGGTGACAAAGCGGCGGACATATTGCTGATGATTGCCGGCGTGCTGGGCGGTATGCTGGCGCTGGTTCTGTTTATGGTACTGCCCACCACTTTTACCGGCATTATTGATAAAATAATCCCTCTTGGCGGACTGAAAGCCGCAGTGGAGGGTGTTTCCAAGCTGATTATATTTATTGTTTACCTGTGGCTGGTTTCCAAAATGAGCGAAATCAAGCGAGTTTTTGCATATCACGGGGCAGAACACAAGACCATCGCCTGTTACGAAGCCGGCGAGGAGCTGACTGTGGAAAATGTGCGCAAACACACCCGTTTCCACCCGCGCTGTGGTACCAGCTTTATGTTTATAGTTCTGCTGGTAAGTATTGCAGTGTTTTCCTTTGTACCTTGGCAGAGCACTCTGGGCCGCGTGGTTATGAAAGTAGCTTTTCTGCCTGTTGTGGTGGGCATAGCTTACGAAATCCTTCGCTACACCGGTCGTCACACCAACGCCTGTACCAGGATTATGGCTACCCCGGGACTGTGGTTTCAGCGACTGACTACAAATGAACCGGAGGACGATATGATAGAAGTGGCTATTGCCTCTGTAAACGCCATTTTGCCGGAAACAATTGTGAAAAAGCCGGTTCCGGAACAGCTGAATGAAGAAACTGCCCCTGAACCTGAGGCACGGTTGGCTGCTGCAGCAGAAAAAACGGCGACGGAAGAAAATCGGGACTATGTTATTCCCGTCAGTAACAGATTGAATGATGTTTACAGAGCAATGCAGGAAATACTGGCTGAAAATGAAAACAGCGACCCACGCTTTGAAGCCGCCCAGCTGGTACAGTTTGTGCTTGGTGCAGACAGGCTTACTCTGGGTCCTGATTATGAAATGACAGATGAACAGAAGAAAAAACTGATTTATCTTGCAGGCAAACGCGCCGGCGGCTATCCTCTCCAGTACATACTGGGTACCTGGCAGTTTTTTGACCTGGACCTGGATGTGGGGGAAGGGGTGCTTATCCCCCGTGCTGATACTGAAGATGTGGTTATGGCGGCGGTGCAACAGTTGAAAGACACAGCCTGCCCTGCGGTAATCGACCTGTGCAGCGGCAGCGGTGCCATAGCACTGGCTGTGAAAAGATTTATCCCCGATGCATCTGTGGTGGCTGTGGAAAAATATGACGAGGCTTTTGCATATCTGGAAAGAAATATAGAAAAAACAGGCCTTATGGTGCTTCCGGTAAAGTACGATATTTTCAATTATGATTTTGTCTGTGAGGAAGAAGCCTTCGATATGATTATCTCCAATCCGCCTTATATTGACCCGCGGATGGAGGGCAAGCTGCAGACAGAGGTTTCCTATGAACCGGGCACTGCTCTTTTTGCCGAAGATTACGGTCTGCGTTTTTACAAGTTTATCGCACAGAATTATTATCACGCACTGAAAGACGGCGGATACCTTGTGTTTGAGCATGGCTATGACCAGTCAAAAGAAGTGGAAAATATACTGGTCAAGGCCAGATACACAGTGGTACAGCGCATTGTTGACACCGCCGGCAACCCGCGCGGTATAATCGCCCGAAAAGATTAAATAATATTGGAAATAATACTTGAATATTGACAAATAATATGTTAATATAATATCAGAAATAACAACTGTCAGTTGTAAAACTGATATATTAAAGATTAATATGAAGGGATAAATTATGGCAACAGATAAAGAAAAGGCCCTGCGGACAGCGCTGGCTAACATAGAAAAACAGTTCGGCAAAGGTGCTATCATGCGCCTGGGCGAAAATGTAACAATGAATGTGGACAAAATTTCCACAGGCTCACTTTCACTGGACCTTGCCCTGGGTATCGGCGGTCTGCCACGCGGCCGTATTGTAGAAATCTACGGACCTGAATCCAGCGGTAAAACCACTCTGGCTCTCCACGCTGTGGCTGAGGCACAGAAAACAGGCGGCAACGCTGCATTTATCGACGTTGAGCACGCTCTGGACCCTGTTTATGCACAGGCATTGGGAGTGGATATTGATTCCCTGCTGGTTTCCCAGCCGGACACAGGTGAACAGGCTCTGGAAATCTGTGAAGCACTGGTGCGCTCCGGCGCTATCGATATAGTTGTAGTGGACTCTGTAGCCGCTATGACTACAAAAGCCGAAATCGAAGGCGAAATGGGTGACAGTCATGTTGGTCTGCAGGCCCGTCTGATGAGCCAGGGTATGAGAAAGCTCACTTCCGTTATCGGCAAAACAAATACAATCGTTATCTTCATCAACCAGCTCCGTGAAAAAATCGGTGTTATGTACGGCAACCCTGAAACAACCACAGGCGGCCGTGCCTTGAAATACTACTCTTCTGTGCGTATCGATGTGCGCCGTGTGGAAGCCATCAAAGTTGGCACAGAGGTTATCGGTAACCGCACCAGAGCAAAGGTTGTTAAAAACAAAGTTGCTCCTCCTTTCAAAGAAGCAGAATTTGATATCATGTTCGGTCAGGGTATTTCCAAAATGGGCGAAATTGTTGACATTGCTGTTAAACTGGGCATTGTGAATAAATCCGGCGCATGGTTCAGCTATGGCGACATCCGTCTGGGACAGGGGCGCGATAACGCCAAAGAATATTTCAAAGCAAATCCTGCACTGGCAAAAGAAGTGGAAGACAAAGTTTTTGTCGCCATGGAAAAAGCCAGAGCAGAAGGCTACAACCCACTTGCACCTGAAAAGAAAAAAGGCAAAACTATTGTGAATACAGCAGCAGCACCTGCACCTGCCGCACCTGCCCGGGAAGGCGAACAGCCTGCTGAAAAACCTGTGACAAAGCGCAGAAATGCAAATATAGACATCGATGTTGAATAATGTCACTATAACCGATATCACCCGCACCAAAAAGGGCTACAATGCCCTTTTTGCAGGGGATGAGTTCCTGTTTTCTGTGGATGATGTGGTTTTATATCAGAATAATATACACACAGGCTCTTGTTTTTCACAGCAAGAGCTTAGTTGCATTTCAAAACAGAGCGCAAATGCAAAGGCAGTGGATAAGTGTTACACCTACCTGTCTGCCCGAATGCACTCCAAGAAAGAATTGTACACCAAACTGTGCCGTTACTTTGACAGCGAAACAGCACGCTATGCCGTGGCAAAAATGGAAGAACTGGAACTGGTGGACGACCACACCTTTGCTCAGCTGAAAGCAGAGTATCTGCTGACAGTAAAAAAACAGTCTTTTTCCGCAATCAGGGCAAAACTTGCCTCTCTCGGAGTTGACAAAGACATTATCGACAGTGTATTATTAAATTTTGGACCGGAAGACCAGACAGAAGAAATCCTTCACCTTTTGCAGACAAAATACAGCTCCAAGCTGTCACAGCCTGAGAAGGTGATGGCATCACTTCTCCGAAAGGGCTTCAGGTACCGCGAAATAAAGCAAGCAATGGATAATTTAGACATAGATTTACAGGAGTATTAAATGAAAGTTACATTAGTTTCCCTGGGCTGTCCTAAAAACCAGGTGGACAGCGATATTATTGCCCACAGCCTGCTGAAAGCAGGCCACAGCACCACTGCCGATATGACAGAGGCTGATGTGTGCCTTATCAACACCTGTGGTTTTATCACCAGCGCAAAGGAAGAAGCAATCGAAAACATCTTCAACGCTGTTGGTGCCCGTATGGAAAATCCAGACCTGAAAATCATTGTTACAGGCTGTCTTGCCCAGCGTTACAAAGACGAAATCATGGAAGATATTCCGGAAGTGGACGCTGTTATCGGCATTGGCTCCCACGACAAAATCCTGGAAACAATGGAAAGAGTTGTAAAAGGCGAAAAACTGTCCTTCTACGGCCCTAAAACAAATCTGGACATCACAAAGAAAAGAATCATCTCCACACCACGCCACTACGCTTATCTGAAAATCGCAGAAGGCTGCTCCAACGGCTGTTACTACTGTGCAATTCCGCTTATCCGCGGTCCGCACCGCAGCCGCCCTATGGAAAGCTGTATCGAAGAAGCAAAATGGCTGGCAGAAGAAGGTGTAAAGGAAATCATCGTTGTGGCACAGGACATCACACGCTACGGCGAAGATATTTACAAGGAAAACAAACTGGCAGAATTGGTTACAGAAATCAGCAAAATCGACGGCATCCAGTGGATAAGGCTGATGTATGCCTACCCTGAAAGACTGGGCGACGATGTGATTGAAGTAATCGCCACAAATCCTAAAGTTCTGCACTATCTGGACCTGCCTATCCAGCACATCAATGACCGTGTGCTGAAAAGCATGAACCGTCAGGGCGGTACAGACATCATCATGTCTGCCATCAGCCGTCTGCGTGCAGCAGTGCCGGACATCACAATCCGCACCAGCATTATCACAGGTTATCCCGGTGAAACAGAAGAAGAATTCAACCAGCTGTATGATTTTGTAAAGGAAATCCATCTGGAAAGACTGGGCTGCTTTGCATACAGTGAGGAAGAAGGTACAAAGGCTGCAAAAATGGAACAGATGCCGGTAGAAATCCGCCAGCAGCGCGCCGATGCCATTATGCAGCTGCAGACAGGCATTATGGCTGAAAAACAGGCTGCCATGATTGGCAGGGAAATCGATGTAATCGTTGATGATTACGATGAAGAAAACGAACTGTTTGTATGCCGTTCTGTTTACGATGCCCCTGAAATTGACGGCGAAGTATATGTTCCGGCAGAAGCAGGCCTGCTTATCGGCGAAATCTACACAGTTCTCGTAACAGAAAGTGACATTTACGACCTGTACGGTGAAGTAGTGGATTAATCATATTCCTAATATGATGTATCAAGGAGAAAATTATGAATTTACCTAATAAACTTACACTGCTGCGTTTTGCTCTGGTGCCTGTATTTATGGTGTTTATGTACATAGAAAACCAGTACAGCTACCTGATTGCACTGATAGTTTTTGCAGCGGCTTCCTTTACAGATTTTCTGGACGGCAGCATAGCAAGAAAATATAATATGGTTACTGACTTCGGCAAATTTATGGACCCTCTGGCAGACAAACTGCTGACAACTGTGGCCCTGATTTACCTCTGTCTCAACGGTATGTGTCATGAAGTGGTTATCTGCATCGTTCTGGCCAGAGAATTTGCAGTGAGCGGTATAAGACTTATCGCTGCTGCCAACCCTAAAGGCAGCAAGGTTATCGGTGCCGGCATGATGGGCAAAGCCAAAACTGTGCTTCAGATGGTTGCCAGCATGCTGGGCCTTCTGGCACTGGCACTGCTGTATATGGACACAATCCCACAGGCTACATTTGACACAATGGCAATGGTTACAAATGTGCTGATGTGGATTATGGCTGTGCTGACAGTTGTGTCCGGTATGCAGTATATCCTGCCTAACATCGACCTTATTAAAAATGCCAAATAACTTGACATTATAATTCCTTAATGGTACAATGTACTCATAAGAATTACATACTTGAAAAAATATACGGTATGTGATATTATTAACATTGTTGAATAAAGAAAATGCGTTTGTATCAAGACCAGTACCCGGCGTAAAATTCTGACAGAGAATAGGTGTGACCCGCTGAAAGCACCTTAGACGCAATAAACCGGCGAATGCCCTTGAAAGCAGGCACGGCGAACTACAGTAGCTGTGCACGGGTGTCACCGTTATATGACTCACAAGATATAAATCGAAGTGGAACCGTGGTTATTTGTACCGCCTTCGTTTGCCTGTAGGGGCAGATGGGGCGGTTTTTGTTTATATATTACCGGTCTTTGGTTTAAAAATTATTCACAGGCTCCCAGCAGCCGGAAAGGACATCATTCTATGAAACACATGAATGTTTTCAACACTCTCACAAGAAAGAAAGAAGAATTCATACCTATCAAGGAAGGCGAATACAAAATCTATGTTTGCGGTCCTACAGTTTACAACTACATCCATATCGGCAACGCACGCCCTGCAGTAGTTTTTGATACCCTGCGCCGCTACCTGGAATACAAAGGCAACAAAGTTACTTATGTATCCAACATTACAGATATTGATGACAAAATCATCAAACGCTCCATCGAAGAAGGCATCACTTTTGAAGAAGTGGCCAGAAAATATGAAAACGAATACTATCATGACCTGCAGGGTCTGAATGTTCGTTTTGCTGATGTGAGACCAAGAGTTTCTGACCATATCCCTGAAATCATTGATATAGTTGAAACACTGATTGAAAAACGCCATGCTTACAAAGTGGAAAACGGTGACGTTTACTTCCGTGTGCATTCCTTTAAAGACTATGGCAAACTGAGCCACCAGCCAATGGAAGAACTGGAAGCCGGCGCAAGAATCGGTGTGGACGAAACCAAGGAAGCTGCTGCAGACTTTGCTCTGTGGAAAGCTGCAAAACCTGGCGAACCACACTGGCACAGCCCATTCTCCGAAGGCAGACCAGGCTGGCATATTGAATGTTCTGCCATGAGCCGCAAACACCTGGGCGAAACTATTGACCTGCATTGCGGCGGTCAGGACCTGATTTTCCCACACCACGAAAATGAAATCGCACAGAGCGAATGTGCTTCTGACAAAGAATTTGCACGCTACTGGATGCACAACGGCTACATCAATGTTGACAACCAGAAAATGTCCAAATCTCTCAACAACTTCTTTACAGTGCGCGATATTTCTGACCAGTTTGGTTACGAACCTATCCGCTATTTCCTGCTGACAGCCCACTACCGTTCACCTCTGAACTTCACACGCGAAGTTATGGAGCAGGCCAAATCTTCTCTGGAACGTATGTACACAGCACGTGAACATCTGGAATTCCTTGCTGCCAACTCCACAGGTACAGAAACAGAGCTGAAAGCTGTTGCTGACAGACTGAAAGAAGAATTTATCGCTGTTATGGATGACGACCTGAACACAGCTGACGCACTGTCCAAACTGTTTGAACTGGTTACAGCCATCAACACAACAGGCGACAAACAGACAAAAGAAACTCTGGCCTACACAGCAGGTATCTTTGATGAACTGGCCGGTGTTCTGGGTCTGCTGTACAACAGAAAAACAGACGAAATTCCACAGCAGGTAAAAGATCTGGTGGCAGAAAGAACAGAAGTAAGAAAATCCAAAAACTGGGCAAGAGCTGACCAGATTCGTGACGAGCTGGCAGAGCTGGGCTACATTGTAAAAGACACACCACAGGGCCCACAGATTCTGAAAAAATAAAACAGCGTTCCGGGCATATATGCCTGACCATCGCTTTCGTATAACGAAAAGAAAAGAGCGTATCAATGGGATACGCTCTTTTCTTTAATACTATAAGGATTTTATCATACTCATCACCCTGGTGCCATTTGCTTTTTCGTACCTCTGCTCACATACGAAACCGCATTTTTCATAGCACCTGATGGCGCGGATATTTTCAGTGCGCACATTCAGCGTTACTTCCGTCAGCTTCATGGCTTTCCTGTTTTCATTTATATATCGGCTTATGGCTTTTGTTCCGATACCCTTGTTTCTCATTTCCTTGTCAGCGATAAATATGCCCAGCTTTGCTGTGCGCAGGCAGGTGTGTTCCTTTTCCAGCCATATTGCACCTATTATTTTCCCGCCGTAAAACAGATAGCTCCATTTCAGCAATCCCTTCTCTATCAGCGGTACGAAAAAATCGCTGTTATGGGGGTATATTCTGGACTGAAATATATTCAGTTCTTCTTCAAAAATCTTTTCAAATTTACAGTACCAGTGAATATTGTCCTTGTTTATCTCTACAAAATCCAGCATACTTACCACCTTTTCTGTTCAGTTATATCTTACTATAAAACTATGAAATAAAAGAGAAAAAAATATAAACCATTTGTGAATAAAACTGAAAATTTTGTGAACGTAAAAATTGTTATAGCGAACAGTCAGTCTTCCACAATGGGCGCCTTTCCGGGAATAGACATTTTTGTGTGGGTTTTCCTGTCTTGTTTATATTGCGTAACACACAAAAAGAGGACGGTTTATTCGTCCTCTTTAATCGGTATTTGCTATGTAATTATTTCAGCAGGGTACCCAGCAGGCCTCTCACAAGGCTGCCTGTAGCCTGTCTGCTTACATTGCCAACGGCACTGTTGAATGCAGCTGTCAGTGCTTTTTCTGCCACTGACCGGTTTTTGCCGGCTTTGCGTTTCAGGGTGCTGTTCACAATGCTGGTTGTCATGCTCTTTGCAGCATTTGTGGCAATCTGCTCCATCTTTTTCTTTCTTGCCCGTTCTTCTTTTTCTTCAGCCTTCAGTCTGGCTTTTTCTTCTTTCTCCAGAGCTTTCAGTCTTGCGGCTTCGGCCTTTTCTTCAGCTTTCAGACGGGCAGCTTCTTCCTTGGCAGCTTCTTTTGCGGCTCTTTCGGCTTCTTTTTCAGCCTCTTTTGCCCGTTTTTCAGCTGCTTTGGCCTCTTCTGCCAGGCGTTTCTTTTCTTCCTGCATGGCCAGTGCTTCTTCAGCTACCCGCAGCAGAATTTCGTATGCAGATTCTCTGTCCACTTCTGTATTGTATTTGCCGCCCATGCCGCTGTTGGCCATAAATGTCTGTCTTTCTTCATCAGACAGTGTGCCTGTGTAGCTCTGTGGTGGCAGTACCTGCGCAATTTCCACCATACCAGGTGCGCCGTCTTCGTCCAGGAAAGAAATCAGTGCCTGACCTGTGGCCAGATTTGTGATAACCTCTGTTGTGTCAAATGCAGGGTTGGCTCTGAATGTTTCAGCAGCAGCTTTTACCTTTTTGATTTCTGCCGGTGTATATGCACGCAGTGCATGCTGCACACGGTTGCCCAGCTGGCCCAGGATAGAGTCAGGAATATCTGTAGGGCTCTGTGTGATAAAGTATACGCCCACGCCTTTGGAGCGGATAAGTCTTACCACCTGTTCGATTTTCTGCAGCAGTGCTTTTGGCGCATCGTCAAACAGCAGATGTGCTTCATCAAAGAAGAACACCATTTTTGGTTTGTCCAGGTCGCCTACTTCCGGCATGATTTCATACAGCTCGCTCAGCAACCACAGCATAAATGTGGAATACAGCACAGGGCTCTGGAACAGTTCCACACAGTGAAGGATATTGATAAAGCCTTTGCCGTCGTAGCTTGTCTGCATCCAGTCTCTTACATCAAATGCAGGTTCACCGAAGAATTTATCGCCGCCGGCATCTTCCAGTGTCAGCAGGCTGCGCAGAATTGCGCTTACACTCTGTGGTGTGATGTTGCCATATTCCAGGCTCAGCTCTTTTGCGTTCTGGCTTACATACTGCAGCATAGCGCGCAGGTCTTTGATGTCCAGCAGCAACAGACCGTTTTCGTCAGCCACTCTGAATGTGATGTTGAGAATACCTGTCTGTGTTTCATTCAGGTCCAGAATTCTGGCCAGCATCATAGGGCCGATTTCTGTCATTGTTGTTCTTACAGGGTGTCCCATTTTACCGAATACATCCCACAGCCTGGTAGGAAACTGTGTGTAGTTAAAGCCTTCCAGTTCCAGCTTTTCCACGCTGTTTTTTACCCATTCCTTGCCTTCACCCATTTTGGCCATGCCTGCCAGGTCACCTTTGATGTCAGCCAGGAAAACAGGTACACCCATGGCAGCAAAACTTTCTGCCATTACCTTCAGTGTGGTTGTTTTACCTGTGCCTGTAGCACCGGCTATCAGGCCGTGGCGGTTGGCCTTGTCAGGCAGCAGATACAGCGGTTTGTCGCCTTTCGCGATTAACAGTTTACCGTCAGTATACATTAAAAAATCCTCCGTGTATTTTATTTCGTTTTTACCTGTTTTCAGTATATACAATATTGTACCTACTGTCAAAGGATTTTAGTTTACATTATTTTCCATTTAGTATAATATAATACTAAAATTGCAATCTGTATAATTGAAAATACCACACCACTGACAACAAAATACCATTTCTTTGTCTTGTGGCGGAACACTCGCATTCCCACCAGCTGTCCTATGCCGCCAAAGCACAGTCCCATCATCAACAGGGTCTTTTCCGGTATTCGCCAGCGGTCTTTTCGCGCCTTGAGCTTGTCTATGCCAAAAGCCATAAAGGCAGCCAGATTTGTCACCAGCAGTGCCGGCAAAATATATTTATCCATAATTATTCTTCATATATCCTTTATTTGTTACCAATATTATATCATTTTGTAAATATTTTGTATACACACTTGAAAAATATATGGTATAATAGTAAAGTAAATCTGTAAAAGATTTATGATTAAAAATTCAAGGAGTGAAACCCCATGAAATACTGTAAAAAATGTACCATGCCGGACACACGCCCGGGCATTACTTTTGATGAAAACGGTGTATGCAGTGCATGTACTCACTACGAAAACCGCAAAAATATAGACTGGGACGCACGCTGGAAAGAATTTGAAGCCCTGTGTGACAAATACCGCGGCTGTAACGGCCCTGGTCAGTATGACTGTGCTATCGCTGTTTCCGGCGGCAAAGACAGTCATTTCCAGGTATATATTATGAAGGAAGTTATGAAAATGACTCCTATCCTGTTCTCTGTGGAAGACAACTTCCCTATGACAGAAGCAGGCAAACACAACCTGAAGAACATCAGCGAAGAATTTGGCTGCCCTATTATCAGCTGCAAACCTGATATCCGCACACAGAAAATCCTGATGCGCTATATGTTTGAAAACTACGGCAAACCAACATGGTATCTGGACCGTCATATCTACACATTTCCACTGCACATGGCACTGAAATTCAACACAATGCTGCTGGTTTACGGCGAAAACGTAAGCTATGAATACGGTGGCAATGCTGACGAAGAAACATACTCTGCACGCGGTCAGATTGAAAACGGTGTTGCTTCCGGTATGGACGAAGACGAACTGCTGGCTCTGGGTATCGACCCTGCTGCACTGGCGCTTACAAAAGCCCCTGCAGCTGAAGACCTTGCGCGCCTGGACCCTATGTATATGTCCTACTTCCTGCCATGGAACAGCTACAAAAACTATATGCTGGCCAAATCCCGCGGTTTCCACGACCTGACACATGAATGGGACCGCAGCCACCACGCTGAAAACTTTGACCAGATTGACTCACGCGCTTACCTTGTGCACTCCTGGCTGAAATATCCTAAATTCGGTCACGCTGCTGCCACAGACTACACAGCACGCTACATCCGCTACGGCATGATGACAAGGGAAGAAGCTATCCCTGTTATCAAAGAACGCGACGGCAACCTGGATGTACTGTCTGTGCGCGACTTCTGCAACTTCTGCGGCTACACAGAAACAGAATTCTGGAAAATTATCGACAAATTCTACAACACTGACCTGTTCTACAAAGATGAAACAGGCCGCTGGCTGCTGAAAGAACCTATCTGGGAAGAAAAATAATTGACAGAATAAAGGCACCCGTCAGGGTGCCTTTGTTGCATTTATGTATTTATCGTGATAGAATTATAAAAAATACAGAGGAGAGAGAAAATATGCATTATACATACACTCCGAAAGGAGTTCATTCCAGAAATATGGAATTTGATATCGAAGACGGCATCGTAAAAAATGTTGTTATTACAGACGGCTGCGACGGCAACAATCTGGGCGTGGCAAAACTTGCAGAAGGCATGAAAGCAGAAGAACTGGTTGCACGCCTTTCCGGCCTGCCTTGCGGCAAAAATCCTACATCCTGTCCTGACCAGCTGGCAAAAGCTGTGGCACAGGCAATCGGCAGATAATTATGCAGAATAAAAGCAGTACGGTAAGGGTTGTACTCTTAAGGAAAGTAAGAAAGGAAGCACGAAGTTTTCGTGCTTCCTTTTAATTTTGTCTTATACCGTAGCAGACAGGGAAACCTAAACCCTTAACAAGCAATTTCACCTGTTCGACAAATTGGAAGTTAACGATTATTCAACAATGTTATTATCTCTACACCATTTCTCAAAATTAGGATCATTGGGTGAAAACGTAGGTTCAAGAGAAGATTGCCTGTTAATTGGTGAAATAAAGTTTTGGTCTGAATCAGGAGCCTGTTCAAACGCAGGAAGTTGAGAAGTAGCTACACCTAAATAATATAGTGAAAATAACAGCATTCTATTTACTGTCCAATTCTTATCAGTATATTTTCTAAAGCCACCATGTATAGGCATAATTAAATCCCTTGAATGAACAGGTAATAATTGTCCTAACATATAATTTATTGATTTCTTCATTTGTGCTAATCTTACTTTATCAAAATTCATTTTTGGAATATTGGTTTTACAATTTGGACTGAAAAAAGTATATGCATGAATATTTTCTTTAGGCGTTTGATTAGTTGCTATACAATATCCAAATACCTTTTTTACATTTTCTTCGTTCAAATCAAGCATTTCTTCTCTTTTATATTTCATGATTATTCCTCCCGTAAGCGTGTCAAATTCTTATTTATCGGTTAGTTATATTGTAGCAAAATTTAAATCAACAGTAAAGGCACAGAAAACTGTCATTAAGAGTACAACTCATATGCACTGCTTTTTTATTTTATTTGTTTCCCAGCTGCCAGAAGGCCACTGCACTTGCTGCCGCCACATTCAGTGAATCTACTCCGTGGGACATAGGGATTTTCACTGTGTAGTCACAGTTTTCTATGGTACAGTCTGCCAGACCGTCACCCTCTGTGCCCATAACCACAGCCAGTTTTTCTTCCGCCATCAGCTGCGGATTGTCTATGTTTACTGTGTCATCGCACAGCGCCATGGCAGCGGTTTTGAACCCCAGTTCTTTCAGCTGTGTCTGCCAGTCCTTATCCACAAATGTCCACGGAATCTGGAACACTGTTCCCATGCTCACACGGGCAGCACGGCGGTACAGCGGGTCACTGCAGCCCTTTGTCAGCAGCACTGCATCCATATTCAGCGCAGCAGCACTGCGGAATATTGCCCCTACATTTGTGGGGTTCATCACATTTTCCAGCACAACTATGCGGTGCTTGTCCCTGCACACGTCGGCTATGGACGGCAGTTCCTTGCGGCGCATAACCGCCAGCATACCGCGGGTAAGCTCAAACCCGGTCAGTTCTTTCAGTACTTCAAAAGGTGCTGTGTAAACAGGTATATCACCACATCGTTCAATAAGCTCCCTGGCCTGTGTATCTGTGTGTTTGTCCTCCACCAGAAAGGAAAGGGCAGTATGGCCGGCGTTCAGCGCACGCTCAATCACTTTGGGGCTTTCTGCAATAAACAGGCCGGTGTCAGGCTCATAATAATGCGCCAGCTGCTTTTCGCTTAATCGGGCATAAAAATCCAGCTGCGGCAATGAAAAATCAGTTATATTGATAACAGGCATAAAAACTCCTTGAAATTACTATTATTCTCACAGTATTTTACTGCATAATAAAATTATCGATTAAATTGGTTGTATAGTCAAGATGTATTTGCAAATAAAATAAAAGAGAGTATCTGACGATACTCTCTTTTATTTGGTGCACCATCAGGTAAGTGACACCCGGAAAATACAAGCCACAGGCGACGGATTTTCCGATGGTGGAACTTATGCAAGCGAAGGCAGTTTTACTGCCTGAGTCGCAGACGAGAAAGAGTCCCGTATATCTTTAACTAAACGAGGAAATAAAAAAGACTAACCTTTTCAGATTAGTCTTCTTGGTGCACCATCAGGGACTCGCCGCCTGCTGCGGCTGATGCCTTGCATGCTAACTGGCTTTCGCTGCCGCTCAAGCTCATTTTGCTACATACAGTCCACCGGACTGTATGCTTAACGCAAAATACCCTCTCGGGTCCGAGTCCCTTTACGTGAACAAAAAGAAAACCGACACCCAAAAGGGTATCGGTTTTTCTTGGTGCACCATCAGGGACTCGAACCCGGGACCCACTGATTAAGAGTCAGTTGCTCTACCAACTGAGCTAATGGTGCTTATCTTTGATTGCTTTAATATTATACCACCAAAAACAAAAAATGCAATAGTTTTTTGCAACTATTATGCTTCCATGGATTGTTTTTATCCTGCAGATGCAAAAATTCCGGATACGGACACAGCCAGGACAATTGGCTTACGAGTGCTTTATATTTCACCCTACATCGTCTTAAATATGTGATGAGGTCGGTAAGGCAAGGTAAATATATTTGTATTTATGCAAATATTTACTTGAAAACATATAGAAAAATTTATATTTTTTCATTTTTTGCACTTTTTATATTCCTACCTGCTTGATTTATTTTGTAGGGTTTGCTATAGTTAACATAAGAAAAAACATATTTTTTGAATATGTTATTTATTAAAAGGAGTGCGAAAATGAAAACAGGAGAAAAAGAGAGAATATTCAAAGCTCTGGGTGACCGCAACAGGGTGGTAATAATGGACCTGATTAAAGACGGGGAAATGTCTGCCGGCCGGATTTTGGGGGAAATCAAAATGGGTCAGTCAACTTTGTCTCATCACATGAAAATTCTTTGTGACAGCGGTATTGTAAATGCGCGCAAGGAATCCAGATGGGTATACTATTCTGTTAATAAAGATGTTGTGGAGGAAATTACATCTGTTATAAACGAATGGGCGAAATAATCTGAAGCATTAGCCGGGTGTGTTTTGGGGAAACATACCCGGTTTTTTTGTGTGGAAAAACAGCCGAATACTGCCACAGCAGGTGAATTGTTAATATTTAAAATGTAGACGAATGACAGAAAATGCTGTATAATAACGATAATATTGCAAAATTAAAGGATGTTATATGAATTTTTGTTTTTTTTCTGCCCAGTATCTGCCTACTGTGGGCGGTGTGGAAAGATATACTGCATCACTGGCGGCACAGCTGACAGCAAAAGGCCACAGTGCCACTGTGGTCACATCATCACTGCCCGGTCTGCCCCGGGAAGAACACAGCGCTGACGGAATCCATATTTTCCGCCTGCCGGCTATACCTGTGATGAACGGACGCTTTCCTGTGCTGAAGGTAAGCGCAGAAAAGAAAGCACTGGCCAGAAAATTTGCAGAAGAAAAGCCGGATTTCTGCGTTATTCAGACCCGTTTTTATACCAGCAGTCTTTTCGCTGCACGCCTGTGCAGAAAACACAAAGTGCCCTGCATCGTTATTGAGCATGGCACCGCCCATCTGATGCGTGGCGGTATCACCGGTTTTCTGGGCAATATTTACGAGCACATCACCTGTAAATATGTACACCGGCTGTGCCCTGATTTTTACGGTGTATCACTGGCCTGCTGCCGGTGGCTGGAGCATTTCGGTATAAAAACAGACAAAGTCCTGTACAACAGCATCGATATGAATACCATCACTGCTGCTGCCGCATCAGGCAGACAGCCACTGCTGGAAAAACTGCCGGACCTGACAGGTAAAAAAGTGATAGCCTTTTCCTCCCGTTTTATCCCCGAAAAGGGTGTTGAGCAGATGGTACAGGCTTTCAGCAGGATAAAGGAAAAATACCCTGACACACTGCTGGTTATGGCAGGTGACGGCCCCTTGTGGGAAAAGGTAAACAGCACACAGCAGGACGGTGTTATATTGACAGGCCGCCTGCCTTACGAAGAAAATCTGGCCCTCATTGAACTGAGCGATGTGTTCTGTCTGCCTACCTTCTCCGAAGGCTTTGCCACCACAGTGCTGGAGGCGGCTGCACTTAAAACAGTAGTGCTCACTACTCCTACAGGCGGCTCACCGCAGCTGATTGTGGACGATGACCACGGTTTGCTGTTTCCGGATATGCAGCCTGACAGCATTTATACCGCGCTGGACAGCGCTCTGGCCGATGATGCCTGGCGACAGACAGCGGCTGAAAATGCTTTTGAAAATTCACAGAGAAACTTCACATGGAAAATCACCGCAGAAAAGCTGGAACAGATAGCCATGGAAAAAAATAAATTTTGAGGAAACCGATGAAAGTACTTGTAATCATTCCTGCTTACAATGAGCAGGACAATATCAGCCGAGTGGTGGATAATCTCATTGAGAATTATCCGCAGTTTGACTATGTTGTGGTAAACGACGGCTCCCGTGATGATACAGCCCGGATATGCCGTGAAAGGGGATATAATCTTATTGACCTGCCTGTAAACCTGGGTCTTGCCGGCGGTTTTCAGGCCGGGCTGAAGTATGCCCATCTCAAGGGTTACGATGCCGCCATTCAGTTTGATGCTGACGGCCAGCATCTGCCACAGTTTATCCAGCCTATGATAGATGAAATGCAGTCAAAGGGCGTGGATATTGTCATAGGTTCACGCTTTGTCACAGAGAAAAAGCCTGTCAGCCTGCGTATGTTCGGCTCTCATCTTATCGCCTTTGCCATGAAGCTGACCACAGGCAAAAAACTGACCGACCCTACCAGCGGTATGCGACTGTTCAACAAAAAAATGATAAAAGAATTTGCCATGGATGCCAACTACACCCCGGAACCGGACACCATCAGCTATCTGATGAAAAATGGTGCTACAGTGTCTGAAATTCAGGTACAGATGGCAGAAAGAATAGCAGGGGAAAGCTATCTCAACCCTGTAAACGCCATGAAATATATGACCAAAATGGGTATCAGTATCATTCTTATCCAGTGGTTCAGAAAGAGAAGGGGGTAACCAGTATGAGATACACATATCTTACGCCCGAAATGCGCCTGTTCCTTATAGCAGGCAGCGTGATAGCATTTATGTTTGTGGTACATTTTATCCGCAAAAGCCGCGTGCGCATTGAAGATACAATGTTCTGGATTATTATGTGCGTGGCGCTGGTGACTATCAGCGTATTCCCACAGATTCCGTTCTGGTTTGCCCGTCTGGTGCGCGTGGAATCTCCGGCCAACTTTGTTTTTTTGGTGATGATTGCAATTCTGCTGGTAAACCAGTTCTATATGACACTGAAAATCAGCCGTCTGCAGATAAAAATTACCGAACTGGTACAGAGAATTGCCATCGATTCTGCACAGACAGATAATGATAAAAAAGAAGATAAATAAGACTACAGGCAGGGTTTGTCCTGCCTTTTTTGTTTTCTGACTGCTTAATCATTGTATTTTAACAATTTGTTTACCATTTACATAACTGCCACTGGTGTCCTTATTATTGAAAATACTATTGATTTATGGTAATATTAATATGTTATAGTGCGTAATTATGCGCCGTTTAATCGTAACAAAATTTTTAAATATAAAGAAGGATTTGAAAATGGGTAAATTTGAGTTTATCAAAAACGAAATAGAAGGTCTGGTTGTTATCAAGCCTACAGTATTCGGCGACAGCCGCGGTTTCTTTATGGAAACATTCCACAAAGGTGAATTTGCTGCCGCAGGTATTACAGCTGAATTTGTACAGGACAACCATTCCAAAAGCACAAAAGGCGTTCTGCGCGGTCTTCACTTCCAGAAAGAAAACACACAGGGCAAGCTGGTGCGCGTTATCAAAGGCGAAGTGTACGATGTAGCCGTTGACTGCCGTCCAAATTCAAAAACTTTCGGCCAGTGGTACGGCGTTACCCTTTCTGAAGAAAACAAAGTGCAGTTTTATGTTCCGGAAGGCTTTGCCCATGGTTTCCTTGTTCTGTCTGACGAAGCAGAATTTGTGTACAAATGCACAGACCTGTACAATCCAAAAGCAGAAGGCGGCATCCCTTACAACGATGAAACTGTAAATGTACAGTGGCCTGAAATAGACTGCGAAATCAAACTCAGCGACAAAGACAAGCTGCACACTCCTTTTGCACAGCAGGAGTTTGAATGGTTCAGAAAATATTAATCAGCAAAGGTATATGAATAAAAATGAAAACTAAAATCAACACATTCTGGCGTTACCGATTCCTGTTGTCCAACCTTATCGGCCGTGACCTGAAAATCAAATATCGCCGCAGTAAACTGGGCATACGGTGGAGCGTTCTCAACCCCCTGCTGATGATGCTGGTTATGACAGCAGTATTCTCTGCTTTCTTCCGTTTTGATATTCCAAACTATCCGGTTTATCTTCTGTCCGGCAACCTGCTGTTCACATTCTTCAACGATTCCACCAATGCGGCCATGGGCAGCGTGCTGTACTCTGCACCTCTCATCAAAAAGGTGTATGTGCCTAAATACATATTCCCTCTGGAAAAAAGCTGTTTCTCTTTCATAAACCTGCTTTTCTCCATGGTGGCCCTGCTGGTGGTTATGATTCTTACCCGCCAGCAGTTCCACGCCAGCATTATCGCCGCTATCATCCCTATGTTCTTTATGTTTCTGTTCTGTATGGGTATCGGCCTGTTCCTGTCTGCTGCAGCCATCTACTTCCGCGATGTTATGCACTTCTGGACAGTTATCGTTATGGCGCTGAACTACGCCACACCTATTTTCTACCCTGAATCCATCTGGAACGGCACATTTATGATGTACGCCGGCAGAATCAACCCTCTGTACTGGTATGTGTCCACTTTCCGTGGCTGTATCATCGACGGTGTATTCCCATCCGGTCTGCAGATTGCCCTGTGCGCAATTTTCGCCCTGATTTCCATCGTGGTGGGCGCACGCCTGTTCCGGAAAACACAGGACAATTTTATTCTGTATATCTAAAGGAGAAAACGTATGGAACCTATTATCAGTGTAAACAATGTGAGCATGCGTTTTAACCTTGCTACTGAAAAAGTGGACAGCCTGAAAGAGTATTTTATCAAACTGACAAAAGGCAGCCTGAAATTTGAAGAATTCTGGGCTCTCAACGATGTGTCTATCGAAGTAATGCCCGGCGATTTCTATGGTCTGGTTGGTCTTAACGGCTCCGGCAAGTCCACCCTGCTGAAAACCATTGCAGGCGTTCTCAAGCCTACAAAAGGCTCTGTGACTGTAAGAGGCACTATCGCACCGCTGATTGAGCTGGGTGCAGGCTTTGATATGGACCTGACCGCCCGTGAAAATATCTACCTCAACGGCGCTGTACTGGGCTTTTCCAAAAAGTTTATGGACGAACATTTCCAGGAAATCGTGGATTTCTCCGAACTTCACAACTTTCTTGATGTTCCGCTGAAAAACTATTCTTCCGGTATGGTTGCCCGTATTGCTTTTGCCATTGCCACCGTTACCGACCCGGATATTCTTATTGCTGACGAAGTGCTGGCAGTTGGCGACTACACATTCCAGCAGAAATGCGAAAAGAGAATGAAACAGCTGATTGACAACGGAACAACAGTTCTGTTTGTAAGCCACTCTATAGAACAGGTAAAGAGCCTGTGCAACAAAGCCACCTGGCTGGAACACGGCAAAATCATTATGTCCGGCGATGCACAGACTGTGTGTGACGAATACAGTAAAAGATATTAAAAGGATTTTAAAATGAGCAATCTTCAGGATTCACCATTAAAATTTTTAAAAAGAAATCTGAATATTTCCAGAATCGGCACCTTGTTAAAAAGAGGTGTCGCTTCTTTAAAAAACGAAGGTCTGGAAGCCACCTGGCGCAAAGTTGATTTCCGCATCAAGCTGATGACAAAAGGCGATGTGTGGAAATTCCGCAGTGACATTCCTCTGAAAAGGGAACTGAAAGCCCAGCGCGCTGCCACCTTCCCTTATATGCCGAAAATCAGCATTATTGTACCGCTGTACAACACTCCGGAAAAATTCCTGAAAGAGATGATTGACAGCGTGGTAAACCAGAGCTATGCCAACTGGCAGCTGGTGCTGGTGGACGCCTCTGACAAGGACAGCGGCTATATAAAGAAAACTGTGGACGGCTATAAAGACAGCCGTATTGTGTACGAAAAACTGGCCGAAAACAAAGGCATCAGCGAAAACACCAATGCAGGCTTTGCCCTGGCAGACGGCGATTATTTTGCATTGCTGGACCACGATGATGTCATCCTGCCAAACGCCCTGTACGAAAATGTAAAGGTTATCAACGAAACCGGCGCACAGGTGCTGTACAGCGATGAAATCACTCTGGACGGTGAACTGAAACACCTTATCCAGTTCCATTTCAAAATTGACTACGCACCGGATTTTCTCCGCGGTGTAAACTATATTACCCATTTCCTTGTGTTTGAAAAAGCACTGTTTGAAAAGGTGGGTGCATACGAAGATGCCCGTTATGACGGTGCGCAGGACTTTGACCTTATTCTCCGCCTGTCCGAACAGGCCAATATGGTTTATCATATTCCAAAGGTTCTCTATTACTGGCGCGGTCACGCAGGCTCCACAGCCAGCGATATGTCCACCAAGATGTACGCCTTTGAAGCAGGCAGAAATGCCATTCAGGCCCACCTGGACAGGGTAGGGCTGAAAGGCACTGTGTCTATTCAGAAATACCCTGGCAGCTACCGCACAGTTTATGAAGTGGATGGCAATCCTCAGGTATCTGTGGTTATCCCAAACAAAGACCATATTGAAGACCTTTCCCGCTGCATTGATTCCATCTTCGCCCTTGGCGGCTGGGACAATGTGCAGGTGATTGTGGTGGAAAACAACTCCACAGAACAGTCTACTTTTGACTATTACAATAAAATCACTGCCGAAAACAGCAAAGTACAGGTGGTTTACTACAAAGGCAGTTTCAATTTCTCCGCTATATGCAATTTCGGCGCACAGTATGCCACAGGCGACCATATACTGCTGCTGAACAACGATGTAGAGTTTATCAGCGAAGATTTCATCAGAGAAATGCTGTCCTACTCACAGCGTCCTGATGTTGGCGCTGTAGGCGCAAAACTTTACTATCCTGATGATACACTGCAGCATGCAGGCGTTATCATAGGTATCAACGGCTCTGCAGGTCACAGCCACAAAGGCCTGGCCGATGCAAAAAACAACACAGGGGATATGTACCGTCTGGTTACCACCCAGAACTATCTGGCGGTGACAGGTGCCTGTCTTATGACAAAGACAGAACTGTACAGAAAATTCCCTCTGGACGAAGAAAATTTTGCCGTGGCATACAACGATATTGACTACTGTCTGCGACTGTACGAAGCAGGCTATCTCAATGTGTTCACTCCTTACAGCGAAGGCTATCATTACGAAAGCAAATCCCGCGGCCTGGATGAAACAGAAAACAAACCTAATCTGCGCTACGAGGGTGAAAAAGCCAGGTTCCAGCAGAAATGGGGCAAATACTTTGATTATAATGACCCATATTACAACCCTCACTTTACACTCTTATACGAAAACTACGGGTATAAATAATGTTGAAACTTAAACGATTCAAAGAGCTGGTTGCTCTGTTCTTTACATATCTGAAAACCGAAGGCTTCTCCGGCACAGTTCAGCGTGCTGTGGGCTTTTTCCGTCGCAGAATGAAAGCGAAAAAAGGCCGTTTCCTGCCGCCGAAGGATGCGCTGGAAATGCAGACAGCCTTTGTGCCGTCAGCAGAAAACAAAACCATCAGCGTGGTGACAGCACTTTTCAATACGGACAGAGCTTTTCTCAAAGAATATATTGACAGCTTTCTGAATCAGAGCTATCAGTTCGGTCAGCTGGTGCTGGCTGATGCATCTGACGATGCCCATGCCTATGTGGGTGAATATGTGCGCAGCCTGAACAGCGATAAAATCATCTACAAAAAGCTGGAGAAAAATATGGGTATTGCCGGCAACGGCAACGCCGCAGTGGCACTGGCAACAGGCGAATACATCTGTCTGGCAGACCACGATGATATTCTCTCTCCTGACGCACTGTACCAGATGGCAAAGGCTATTGAGGAAACAGGTGCAGACTTTATCTACAGCGACGAAGCACTGTTTGACACCGACTGGACAAACCCTATTGTTGCCCATTTCAAACCGGACTACAGCTATTATTACCTGACAAACTGCAACTATATCTGCCATCTGGCCTGTATGAAAAAGGAACTGTTTGAAAAGGTTGGCGGTCTGAAACCTGATTTTGACGGTGCTCAGGACCACGACCTGTTCCTGAAAATCACCGAACAGCCGGGTGTGAAAATTCACCATATCCCGAAAGTACTGTACTACTGGCGTGTTCACGCACAGTCCACCAGCGGCGGTATGGAGGCCAAACCTTATGTTACACAGAACGCCATCAATGCCCTTGACGGCCATCTGCAGCGCATCGGTGTAAAAGGCAAGGCAAAGGCCGGCAGCTATGGCGGCACATATAAAATTGATTACGAAATCACAGGAAATCCTCTGGTTTCCATTATCATTCCTAACAAAGACCAGGTGCCGGTGCTGAAAAAATGTATCGACAGCCTGTATGAAAAAACAGAGTACAGAAATTTTGAAGTTCTCATAGCGGAAAATAACTCCACCGACCGGGCAACTTTTGAATATTACAAAGAGCTGGAAGAAAAATATGACAACCTGACAGTTCTTTACTACAAAGGCGGCTTCAACTTCTCCGCCATCAATAACTTCGCCGCCCATCAGGCAAAAGGCGAAATGTTCCTGCTGCTGAACAACGATATTGAAATCATCAGCGGTAACTGGCTGGGAGAAATGGTTTCCCTGGCACAGCAGCCGGGTGTAGGTATAGTGGGCGCAATGCTGTACTATCCTAATGACACTGTACAGCACGCCGGCGTTATCACCGGTCTGGGCGGCTTTGCAGGCCACAGCCACAAATACCACCCACGCGGCAAATCCGGCTATATGTTCCGTCTGGCCTGTGTGCAGAATCTGTCCTGTGTGACAGCGGCAAACCTGCTGGTTACAAAGGACGCCTTTGATGCGGCAGAAGGTCTGGACGAAGAATTCACCGTTGCATTCAACGATGTGGATTTCTGTCTGCGCATCCGCGATATGGGTTATCAGGTGCTGTTCACCCCTTATGCAGAGTGCTACCATCACGAAAGCATCTCCCGCGGCTCTGACAAAAAAGGCGAAAAGAAAGAACGCTTTGAAGGCGAGCGCAACCGACTGAAAGGCCGTTTTGGCTCATCTCTCCTTCGCGACCCGTTCTATAACCCTAACCTTACCCTTGATATGGAGGATTTCTCCGAAAGCAAGGTTTTACCAAAATATAACGAGGTATAAATGAAAGCTATTGTTATTGGCGGCGGTGCCGCAGGTCTGTTTGCAGCAGGCTTCCTGGCCAAAGGCGGCGTGGAAACCACTGTTATCGAACACTCCACCGATACCGCCCGCAAAGTGCTTATCACGGGCAAAGGCCGCTGCAATGTTACCAACAACTGCGACGAAGAAACTTTCCTGAAAAATGTGCGCACAAACCCTAAATTCCTGTATTCCTCCATTTACGGCTTTCCGCCTGTAAAGACGATGGAGTTTTTCGAAAATATGGGCGTCCCTCTCAAAACCGAGCGCGGCCGCCGTGTTTTCCCGGTGTCTGACAGCTCTATGGACATCAAAAAAGCCCTGGACCGTCACGCCAAAGGTGCAAAGCTGATTTACGATGATGTACAGGAACTGATTTTTGACCAAGACAGCGTAAAAGGCGTTGTGCTGAAAAGCGGCAGAAAGCTGTACGCCGACAAAGTGATTGTTGCCACAGGCGGCCTGTCCTACAAACAGACCGGCTCCACAGGTGACGGCTACCGCTTTGCAGAAAGCGCGGGCCATAAAGTGGTGACACCTACTGCCAGCCTTGTGCCTCTGGTGGAAAACGGCACAAAATGCCGCCAGATGATGGGCCTTTCACTGAAAAATGTGAACCTGACCATTATGCACGGCAAGAAAAAGCTGTTCACCGAACAGGGCGAAATGCTTTTCACCCACTTCGGCATCTCCGGTCCGCTGGTGCTGTCCGCTTCCTGCCATATAAAGGACAAGGACATTCAGCAGTGTACAGCAGTTATCGATATGAAGCCTGCCCTGACAGAGGAAGTGCTGTATAAACGAGTATGCACCGACTTTGAAAAACTGCACAGCAAAAAAGCAGCCAACTGCCTGGACCTGCTGCTGCCAAAATCAATGATTGAGGTCATGCTGAAAGAGTGGGGCATCGATACCGAAAAAACCACAAATCAGATTACAAAGGAAGAAAGAATGAAGCTGGTGAAGCTGATGAAAGGTTTCACAATTCCACTGAATTCCAAATTTAAAATAGATATTGCGGTTATCACATCAGGTGGTGTGGCAACCAAAGAACTGAACCCTGCCACAATGCAGTCCAAAATCAAAAATGGCCTGTATTTTATCGGCGAGGTTATCGACACAGACGCCTACACAGGCGGCTACAATCTGCAGATTGCCTTCTCCACAGCCTATGCCTGTGCCCAGAGCATTATTGAGGAAATGTGAAAGAAGATTATGCGTAGGGGCCGTTGCCCACAACGGCCCGCCAGAAAAATATACAATAAGGAGACCAATTATGATTTACTCCGTAGCACTTGACGGACCGGGCGGTGCCGGCAAAAGCAGTATTGCAAAACAGGTGGCAAAGTCCAAAGGCATTGTCTATGTGGATACCGGTGCCATGTACCGAGCCATAGCCCTCTATATGTTGAAACACAATATTGATATTCACGACCATGAGGCTGTTGTACAACGGCTGAATGATGTAAAAATCAGCCTGGAATACCGCGATGGTACCCAGTGTGTTATTCTGGGCGGCGAAGATGTTTCCACAGCTATCCGCGAAAACCCTGTTTCCATGGCTGCCAGCGTTACTTCCGCTTACAAAGAAGTGCGCGCCTTCCTTATGGATACCCAGAGAAATGTGGCTAAAACCACCTCTGTTATTATGGATGGCCGCGATATAGGTACTGTAGTTCTGCCTGATGCACAGGTAAAAATCTTTCTGTCAGCAGACCCTGTTGTGCGCGCTCAGCGCCGCCACAAGGAACTGCTGGAAAAAGGCCAGACCGTGGATTTTGACACCGTGCTGGCAGATATTCAGCAGCGTGACTGGCAGGATACAAACCGCACCGAAGCTCCTCTGCGCCAGGCGGAGGACGCAGTGTTGTTGGATACTTCATATCTCACATTTGACCAGTCCGTACAGGCCGTGCTGACTCTTATTGACGAAAAGGTGGGTAAATAATATGGTATATGCATTTTTCTTTACTGCGGTAAGCATTATTTTCCGCATTATCTTCTCCTACCGCCAGTACGGCAGGGAAAATCTGACCCCTTACAAAAAGAACGGCCGCAGATATGTTATCGTTGCAAACCATCTGTCCATGCTGGACCCTATCTTTATCGCTATGGCCTATGGTGTGGGAAGAAAGCTGACCATCATGGGCAAAGCAGAGCTTTTCCGCAATCCGTTCACAGCCTGGCTTTTCACCCAGGTGGGTGTATTTCCGGTGGAGCGCGGCTCCGCCGACACTTCAGCGCTGAACAAGGCCATTGAGGATATTAAAGACGGCCGCGGTATGCTGATTTTCCCTGAAGGCACCCGTGGCACAGGGGACGAAATGGCAAAACTGAAAACAGGTGCATTTATGATTGCTGCCCAGACAGGTGCGGATATTATCCCTGTGCGTCTTATTTACCCTACATCTACCAGAAAGCTGAAATTCTTTGCCCCTGTTGTGGTGAAAATCGGCAAACCTATTCTGGCAGAAGAACTGAATCTGGTGGAAGGCGGCAAGAGAGCACTGCGCGCTTCCAAAATCACTGTAAGACAGCGGCTGGACGACCTGCTGAATGAATACAACCGGTCAGTGGGCTATGTGCCTCCTGCAAAGGAAGAGCCACAGCCGGCTGAAACAACTGCTGAAACACAGGCGGTGAACGAAAATGAAAATAACTAAAGCAAAAACAGCCGGTTTCTGCTTCGGTGTAAACCGCGCTGTGGATATGACTGTTCAGCTGGCACAAAGCGGCAAAAAAGTGGCCACAATGGGTCCGCTGATTCACAACAAACAGGCTGTGGAACAGCTGGAGAGCATGGGTGTAATCACCCTGGATTCCCTGGAAGCACCGGAGGGGTATGAAGTGGTTCTCCGCAGTCACGGCGTTGAAAAAAATGTGTATGATTTTTACGAAAAATGTGGTATAATTACTCATGATGCGGCCTGTCCGTATGTAAAGAAAATACACCGTCTGGCAGAAAAAACCGGCCGGCAGGGCAGAGCGCTGCTGGTGGCCGGGGACAAAGACCACGCCGAAGTAAAGGGTATCGTCAGCTACACTGACGGTGAGTACTTTGTTTTCAATGAGCCGGAGGAGCTGCAGCAGTGGCTTTCCGTTGGTCAAAATGCCCAAAAACCAATGAATTTGGTGGCTCAGACAACATATATGCTGAAAAAATGGCAGGAAAGCGTAAATATTGTAAAAAAAGTATGTACAGATTGCGAAATTTTTGATACAATATGTAGAGCGACAAATGAAAGACAGACCGAGGCAGCACAGCTTGCCATGGAAAATGACCTGATGGTTGTTATAGGCGGTCGTCATTCATCAAATACGCAGAAGCTGGTGAAGGTGTGTGAGCAGTATTGCCCCACCATCAGCATTGAAACAGTTAAAGAACTCTCACCGGAGTTGTTTATAAATATTCAAAATGTGGGCGTCACAGCAGGTGCAAGTACACCGGCGTTCATAATTCAGGAGGTACTTAATAACATGAGCGAAGTAATTCGTGAAGATGGTATGAGCTTTGAAGAAATGCTCAACGAATCTTATGCAAACCAGCCAAAGGTTTACAGAGGCGCAAAAATTAAAGGAGTTGTAACCGGTGTTTCAGCTAACGAAGTTACTGTTGACATTGGCACAAAACACACAGGCTTTATCAAAGCAAGTGAACTGAGTGATGATCCAAGTGCCAAAGTTGAAGACCTGGTTAAGAAAGGTGACGAGCTGAACCTCATCGTTATTAAGCCTAACGACGCTGAAGGTACAGTTGAACTCTCCAAAAAGAGATACGATGCACAGGAAGGCGCTGACGCAGTAGCTAAAGCTGCTGAAACAGGCGAAATTCTGACTGCAACTATCGTTGAAGCTGTTAAAGGCGGCCTTGTTGCTTTCGTTAACGGCGTGCGTGTATTCATCCCTGCATCACTTGCAGCAGGCAGAAATGAATCTCTGGAAGCACTGGTAAAAACAAAACAGGAAATCAAAATCATCGAATCTTCAAAAGATGGCAACAGAAGAAAAGTTATCGGTTCTATCCGTGCTGTTAAAGACGAAAAGAACAATGAACTGAAAGAAAAATTCTGGGCAGAAGTTGAAGAAGGCAAAGTTTACAACGGCGTTGTAAAGAGCCTGACACGCTACGGTGCATTCGTAGACCTGGGCGGCGTTGACGGCCTGGTTCACATGTCTGAACTGACATGGGAAAAAATCAAACACCCAGCTGAAATTCTCAAAGTTGGCGATGCTATCGAAGTATTCGTAAAAGCTCTTGACAGAGAAAACGGCAAAATCAGCCTGGGCCACAAAAAAGAAGAAGACAACCCATGGACAAAACTGGAAACAGAATATCCTCTGGGCACAGTTCTGGAAGGTAAAGTTGCATCCATCACAAAATTTGGTGCATTCGTAAAAATCCTCCCAGGTGTTGACGGTCTGGTACACATCTCCGAAATTTCTTACGAAAGAGTAGAAGACCCAGCTGCTGTTCTGAAAGTTGGTCAGGATGTTCAGGTTAAACTCATCGGTGTTGACCTGGAAGCAAAACGCGTTTCCCTGTCTATCAAACAGACAATGGAACCACCAGTTAAAGAAGAAGCAACTGAAGAAGAAGCTGAATAATCTTTGATTTTCAAAATCAATCCCCTTTCCTTTTGGAGAGGGGATTTTTTTGTAATGACAGAAATTATCCGGTTCTGCCTGGCAGTGCAAATCCGCTTTCTGGTTGTATTTGCCCGTACCTACAACTGGCAACAAATCTACATATCCTCCATAAATACCTGTTTTCTGCCTATGTGTGAAATTTATTGATATATTGTAAATTTTTGCCCATTAAATTGATTTTTACCATAAGAATATGTATAATAAATTATTAGAGTAAAATCTATAATAGCGTCTATATTCAAATAACACTACAGTGAGGTACATATATTATGAAAACAAAGGTTTCTCCATCAATTTTATCAGCTGATTTTGCATATCTGGCTCAGGACTGTAAAAAAGTAATGGATGCAGGTGCTGACATGCTCCACATCGATGTTATGGACGGTTCTTTTGTGCCGAATATTTCCCTGGGTCTGCCGGTGGTAAAATCTCTGCGCAAAGCTTCCGACGCATTTTTTGATGTTCATCTTATGATTGACAAACCTCATCTGTATGCCAAAGCATTCTGTGATGCAGGTGCCGACCTGGTTTCTTTCCATCTGGAAAGCGACAGCGATGTTATGGAAACTATCAACATCATCAAAGCCTGCGGCAAACAGGCGGGTATTGTTATCAAACCGGGCACACCATCGGCCGAAGTTTATCCTTATCTGGACAAAGTTGACCTGGTGCTGGTTATGAGCGTAGAGCCTGGTTTCGGCGGTCAGAAATTTATGCCAGTTGCAGTTGACAAAATCGCACGCATTCACGGCAAGGCAAAAGAAATGGGTCTGGACAACCTGATGATTGAGGTTGACGGCGGTATCAATGAACAGACAGGCGCAATGTGTCGTCTGGCCGGCGCCAATGTACTGGTTGCAGGCAGCTATGTATTCGGCGCAGAAGATGTGGCTGACGCTATTTCCAAATTAAAGGCATAAGAAAGAGATTAATAAATGAGTTCCATCAGCAAAAGACACTTGAACGACAGTCATTATGATGATATGATGCTGGCCCTGCTGCCACTTATCGTCTGTGCCTGTGTTATATACTCATCCCGTGTACTGCTTATCTGCGGCACGGCCTTTGTAACCGCCAGAATAGTAGACGTAGCTATGGCGGTGCTCAGAAAACAGGAAATTGATACAGGAGACAAAAGCAGCACTGTAGCTGCCCTGACCTTCTGTATGATGCTGCCTGTGTCCATACCGCTGTATGTAGTGGTTATGACTGTGGCAGTTACCATTCTTGTGGGCAAGCATGCCTTCGGCGGTAAAGACGCCTATCCTTTCAGTCTGGCTGCCCTGGCCATGTGTATGGCTGCGGTAAACTGGCCCAACGAGGTTTTCCGTGCGGTAAAACCTTTTACAGAGGTTAATTTCTGGACCGGTGCGGCTCAGACGGCTGTGTCCGGCGCTACCCGGATTAAAAACGGCGGCCTGCCATATATTTCTATGCTCAACCTCCTGCTGGGTAACCACGCAGGTGCATTAGGTTCGTCTTTTATTATCATTATTCTGGCTGTAGCAGTATATCTGCTGGTTACCAGAAGAATTACCTGGCATATTCCGGTAACTTTCCTGGCTACCTGTGCTGTTATCGCCCGGGTATTTCCTCGTATTTATGGAATATCCCGTGTTGACAGTCTGAAATTTGAGCTTCTCAGCAGTGCGATTGTTTTCTATGCGGTGTTTATGCTCAATGAGCCTGCTACTACACCTAAAAACCCTAAAGCAAAAATTGTTTTTGGCGTGCTGTGCGGTGTGCTGACAATGCTGTTCAGATATTACGGCAGCTTTGAAACAGGCGGCTGCTTTGCTCTGCTGCTGGTAAATGCCACCGAGGGCTTCTGGGACAGACTGTTTGCAGAAGACGGTGATGCCACAGAAGAAAAACACGCTGAACAGGAAAAAGGCACCTCGGCACAGAAAACAGAAAAACCACAGCCTGCTAAAAAGACAGTGAAAAAAGCTGTGGAAAAACCGGCAGAAAGGCCAGTTGAAAAAACTGCAGAAAAATCTGCACAGCCTAAAAAACCTGCTTCTGAAAAGAAAAAGGAAGCCCACACCGCTGACAAAACAGAAGGTAAAAAAGTGTACAGGGCAGAGGGCGAAAAACCAAATACAAAACAGCCAAAATCCACAGAGAAAAAATCTGCACAGTCTAAAAAAGAACCTAAACAGCCTAAAAAGGGCGGCGTAGGCTCCACAATCACCATGATTAGCCGCGCGGAAGACAATCTGGACCAGGTGGAATTTTCCACTCTGTCCATCGATGTGAATGAGGCTCTGAAGGCTTTTGAAGAAAAATACAATAAGGAGGACAAGTAATGGATAAAAGAGAAAAAATCCGTGATGAACTCCTGAATTGGGACAATACTGTAAGAAAGAGAAAAATCACTCTTTCCAACCCGGTGTTTATAAAAGGTCTGGCGCTGGCGCCTCTGGCGATTGCTGCCACCAGCCTGAAAAACAGCATAATTCTTTCCATTGCAGTTGTGCTTATGCTGACACCGACCCGTGTTATCACATCACTTATCACACGCAAAATGAGTGTTCCGCTGAAAACATTTTACTATCCGCTGACATCAGCTGTTGTTTTCGGCTTTGCATATTATCTTATGTACAGAATGATGGGTACCACCGCCTTTTCACTGGGCGTTTATCTGCCTATACTGGTAGTGGACCCGCTGATTGTAAAAAACTTTGAAAAAACAAGAAAAGAATCATTCAAATATTCGATTATAAACGGTCTGCGCAACACCGGTGGCTTTGTGGTTGCCTGTCTCCTGCTTGGCACCGTTAGAGAGCTGCTGGCAGCCGGTACAATAGGCGGTGTGCAGATTATGAAAGTCAGCCTGTTGCCTATGGCTCAGCACAGCTTCGGCGGTTTCCTTATTATCGGCATTATCAGTGCCCTGTGGAAAATGTGTATCGGCAGCTATCACGACAGACTGGAAAGAGAGGTAGCGGCACATGAGTAATACTATGGTTAACGCCATTATCACTTTTTTCAACTATGTAGTGCTGGCTATCGGCGCACAGAATGTTATCTTTACCCGTGGTCTTGGACTTTCCAACGGTCTGCGTATGATACGCGACCCACGCAAGGATACACTGTATTTCTGTGCTTCCCTCACAGGCTTCCAGCTGATAAACAGCGTGCTGGTTTACTTTATCCTGCCGCTGATTCAGAACTCTGCTCTGGCGGCATACTCCAGATTTATCACTCCGGTTGTTATTGTTATCTGCTGTGCAGTGACATATATCCTGGTTGTGTTTATTCTGGGTGCTGCTATTGACCGGAAAATTTTCAAAAAAATCATTTACTCCCTTACAGGCGCCAGCATAAACAGTGCCATCGTAGGCACAATCATTCTGTCTGCCGGCCGTGGTTTCAATCTGATTGAGACTATAGGTTTTGCACTGGGCAGCAGTCTGGGCTATTTCCTGGCAATGCTGCTTATCAGTGAAGGTGACAGAAAAATCCGTCACGACCTGGTACCGCAGAACTTCCAGGGCCTGCCTGTTACACTCATTTATATTTCAGTGCTTGCTCTGGCTATTTATGGTCTTACAGGCAATTCTATGGCACTGTAAAAAGGAGTTTTATATGGCAAGAAATACCAAACCGGTAAAAATTAAAAGACATAAAAACAGCATGGGCTCTTCCACACAGAGCGTAGCTGCCGTAAAAAGATTTGTTCCTTTTATCCTTGCGGCGGTGCTGGTTGTGGCTCTGGGCTTTATGCTGGGCAAACCGCTGCTGAACCTTATTTCAGGCGGCGGTGAAGATGATTCATCTTCACAAAATACGGTTGTTTCCCAGCCGGCCAGCAGTATGGTTGAAGAAAACACAGGCAATGCACAGACTGACTCATCTGATGCTGCTCAGCCGGCCATTCCGCCTGTGACTGAAGCAAAAAACAGAGTTTATTACTACGCCAATGTTGCTGCCCTGTCTACCGATGACGGCATTGCGGGAGTGATAAACACAATGAAGGCTAAAGGCGCCACACATCTGGTGTTTGATGCAAAAAATCCTGATGGTTATGTACACTATGCATCTGCCCACCGGTATGCTTCAAAGCTGCCTGCAGAGGTGCAGGTTGATATTCCGGAACTGGTTGCAAAGCTGAAAGCTGAGAATATTACACCTGTGGCACGCATATACACTTTCATGGACAAAATGGTTTCCACTGTAGAACGCTCTACCGCTGTTATGTACCGGGGTACCGACACACGCTGGCTGGATACCAGTGCGGCGCTGGGCGGGAAGTCCTGGGCAAACCCTGCCAGCAAGCTGATGCAGGACTATATCATAGCTCTGACAGATGAAATGCTGTCCATGGGTGTAAACGAGATAATTTATGCCGGGTTCTCCACACCTACCGGCTACAGCCTGGACAAACGCGACTTTGGCGCTACCACACAGCAGGTGTTGGCTAATATGCAGAGCCTCATCGGCACTCTGAAAGCCAAAATCTCAGCAAAAGGCGGCTACAGCACATGGCAGTTTGAATATTCTGCTGTTGTGGAGGACGGCTCTTATGAGCAGTATATTGTTCATCCTTATCAGCTGGGTGCTGAAAATATGATTATTACAGCCAGCGGCGGTGATATTGATGTGGCGGCAGCCACTGCTGCACTCACAACAGCTGAAAATCAGGATGGTATCGGAGAAATCACCCTGTGGCTTACAGACAATGTGAACACTGCCGAAACAGAAACTCTGGGCAGTTACTTTGTATCCTGATGGTAATTTATAACAATATTATTCAATGGCATGGTCTGCAGGTCGTGCCATTGACTTTTAATTACGGAGCATGCTATGGACTACACAGTTGAAACTCTGGCACACGGCACACAGGTGTGCATAAACAAAACCCACCGCTTTGGTACTGACGCTTTTCTGCTGTCTGACTTCTGCGGTGTAAAATATGCACAGACAGCGCTGGATATAGGCTCCGGTTGCGGTATTATTCCTCTGCGCTGGAAAGACCGCGGTCACAAGGCCATGGCTGTGGCATTGGAAATAGATGCTGACGGCACAGCCCTGCTGAATGAAAGCATCCGCCTGAATGGTCTGGAGAATATACAGGCTGTCAACCGGGACATCCGCAGCTGGAAAACAGATATGCAGTTTGATGTTATCACCTGCAATCCACCTTATTTTACAGCAGGCAAACCAAAGGATGATGAGAAAAAAGCCTCTTTCCGCCACCAGTTGACACTTACTGATGACGATGTGGCTGCCGCAGCATACCGACTGCTGAAGGATAATGGCAAGCTGTGTATCTGCCAGCGCCCACAGCGGCTGGCCACAGTGATTTATGCCATGAAAAGCAACCGTATCGAGCCAAAGGTTGTCCGTTTTGTGCGCCAGCGCAAAGACAGCCCCCACCCGTGGCTGGTGCTGGTTGATGGCAGAAAAAATGGCGGCCGGTCCCTGACTGTTATGCCAGACCTGATTATGGAAAATGAGTCGGGCGGTTTCAGTGACGAAGTGTTGAAAATTTATAACAAAATTTAATTTTTGATTAAAATATTACATATAGTATATTATAAAAGGAGAGAATATGGCAGGCAAAATTTATGTGGTTGCCACACCTATCGGCAATCTCAGCGACCTGACACCGCGAATGAAACAGGCTTTTGAAGAAGCTGATTTTATCGCAGCGGAAGACACCCGTGTAAGCGTAAAACTGCTGAATCATTTCGGTATCAGAAAACCGCTGGTAAGCTATTATGAGCATAATCTGCGCCGGAAAGGCGACTATATAATCCAGCGTGTGCTGGAGGGTGAAACCTGTGCCGTATGTTCTGATGCCGGCACACCTTGTATCTCTGACCCGGGCGAAATCCTGGTAAAACAGGCCCATGCCGCAGGCATTACACTGGTGCCGGTACCTGGCCCCAGTGCCGTAATCACAGCCCTGTGTGTCAGCGGTCAGGATACAGGCCGCTTCTGCTTTGAAGGCTTTGTTTCCACTGTGAAAAAGCAGAGAAGGGAACACCTGGACAGTCTCCGCCAGGAAAAACGCACCATGATTTTTTACGAAGCGCCACACAAACTGCTGAACACTCTCACAGATTTTGTGGAATACTTTGGTCCGGACAGAAAACTGACCATCGCCCGTGAGCTGACCAAGCTCCATGAGGAAATCCGCCTGACCACCACTGGCGATGCTCTGGAATATTACACAGAAAATCCGCCAAAGGGAGAATTCTGTCTGGTACTGGAAGGCTATACCGCACCTGTGCAGCAGTCTGAAACCATTGAAGATGTGGTGGAAAAATGTCTCAAGCTGATGGCAGAAAATAATATTTCCCTTAGCGAGGCCGCAAAAAAAGCAGCCGCAGGCACGGCGTTTTCAAAAAGTGAAGTTTACAAAGCCGCCCAGGCTGCCAAAGAAAATTGACAGAGGTTTTTATGAGATATCTTGTTTTAAGCGATATACACGGACATAAAAATTACCTCAGCCGTATCACCGAAAAAGAAGAGGATATAAAAAACATCATATTTCTTGGTGACGGTCTGAACGATGTGCTCACATTCAAAGCCTCCCATCCTGATTACAATATAATCGCTGTGGCTGGCAATTGCGATGTGAACAAAGCTGTTTCCACAAAGGAAATTATCACCGTAAACGGTTACAAAGTACTTATCTGTCATGGCGACGGTTATTATGTAAAAATGAGCTTGCTGCCACTGCGCAAAGCCTGCCTGGACATGGGGGTGGATATTGCTCTTTACGGTCACACACATCATCAGTATTATGAATACTATGATGGGCTGTATATGTTTAACCCCGGCAGCGTGATGCCCTCGTCCAACCCTTTCAGCTGTTACGGCATTCTGGATTTGTCCTATGAAAAGCCGCTGTTTTACCACAGAGAAATTTAATAACACGATAAAAAGCACCCTTGCGGGTGCTTTATTTTGGTTTATGACATCAAATTGTCTGTTTTCACTTGTATGGCGAAATAATATGAAATATCTCCTTTGCCGAAGTAAGCTTCTATTTTGTACACATAGATGCCTTCTTCTGTAGGTGTAACCCAGTTGTATATAGGTTTGAACTCTTCGTTGGCCAGACCGGTAGTCTGATACAGGCTGACAAATTCAAACGGCGCTGAAAAGTTTATCACTATGTTTTCTCCGGGTGAGCAGTCTGTAACCATCAGCGGAGTGTCTGCGGCTGATACATAAGGTGAACGCACTGTTTTGCTGCCAAAGCTCCATGTGTATCCGGCACGCACTACATAAGGCGGTGTGTAACCTACGGAAACACTGATAATCGGCAGTGACTTTTCCGGGTTCATCGACTCTACTGTATCTTTTATAAATACTGTGGTATAGGCTGCCAGCACCAGCATAACCAGTGCCAGGGCATATCTCTTAATTTTTCTCTTTACTTGCATTGTTTTTTTCGCCTGCCTTATCAAAATCAATCGTGCTTCTGTCGTAGTCCGGTTTTATCCCTTTTTCCTCCAGATTGCTGCGTATATTTTCGCTCACCAGGCTGTACAGCAGCGCAAAGCTTGGTATACCTATCAGCATACCAGCCAGGCCGAACAGCCCATTGCCCACCAGTATGCCCGCCAGCACCCATATGGGCGATAATCCCAGCGAGTCTCCCAGTATTTTAGGCCCCAGAATATTGCCGTCAAACTGCTGCAGTGCCAGAATAAATATTGAGAATATCACGGCGGCTGTCGGGCTGACTACCAGCAGAATGAATATGCATGGAACAGCCCCTATAAACGGGCCGAAAAACGGAATCATATTTGTAACACCTACAATAACCGCAATCAGCACCGCATACCGCGGATATATAAACAGCATACCTATAAAAGCCAGTATGCCGATAAGTGCAGAGTCTATCAGTTTGCCGATGATAAATTCAGAAAACATATAATTGGCACGGTGGGCAATATTCACCAATCTTTCGGCGTTTTCCCTGCTGAAATATGCATAAGTGGCCTTCTTGAACTGAAACAGCAGCTTTTCCTTGCCGGCCAGCATATATACGGATATAATCAGAACCATTACCGTACTTATGGCGGTACTGCCCAGCGAAAGTGAAAAATTCACCATGCCTGACAGCGCAGACAAGGAAAAATGAGTGATTTTGCTTATCACTGCAGACCACATTTTTTCTATTTCGGCTATAAGCTGCCGGCTCCAGTGAAACTCATTTAACAGTTTTATTATATAGTTATAGGTTTTTACAAAAAAACCGGGCATGTTATCGATAATGTATGAAATACTCAGCCCCAGCTGCGGAATAACTGCACCAATCAGCACAGTGAGCGTAACAGCCCCCAGAGTATATACACACAGTATTGCCAGACCTCTTTTGTTACGGGAATTTTTCGGCAACTTTCTTTCAAACCGCATAATAGGTCTGTTGAGGATAAATGCCACCGCAAAAGCATAGATAAACGGTGAAAGCACCCCTATAATCTTTCCCCATACAGATGCAACCACGCTCAGGTTGCTCAGTGCCATAAACAGCACTACTGCCGCACACAGCGCAATAGTGTAGCTGGCTGTCTGCCGGGAAAGGTGGCTTTTAAGCTTTTTCATTTTTACCTCTTTTATGCAAACAAATTATTTGCATATTAAATCATTTTATAGTATACTATATTTTACGCGTATTTACAACATATTGAATTGCAAAAAATATTGCTTGTAAAATATAATTTTACACAGTGCCCGCTTTTATACATCTTTCTTTCACAAGAAAAATGTAGTATAATTAATTAAATACATATATTGTAGGTATGCAAATAAAAAATATTTTCTAAACATTTAAAGGAGACAAATTTATATGGACAGTTACCGGTCGACGATACTGATATTGGTTATTCTTATGGCGTTATCCGCCACATTTTCTGCAAGTGAAACAGCCCTTACAGCGGCAAACAGAGTAAGACTGAAAAATCAGTCAGAGGACGGAGATAAAAAGGCACAGGGTGCAATGAAGCTTATTGAAAAGTTTGACAACACTCTTTCTGCCCTGCTTATTTCCAATAATGTTGTAAACATTCTTTCATCATCACTTACCACAGTGCTTTTCACAACACTGCTGGGTGAAAGCGGTGTAGGTGTGGCAACAGCTGTATGTACTGTTGTAGTTGTTGTTTTTGGTGAAGTTCTGCCAAAAAGCTTTGCTAAAAACAATTCTGAAAAACTGATAAAAACTATGCAGAAACCATTACACACTATTGTTTTTGTATTGACACCGGCAATTAAAGTTCTGGAGTTTCTGCAGAATATTCTGAACAGAAACGCAGACGGTGAAGAAGCTCCGTCCGTTACAGAACGGGAGCTTATCAGTATTATTGACGAAATCGAAGATGAAGGCGTACTGGAAGAAGACGAAGCTGAACTGGTACAGAGCGCAATAGAATTTAATGATATTGCTGCTGATGAGGTACTGACACCCCGTGTGGATATCTGTGCTATTGATATAGAAGATGGCAAGGAAGAAATACTGGATAAATTCCTGAAATTCAATTACAGCCGTATGCCTGTATATGAAAATTCTGTGGATAAAATCATTGGATTTATCAATCAGAAAGACTTTTTTGCGGCTCTTATCCAGGGTATTGAATTCCCTGTGGAAAGCCTGGTTAAACCTTGTCTTTACATTCCGCCAAAGAAAAAAATTATCGATGTAATGCACCAGCTTCAGAAAGAAAAAGTACACATGGCCGTTGTCATGGATGAGTACGGCGGTACGCTGGGTATTATCACGCTGGAGGATATTCTGGAACAGCTGGTTGGTGATATATGGGATGAGCACGATGAAGAAATACAGACCGTGTTTAAAATTGATGACATCACTTATGAAGTCCTGGGTGAAATATCCATGGACGAACTGTATGAACAGCTGCTGGATACAAAGAAAAATAACATTCCTGACTACTACACTCTGTCCGGCTATCTGATGGACAAAATGGAAAAAATCCCTGAAGAGGGTGACAGCTGTGATGATGAATTTTTACATTACACAGTACAGAAGGTTGAGGACAACCGCATCAAAAATGTTAAGGTGCGAATTCACCAGCCCGAAGATTTTGAAATTTGATTATTTAATAAAGCACCCGCCGGGATTATCCCGGCGGGCTTTGTTTTAATCAAAATATTCGCTTACATCAGCTTTGTCGTTATACTGTTTTTTTACATGAACGACAATGGAACCGTCTTCCTGTTCTTCTTCGCTGACAATCTGGTATCTTGTTTTTGTTCTATCCAGAGTTGCTTTGTAGTGCTCTATTTCGCGCTTGTTCAACTGAAGAATATGTTCTCTGCCATAGCCAAGTTCATTTTTTTGCATAAATACTAATGTCTGCATTATACATGCTGCTTTTACTCTTTTCATATTTACACCTCCCATAATCCATACATTGCGGCAGAATTGACAGATTGTTAATTCACAGAGGTAATATCCGTGCCTGTGCCACCGGTCCGGCTGCCGCCCAACCGGAGAATATGACTCTGTCGACCATTTGGTGAATAAATTTTAGCATAAATTTTTTGGATTTTCATGGGAATTTTTCACCAAAATTCCACCTCCGCATATACTGGGTTATGGCGAGGTGATTTGATGAAAACAGACAACAGAATATTTACAGTCCGCAGGCTGTTCAGGAATGAAATTCCCCGGGCGAAAAAATGTTTTTCCTATTATGATTTCCTCCACTACAATCCCACACGGGGAGAGGGTATTATGGAGATAATGATACAGGGACAGATGTGGGGTATATTTCACGGTGATGATATGGTAGCCGCCACATGGCTGATACCGGCAGACAGCCCGTATTTCCGGCAGACTACTGCCGCTTGGGAGCTGGGTGACCTGCTGGAGTGGAATGCGGCCGACTGGCTGGTAGCTGGCTATGTGTGGCAGAGTGAAGAATACAGTGATTGCCCGGTATATCAGCGGTTTGCCAGACTGTGGGTTATGCAGGCGGCAAAACTGAAAAAAGCCAGGGTTGTACATTGTTCTCCCCGGCATATAAATGCAGATATGGGGCGGTTGTTTGAAAACGGCTACCGGCTGACAGCACTGCGCGGTCTGGATAAGCTGGTACCGCATTTCATATTTGTAAAAGAAGCTGAATTTTTAAATACAGAAAGGGAAATTCCCCGGAATGTAAAATATTGCCCTTTGTCCGACACAAAACAGCTGTCCATGCTGTGTGAGCACGGCTGGCTTGGAACAACTCTGGACAAAGACAATAACATACTGTTTACAAAGGGGAGCTGATTATTTTGGTTAAAAACAATCTGTGGAAAAATTACCGTTTTCCTATTATACTTATCTGTTCTATTATTCTGGGCAGCATTCTGGGCTTGGTAATGGGAGAGAGGGCAGCGGTGCTGACTCCGCTGGGAGATATTTTTCTCAACCTTATGTTTACCGCTGTAGTACCGCTGGTATTTGCCACCATATCTTCTGCGGTGGGGAATATGACAAATATGAAGCGACTGGGAAAAATCCTGGGTTACATGCTGTTGACTTTTCTTGTTACCGGGCTGATAGCTGCGGTGATTATTATAATTATGGTAAAAGTATATCCTCCGGCACAGGGGGTAAATATTACCCTGGAAGCAGGCCGGGCTGGAGAAACCGTTTCCCTGTCACAGCGGATAGTGGATGCTCTGACAGTAGATGATTTCAGTCTGCTGCTGTCACGCAGCAATATGCTGCCACTGATAGTTTTTGCGGTTATGTTCGGGTACTGTACAGGTTTGCTGGGTGAAGATAATATGGTGGCCCGTGGCCTGTCTGCCCTCAGCCAGGTGATGATGAAGCTGGTGGACCTGATTATGCTGTACGCCCCTGTGGGACTGTGCGCTTATTTTGCCACTCTGGTGGGAGAGTTCGGCCCTCAGCTGATAGGTGCTTATGGTCGTGCCATGCTGCTGTACTATCCTCTGTGTGTGGTGTATTTCTTTGCGGCATTTGCCCTTTATGCCTGGTTTGCCGGCGGTATGCAGGGTGTCAGAGCGTTTTTCGGCAATATTCTCTCACCGGCCATCACATCGTTGGCCACACAGAGCAGTATAGCCACACTGCCTGTAAACTTTGAAGCGGCCGACAGAATAGGTGTATCAAAGGACATCAGCGGCATAGTACTGCCCATAGGTGCCACCATGCATATGGATGGCAGCGTACTGGCAGCGGTATTGAAAATAGCTTTCCTGTACGGAATATTCGGCAAAGAATTTGCTGGTTTTGAAACATATGCTGTGGCGGTGGTTATCGCCATACTCAGCGGAGTGGTGCTGTCCGGTGTACCCGGCGGCGGTCTGGTGGGAGAAATGCTGATAGTTTCCCTGATGAATTTCCCACCGGAAGCATTTCCTCTGATAGCCACTATCGGTTTTCTTGTAGACCCGCCGGCCACCTGTCTCAACGCCTGTGGCGACACAGTGGCCTCTATGGTTGTAAACCGTCTCACTGATGGCAAAGAATGGATGGAAAATAACAGGGAAAATAACTGCAGTCAGTAAAAAATAATTATAATTCAGATAAAATAAAAAGCTGCGGCCCTGCAGACGGGGCTCATAAAACAGTTAACCTCCGCATGAGAAAATCATGCGGAGGTTTTGTTGTAATCTTTAGATAAGATAACCACCGGCTATGCCGGTGAGGGATAAAAAGCTTTAGCTTGAACATCGAGCGAAGCGAGATGTCATTCTGAACGCAGTGAAGAATCGCACGCGTGCCCTTCAGGGTATAAACACAAAAGCAGAAACCTTGCCTGGCTCCCTCTGACGAGGGAGCTGTCACGAAGTGACTGAGGGAGAGAAAACAATTAATGCAATATACTGTCTCTCCCACCGTCTTTTGCTACGCAAAATCCACCTCCCTCGTCAGAGGGAGGCAAGAAAAACACTAATCACAGTGTATGCGATTCTTCGTCGCACACTCCTCAGGATGACATATTACCACTTTAGTGGTGGTTTTGTTCATAAATGGGATAGCCGCAAGATAAGCCGTTCCCCTGCCCGGAACGAAGTGACGCAACATCCACTGGATTCAGATACCTGTGCTGTCAGCCTTGCAGAGCACACAGCACAGGGCACAGAACTATGTATAGAAGTGCGCCCTTGTATCTGTTCGTTCTTTTATTGTTTATCAATATGCTTTACCCAATCCAGTGCGGATAATATGCAATAATCTTCAAAACACCACCATCACCAAGACCCGCTGAAGTTGCGGACAAGATAAGCTGCGTTGAATTGTAGGTAAAATGTGGTACTGAAAAATTCAGCCCCGGATTCCTTGCCAGAATTGCATTTGGTTGAAGTATACACCTTGATAATTGTATTTTTACAATTTCGTAGTATAATGATGTAGAAGTGAAATCAGAAAGAAAAATTAGGAGTTAACAAGTAAAAGGAGAACGATAATTATGATGCCAGAAAAAGAATATATACAGTTTGCAAGAACAGTAACCGCTATTTTAAAAGATTGCTTTTTAGCTATAGAATATCCGGATAAACCAGCAATAGATATAGAAAAAGATCTTAATTTAAATGAGAATGAAGTTGACTTCTCCAGTGGACGTAGTTCTTTAACAAAAGGAAACACTTATATTTTTCACAAAGAAAAAACTTTAAACCACAAACAAGAACTTTTGGATATATGTAAGAGTTTGCCTAAATTAAAAACGATAGTAACAGGAACAGCAGGAACTATTGCATATACAGATTTATTGCCTGATAAAAAAACAACACTATTTTCATTAAAACAATATTGTATGCATGCAGACAAATTCATTGGTATGCTATCAATCAATGAGATAGGTTACCCTAAAGATATGGTAGGAACTGATAATTTTCAAGCAGCTCCTATTAATTTAATGTATGAATACAAAGACCAAGTCAATCCAGATGCAGAATAACCGTTAACTTCTAAGCTATCGGGGACTTGGACAGAAAGAAAAACTTGAAGTTAACAAACCAATTGGAGGAATAATTATGCTATCAAGAAGAGATTATATTAAATTTTCAAGAAAATTATCTTCAATGCTTGAAGATTGTTATTTAGATACAAAGTATCCTAATGAAAACTACAAAGAATTTGAAAAGGCATATGGATATAAATATGATGAAATTGCTTTTACAAAAGGTGCTTCCTCTCTTACTGAACATAATTTTTATTTGTTTGTAAAAGAAAAAGTGTTGCAACACAAAGATGAATTGTTAGAAATGTGTGCAAATCTGCCAAAAATGAAAACTGTTGCAACCGATACTGCGGGTACTATTTCATATACTGATTTGCTACCAGAAACTAACAGAACCAAAGAGAGTTTTACTTACTCGTGTGAAGAAGCCGATAAATTTATTGGATTATTGGAAATCAATGGCGTTGGATACGCAAGAGATTTAGTTGGTTCAAAAGAATTCAAAGCAGCACCGATTATTCTTTCACCTCGTTATAAAGACCAAGTCAATCCAGATGCTGAATAATCGTTAACTATAAATTTTCCAAGCTAAAGGAGGGGTGCATCCATGAAATCTATCAAAAAAGATACACCGGGGCAGCGAATTGCTGCTCTATGCAAAGATTACGGCATTTCACAGAAAGAACTGGCTGAAAAAATCGGGTTGTCAGCTTCTCAGGTAAGCCGAATTATATCCGGCAAAACTTCAACCATTAACAGCGACGCCCTTATTGGAATTGCAGAAACATTCAAGGTGTCCACGGACTATATTCTTGGCCTATCTTCAGATTAAGCTCATAAAAAAACAGAATTCAGAGCTTTTGAAGAACTGTTGTTAACAGATAGTGTCATACATCAAATGCAGTAATTGGAAAATTTGTTTCGAAAATTACAGAAATCCCGGGTAATGCGGCATACCCGGGATTTTTGCTGTAATGAAAAACTGCGGCAGAAATCCACCGCAGTTTATATATGTATTATTTTGTCAGCTGTTTCAGGTCAGCAATCAGTGTATCCACATTTTCTTCCTTTGTGGCCCAGCTGGTGCAGAAGCGCACTACAGTGTGATTTTCGTCTGCTTTTTCCCAGAAACTGAAAGCATATTTTTCAGCCAGTTTTTCCATCAGGCTGTTTTCCAGCACAGGGAACTGCTGGTTTGTAGGGGAATTGTATCTGAAAGCACATCCGGCTTCCTCAAAGCCTTTTCTGATTTTCATAGCCAGGTCGATGGCGTGCTGTGACACTTTGTAATACAGCTTTCTTTCATCAAACAGGCCGATAAACTGTACGCCCAGCAGTCTGCCCTTTGCCAGCAGACCGCCGTTCTGTTTGATATGGTAACGGAAGTCTTTTTTCAGGCGGCTGTCATTGATAACCACTGCTTCGCCGAACAGAGCACCCACCTTTGTAGCGCCTATGTAGAAAACATTGCAGATACGGGCATAGTCAGCCAGTGTCAGGTCATTGCCGGGAGCAGCCAGACCATAACCCATACGGGCGCCGTCCAGGAACAGAGGAATATCGTATTCATCGCACACCGCTCTGATTGCCTCCAGCTCGGCTTTTGTATACATTGTGCCGTTTTCTGTAGGGTTGGAAACATAAACTATACCCGGCTGCACTGTGTGTTCCATGGTAGGGTCAGTGTAATGGCCGTGAAGGTAATCCTTTACCTGCTGTGCTGTGATTTTGCCGTCATCGCTGGGCAGTGTCAGCACTTTGTGACCGCCGGCTTCAATAGTGCCGCTTTCATGGACATTGATATGGCCAGTGGCAGCGCACAGTGCGCCCTGGTGGGCACGCAGAATGGACTGGATAACGGTTTTGTTGGCCTGAGTGCCGCCCACAAGAAAATGCACATCTGCATCCGGTGCGGCACATTCCTGGCGGATATATTCCCTGGCTTTGTCACAGTAAACATCTGTGCTGTAGCCCGGTGTCTGGTCAAAATTTGTCTTTACCAGCAGGTCCAGTATTTCAGGCAGAGCGCCTTCAGCGTAGTCACATTCAAAACGAATCATAATATATCTCCTTTTAAAATATTCACCGATTATAATATATTCACAGTATAGCATTACATCGGCGAAATAACAACTGTGATTTTGCGGACAGCGCAGTGTATCAACAGCAGGAAACAGGAGAGCACCAATTGACAGACTGCCATTTTAATTTCTGTTATCACATAAAAAGAGCTTGTTCGGCTCACTCCGGTTACTGCCACTATTCTTCCAAAGCCTTTTATAAAAAATAAAACCGGGATTTTTATCCCGGTTTATTGTTTTGGTTTATGGACTGTTATCAGTCAATTACTCTGCGCGCGCCGGCAACAGCTTTGTTTACCGGTACCACACAGCCTGGGCCGTACAGTTTTTCCATAGTGGCTGTAAACGCTTCTTTTGCAGCTTCAGCTACACAGCACAGCACCATCCAGTACGGTTTGTTTACTTTGCAGCGGTAAATAGTAGCAGCACCGCCTACAGATTCTTTTTCGATTTCTGCTGTAGCTTCCACAGATGGGCTGCCCATGCCGTCCACAGCGTTTGCAGCGTAAATTCTGCCGAAGTTTTCCTGTGTGTAATAATCCATCAGGAACAGGCTGGCTTCTTTGTCCACATCAGCCATTTCTCCCAGGAGAGTGTAGAATTCTTTTTCACTGAGTTCTTCCACATCCTTGCCCAGTTTGGCCAGGAAAGCGTCCAGGCGTGGGTCCACTTCGTCATCATCAATGTTCACATCTGTAGTGCCGATATTTACTGTATATACAGAACAATCCAGCATATCAGCCTCGATTTCTGTGATTATTTCTGCATCTGCATTGGTGAAATCGCCTGTCACAGCCTTGCCTCTCAGCGAAGCATATGTGTCTGTGGCGTAGTTGTCCATCATCACATGGTTTGCCAGTGCGTACTGCACAATCTGTGCCAGCTCTTTTTCGCTCAGCTTTTCGCCCATGTAGCACAAGTCATTGATAATATATGCCACAGCCATAGCCAGATGGTTGGCATCGTCCAGACCCTGGCCAGGCAGTGTGTCTGCATCAATGTACATATCCACAGATTTCATTCTGCGGTGACCGTAGTGCAGAAAGCCTTGCTGTACGCCGCGCACAACGCCGATTACAAAACCGCCTTCGTCGCCGTATGGTCCGTGCTGGTACAGGTCTACATTGTCTTCACCCAGGTAGTTTCTGCAGCGCACACGGGAAATATTTGTGTAGTTGTCAGCGGCAACTACTATCATATCCAGGTCTGTAGGAATGGACACATCAGCGCCGTCACCGGCCAGCAGTACGCTGTAAGGAACGGAATAAACAGTGGCTTTTCTTGCTCTGCCGTAAATCCGGCTCCACACGCCCAGTGCTTCTTCATAGCGTTTTCTGTTGTACTCCAGTCTGTCTGCGCCATAACACTCTGTCAGCAGACCGTCGTATTCGCCCTTCATAACGGCATTGTAAATACCTTCACTTTTCAGCATAGTTTTTACCTCTTTATCAAACAATTTGTATTTTTCACATATATATTGATTATAGCACACCTGTGTTGGTATAGTAAACATTAAAATTGTATCTATTATACTTTTTTTGCACTGTGTTTGCCGGATGTATATAACAGTTTTCCCTATGAAAAACTGTTATTTTATGATATAATCATATTGTTTATACATCTGATAACTGAAACAGCACAGTTTCAGCTTCAAAAGGAGAAAAATATATGCAGTGGACAGATATTAAAATTATTACAGATAAAAAATTTGAAGATGTTTTTGACTTTGTTTCTGCCGAAGTATGCCCTATGGGCGTGCAGATAGAGGATTATTCCGACCTGGAATGGCAGGTGGAGGAAATAGCTCATGTGGACCTGATAGAGGCAGACCTGCTGGAAAAAGACAGAAACGAAATAGTAGTGCATCACTATATCTCACCTGAGCTGGACGCACAGAACGCACGCCTTACTCTGGAAAGCAGGCTGGATGAGCTGGGCGTTACATACAGATGCGAAATAGTGTACATCAATCAGGAAGACTGGGAAACAGGCTGGAAGAAATATTACCATCCGATGGATATCGGTAAAAATCTGGCTGTGTGCCCTTCATGGGAAAATTACGAAACAGACCGCAAGGTGCTGAAGCTGGACCCGGGTATGGCATTCGGCACAGGCACACATGAAACCACATATCTCTGTCTGGAAGTGCTGGACCGCGAAATCAAAGGCGGCGAAAGAGTGCTGGATGTAGGTACAGGCAGCGGTATTCTGGGCATAGGTGCCATTTTGCTGGGCGCAGATGATGTAGAGGGTGTGGACATCGACCCTACAGCTGTAAAGGTAGCCATCGAAAACGCAGAGCTGAACGGCGTGGCAGATAAATTCACCATCAAAGTGGGCGACCTGGCAAAAGAGGCCACCGGCAAATATGACATAGTGGTGGCAAACATAGTGGCAAACTCCATTATGATGCTCAGCGAGGTTATTCCGCAGTTCCTGGCAGAAAACGGACTGTACATCACCAGCGGCATCATTGACACAAGAAAGGACGAGGTTGTGGCCTGTCTGGAAAACCTGGGCTTCAGCATCAGAAAAGTACACGAAAAGAACGGATGGGTGTGCATCGAGGCTACACATTAATTCGTTTATTAAAAATCGACAACCCTATGCTTTGTAACAGAGCGGTTACAGCAGGGTGGGTATCGGGAGGGCGCAGCACGCCTCCCGATTTAGGTATAAGCGCGTGACGTTAAGTTGCCGATTTGAAAATGCGCAGCATTTTTTGGAGGCAATAGTGACGCGCACACCTTCTACGCGTTAGGGGTGTGGGGCGAATCGCAACGCCCCACGTTTTGGGCACTTTGTCGCACAAAGTGCCGCAAGAGATTGCGAACAATAAATATAAAGTTATATTTTATGGCTCACAGATATTTTTTATCACAACTGAATAACACCACCGCCGTTGTTGACGGCGCAGAGGCCGCCCATCTTATAAAGGTGATGCGCATAAAGCCCGGTGACACTGTTGTCCTCACCGACAAAACCGGTTACGACTACACCGCCGTGGCACAGGAAATCGGCAAGGACAGTATAACTTTTGAAGTGCTTTCAAAAGAAAAGAACCCGGCAGAACCCACTGTAAACCTGACGGTATATATGGCGCTGCCAAAGGCCGATAAGCTGGAGTTTATCACACAGAAAATGTGTGAGCTGGGCGCTGCCAGGCTGGTACCTTTTGTCAGCGAATACTGTGTGGCACAGAAAAGCAAAAAGGATGATAACAAAATTACCCGTCTGCAGAAAATATCTGATGAAGCCTGCAAACAGTCCGGCCGCAGCGCGCCTATGACTGTGGAAAAAACCGCTACATTCAAAGAAATTTTGCCACAGCTGGAAAGCTACGACAAGGTGATACTGTTTTATGAACGCGGCCGGGAAAAGCTGAGTGGAATAGACTTTTCTGCATGCAAAAATGTGGCTGTCGTCATCGGCAGCGAGGGGGGCTTCAGCGAAAAGGAAGCAGCCCGGATGGTAGAAAAAGGCGCGGTAAACATTGTGCTGGGCGCACGCATACTGCGCTGTGAAACTGCGGCTGTCACAGGTGCATCACTGGTGATGTACTGCCTGGGACAGCTGGAATAAGGAGATATTATGGCTAAAAGAAAAACCAGGGGCAAGGCTGGCATACACAGGCTGGCTGTTGCCGCTTTCCGGGTGCTGACAGTATTCAGCATACGCGGCCGGTTTATGCTTATCACCGGTGCAGGCATACCTGACATGCCGTCGTCATCACAGCCACGGCGGTCGTCCGGGACTGTACAGCCGGAAGCACCACAGCCCCAAAAACCTGCAAAAAATGAATACACCCTGCTGGTAAACCGGGCAAATCCGCTGACCAGTGACCATGTGGTGGAAACACGCAGTGTTACATACAACGGACAGGACAGCGGCAAGCTGTTTGATGTGCGCGTGGCGGATAAACTGGAGGCTATGCTGAACGATGCGGCCGCCGCCGGATACCCTATGTATCTGGTGTCCACCTACCGCACCATAGAGTATCAGAGGGGACTGTACAACAGGAAAGTGAACCAATATATAAATTCAGGCTACACCCAGTCCGCTGCAGAAACCGAAGCGGCCAAATGGGTGGCACCGCCCGGCACCAGTGAACACAATCTGGGGCTTGTGGCGGATATTGTTTCCTCCACCTGGTACAACGAAAACAACGACCTTACACAGGAATTTGAAAACACAGCCCACTTTGCCTGGCTGTATGAGCATTGTGCGGAGTACGGCTTTATCCTGCGCTACCCCAAAGGCAAGGAGGGCATAACCGGCATTGCATACGAACCATGGCATTACCGATATGTAGGCCGGGAAGTGGCAAAATACATTATGGAAAACAACATTACTTTGGAAGAATTCTGGGAGAAATAAAAAATGGAACTTAATCTTGAACTTATCAGAAAAGAAATCAGTGAAATCAACGACGAAATGCTGGCACTGTTTGTAAAGAGAATGGAGCTGTCTGCCCAGGTGGCACGGTACAAAAAAGCTAACGGACTGCCTACACTGGACCGCAAACGCGAGGAAGCCATACTGCAGAAGGTGGCAGACAACACAGAGGACGAATACCGTCAGTACGCCCTGAAATTTTTCCAGACAATGATGGAACTGAGCAAGGAATACCAGGAAACACTGAGATAATCTGTACATAAAAATGCCCGGAGAGAACCCCTCTCCGGGTTTTTGTCTGTGCGAATATTTTGTTTTCGAGCGGATGTGGGTATCCGCCCCTTACATGCTTATGAAAGATGCAGGGCGTCGTCCCGTACGCTTTTGCAGACTGTCACCCTGCGAAAAACAAAACCCCAGGCTACAGCGTAACCCGGGATTGTTCTTTTATCTCGCTATCTTTCTGGCCAGGGAAATTACCACGCATGCGCCGATAACATCCACAATGATACCTGCCAGGCCGGAAGCATGGAAGCCGATAAGACCAAACAGGAAATGGCCCACAGATGAACCCAGAATACCGATGATGATATTCATAAACAGGCCGTTGTGTGTGTGCATAAGATTGCCTGCGATAGCGCCTACAATGGCGCCGATAATAATAGAACCTAACATATTTTTCTCCTTTTATTATATCTCATATTGCCTATGAGTATAAAATATCACCTAATTGTGAAAATTCGGCGATAGTATAAACAAAAACCGCCCTGATGGGCGGTTAATATTCTCAATCTTAATTAAGCTTTAGCAGCGTTTGCTTTTTTCATCATTTTAGAAATTTTTCTTGCTGCTGTGTTTTTGTGAAGAATACCCTTTGAACGAGCTTTATCGATTGTAGAAACAGCTGCTACAACTGCCTTGTCAGCGTCAGCGGAACCATCAGCTAAAGCAATGTCTGCTTTCTTGATAACTGTTTTAAGGTTACTTTTCACAGCTTTGTTACGAAGATTTTCTTTCTTAGCCTGGATAACTCTATCCTTCTGAGATTTAATGTTTGGCATGATCCCACCTCCTTTTATTTACTGTGACAGTATTAATTATAATACCATTTTTATTTATAAATTGCAAGTATTTTTTTTACATTTTATAAAATCGCCACGAGTCATGCTTTAACTGTTATATTATAGCACGGTTTTTCATAAATTTAAAGGTAAGATATTGATTTTGGTGGTGAATTTTTTGCAAAAACATGGCACTTTTTTGTACAAAATGCTGGTTTTCCTGCCTGCAGTGGCCTTTCTGGTCTGTTACAGCCGGTGGACGGGGTTTGCTGTAGGGTGTCTGCAGCCAGCCCGGGCGCTGGATTATATGAAAAACGCCGGCATGCACACACTGGAAACCGGCAGTGATTCCCGGTACAACCCTTTCCGGGGTATGACCATAAAGGATTTCCTGTCCGATACCCCTGTACAGGCACCGGCACAGTCAGAAGAAATAAGCCCTTATTATAATGTAATAAAAGAATTCTTTTCCTCCACAGAAAGTGATATTGTGCTGAAAAAGGACAGGTGCTACGTGAAAAACCTGACTCATATGTCAGCGCGGGATGTAAAAAGTATAATGCTCAGCCCGGTGGGGTTTACTGTGGAAAAAAATTCCTCCCAGCCGCAGATACTGATAATGCACACCCATGCCACCGAAAGCTACATCCCTATGGCAACCGACAGCTATGACGAAAATTATGCTTTCCGCAGCACTGACAATACAAAAAACATGACAGCTGTGGGCAAGGTGATGGCAGATACTCTCAACAGTCTGGGATACAATACACTGCAGGACACCACTCTCCACGATTATCCTTCCTACAACGGCAGCTATGACAACAGCAAGGAGACAGTGGAAAAATATCTGCGGCAGTACCCATCCATAAAAATAGTGCTGGATATACACCGAGATGCTGTGGAAAGAAACGGCAGCATAATAGCGCCCGTGGTGACCATAAACGGCACGGAATACGCCCAGATAATGATAATCAGCGGACGGGACAACGGATATATGAACATGCCCAACTACCGCGAAAACCTGAAATTTGCCACCATGGTGCAGAATTCTGTGGCCGGGCTGTACCCGGGTATGGCGCGACCGGTGCTGTTTGACTACCGCAATTACAATCAGCAGCTGACAACAGGCAGTATACTGGTGGAAATAGGCACACACGGGTCCACACTGACCCGGGCAAAAAACTCTGCCGCAGCTTTTGCACAGGGGCTGGCGCGGGCTTTGGATAATATGTAATACTCGTACAAAAAAATTTCCTGAAATTTGTATATAATTTTTACAAAATATCTGTTGACATTTTATCGTTAATGGTATATTATATCATTAAAGACAAAACAAGGGGGTTTATAAATGCAACAGAGAAATACTTTTCAGAAAGCAATGACTCTGGACGCTGTGATACGGCTGGCAAATCACCCCACTGCAGACGATGTTTACGACTATATCAGGGATAAATATCCGCAGATAAGCCGAACAACAGTGTACAGAAACCTGAACAAGCTGGTGGATTTAAACATGCTGGCAAGAGTGAAGGTATCTGGTTCTGCAGACAGATTTGACCACAATCTCCATCCTCATTACCATTTTATATGCACAGAATGCGGCGAAATGTGTGACCTGGACATTCCTTATCTGGAGCAGATAAACGATATGGCACAGGGACTGGGCGGCAGAAAAATCAATGCACACCAGATAATGTTTGATGGGGTGTGTGAAGAATGTCTGAAAAAAGTAACAAACCGGCAATAATAAAACAAAACCGGTAATAATAAATGTAAACAAATCTCAGGAGGATTATTATGAATTTAAAAGGCACAAAAACAGAAGCTAACCTGATGGAAGCATTCGCAGGCGAAAGCCAGGCAAGAAACAAATACACATACTACGCTTCAAAAGCTAAAAAAGAAGGCTACAACCAGATTGCAGACCTGTTCCTGGAAACAGCTAACAACGAAAAAGAACACGCAAAACTGTGGTTCAAACTGCTGCACAATGATGAAATCCCATCAACAGTAGAAAACCTGAAAGATGCTGCTGCAGGCGAAAACTACGAACACACAGATATGTACAAAAGAATGGCTGAAGAAGCTAAAGAAGAAGGCTTTACAAAAATCGCTTACCTGTTTGAAGCAGTAGGTAAAATCGAAAAAGACCACGAAGAAAGATACCTGAAACTGCTGGCTAACCTGGAAGGCGGCAAAGTATTCGAAAAAGACGAACAGGTTGTTTGGTACTGTGCAAACTGCGGTCATGTGCATGTTGGCAAAAAAGCTCCAGCTATGTGCCCTGTATGTGCTCATCCACAGGCTCACTTCGAAATCAAAAAAGCAAACTTCTAATTTAATACTGAACAATAAAAACCACGGCCGGGCCGTGGTTTTTTTATGATAAAAATATAGCAAGCCACAGAAATATAATCCTGTGCTGTCTGTACGGGGCTATTCCAGAAACGCACGACTGGCTTTGGCGGCGGCATCGGTGTCTCCGGCTATAATCACCTCTCGTACATATTCTGTCACAGCAGGGTCCAGAAACCTGACGATACGCCGGTAATCTTTCAGCGACCGGGTGTTGATATTGGTATCCAGCAGGCTGTAGCAGTCTTTCAGGCGTTTACCGGCATATTCGTCCAGGTTTTCGCCGTTGGCATACAGCAACAGATAGGCACATTCATTGAGAAAAGCCAGTCCCAGTTCATTGTCCAGAAAGGCGTTCCGCTTTTCCAGGGCATTTATCAGACTGTCAGAGTCCAGTTTTTCCGCACTTTTCAGCAACAGCTTTTTTATGGGGAGCGGCAGATTTTCGCCCAGCTGGTCAATTCCGAAATCAGTAAAATCCTGGATAATAGTGCGCATTTCCTCCCATGAGCAGCACAGGTAATTGTCTATCTCTATGCCAAACTCCTGCTTGGTATCCATGACACACTGCAGTATACCGGCTTTTTCCATGCTGGTATCCAGGCTGTGGCCGGTGGAGGAGTATTTGTAGGAAGGGGATATGGATACTACGCTGATTTTGCTTTGTGGTGCATTGAAGCGGAACACAAAGAAAAAACGGCAGTCCTCGTCCCCTACACACACCATCAGATTGCGCGTGTCATGCACGCCGGGCTGTGCCACGGCTATGCCCTGCTGGGGAGTATCGGTTTCTGTGACACGGTGGTCCACCACAAGATAAAGCAATCCGTAAGCTGTCATCATAAGGGAAAGTGTGGTCACAAATGTAATAAAAAAAGCTTTTCTTCCTGTCATATTCACCTCTGTTTTTTACTGATTATTGACAGGGGCAGGGTACTGTAATCACGCCGTCAGGATTATAATATAAACAGCTGTCATATATTTTACCGGCTGTGGGGCAATCCAGTAGCATAATTATAAGCTTACATTCCATAAAAGGAAAAATATCATATTTTTATCAGAATTACTGGCTATAATCTATATAAACTTACTCTGCCGGCACCGTTTTACTTGAAAAGCCGCCGGGGATATATTATAATTAAATGTCAGAAAAATACAGATTTACATATAAAGACTGAGAGAGGTGAGCCTGTGGCCAAATACAAAGCACCTGCTGATGCACGCAGCAGACGAAGAAAACAGCAGAAAGCCAGATACATGGCTATGTATGCAACTATAGCATTATTTATACTGGTGGTTTCCTTTGCCATAGTAAAAGTGATAGAACTGTTCACCCGGGAAGATGAACCGATACCGCTGCTGGATAATTCCGGCATGCAGACAGAAACAGTGATTACTCCACAGAATAACTACATCTTCGGTCCTTTTGCCACCGACCTGGACAGCGCTGTTATCAACCCGGATATCGATGTGCTGCGGGTAACTGAAAACGGCCGTGTGGACATCAGTTACTTTGACGATGCAGTGTTTATGGGGGACAGTCTGGCCGACGGCTTCAAATTTTATAACCAGTCCCTTTCACTGAAAAACTCCGCGGCAGTTTACCTTACACAGCAGGGTACTACTCCCCGCACCTTCCTGGCACCGGGTGCCATGGTTGACGCCGGCGAAGGTCCGGTAGATGTGTGGGCCACTATCGAGCAGCGCCAGCCGGGCAAAATATACATCACACTGGGCACAAACGCCCTGATGGCTATGGAACCGGATGCTTTTGTGGACAGCTACGCCCAGCTCATAGACAAAATCCGTTCTGTGTCACCAAACACACTGATTTATGTGACCACCATTACCCCTACCACAGTGGAAAAAGCCACCAGCGAACCAAGGCTGTCCTTTGACAGGATTTACCAGTCAAACCTGCTGCTGGCCACCATGTGCAACGAAAAAGACTGTGCTCTGATAAATCTGTATGATGTTTTCAAAAACAGCGAGGGCTATCTCCGCGATGAAATCGCCCGGGCGGACGGTTACCACCTGACACCTACAGGCTACAAACAGTGGCTGGAGTATCTGATTACCCACACTGTATACAACCCTGCCAGTCCTTATGTTCCGGGGTCACCATATTATTCAGCCGAATAAACTGCAATACAAACACAACTCACCCCTGTCTTTTACAGCAGGGGTGTTTTTTTATGCAAACAAAAAAGCGGAAGATAATCCTCCGCTTTTGTTGTAAATTCAATTATTTGTTCAATTCGCTCTGAAGCCATACTGCGCCTACATCCAGTGCGCTGTACAGGCCGTTTTTCACGCCCTGTTTAATCATACGCCGGATAGGGTCCAGTGTGGTGTCAGTAGAAATTAAAGAAACATGTATCTTGTCAGATACTGTCTGATTACCTACCTGCTTTGTGCTGAGAACTTTGAGATAAACTATAACCTTTTCATTTGGGTTGCCGTAGTAAAATTCATCTTTGCTGCGCACAAGCGGTAAACCTTTGTAAGTCAATGGTGTGTCCATCGGGCAATACCTCCTTGAATTTATTCAGGGAGTTTATGCAAGGTAATTTTTCAGAAGGCTCTGCAGAATATCATCTCTGTCCAGCTTTCTGATTTTGTTTCTCGCTCCCTGGTGTGTAGTGATGTAGGTAGGGTCTTCTGACAGAATGTAACCCACTATCTGGTTGATAGGGTTGTATCCTTTTTCCTTCAAAGCATCATACACTTCCTTAAGAATCTGTCTGATTTCTTCATCTTTTTCGCTATATATAGAAAAAATAGTAGTTTCGCTCATCCTACATCCTCCTTTTTTACTATTACTATTGTACAGTAAAAGTATGATTAATTCAAGTAAAAAAACACAGTATTGTGTGCTGTGACTTTTTATGACAGGAAAGGGGTATTTTTTTACATAAAATCCCGGTGTTTACACCAGAGTGAATGTATAAATAAATGAATAATATGTATGTCTATTAATTGACAATCAACATACAGAATTGTATAATAATAGAATACATAAAGTATTTTCTTTTTTAATTAACAGGGACTGAATGCTCCGGACAAGCCGGGCTGTTTTCTTTGAGAGAGAGGGATGACGGTGCTCAGCAGACAGGCTCTGAAAAAGCGGAGGAACTATATATGAAAGAAAAACTGGAAGCCTTGCTTCGTGACGGTATTCCTCGGATTAACGGTGCGAAAACTGAGGCTGAACTGCAGGAAATCAAGGGCAGCCTGCTGGGTAAACAGGGCACTGTAACCCTGCTTATGAAAGAAATGTCCAAATTACCTAAAGAAGAGCGTCCGGCAGCAGGCCAGCTTGTAAACAAGGTAAAAACAGAGCTGAGTAACCTGATTGACGCCAGAAGAGAAGAACTGAAACTGAAAGCAAGCGAAGTTTCTGCTGATTTTGACTGGTCTGTACCTGGTCTGCCACCTATGAGCGGCGGTCTGCACCCTATCATTCAGATGTGCTATGACCTGAATGATGCATTCCGTTCACTGGGATTTGAAGTTTTCGAAGCTACTGATATTTCCAGTGAATATTATTCATTCGACAACCTGAACTTCCCTCCAAACCACCCTGCAAGAGAAAGCATGGACACATACTGGATTGAAGGTCACGACAAAGGCGAAGCATGGGACAAGCTGTGTCTGCGCCCTCATCTGACAGGCGACAGCGTACGCTACCTGCAGAGCCACAAACCACCATACCGCTTTGTTTATCCGGGCCGTGTATACCGCAACGAAACTACTGACGCCCGTCACGAAAGAGCTTTCTATCAGTACGAAGCACTTATCGTGGACAAAGACTTCACATTCACAGCCGGTAAAGTTATGATTCAGACTATCCTGTCCAAAGTATTCGGCAGAGAAGTTAAAATCAGAATGCGTTCCGGTTTCTTCCCATTCGTTGAACCTGGTTATGAAATTGATATGGAATGTCTGGTTTGCGGCGGCAAAGGCTGCAGCGTATGTAAACATGTGGGCTGGATTGAAGTTATGCCGGGCGGCACACCTCATCCAAATGTACTGCGTGCCGCAGGTCTGGACCCTGACGAATACACAGGTTTCTATGTAAACATCGGTCTGGACAGACTTGTTATGATGCGCTACGGCGTGGATGACGTGCGTCTGTTCAACTCTGCTGACCTGAGATTCCTGGAACAGTTCCGTTAAGGAGGTAGTTAGAAATGAAAGTATCACTGAACTGGATTAAAGATTATGTAAAACTGCCTGAAGACATGGACCTGAAAAGACTGGCTTATGACCTGACAATGTCTACAGTAGAAGTAGAAGATGTTGAGGACCTGGGCAAAAAGTTTGACGGTCTGGTAGTGGGCGTTATCAAAGAAGTACTGCCTCACCCAAATGCTGACAAACTGCGCATCTGCAGAACAGACATCGGTGGCGGTGAAATAAAAGAAATCGTTTGCGGCGGCAGCAACCTGGAAGCTGACCAGAAGGTTGTTGTAGCTCTGCCTGGCACATTTGTAAAATGGCATGGCGAAGGCGAACCTGTGGAAATCAAAGTTTCCAAACTGCGCGGCGTGGAAAGCTACGGCATGATTTGTGCTTCCACAGAAATTGGTCTGGAAGACCTGCTGCCATGCGGCGAACACGAAATCATGAACCTGAATGCATTTGAATGCCAGGCAGGTGACAGTGTGGCAAAAGCACTGGACATGGACGATATGATTCTGGAAATCGACAACAAATCTATGACAAACCGTCCTGACCTGTGGGGCCACTACGGTATCGCCAGAGAAATCGCTACTCTGTATGACCTGCCACTGGTTGAAATCAAACCTTATGTACCACAGGTGGAAGGCAATGTGGATGTTAGAATCGGCAACGCTGAAAGATGCCGCCGTTTCACAGCTACAAAAATCGAAAACGTATATGTAAAACCATCTCCATTCAAAATGCAGACCCGTCTGTGGAGAGTGGGCCAGAGACCAATCAACGCTCTGGTTGACATCACAAACTATGTAATGCTGGCATCAGGTCAGCCATCCCACGCATATGACCTGAACCACATTGTTGACTTTATCTCCGCAAGAAACGCTCAGCCTGGCGAAGTTCTGAAACTGCTCAACGGCGAAGAACTGAAGCTGGACACTGACGACCTGGTTATCGCTGATGCTGAAGGCCCTGTAGGTCTGGCCGGCGTAATGGGCGGCGCAAAAGACTCCATCCTGCCTGAAACAACTGAAGTTCTGCTGGAAATGGCAAACTTTGAATCAATGGGCGTAAGAAGAACATCCCAGCGCTATGATGTGCGTACAGATGCTTCTTCCAGATATGAAAAAGCCATCGACCCTGAAAGAGCAGCACTGGGTGTGGATATGGCTATGGAACTGTTTACAGAATTATATCCTGAAATGAAGGTAACAGGTTATGTGGACCTGTATCCTACACCAATTGAAAAACCTGTAATCGATGTAAGCCTTGACTGGCTGGAAAGACGTCTGGGCCAGAGATTCTCCAACGAATACATCGAAAACAAGCTGACACGCATGGGCTTCGGCGTTACAATCGACGGCGACAACCTGAATGTAAAAGTTCCATCATGGCGCGCTACAGGTGATATTTCCGAAAGAGCTGACATTATGGAAGAAGTGGCCAGAGTATTCGGTTACGACAATATCCAGGCTACAAAAATCACCACAACATTTGACGCTGCAATCAACCAGCCTGTATTCGACCTGTCCAGAAGAATCAAAGAATATCTGGCATTCCGCTGCAATATGCAGGAAGTGTTCACATATCCTTGGATGACAGACAAAACAGCAGAAGCTATCCTGGGCGATACATCCTGCCTGCTGAAACTGTCTACACCTCCATCACCAACTGAAAAATTTGTAAAAGGCTCAATTCTTCCAAACATCTGTGATGCTGTTGTTAAAAACGAACGTTTCTACAGCGAATTCGGCATTTTTGAAGAAGCACAGATTTTCCAGGACAGAGATTACAGAAGCACATACGACGAAAAAGAAAAAATCCCATACTTTACAAAGAGCATCGGCGGTGCCTTTGCAGCCACAGTTTCTGATGTTACAGCACTGTTCCGCAAGGCAAAAGGCGTTATCGAAATGATGCCAAGATACACACATATGGAAGGCTTTACTTTCCGCCGTGATGTAAAACCTGTATGGGCTGACAACACAGTATGGCTCAACATCTATGTTGGTGACAAACTGGTGGGCAACATGGGTCTGCTGGCTAAAAAAGCATCCATGGCATGCGGTATCAAAAACCTGTCCGCAGTTCTGTTTGAACTGGACTTCTACGCACTGACTCCACTGAAATCCAGAACAAACGAATTCAAGCACCTGCCTGAATTCCCGGAAAACAATTACGATATCTCCCTGCTGTTCGACACAGAAACAAAATGGGAAAAAATCTACGCTGAAATTATGAAAAAAGCAAAATCAGAAAAACTGATTAAATCTGCTTCTTTCGTTGACGAATACAAAGGCAAACAGGTGCCGGAAGGCAAAAAATCTGTTACAATCCGTCTGGTTATCGGCTCTGATACAAAGACACTCACTTCAGATGAAATCGAAAAAGTGGCAAATACAGTTACAAGATGTCTGGAATATACAGCCGGCGCACAGATTCGTACAAAATAATTTTATACAGCAAACACCCACCGCATGCGGTGGGTGTTTTTGTGTGTAAAAACAAAATTTATGTACAGGACGGTTTACCATCCCGTGGCTGTTTTATATCAGTAACTGCTTTCCTTTACAACGGGTTGCTTGCTGCGCTCATAATGACAGTGATTTATATTTACCGTTTTTATTGATTTTGCAGTCTGATTTTCAATATTAAGTGGAATGAATAGCAAAACAGATTAATATGACGCAGTGCAACCGTTTTACCTTCACTGACCCGGCATTTCAATTATTCCTCCAGCTTTTGTGCCGAAATATGATGGTAAATATATCCCAAGGGGCCTGTATAGCTGTCCTTCCAGGGTTTGTTTCTGCCACAAAAATGTATTATGGCGGTGTTTTCTGCCACCCAGGCCATATTCACGCCTCTGTCCACTGCATCAGGATGTACCATCAGCTTGTCGGTCATATTGTATATCAACGGGTCTATTTTCAGTATTTTGTCGCTGTAAAGAGCGCTGATTACATCCTGGTCCGGCAGCAGCAGAAAGGCTTTATACTTTTCTATATACTCCAGCACACGCCTGCAGTCCTGCTGTCGACGCAGCAGTGCTATATTCATCAGCATGACACCGCTGTTGATGTATGGAGCGTTGTCCTCAGTATTCAGGCGCAGGTTGTTCACCTTTGTCAGTATGTTGCCCACATGGCTGGCGGCGGCAAAGTAATATTCCCCCAGGTCCATGTTATACAATTGGTCCAACGGTTTCAGTACCACCAGGTCCGGGTCCAGATACAGAACCCTGTCCACATTTTCCGGCAGGAAGCTGGCTGCAAAAATGCGGTAATACATCTCCAGCGGATAGCGGTCGGTGACAGGAGCATCTGCCAGCATGGTGTTATCGATTTTTATATCAATCAGCTTAAGCCTGTCGCTGGACAGATAATTGTTCACATAGTCAAACTCCTCCGCCGTCAGGGCAGAGTTCATCACATACACATCAAAAGTATTTTTTCTGTCTGCTATCAGCAGACTTTTCAGCATTACAGACAGCACGGGTATATATCCGCTGTTCAGGGTAACCAGTATATTCACAAAAACTCTCCTTTATCTTTTCCGGTTATTATACGCTATCCGGGGCAAAATAAATGTAAAATCAGGACACAGGCTGACACCGCCATGCTCTGTACAGCAATTATTTCCCCTGCGGCAGCCAATATATCCCTTTTTAGTGAAAAAACTGTGATTTTCACAGAAATAACAGAAGTTTTTCATTTTTTCAGACTGTGATTTTGTCACCGCTTCTGTTATAATTATTTATGTATAATACCTGTATAAAAATTATTATGAAACTGGAATACTATATACGGAGGAAAATATGATTTACGATATCGCTATCATCGGCGCAGGTCCTGCCGGCCTGTCAGCGGCTATTTACGGCCAGCGCGCCGGTCTGAACACAATCACTTTTGAGGCAAATGTTCACGGTGGCCAGATTATCAATACACCGGAGGTGGAAAACTATCCTGCTCTGGGCAAAGTGAGCGGTGTGGAATACGCTATGGGCATCTATGACCAGGCTGTAGGCTTCGGCGCTGTAATCGAATACAAAGCAGTTACAGATGTACAGCTGGAGGGTGATGTGAAAACTCTCACCTGTGCTGACGGCAGCGAATACCAGGCCAGAACAGTTATCATCGCCACAGGAGTGGTAAGAAGAAAGCTGGAAATTCCAGGTGAAGACAGACTGCTGGGTGCAGGTGTAAGCTATTGTGCCACATGCGACGGTCTGTTTTTCAAAGACAAAACAGCTGTTGTTGTAGGCGGCGGCAACACTGCACTGGAAGATGCAGTATATCTGGCAACAGTATGTGAAAAGGTTTATCTTATCCACCGCCGTGATGAATTCCGCGGCTCCAGACATGAAGTGGAAAAAGTGCTGAAAAATCCTAAAATTGAAATTCTCTATGACACAATCCCTCTGTCCATTGAGGGCACAGGCAATGTGGAAAGACTGATTGTTAAAAATGTGAAAACAGAAGAAGAAAAAACTCTGTACACATCAGCAGTATTTGTGGCTGTAGGCCTTATCCCGCAGAATGACCTGTTCGCAGGCAAAGTGGATATGGACGGCGGTTATATAGCAGCAGGCGAAAGCTGCACCACAAATGTGCCGGGCGTGTTTGTAGCAGGTGACACCAGAACAAAAACTCTGCGTCAGCTGGTAACAGCCACAGCAGACGGTGCTATTGCAGCTACAGCAGCCGCAAACTATCTGGAATAAACAAACACAAATGATAAAACGAAAAGGCGGCTTTATGCCGCCTTTTTATTTTGTTTGGAGATAAATGCCCATACCCGACCATTGGATGAATAAAGGGAGCGATGTGGGCATAGTCTTGCCCTGCTTCGATAGCGAAAACCGGCACAGGCAAACCGTGGACTGTTTTATATTTTTTTACAGTTCCCAGTCATCAGGCAGATACACCGGGTCCAGCAGTGCCTCAGCTTCAAATTCCTGTTCATCTTCCGGGTTCAGCCAATGGCTGTACTGCTGTTTTACAAATTCGTCCCATTTTTTCTTTTCTTCAGCAGGGTATTTCACGCCAGCAGGCCAGGTAAACTCTCTGTCACCGTGTACAGGATAGAGGATTTCCATAAGGGATATAAATTCGTCCCACTGTGGCGGTGTAAGACCTGAAATTCTTGTTTCTGCGGCCATTTCGCTTTCGTCACCATCACTGTAAAAGCCCACATAATAGGACCAGCCGGTGTAGTTCATGTCCAGATAATCACTGTCCCATTTTGCAAAATCAATTCTGGAAAATCTGTTCATCCACAGAATGGTTGCATCCTCATCCAGTGTAAACCAACCGCCAGCGTAGTATTTGTCGGCAGGGCGTGGATAAGGTTCGGAGTTTATCTGAAAACTCAGCGTATTGGTTTCGTTGTTGTACCACACCTCCATATCAACCTGTCGGTCAACAAGAGGCACGGTGTCTGTGTATTGCCATGCGCGAAATCTGAAATTTGCCATAATATTCTCCTTGTGTACTGCCGGTTATTTCCCCAATATCTCTCTGGCTTTCATAATAGCCACCAGGGTTTTGCTGTCTTTTATGGTGCCGTCCATGCACATGTTCCATGCGTCTTCCAGAGGCATTTTCACTGTGGTCACAAATTCATCTTCGTCAAAATGGGTTTCGCCCCTTGTGAGGCCTGTGGCCATCCATATATACAGTATTTCACTGCAAAAGCCCACTGTAGGCCATACCTGACCCAAATCAAAATAGTGCTTTGCGGTAAAACCTGTTTCCTCGCTCAGCTCTCTTTTTGCCGCTTCAAAAGGGTCTTCGCCTTTTTCCAGCTTGCCGGCCGGTATTTCCAGCACTTCCTGCTCAAAAGGGGAGCGGAACTGACGGATGAGATAAACATTGCCGTCATCATCTACCGGCAGCACTGCGGCACCGCCGTTGTGCAGCACTACTTCACGCTGCCGTGTGTGGCCGTTTTCCAGCTCCACATGCTTTCTCTTTACAGTAAAAATCCTGCCGGTAAATATGGTTTCTTCATTTATAGTTTTTTCTGTGTGTGCCATAACAAACCTCGTATAACAAACTTATATTATTAACTATACAACAACAGCCGGTATTTTGCAAATATTAAGACAGAGGCGGAAAATAAAAAAGGGTGTCGTAAGACACCCTTTGATATGTAAGATTTGTAAGTCTCTATTAGAATGGCTGCCAGCCGAATGTTGTCAGACCGAACATAATTACGCAAGCAAGTGCAAGGAATGCAAGTACTTTTGGCAGACACCATTTCAGCCATTTAGGGAATGGAACACCAGCAGTTACCAGAGAACCAACTGTCCAACCAAGGAATGGAGAAATCATGTTTGTGAAGCCGTCGCCGTACTGGAATGCCTGTACAGCCAGTTCTGGCATCAGACCAAGAGTTTCTGCGATAGGTGACAGGATTGGAACCAGGATAGCAGCTTTGGAAGAAGCAGATGGGATAACCATGTTGATTACGGAGATAACCAGTGTCATACCAACGGAGGAAACAGCCAGAGGCAGACCCATCAGAGGACGTGTTACCCAGTAAACGATTGTGTGCAGGATGTTACCGTTTGTCATAACGATAGACATAACTTTTGCCAAACCGATTACGAATGCAACGAATGCCATGGAAGCAAGACCTTTAGCAAATTCGTTACCGATTTTATCCATTGAGAAGCCGCCGATAACGCCGCACAGGATAGCAACGAGGATACCAACAGCGATCATCTGCTGGAATGTTTTGGAGGAGTCACCTGTGATAAGTGGGTAACCTACGAGGAATACATACTGGCCCATGTAGAGCAGAAGAACAGCGATTGTTCTGCCGGAAAGTTTTGTTTCTTTCAGGGAAGATGTGTCAACAGCTTCATCTGGTCTCCAGCCTTCATCCCACATCAGGGATTTAGTTGGGTCAGCTTTGATTTTCTTAGCGTAAGAAACGAGGAAGAACATACCAACCAGCATAAATACGTTCATGGAGATGAACATTGTGAAGAATGTACCATAAATCTGGCAACCCATCAGCATCTGAGTTGTAGCCTGTTTTGTAGGACCTGTACCGAAGCCCAGCAGTGTAGCGTATGTGGAAACACCGATAGCACAGATAGGGTCAAGTCTCAGTTTCTTAGCGAACATAACGCCAACAGGAACGATAGCGATAAGAGCGTCAGAACCGCCGAATGCGCCCAGGTAAACCATCAGAGCGAACATAACCATCAGCAGGATTGTGTCGTCTTTATCTTTCAGTTTGTAGATAGCCCAGTCAAGGAATTCGTCGAATGCACCTGTAGCCATAATAACACCAACAGAAGCACCGGAAACCATAACTGCGTAACCGATAAGAGCGGAAGATGTGAGACCTTCCAGAATTGTCATAAACATGGCAATTGGGCTAACTGGTGTCTGTGCATCCAGCCAGATAAACTGGTCACCCATGATTTTGCCTGTTTCTGGGTCAGTTGCGAACTGACCAGCTGGAACGATGTATGTCAGCAAGCTGGTGATAAGCAGCAGGCCCATCATAATCCAGAACAGATGAGGCATTTTAAAAGCTTTTTTTTCTTTATTAGCCATAAACTTTCTCCTTTTTATATTGTTGTGAAACATCTAAATACATATTCAATACAATACACCCGCGCCCACTGAAAGATTCCTCTCTCCACAGGAATATCATATTAAAGAATATGCATAATTGGATAAAACTATAATAACAAAAAATCGACAAAAATCCTATTGGTATTATTCATAAATTATTCACAAATTATTTGGTGAACCAAACAAAAATAATGAACGCGTTAAAAAATAATCACAAAAAGGGTGTTTTTGACAACTGAATACACTTTTTTATCGTTGACTTTCACTTTTGATTAAATTATTATGATATTAAAAGAGGTGTTCCCACTGCACCGTTTTATTCAAAGTTATAAACGCCGTGTTAAGTATATATATTGTTTATGTATTTTATTAAAGCGCGGCAGAAAGGTTGCGTTTATGAAAAATTTTGAAATAGCCAAAAAATATGAAGACTATATCATAGAAATGCGCAGATATTTCCATGAAAATCCAGAACTGTCCGGCAAAGAAGACAAAACACTGGAAAGAATCGGCCAGGAACTGACAGCAATGGGCATCGAATATGTAGATGTTCCAAAAGGCGGTCTGCTGGCAAAAATCGTTGGCGGCAAAGGCGGCGAAAAAGCTGTTATGCTGAGAGCTGATGTTGACGCTCTGCCTGTACAGGAAACTCCTGACAACCTGAAACCAGGCATGAGAACATGTATCTCCAAAGTACCTGGCGTTATGCACGCATGCGGCCATGACGGCCATATCGCTATGCTGCTGGGTGCTGCAAAGGTTCTGACAGAAAGAAAAGACGAAATTGAAGGCACAGTATACCTCTGCTTCGAACGCTCAGAAGAATCCTCCAGCGATAACGGCAATGTTGCTTACATTTTTGCTTACATTGAAAAAGAAGGCATCAGAATTGACTCCGTTTACGGCACACATCTGCTGGCTACAGCACCTACAGGCCATGTTGCTATCAACGACGGCGGTATGATGGCTGGCGTATTCGTATTTGAAGTTGAAATCGAAGGCGCAGGCGGCCACGGCTCACGCCCTGACCAGGCCAACAACCCAATGGACGCATTCGTAGCTATCTACCAGAGAATGCAGGCAATCAGGGTTGCAAAAATCAATCCATTTGAAACATGTACATACTCCATCGGTCTGCTGCAGGGCGGCCAGGCATGGAACGTTATCCCACAGAAACTGAAATTCGCCGGTAACATGAGAACATTTGACCGTGACGGCGTTGGTATGACATTCCGCCGCGAACTGGAAAAAGCTATCGTTGACATCTGTGCTGCATACGACTGCAAAGCTACATTCAACAGATGGGACCTGCCAGGCTACGGTACAGTTAACGACCCTGCACATGCACGGTTTGCAAGAAAAGTTATCGCTGAAGAAGTTGGCGCTGACTGCGTAGGCACATGGGAACCATGGATGGCTTCTGAATCTTATGCTGACTACCTGCTGCAGTGGCCAGGCGTATTCGTATTCCTGGGTATGGAAAACGAAGAAAAAGGCGTTGGTGCAGCTCACCACAACCAGGCATTTGACCTTGATGAAGATGTTCTGGTAAAAGGCGCTACAGGTGCTGCTACATACGCTATTGAATACCTGAAAGCTACAGACCTGCCAAAAGGCGGCAGAAAGATTGCTTTCAAAGAAGTTCTGAAAAACAAAGGTCTGGAAGCAAAAATTCCTCTGTTCTACGGCGAATAAAATATAATTTAAAAAAGGGGCGGGTTACCGCCTCTTTTTATTTGTGCAGGTTTGTCTGAAAAACATATAAACCTTTGCCAGCATAATTTATAAAAAATCTGCATACAATTATACATCTGTAATCAATATTTTTGAACGGGTTCAAAAAATATGTTTCAAAAGTGAAATTTTATATAAATACAGTGCAGTTTACAGACTTTTTTTGTTGACACGGTAAAAAATGTATTATAATATTTAATTGAACAGCATGGTGTGCCCCACTCACGCCTGAACAATCGTTAAATCAGCAGTGAGTTTTATGAGTTTTCATAGAGCAAACTGTGGAAAGGTGAGCCTATTATGAAAAATTTTGAAATAGCAAAAAAACATGAAGACTATATCATAGAAATGCGCAGACATTTCCATGAAAATCCTGAACTTTCCGGTCAGGAATTCAAAACAATGGAAAAAATCTGCCAGGAACTGGACAGCATGGGCATAGAATATGTTGTTATTCCTAACGGTGGTATTCTGGCAAAAATCGTTGGCGGCAAAGACGGCGAAAAAGCTGTTATGCTGAGAGCTGATATCGACGCTCTGCCTGTACAGGAAACTCCTGACAACCTGAAAGAAGGCATGAGAACATGTATCTCCAAAGTACCTGGCGTTATGCACGCATGCGGCCATGACGGCCATATTGCTATGCTGCTGGGCGCTGCAAAAGTTCTGACAGAAAGAAAAGAAGAAATTGAGGGTACAGTATACCTTTGCTTTGAACGTTCAGAAGAAACCAGCAGTGAAGCAAGCGCTGACTACATCTTTGCTTACATTGAAAAAGAAGGCATCGAAATCAACTCCATCTACGGTACACACCTGCTGGCTACAGCACCTACAGGCTATGTTGGTATCAACGACGGCGGCATGATGGCCGGTGCATTTGTATTTGGCGTTGAAATTGAAGGCGCAGGCGGCCACGGCTCACGCCCTGACCAGGCTAACAACCCAATGGATGCATTCGTAGCTATCTACCAGAGAATGCAGGCAATCAGAGTAGCAAAAGTTAACCCATTTGAAACATGTACATACTCCATCGGCCAGCTTCAGGGCGGTCAGGCATGGAATGTTATCCCACAGAAACTCACTTTCGCCGGCAACATGAGAACATTTGACCGTGACGGTGCAGGTATGACATTCCGCAGAGAATTTGAAAAAGCCATTGTTGACATTTGTAAAGCTTATGACTGCAAACCTACATTCCTGCAGTGGGGTCTGCCAGGCTACGGCACAGTTAACGATGCAACACATGCACAGTTTGCAAGAAAAGTTATCGCTGCAGAAGTTGGCGCAGACTGCGTTGGCACAGTAGAACCATGGATGGCTTCCGAATCCTATTCCAGATACCTGCTTCAGTGGCCAGGCGTATTTGCATTCCTTGGTATGCAGAACGACGAAAAAGGCGTTGGTGCCGCTCACCACAACCAGGCATTTGACATCGACGAAGATGTTCTGGCTAAAGGTGCAGCAAGCGCTGCTACATATGCTATTGAATATCTGAAAGCTACAGACCTGCCAAAAGGCGGCAGAAAAGTAAGCTTCAAAGAAGTTCTCAAGAACGAAGGTCGCGATGAACTGATTCCAGTACTCTACGGCGAATAATCCGGTATAAGCATAATATTATAATGAATACAGCCTTATAAACTGGCTGGATATCGAAAAGGGCGGCTTGCCGCCCTTTTTGTTTTTATACACAATATACAAAATATACAATTTATTTTTTGTGAATACCGTCCGGCTTTTTTCCGGCGAATAATTTATGACGGAAAATAATATATTTGTATTAAAAAAATATGAATAATTTATAAACGCGTTTACTTTTGTAAAATTATAATAAAAGGTAACAAAAAGTTGAAAAATATTGTTGACAAGTTATATATTGTGGTATAACATATAAGTATAAAGATAGGTGTGCCCCACTCACGCCTTTAAAGCTCAAATAAAACATAAAAATGTATATTCTGCATAAAAATACATAAAATTCGTGTTTTTATATGGAACGATACAGTATCACAGAAAGGTGTGTATTTATGAAAAATATTGAAATCGCAAAAAAACATGAAGATTATATGATTGAAATGCGCAGATATTTCCACGAAAATCCTGAACTGTCAAGCCAGGAAGACAAAACAGTGGAAAGAATCTGTGAAGAGCTGGACAAAATGGGTATTGAATACACTGTTATTCCTAACGGTGGTATTCTGGCAAAAATCGTTGGTAAAGCAGAAGGCAGAAAAGTTCTGCTGAGAGCTGACATCGACGCTCTGCCTGTTCTGGAAACACCTGACAACCTGAAAGAAGGCGGCAGAACCTGTGTTTCCAAAGTTCCTGGTGTAATGCATGCTTGCGGTCACGACGGCCATATTGCTATGCTGCTGGGCGCTGCAAAAATCCTGCTGGAAAAGAAAGAAGAAATTGAAGGTACAGTTTACCTTTGCTTCGAACGCGGCGAAGAAGGCACAGGCAACGTAAAATACATCTTTGCTTACATTGAAAGAGAAGGCATCGAAATCGACGCTGTTTACGGCACACATCTGCTGTCCACAGCTCCAACAGGCCTGCTGGCAATCAACGACGGCGGTATGATGGCCGGTGCTATGGGCTTTGACATCACAATCGACGGCCAGGGCGGCCACGGTTCAAGACCTGACCAGTCTATCAACCCAATCGACGCATTCTGGGCTATCTACGGTGGTCTGCTGTCAATCCGTCTGCAGAAAGTTGACCCATACAAAACATGTACATACTCTATCGGTAAACTGAACGGTGGTGTAGTTGGCAACGTTATCCCACAGACTGTTTCCTTCGCAGGTACAATGAGAACATTTGACCGCGACGATGCAGGTATGAAATTCTACGAAGAATTCAAACACCTTATCGACAAAACTTGTGAAGCTTACAAATGCCGTCCTATCTACAACAGATACACACTGCCAGGTCTGCCAGTAGTTAACGATGCTGATATGGCACAGTGGGCAAGAAAAGTTATCGGTGAAGAACTGGGCACAGACAAAGTGGGCACATGGGAACCATGGATGGCTTCCGAATCCTACGGCCAGTATCTGGCACAGTGGCCAGGCGTATTCGCATTCCTGGGTATGCAGAATGACGAAAAAGGCGTTGGTGCTGCTCACCACAACCAGGCATTTGACATCGACGAAGATGTTCTGAAACTGGGTGCAACAGGTGCTGCTACATACGCTATCGAATACCTGAAAGATCCTACACTGAAAGCCGGCAGAAAACTGACTTACAGAGAAGTTTACGATATGTCCGGCCGTGCAACTCCAGAAGAAATCAAAGAACTTTTCGGTGAATAATTCTGTTTTCTGACAGTTGTATTGAATAATGCATAAATCACCCCCGGGTCACCAGACCCGGGGGTTTTATGTTATATAAATACACAAAAAAGCTGCGGCAGATGCCGCAGCTTTATGTTTATAATTATTCCGCCGAAAAATCAATGTGTTTTTTCTTCCAGCAGGGCGCGCTGTGCCTCCCACAGTTTTGTGGACAGGTCCACATAATATTTATGAGGATATTCCAGACGCTTTACTTCGTCCCACAGTGTGTCCAGCTGCTGCATTGTATAATCACGGATTTCTTTCAGCGATGGACTTTCGTAAACCTTTTTGCCTTTTTCAAAAACAGGTACCAGCAGTGGTCTGATGGTCACATTTGTCAGAGTCTGCTTTTTCCATGGTTCCAGAGGACTGAAGATAGTGATTTCTGTCATATCAGAAGGGTCTTCGTCGCAAATTGTCAGATAATCAGCCAGCGCCTTGCCTGTTTCGTTGGAGAAAATTCTCCACACCTTTTTATGGTAAGGAATAGTGATTTTTTCAAAGCTTTCGCTGATTTTGATTTTAGGGATATGCCGGCCATCTTTTTTCACGGCTACCAGCTTGTATACACCGCCCAGAACAGGGGTGCTGCGGCTGGTAATCAGGTTTTCACCTACGCCGAAAGAGTCTATTTTGGCATCGTTTATCAGCAGGTCACGGATAATGTATTCATCCATGGAGTTGGAAACGATAATCTTACAGTCAGGATAGCCCGCCTCGTCCAGCATGGCGCGTGCCTTTTTTGACAGATAGGCGATGTCACCGCTGTCTATACGCACACCTACCGGGCGTTTTCCCATAGGCTTCAGCACTTCATCAAACACTCTGATGGCGTTTGGTATGCCGCTTTTGGTTACATTGAAGGTATCCACCAGCAGCACAGTGCTGTCAGGATAGTTTTCTGCGTATTTTTTGAATGCTTCGTATTCGCTGTCAAAGCTCTGCACCCAGCTGTGTGCCATTGTGCCGGATGCTGGAATGCCGAAATCTCTTTCCATCATAGTGTTGGAGGAGGACACACATCCGCCGATATATGCAGCACGGCTGCCGTAGTTGGCAGCATCCACACCCTGGGCACGGCGTGCGCCAAATTCCTGCACGGGTCTGCCCATGGCAGAGCGCACAATTCTGTTTGCCTTTGTGGCTATAAGAGTCTGATGATTGAGTATTACCAGCAGAGCTGTCTCTATCAGCTGCGCCTGAATCATAGGACCTTCAATAATCATTGACGGTTCTTTCGGAAAAACAGGTGTGCCTTCCGGTACAGCCCATACATTGCACTCAAATTTAAAATCTGCCAGGTAGTTCAGGAAACCTTCGCTGAACAGATTTTTGCTTCTGAGATAAGCTATATCATTTTCTGTAAAATGCAGATTTTCCAGATAGTCAATGGCCTGTTCCAGACCGGCGCTGATTGCAAAGCCGCCATTGTCCGGCACACGGCGGAAAAACAGGTCAAAAACGCCTATGGTGTCTTTGTTGCCGCTTTCAAAAAAGCCGTTTGCCATTGTCAGTTCATAAAAGTCAGTGAGAATGGAAATGTTGCGCGGGTCTTTTACTTCAAACTGAGAGTTTTTCATGGTTGTATTCTCCTGCTGTTCCCTCGTATATAGTTTTGAAACCGAATTTAAGGAAATCCTCCGGTTCCACCAGGGAATAGTCTTTGTCAAAATGAAGGATGTCTCTGAACAGGTATGCCACAAAACCGCTGCAGGTGTAGTGCTTTGCTCTGTGCCACGGAATACCCAGGAAAGCGGAAACCAGTCCCCGTATGCTGTATCTGTAGCTGTCGGGTGCCTGGGAAAACTCCGTCATTTTATCCTGCAGCTGCCGGTACTGTTCATCGTCCAGCTGACCCTGCAGCACAGCGATTTTTGTATCTGGCCACAGGCCGAAATATCCGGTATCAACGCTTTCCTGTATATATCCTGCCGGCAGCAGAAGTTTTGGATTTTTGCGGCCGAAGGAATGGAAGTTGTCCAGGTCTTTGCTGAAAGAAAGGGAAGTATGATTGTAGTACTTGTGTGTAAACATACGCACAAGCATTGCAACGGTAGTATGTGAACGGCTGAGAACTATATAAAAGTCGTTCATGGCTATCTCCTCCTGTGGACTTTTTGCATCTTTTCGTGTTGTCTGAATTTTCTGTAAGTATAAATAAGATAAATAATAACAAGTGTGACTGTCACTGCTACAACAACGCGGAAATACAGGGAGGTAAACATCTCCGTCAGCTTGCCGGTAAGATACAGCAGGGTGCTGCGCTCCACATCGGTGTGGCTTACCAGCTGGCTGGTGCCCACTTTCTGGCCTGCCAGATAATAGTCAACCGTACCGATAACATCCCCGGCCTTTACAGGTGCGCCCACAGTTTCCGGCAGGTTATATACCTTCTGGAAGCTGCTTTCGTCAGCATCATTTGGCAGTATGGACATTACCTCATTGTCTGCATACAACAGCAGACTGTCGGTGTCCTTGGCGTATTTCACGGTGATGTCAGTCACCGGATAGGTCAGTGTGTTGGCATTTCTCATGGAGTAGGTTTCAAAAAAATAGTCCATGATTTCTGCGGCAGTTATAAATACCGGGCGCTTTTCGTCGCTGATTTCAGCAGCGCCCAGCACAACCAGAATATAGTTTTCACCATTTTTCTGGCATACTGTGACATAGTTGGAATAATCAGGAGTATCCACCTGTATGCCCTTGGCATAAGAGCGGTAATAACCGGTGGACCTGTTCTGCATTCTGTTGATGTTCTGGATATAGTATGGCTCTGCGTGTTTTGTATTGGCTGGCATCTGCCGGGTAGTAGTAGTTACTATATCCATAAAGCCCGGTGTTTCCCAGCAGGCTTTAGCTATCAGATATAAATCATATGCGCTGGTATAGTGATTTTCACTGAACAGGCCGTGGGCGCTGGTAAAGTTTGTGTTTGTGCAACCCAGCTTTCTGGCCTCATTGTTCATCATCATACAAAAATTTTCTATACTGCCATTGCCCAGATAATCGGCCAGTATGCTGGCGGCCTCATTGGCTGACGGCAGCAGCATGGCATACAGCAGGTTTTTCACCGACAGAACCTCTCCCTGGCGGATGTCCGCAGTGGCGCTGTTCAGCCCGTACAGCTCATCATACACATAACGCGGTGCAGTGACCATGGTACCGTCCAGGTCATCCACATACTTGTATGCGGTGTATGCTGTCAGCATCTTTGTCAGTGTGGAGGGATAATACTGCTCATGGCTGTTTTTTTCAAAAATAACCTCGCCGGTGTCCAGACTGACCAGAAGGTAGGCCTGCGCATTGGGTTCAAATGGCAGCTGGTATCTGGCGGTGGAAGCGGCAGATGCCGGTACACCAAAGCACGACATCATAAACACCATGCTTATTACCAGACATAAAGATTGTAAAAGTTTTTTCATTATAGACATTCCTTAATTTTTATATTAAAATAATCATTATATTCATGTTTGGATAACTTTACAACTCTAATTATAAATTTTACCATAATTTTACACATAAATAAAGTGAAATATATAGCAAAAAAGGAGAAAATATGGTTTTTATTACCGCTGACACCCACGGTGAGCTGGAAAGGCTGACCGACCGTAAACTGAAGCACATAAAGAAATACGACACAGTGATAGTGCTGGGGGATTTTGGCTTTGTATGGGACGGCAGCGCCCGGCAGGACAAAAATCTGAAAAAGATTGCAAAACTGCCTTTCAGGGTACTGTTCATCGACGGATACAACGAAAATTTTGCCGCACTGGAAAAATATCCTGACACTGTTTACCACGGCGCCCGGGCCAAGGAAATATGCCCCGGTCAGGTGTATTACATAAAGCGCGGTGAAGTGCTGGAAATAGAAGATATGAAGCTGCTGTGCTTCGGCGGCGCTGATGACTATATTCTGGATGTTTTCAGCGATTATCCGCCTACCCAGGCTGATTTTGACAACTGTACAGCAAACCTGGAAAAAGTGGGCTGGAAAGTGGACTATGTGCTGACACATTCACCCAGCGGCATTATAAGCCGTTTTCTCAATCTGGAAAGCTTTGTCACAGGCAATCTTTTTGACTATCTGGACGAAATCAATCACAAGCTGGAATACAAAAAGTGGTTTTTCGGCATGTACCACAAGGATAAATATGTTTCTCCGAAGGTTCAGGCGGTATACACCGAAATGTATCAGCTGGGAGAATGATTTATTTTTTCTTCCCGTTTTTTCTCCGGTAGTATGACCACAGCGGCGCTTCGTCACTGCCGTTTTTGGGTATAAACATGGCCGTCAGCCATTTGTTGGCTGCAAACAGCACCACAGCCATCACTGCGGCAAAGGCTGCCAGGTATACCGGCGGTATCATCTGAGTGATATCAGCCGTATCTGCTACAGACAATAAAAGCATGTCGCCTCCTGTAAAGAGTGTGTAAACTATAATATTTAATCATATCACTTTTCACAACTTAAGCAAAGGGGGAAAAAACTGTAAAATCTGAATAAAATCTTGATTTTTTGTTAAATTATAAGGAACTTTGCGTTCTCCGCTGTTTTCCGGCTGGAATAACAGCATATAAAAAATCCGGTTTCAGGTGAAAAACAAAACCAGGCTGTCGGGCCTGGTTTTTTCTGTCTGTATTATTCTTTTTCTTCTCTTACTTCCTTTATAACTTCCACAAACTCTGCCTCCACCACAGGAATATGGTCTGACTGTTCCTCTTTTTTCAGATTCAGGTCACGCAGGTCGTTCTGTGCTTTGTCAAAAGCATTTCTGGCTTTTGCGCTTTCATACACTGTTATCAGCCCTGCAGCTCCGTCATATACCAGACAGCCGCCTATGAATCTGGTCAGTGTCATTGCGGTGCCGAAAGGGTTCATCACTATGATACCTGCCAGCACTACCTTGATTACTGTAAAAATCAGCCCGTGGTTCCAGCCGGGGTAGTTCATATTTTTCATGGCAAAAGCGTTCTGCAGACCGGAAATACCGCTTATCAGCAGAAACAGTCCGCACACAAAAGGAATGATGGAAATAATCACATCACTGCGCAGCCCTACATACAGCCCTGTCAGCAGACTGATAGCACTGCCCATCATTTCAAAAGGCAGTATTGCTCCGCCCATTCTGTAGCGTGAGATAATGCCGGTGGCGCCTTTTGTTATCAGCACGCCTGCCAGCAGCCAGCACAGTGCTTTGCCCGTCAGCGCCGGCCATATAAGCAGAAGCATGCCTATGGCAAAGGTTATCACTCCGGAAAGGGCAAACTGGTTTTTAAACTGTGTTATATATGTTTTTATATTGCCTATTTTAAAATCTTTCATCTGTTCACCTCATGGATGGTGTAATTGCTTACAGTTTTAAAATACCATAAGAAAATAAAAAAAATGTGAAAACTGTGGTATTGTTCCCGTTTTACACTATTTTATCACGATATGCGGGCAAAATCCATATAAATAAAGGATTTCTCTGCAATAATCGAAAAGTTAAATAAGTATAGAGTTTTCACAAATATTTCGTATTTTTTTAATATTTTTTAGTAAAATTCATAATTAGTTAACAACAAATACATAATCATAAGCTATAATATAATCAGAAAACAAAGAATTTTTCTCTCCTCTTAATAAAATATACTTTTCCCGCAGACAAGCCCCGGCCACGGGGCTTGTCTGTATTTGTCAGGACAGATTCGGTCACACATTTCTATGCATATATTTTGTTTTATATAAGTAAGAGGCAGGGGACAATGCATATATGGTTACGGCATAAAGATTTTGACTGAATAAATACTATATGCTACAATAAATTATCATTAAAACAAACAAGGGAGAGCATTATGAAAATTTATGCGGCACGCCACGGGCAGACACAGTGGAATGTGGAAAATATAGTATGCGGCAGAAGCGATATACCGCTGACGGCCGAAGGAGAAAAACAGGCCCGTGCCCTGGCAGAAAAGGCTGTGGAATACCAGCTGGACATAATCATAGCGTCCCCTATGATACGCGCCCAGCAGACAGCCCAGGCCGTGGCTGACCGGTGCGGAATACCGGTGCTGACCGACGAAAGGCTGATAGAACAGAGCTTTGGTATGTTTGAGGGGGCTTCCCGTGCTGACGAAATATATCAGCAGCACAAACGCAAATATTTCCACAAACACGGCGGCGGCGAGTCGATGATGCAGCTGGCCCAGAGAGTGTACAATGCGCTGGACGATATTATCGACACTCACAGAGGTAAAAATGTGTTGCTGGTATGCCACGCAGGTGTGTGCAGAGTGATACGCTCTTACTTTGTGGATATGGAAAACGAAGAAATGATTACCTATTCCCCGGACAACCGGTCCATAGTGGGATATGAGGTAAATGAATAGGGGAGAGATTATGAACGAGGAAGAAATGAGAGCCATTGCAGAAATGAGCACAGGCTGGCATGTGCTGACACCATTTCCCGTACAGCCGGAGCAGATGGAAATAATCGGCCAGGCCATAAAAACCATGCGCCAGGGATACATGGACTATGTAACCGTGGAGCTGCTGGCCTTTCAGGGGGATATTGATTTTATCCAGACAGCCACAACAGAACCGGGCTACCGAGTGGAGCTGAAGCTGACAGCAGAGGATACAAAAATGTTTGCCCTTGACCTGAAAACAGCAGATGAGGTGGTGGAGCTTTTCCGCACAGTGCTGACAAAAGGGGAAACTCCTGACCTGTCCCTGTGGGAGGATATTACCCGGCGGGTATTTTATCCACAGCTGGACTGGGAGGAAGAAGCACAGGAAGAAACGCCTGTGTGGCCGAAAAAGCTGCAGTAAGCACAAAAATAAGCCGCGGCTAAAGGGCAATACTCATAAGACAGTCAAACAAATGAGGATTTATATAATAGTAAGGGCGCACTTATATACACCTTTTGGGGTATCGTGCGGTGTGGGTTATACATACACCAAAGCCTCCCTTGTGTAAAGGGAGGTGGCACGGTGCAAGCCGTGACGGAG
>JAFUNP010000004.1 GCA_017473015.1 Oscillospiraceae bacterium | reverse complement strand
TTTGTATAATGGCTTTTCCTTTGCATGTCAAGGCAGTGGATTATCGCCGGGAAATTGAGAATATAGCTGATGAATATGACATAAATATGGATTTTACAGATGGTTTTACACTGGAGAATGTATGGAACTACATAAAAGAAACTGTAGTTGAAAAAGCAGAAAAGCCGCTGCAGCTGACTGCAAGTCTTACAGGTATTGTATTGCTGTGCGCAGTTGTGAAAACTTTGCGGCCGGGAAGCAGCAAAGATAATCTATGTGAAATAGTGTGTACGCTGATAATTTTCCTGAATATACTCACACCGCTTCAGCAGATAGTCAGTGTTGTAAGTGAAAATCTTATTTCAGTAAAAAGTTTTATGGCATCTTTTCTGCCTGTTTTTGCAGGTATATCCGTGGCCAGCGGTGAGATTATCACATCATCAATATATACGGGTATTTTTCTGTCCGGAATGGTTTTTGCTGCAGACCTGTGTGTGGATGTCATTCTTCCCTCAGTCAGCCTCTATTTTGCTCTTATTGTATCTGATGCCATATCTCCCTATATAAGACTGAAAAGTCTGGGGGATTTTTACCTGAAGCTTGTCAGATGGAGCATGCGAAGCATAGTGTCTGTGATATGTTTTCTACTGACGGTACAGACATCGGTTTCTCAGGGCAGCGACACGCTGGCGGTAAAGACGGGTAAGCTTCTTGCAGGTTCGGCCATACCTGTTATAGGCAGTACTTTGCAGGATGCGGTAGGCAGCGTATTTGCAGGAATGGAGTCGATAAAAGGTTTTGCAGGGGCCGCGGGAATAGCCGGTGTAGCGTCTATATTCCTGCCATCATTACTGATGCTGATTATATACCGGATGTGCCTCAATATAATATATATATGCTGTGATGTGTTTGAACTGGCAAGCGCAGGTGCTTGTGTAAAAGGCTTTATGGATATAACAGAGCTTATGATTTCAGTTGTATTTTTATTTATGGTAATGCTAATTTTTTCTCTGACGATAATGATAAGCATGACAAACGGAGTGTAAAATGAATAACTTTTTCAGGATAGCAGGAGTATTATGCCTGTGTGGATATGTAACCGGGATACTTACATATTTTATACCGATTAATCAGACAGAAAAATCTGTCAGACTGGTGATTATACTTTATATAATTTCCGTTGCTTTTAATCAGGAGTTAAATTTGCCCTCGTTTAGCGGTATTGATTTTCCTGATGAGACACAGATTTCTGCTGAAGCAGACAGTTATGTAATAGAAATGGCGGAAGAAAACCTGGAAAACACTGTGAAAGAACGACTGTCTGAAAAAAACATATCCTATACAGAGCTGGATGTGCATATAAATAAACAAACAGATAAACTATTCATAGATAAAATATATATCTATGGGGCGGACAATATAAATATAGAAAAGGCGAAATCAGCTTTATCAGATATATTGTCGCAGGAAAGTATAATATCAGGAGACATATATGTTACAGAATGACTTTTTAACCTATCTGAAAAAACTGTGGGAAAAATACGGTTACAGATTGATTGTATTTACAGGCCTTCTGGGAGTGATGATGATTTACATCAGTGAAAGAGAGCCTGCCGGTGAAACTATCGGGACTGCCTCTACCACAGATGAGTACAGACAATATCTGGAAACCTCCCTTACAGAATTGCTTTCCCAGGTGGAGGGCGCTGGCAAAGTAAAACTGATGATAACGCTGGAGTCCGGCGAAGAAAATATTTACGCAGTGCAGGAAAAAACAGACCGGAACGAACAATCGGTTTCTGCCCGGCGGTCGGTACAGACCAATGCTCGCTCATCATACGAAAACGAAATAGTAATGCTGGATGAAGGCAGCGGCAACCGGGCTCTGATAGAGAAAACCATGCAGCCTGCAGTTCAGGGTGTGGTGGTAGTATGTCAGGGAGCGGGGGATGTGAAAGTGGTGAGTAATATAACAAACGCTGTTTCTGTGGTACTGAATATTCCCACAAACAGAGTTTGTGTAATAAAAATGCAATAAACGGAGGCAATTATATGAAAAATATCAATAAACAAAGAAAAGCATCTCTTATGGTGCTCAGTTTTGCCATGGTGGTGGCAGTATATCTCAACTGGCAATATGCCAAGGGCTCACGGAACAGTTATGTACTGACTGATGAGCAGATACAGCAGACAAACGCGGAAACGGTAATGGATGAAACGGATATGCTGATGAGCAGTGATGACTATGAAACTAAAAATTACGGTGATGCACAGCTGGTAGCAACTACTCAGTCTGATACAGACAAGTATTTTGAACAGGCCCGCCTTTCCAGGCAGAAAACACGCGATGAGGCGCTGGATACATTACAGAAAACTTTGAAAAACGCAAAGCTTACCGACCGGGAAAAAAAGGAAGCAACTGTAAAACTGTCTGACATTATACAGGATATGACCAGTGAAACTGATATAGAAAATATGTTAAAGGCAAAAGGCTTTTCTGACTGTGTGGCAAGTATAGCAGACGGAAAAATATCTGTGGCAGTTCGGCCAGTCAGCGGAGAACTTACAAAGAGCGATGTGGCGAAAATCAGAGATGTTGTCCTGTCCAAAACCACAATTTCTTCACAAAATATTGTGGTAGTTGAAGTAAAATAGTATTGTTATATTTATGCATTAGTGGTATAATATTTGTTAAACCAAAGTGTTTTATGCATTTATAAGTAGTATATTATTCACTTTCAATACAATATATGCATTTGCTTTGTTTTCAATATTACAGGAGGCATAGAATATGGAATTAAAAAATACATCCGGACAGGAAGGCGGACTGCAGATATCTACTGCTGTTATCGAAAAAGTTGCAAAAATCGCTGCTTTGGAAGTAGATGGTGTAAAAGATGTTTCTGTTGGTTCTACAGGCGTGAAAGGTGTTTTCGCCAAAACAAATCTTCCTAAGTCTGTTGAAGTAAATATGTATGATGGTGTAGCTGATATTACAGTTCATATCATTGCCAAATATGGCTACAAACTTCCTGCAATGTGCAGAGAAATACAGCAGGCAGTAAAAGCCGGTATTCAGAATATGACAAATATTACTGTTTCTAAAGTAAATATTGTTGTAGCGGGTGTTGAAGCTGTAGAGGAAGAATAGAAATGAGATTGGCTTCCGTAATAAAGCGGAAGCCAACAAAGTAAAAGGGAAAGAAAAAATATGACAAGACATAAAGCAAGAGAAAATGCATTTATAGCAATTTTTGAGGCAAGTTTCAGCGCGAATGACCTGGACGATATTCTGGCTGTAACACAGGAATTACCTGAATATGAAGAATATATGCTGGATGATTTTGCGCTCAATCTTATCAGAACATACTATGACCACGCTGATGAAGTAAATGAAATGATTCAGTCCAAACTGAAAAAATGGAGTGCAAATAGAATTTCACGCGTTTGCAATGCAATTCTTCGCATCAGCACAGCTGAAATGATGTTCTCATCGGAAGATATGGACAGCATTGTTATTAACGAAGCTGTAGAACTCTGCAAAAAATTTGCCGGTGAAAATGACTATCAGTTTGTAAACGGCGTTCTGGGTGCTGTTTCAAAAGAATTAAGAGCAAAAGAATAATGATTACACTGGGCATAGATACCAGCAACTACGCCACTTCTGTAGGTATTGTGGATAATGAAAACCACAATATAATCTTTCATGAAAAAAGATTTCTTCCTGTGGAGCCGGGGCGGATTGGTCTGCGTCAGCAGCAGGCTGTATTTGAACATATCAGAAATCTCACTGATATCCTTTCCAAAACGGAGGTAAAGGGTATTGGTGCTATTGGTGTTTCTGTAAAACCCAGGGATGAAGAAAACTCATATATGCCTTGTTTTCTCACAGGTAAAATGAGTGCTTATTCCATAGCAGCTGCCCTTTGTGTACCTGTTATTGAAACGTCCCATCAGACGGGCCATCTTACCAGCGCCTTGTTTGATATAAACAGGGATGAGCTGTTCAGCCAGAAGCTGATAATGCTCCATGTTTCCGGCGGTACCACGGATATAATGCTGGCTGAGGGCGGCAAAGTGGTGGAAACACTGGGTTCATCAATGGACCTTTTTGCCGGACAGGCTGTGGACAGGTTAGGAGTAAAACTGGGATTTCCATTTCCGGCTGGCGTGTATGTTTCACAACTGGCGGAAAAATGCCGGGATAAAATAAATACAAAGATATCGGTAAAGGGCTACAACTGCAATCTGTCAGGATTGGAAAATCAGTGTGACAGGCTTTTGCAGCAGGGATATTCCAAAGAATATGTATGCAGATTTTGCCTTACATATATTGCCCGCACTCTGATAAAAATGATACAGAATGTACAGGTTGATTATGGCAATCTGCCTGTGGTGCTGGCAGGAGGAGTGATGAGCTCCACGGTGATAAAAAGCATAGTGACGGATGTAATTCCACAGGCTATGTTTGTACAGCCGTCATTGTCCCGGGACAATGCGGTTGGTGTTGCGGTAAATGCATACAGAAAGGTGAAAAATGGCTGATATTTTATCTGTTACATCTTTGAATTTATATGTGAAATCTGTCCTTGAAAACGACAGTAACCTTTTTGATATAGCTGTGGAAGGAGAATTGTCCAATTTTAAAAAATATCCTTCCGGTCATTGTTATTTCACTCTCAAAGATGAAAAATCCGCAATAAAAGCAGTCATGTTTTCTTCCTATGTGAGAAATGTGAACTTCAGACCAGAGAGCGGTATGAAAGTAATTGTCAGAGGCCGTGTTTCACTGTATGAGCGAGACGGAGCGTATCAGCTTTACGTTACAAATATGTTTCTCAGTGGTGCTGGTTCTTATCGGATAGCTTTTGAAAGATTGAAAGAAAAGCTGGGGAAAGAAGGCCTGTTCAATCCTGAGCACAAAAAAACTCTGCCAGCTGTTCCTTTCAGGATTGGTGTGGCAACATCGGCAAAAGGTGCGGCATTCCATGATATTATAAGTGTAGCCAGAAGGCGCTTTCCCTGTGTGGAAATAGTGCTGTCCCCTTGTATGGTGCAGGGAGAACAGGCAGAGTTGAGCATTATAAACGCCATCAGGGCATTGGATGCCAGAGATGACATTGATGTAATTATTATAGGTCGCGGCGGCGGCAGCAAAGAGGACCTGTGGGTGTTTAACAGTGAAAGTATTGCCAGAGCGGCGTTTGCCTGCAGTAAGCCCACAATCAGTGCTGTAGGTCATGAGGTGGATTTTTCTATACTGGACTTTGTATGTGATGTGCGTGCGGCAACACCTACAGCAGCAGCCGAGCTGGCGTTGCCAGATATTTATTCGCTGAATATGCATCTGGCCAATATGGATAAAAGTATCACACAAACTATAAACAGAAAAATAGACAACAATAAGAACAGACTGCGTCTGATTGAAAATTCTGCTGGATTCAACTCTGTAAAAAACAATATTTTGCTTAACAGAGCGAAGCTGAATGGTATAAAATCATCTGTCAGCCGAAATGTAAACGGAAAAATTGCTGCATGGGAGCAGTCTGTACAATTATATACAAAAATACTTGAAAATCAGAGTCCACTGAACAATCTGAAAAAAGGATATGGACTTATTTATAAAGACGAAACTATTGTAAAGGAACGGAACTTTACAGTGGGCGAAACTGTTAAAATAGTGACTTTGCGTCAGGAACTTGAATGTGAAGTGAAAAAAGTAAAACCAAGAAAGGTGTAGCTGAAAATGAAACAGACATTTGAAAGTGCTATGGCAAGATTGGAGGAAATATCCCGGATTTTGTCAGAAAACAATGTTACACTGGATGAATCCCTCAAATTGTATGCTGAAGGAGTGAAGCTGCTGAACTATTGTAATGACAAGTTAAACAAGGCCAGCATGAAAATACAGGACATAGAGGGAAACCCTGTGGAGGATATTGAATAATGAACACACAGATTTATATTGATGCAATTGAAAATGAGCTGGAAAAATGTTGCGACGAATTTTTTTATGACGATTCGCGGGTTGCAGCAGCAGCCAGATATTCTCTGCTGAAATCCGGTAAGAGAATCCGCGCGGTGCTGATGTTTCTCACAGCCGATATGTGTGGCGGCCACTGGCAGGACAAGCTGAGACTGGCCAGCGGTGTGGAGATGGTACATTGTTACTCTCTTATCCATGATGACCTGCCATGCATGGACAATGATGACTTGAGACGCGGTAAACCGTCCTGTCACAAAGCTTTTGGCGAGGCTACTGCTTTGCTGGCTGGTGATGCACTTCTGGGCTGTGGCTTGGAGGCTGTGGCAAATGATACAGCGCTCTCTGATATTGCAAAAATTGAAGCAATGAAAGCTTTTACAAGAGCAATGGGACCAAAAGGTATGATATATGGTCAGGAGCTGGATCTGGAATATGAAGACAAAAAGGCTGATAAAATTGTTCTTGATACCATACATCGTCATAAAACAGGTAAAATGATTTCACTTTCCGGTTATCTGGGCAGTCTGGACTGCGACCTGAATGAAGAACAGAAAAGGGCTATCAGAGTTTTCTTCAATGACATCGGTCTGGTGTTTCAGATTGTTGACGATATTCTTGACGTTGAGGGAAATGTAGAAGAACTGGGCAAGCCAATCGGCAGTGATGCCGACAACAATAAATCTACATTTGTTTCCCTTTATGGTCTGGAAAACTCAAAAAGCATTGCTGCCGAAATGACACAAGAAGCTGACAATACACTTCTGAAAGCTTTTGGTGACAAAGCAGTGCCGCTTGTAGAATACACTTCATACTTGTTAAACAGAAAGAAATAATTATGACTATAATCAAGGAATTGTTATCCAACTACATTCTGATGACCTGTGCAATAGCATGGGCTGCAGCACAGATTATAAAAACATTACTGAATTTTTTTATGACAAAAACTTTCAGTGCTGAAAGGCTTATAGGCGCCGGCGGCATGCCCAGCGCCCATTCGGCATTTGTGTGTTCTCTTGCAGTGTCAACCGGTAAGCGGTGTGGCGTGGAATCTCCTATGTTTGCCATTGCGGCAGCACTGGCTGTTGTGGTTATGTACGATGCCATGGGAGTGCGCCGTGCGGCCGGAGAACAGGCAAAAACCATAAATATACTTACAGAAGCACTGGAATCTACTCTGGGAAATCCCAATCTGGTTACAGATGAATTGAAAGAGTTCCTCGGTCATACACCTATTGAGGTTATTGCAGGCGCTCTTCTGGGTATATTAATAGCACTGATACGTTAAAGGAATTTAAAATGAACTATCCTATTCTGGAAAAAATAAATAACAGTGATGACGTGACAAAGCTACCCAAGGAAAGCCTTGAGCTGCTTTGTGATGAAGTGCGCCGTTTTCTTATAGAAAAAGTATCGAAAACAGGCGGTCATTTGTCAGCCAATCTGGGTACCGTGGAAATTATTACTGCAATGCACTATTGCTTTTCCACACCGGTTGACCAGTTTGTTTTTGACGTAGGTCATCAGTGTTATACTCATAAATTATACACCGGCAGGAGAGAGATGTTTGACGGATTGCGTAAGCTGGACGGACTTTCAGGTTTTCCTTCACCAGCTGAGAGCGACAGTGATGCCTTTATCAGCGGTCACGGCAGCACATCCATATCCCTGGCAGTGGGACTGGCACAGGCAAAAAAAATAAAGCGTGAACCGGGATATGTTATCGCTGTTATAGGTGATGGTGCTTTTACCGGCGGTATGGCTTATGAGGGCCTGAATAATATTGATGTTTCTCTGGATAATCTGATTATTATTCTCAATGACAACAAAATGTCAATTTCAAAAAATGTGGGTTCTGTGCCGGGCTATCTCTCAAACCTGCGTACAAACGCCAGCTATCTTAATGTAAAGGAAAATGTGGCCAATACCCTGGATAAAATACCGTTTATCGGTAAAGTTTTGCGCTATGCACTGGTTGCATCAAAAACCTTTATACGCAGAACTGTTTATCACAGCGGTACATTTTTTGAGGAACTTGGGCTGACTTATCATCAGATTGCAGATGGCAACAATATTGATTCTGTGTGCTCAGCGCTGGAAGCAGCCAAACGAGTAAACGGTCCGGTATTTATACACGCTATCACTACAAAAGGAAAAGGATTTGCACCAGCTGAAGAAAACCCCGGCGAATATCATGGTGTAAGCGCCTTTGACCTTAATAATGTACCTGACCCGGATGCTGCTCCCAAAGACTCTTACTCAACCATTTTCGGTAAAAACCTTTCGGAAATGGCCAATAAAAATACCTCTCTCTGTGCAGTTACAGCTGCTATGAAATATGGTACCGGCCTGCAGTTTTTCTACCGTGACCACAAATCAAGATTTTTTGATGTTGGTATGGCTGAAGAGCATGCTGTCACTTTCTCGGGTGCGCTGGCAAAATCCGGTCTGCAGCCTGTTGTGTGCCTGTATTCCACATTTATGCAGCGTGCGATGGACCAGTATATTCATGATGTTATGCTGCTGAATCTTAATGTCATGTTTGGTATAGACCGTGCAGGACTTGTGCCTGGTGACGGTGAAACACACCAGGGCATACATGATGTAGGTATATTTGCAAACTATGAAAATACCGTTATTGTGTCTCCATCTAATTACGAAGAACTGATTTACTGGCAGAAATATCTGATAAACAATGTGAATGGGCCAAAGGTATTGCGCTATGCCCGTGGCGGACAGGATGAAAATACTAAGGATTACAGGTGTACGGGACGGGATTACGATATTATCGGTAATGCAGCTGAAAAGGAAAATCTGATAATCTGTTACGGCAGGCATTTTACACAGTGTCTGAAAGCAGTTGAAGAACTGGAAAAACAGGGAATCATAGCCAATATACTTAAGCTGAACAAGATAAACCCTGTTCCAGAAATGGCTGTGAAAGCAGCTATGGAATATAGAAATGTTCACTTTTATGAAGAACATGTAAAAAATGGCGGTGTGGCCGGAAGATTTGGCCTAAAACTGCTGGAAAAAGGTTTTGATGGCATTTACAGATGCCATTGTGTACCTAACTACACAATTAAACAGGCCACAGTGGAACAACTGTGGAAACTCTGTGGTCTTGACTGCGAAAGCATTGTAAATGATGTAAAAGGTGACAAATGAAAATAAGATTAGACCAATATATTTTTGAAGAAGGTTATGCACCTTCCAGACGGAGAGCGCAGGCTCTGATTATGTCCGGCATTGTTTTTGTAAACAATCAGAAAGCTGATAAAGCCGGTACAATGATAAAAGATACAGATATTGTGGAAGTGCGCGGAAAAGACCTGAAATATGTGAGCCGCGGCGGCCTGAAACTGGAAAAAGCCATAGATGTTTATTCTCTTGAACTCACAGACAAAGTCTGTATGGATATAGGTGCATCCACGGGCGGCTTTACTGATTGTATGCTGCAGAACGGTGCGGCTAAAGTTTATGCTGTGGACGTTGGCTATGGTCAGCTGGCCTGGAAGCTGCGCAGTGATGAACGCGTGGTAAACATGGAAAAAACCAATATCCGCAATGTGACAGAAGACATGCTGGCTGAAAAAATCAATTTTTTCAGCGTGGATGTTTCCTTTATATCGCTTAAGCATATTTTTCCTGTTGCTTATGCCATTTCCACCGATGATGTAATCGGTGCCTGTCTTGTAAAACCACAGTTTGAAGCGGGCAGGGAAAAAGTAGGTAAAAAAGGTGTAGTGCGCGACAGCCGGGTACATAAGGAAGTTATTGAGACTGTAATCGGCTATGCAAATGCCAATGGTTTTCATGTTCACAAACTGACCTTCTCTCCAATTAAAGGACCGGAGGGCAATATTGAATTCCTCATTATTATTTCCAAGGACGAAACAAGGGAAACAGTCACTCGGGCTGATATTGATGCCGTGGTGGCTGCTGCCAAAGAGCATCTGGGTGATTAAATGAAATTTCTCATAAAAGTGAACCTCTCCAAAGCTAACAGTGTATCTGTTACCCAAGAGGTCATCAGGCTGTTTGCCGAAGAAAAATATGAATACCGTCTGTGCGGTGAACCGGGTGTGGAAGCTGTATGCCCGGACTGTGGTGTGATAGTGCCTTTCCGTGAAGGACTGGAGTGGTGCGATGTAATCGTGACCATCGGCGGTGACGGCACTTTGCTGGCCATAGGCAAGGATGCAGCTGCAGTGTCAAAGCCGGTTATAGGTATAAATGCCGGCAGAATAGGCTTTCTTACTGCAATTGAGGGCAATGAAGTCGGCCTTCTCAGGCAGTTGGAGGATAAAAGCGTTTTTGAAATCAAAAAACATAATTTTATCCAGGCCAGAATCAATAAAGGCAGGTGGAAATACTGTCTTAACGATGTGGTGCTGTCAAAATGCATGTACAGCAATACTGTAGACCTGTCTATTTACAGCAATGATGAGTTGTTGATGAGTTTTTCAGGTGACGGTATTATTCTTGCCACTTCCACCGGTTCTACAGCATATTCGCTTTCGGTAGGTGGCCCTATTGTAGACAGCGATTTACAGGCGATGGTAATCAGTCCTGTAGCACCACATTCCCTGAACAGAACGGCTATGGTGCTTGCAAAAAATAAACATATAAAAATCACAGCAAACGACAGAAACAGAAACCTGGCAACAATTGCATTTGACGGGGCTGATTATACCGAGGTCGGTCCGGAGGATACGGTGGAGGTAAAACTTTCTTCACGTTATGTATCGATTTACACTTTATGCAATCAGGGGCAGTTTGAAAAAGTAGATAAAAAATTAAAGTCACGATAAAGGAGTTTACTATGAAAAAAGCCAGACACAAAAAAATACTATCTTTAATCAACGAATACAATATTGACAGACAGGAAGTTCTTTTGGATTACCTGAACAACGAAGGCTTCAAAGTAACTCAGGCCACTGTTTCCAGAGATATTAAGGAATTGAATCTGGTAAAAATTGTATCTTCAAACGGCGAATACAAATACGCACAGAATACAATCGTGCAGGATACAAAGGCCACATTTACCCGTTTTGACTATATTTTCTCAGAATCAATCAAATCTGTTGATTACGCTATGAATACTGTTGTAATCAAATGCCATACTGCTATGGCACAGGCAGCCTGCGAAATGTTTGACAGTCTGTACTGGGACGGCGTTGTAGGTACACTGGCTGGTGAAAATACTATATTCATTGTTGTGAGAACAGAAGAAAAAGCACGGGCTCTGTGTGAAAAACTGAAACAGTACATCAAATAATACTAACCCCTAATATATAAAAAGCGGTGATAACATGCTTTGTGAACTTATAATTGAAAATGTAGCGGTAATTGAAAAAGCCCACATCAATCTGTCTGATGGCTTTACCTGCCTTACAGGTGAAACCGGCGCGGGTAAATCCATCATCATAGACTCCATAAACGCAATTATGGGGGAGAGAATATCCAAAAATATAGTCAGAACAGGCGCACGGAAAGCGTCTATTGTTGCTGTGTTTGAAAATCTGGAGCAGAGCATAATAGATAAAGCTGCGGAAATGGACATAGACCTGACTGATGAGTGTATTGTTACCCGTCAGATTACTGCTGAGGGCAAAAGCACTGCAAGGATAAACTCAGTACCTTATCCTGTTTCGGTGCTGAAAACACTTTTTAATGATGCTATCAATATCCATGGTCAGCATGACAGCCAGAGTCTGCTGACACCTCACAAGCACATAGATATTCTGGATTCCTTTGGCACTGATGAAATTATCAGAGCCACATATTACGATTTTTACAAGGAATATACAGCGCTGGATAAGCAGATTAAAGAACTGGAGTCCGTGGACAAAACCAAGCGGGACACAGTAGAGCTGCTGACATTCCAGGTCCGGGAAATAGAGGATGCCGCATTGTCAGCTGAGGAAGAAGAACAGCTGAACAATGAAAAACAGCTGATAAAAAATGCCGAAAATATAATCACATCTATTACAGATGCGTACAGCTATCTGTTTGGTGATGATGACAGCATGGGGGCTTTGTCTGCTTTGCAGGAAGCTGCCGGTCATACAGGTTATGTCAGCAGTTTTTCACAGCAATTGTCAGAGATAAGCGAAAAGCTGAACGAGGCTGCTGTCATAGCACAGGATGCAGGCTTTGAACTGAAAAACTATATCGATGATTTTGATGTGGATATTTCAGCTATTGACGAAATAGAAGAACGCCTGGATGTGTACTATAAACTGAAAAGAAAATATGGCCCGGAAGTGGAAGATGTGCTGGAATTTTACGAAAAAAGTAAAGCAGAGTTGGAAAAAATAGAATTTGCCCGGGAAAAACTGGAAACACTTTATCGGGAAAGACAGGTTCTGCTGGATAAACTGTCCATTTCCGCGGACAGACTGACTGCAAACAGAAAAGCAGTGTTTGAAAAGCTTTCATCAGCTATCCAGAATTCCCTGGAATTTCTCAATATGCCTTTCGTGAAAATGTATCTTTCCTGTGAAAAGAAATCATTTTCTCCAAATGGTCAGGACGATATAGAATTCCTTATCTCCACAAACAAAGGTGAACTGGCCAAGCCTCTGGCAAAAATTGCTTCCGGCGGTGAACTTTCCCGCATTATGCTGGCTATAAAGAGCGTTTTAAGTGAAAAAGAAGACACACATACTTTAATTTTTGATGAAATTGATACAGGTGTGTCCGGTGCTGCTGCGTCCAAAATCGGTAAACTGCTGAAGGATATTTCCTGTGGCAAACAGGTGCTGTGTGTTACACATTCAGCCCAGATTGCATCTTTTGCAGATAACCATCTGTTTATATACAAAACTACAGGGCAGGATGCCACCTATACGCAGGTGAAACCTCTGCGGGATGAAGAAAGGGTGAGGGAAGTGGCCAGAATAATTTCCGGCGACAACATCACTCATACCAGTCTGCTAAACGCACGGGAAATGATACAGCAGGCAAAAAACAGTTGACTTTAATTTAACAAAATGATATATTACTTACATAAATAATATAACGCTATGACAAAGCCAAGTAGCTGAAAAAGTGCGGTATAGAGAGAGTGCGGTTGGTGAAAGCACGACTTGAGTTTTCAGTGAATACCCTTTTGAGCGGCGGCCCGAAAAACACAGTAGGCGCCGACGGGAGTTCCCGTTACAGAATAAAAAGTCTTTGCACTTTGTGAGACGGTCTATCGTGAGATACTCCGTAAACAGAGGTGGTACCGTGTTATTTTTAACGCCCTCTGCCATATATGGCAGGCGGCGTTTTTTATTTTCCATTTCACCGCCAGGCCAATAAAGATTTTTACAGGAGGAAATAATAATGGAATTTAACGGCATGAAATTACCTGACAACGCTTTTGACCTGCTGATTGAAAGAGGTCTTATCAACAATGTTACAAACCCTGAAATAGTTCGTGACCTGCTTGAGAAAGAAAAAATCACATTCTACATCGGTTTTGACCCTACTGCAGACAGCCTGCATGTTGGTCACTTCCTGCAGCTGCTTGTTATGAGATACATGCAGATGTATGGCCACAGACCAATCGCGCTTATCGGCGGCGGCACATGTATGATTGGTGACCCATCCGGTAAAGCAGATATGCGTCGTATTATGTCCAGAGAAGAAATCGATGCCAACGGTGAAAAATTCAAAGTTACAATGAGAAAACTGCTGGATTTTTCCGATGGTAAAGCTCTTATGCTGAATAATGCTGACTGGCTGATGGAGCTGAACTATGTAAACTTCCTGCGTGAAGTTGGCTGGCATTTCTCTGTTAATAAAATGCTGTCTGCTGATGCTTTCAAAGTAAGAATGGAAAGAGCCGACATTGGTCTTACATTCACTGAATTCAACTACATGCTTATGCAAGGTTACGACTTCTACCGTCTCTTCAACGACCACAACTGTATTGCACAGTTCGGCGGTTCTGACCAGTGGTCCAATATTCTGGCTGGCACAGAACTTATCCGTAAAAAAGATGGTAAAGATGCATTTGCTGTAACTTTCAACCTTCTTACAACTGCCGACGGCGTAAAAATGGGTAAAACTGTTAAAGGCGCTGTATGGCTTGACCCTGCAAAAACATCTCCATACGAATTTTTCCAGTACTGGAGAAATATAAATGACGCTGACGTTGCAAACTGCATGCGTATGCTGACTCTTATTCCTCTGGAAGAAATTGATGACTATATAGCACGCGGCGGCTCTGCATTCAATGAAGCAAAAGAGCGTCTGGCATACACACTGACAGAAATGATTCACTCCAAAGAAGATGCAGACATGGCTCTGAAAACTTCACGTGAACTGTTCGGCGGCGCTGCAAACAGCGACACAATGCCAACAGCTGCTCTGACAGAAGAAAACTTCACAGACGGCAAAATTGCAGTTCTTGACCTGCTGGTTGCCACAAAACTGGCTCCATCCAAATCAGAAGCAAGACGTCTGGTGCTTCAGGGCGGTGTTCTGGTAAACGATGAAAAAGTTGAAGGCATCGATGCAGCATGGGACAAAGCAGCATTTGAAGATACATTCATTGTTAAAAAAGGTAAGAAAACATTCCTTAAAGTTACACTGTAATAAAAAATCAGGGCGGACCGTGCAGTCCGCCTTTTTATTGTTATTTCTGTCTGAATGTTTCGCACTGGGTACCCAATCCCAACAGATAATTTTTGTTTCTGACATTTATAAAGGGAGCTGAACAGTTACATATTCCATCGTGATATTTGCATTCCATCACTTCGCAGTTTACGCCGGTAATTACTTCTTTCTGCTGTTTTTCATTATTCATTTTGATTTATCCTTTCATTTGTGGTAAACTATTCTATACCTGATTATTTACTACTATTTATAACTTTAGACGGAGGAAACCTTGTCAATATTTGTAATAGCAGATTTGCATCTTTCATTCGGAGTGGAAAAACCGATGGATGTTTTTGCCGGCTGGCAAGACCACTGGCAGAGAATAGAAAAAAACTGGCACAGGCTGGTGAAAGAAGAAGATACAGTGATTATTCCAGGGGATATATCCTGGGGTCTTACGCTGGATGAAGCACTGCCGGACTTCAGATTTATCCACAACCTGCCCGGTAAAAAAATAATATCAAAAGGAAACCACGATTACTGGTGGCAGACCGCCAAAAAACTGCAGGAGTTTCTGGACAAAAACGGATTTGATTCTATCCGTTTTCTTCATAACAACAGCTTTGAAGTGGAAGATTATATTATCTGTGGCACACGCGGATGGATATTTGAAAATGGCCAGCAACAGGATGAAAAAGTAATTCTGCGCGAAGCCGGCAGACTGCGTGCGTCTCTGAATTACATAAAAAGTGATAAAGAGAAAATAGTGTTTCTTCATTATCCCACTATTTATCAGGAACAGCGCGCCAATCATATTATTAACACACTTAAAGAATATAATATAAAACGATGTTTTTACGGACATCTCCATGGCAAAACAATAAATTATGCGTTCAACGGTATCAGCGACGGCATAAAATACAAATTAATTTCACGGGATGCTATCGATTTTTGTCCTTATATAATTGATTAATCTCTTTTTGTGTGGTATAATTATTTAGTCATAGCCATATTTTGGTTATGGTGCCATTTATAAATTAAAAACAATTTAAGGAGTTTTAAGAATATGGAATTAATCAGAAACGAAAAAGTTGCTGAAAATACAGTTGAAATCGAATTTAAAGTTCCAGCTGAAGAATTTGAAGCAGCACTTTCCAGAGTATTCAGAAAAGCAAGCAAAGAAATCACAGTACCAGGTTTCAGAAAAGGCAAAGCACCAAGAAACATGGTAGAAAAAATGTACGGCGAAGAAATCTTCTTCAACGATGCTATCGATGAACTGCTGCCAATGGCTTACGAAGAAGCAGTAAAAGCTGCTGATGTTATCGTTGTAGCACAGCCAGAAATCGAAGTAGTATCCTGCACAAAAGAAGAAGGCTTTACAGTTAAAGCTGTTCTGACAGTTTACCCAGAAGTTACACTGGGCGAATACAAAGGCCTGAAAGCTGAAAAGAAAGTTATCCCTGTAACAGAAGAAGTTGTAGAAGCTGACCTGCTGAACCTGCAGGACAGAAATGCAAGACTGATTTCTGTTTCCGGCAGAGCTGCACAGCTGGATGACACAGCAAACATCGACTTTGAAGGCTTCTGCGACGGCGTTGCATTTGAAGGCGGCAAAGGCGAAGGCTTTGACCTGCTGCTGGGCTCCGGTCAGTTTATCCCTGGCTTTGAAGAACAGATTGTTGGTCACGAAATCGGCGACGAATTTGACGTAAACGTTACATTCCCAGAAGCTTACCATGCAGAAGAACTGTCTGGCAAACCAGCAGTATTCAAAACAAAAATCAACGAACTGAAAGTTAAAGAACTGCCAGAACTGGATGACGAATTTGCTAAAGATGTAAGCGAATTTGATACACTGGAAGAACTGAAAGCTGACATCAAAGCACAGAGAGAAAAAGAAGCTGATAACGCTGCTGAAATGGATGTAGAAAACAAACTGGTTCAGCAGGTAGTTGAAGGTATGCAGGCAAATGTTCCTGAAGGAATGTATGAAGTAAGAGTTGACGAAATGGTAAGAGATTTTGACAACAGACTTCAGCAGCAGGGTCTCAACCTGGACACATACCTGCAGTATACACAGATGACTCTGGAAAGCTTCAGAAAAACTTTCAGAGAACAGGCTGAAGAACAGGTAAAAATCCGTCTTGCTCTGGAAGCAGTAGTTAAAGCAGAAGGCATCACAGCTTCTGACGAAGAATATGAAGAAGAACTGATGAAAGCTGCTACAGCTTACAACTACCCAATCACAGAACTGAGAAAAATGATTCCGGTAGAAGAAGTTAAACACGACCTGGCTATCCAGAAAGCTATCGATTTCATCAAAGCTAATGCTGAAATCACACTTGCATAATTTTTACTGTTAAAGCCTAAACTAACTATTGATAAGAAATTGGAGGTTATTTTATGGCATTAGTACCAGTAGTTATTGAACAAACAAGCAGGGGAGAAAGGTCTTACGATATTTTCTCCCGTCTGCTCAATGATAGAATTATCATGCTGTCCGACGAAGTAAATGATGCTACAGCAAGCCTTGTTGTAGCACAGCTGCTTTACCTGGAAGGTCAGGACCCGGACAAAGACATTAGTCTGTACATCAACAGTCCCGGTGGTTCTGTTACAGCAGGTATGGCTATTTACGATACAATGCAGTACATCAAATGTGATGTTTCCACTATCTGTATCGGTATGGCTGCTTCTATGGGCGCTTTCCTGCTGGCTGCCGGCGCAAAAGGCAAACGCTATGCACTGCCAAACAGCGAAATAATGATTCATCAGCCTCTGGGTGGTATGCAGGGTCAGGCATCAGATATTAAAATTCATGCTGACCGCATTATCAAAATGAAAGAAAAGCTGAATACTATCCTCGCTGAAAGAACAGGCCAGACACTGGAAAAAGTTACACAGGATACTGACCGTGACAATTTCCTCTCTGCCGATGAAGCATGCGAATATGGCCTGATTGACAAAGTAATCGACCACAGATAATGGAGTAATATGTCTAATAAAGAAAAAATAGTTTCATGCAGCTTCTGTGGTAAAGATTCCACTCAGGTAGAACGCATTATTATCGGACCGGGTGTAAACATCTGCAATGAATGTGTAAGCCTTTGCTGTGACCTGCTGGAGGACGAGGGTCTGATTGACCCTGTCAGAGAGCCGGTAAAACGCTCTGGCAAAAGAAAGAATGATGATGAAATCCACATTCTTTCACCACTGCAGATTAAACAGGGCCTGGATAAATATGTAATCGGCCAGGATGAAGCAAAAATCGCACTGAGTGTTGCTGTTTATAATCACTATAAACGTATTCTCAGCGGCAATAAAATTGATGATGTGGAAATCCAGAAAAGTAACATTCTTCTTCTGGGTCCTTCAGGCACAGGTAAAACACTTCTGGCACAGACATTGGCCAGAATGCTGAATGTACCTTTTGCCATTGCAGACGCCACTACACTGACAGAAGCAGGTTATGTAGGTGAAGACGTTGAAAATATTCTGCTGCGCCTTATCCAGGCTGCAGATTTCAATATAGAAAAAGCCCAGATGGGTATTATCTATGTTGATGAAATTGACAAAATCACCCGTAAAAGCGAAAATCCGTCCACTACAAGAGATGTAGGCGGTGAAGGTGTACAGCAGGCTCTGCTGAAAATCCTGGAGGGCACTGTGGCCAGTGTTCCGCCGCAGGGAGGCAGAAAACACCCACATCAGGAATTTATCCAGTTGGATACAAAAAATGTACTGTTTATATGCGGCGGTGCTTTTGACGGCATCGAAAAACATATTGCAAAACGCACATCCGAAGCAGGTGTGCTTGGTTTTGGCGGTACTGTAAAGTCCAAAAAAGAAGAGGAACTGACAACTCTGCTGAAAAAGGTAGAACCGGATGACCTGGTACGCTTTGGTCTTATACCTGAGCTTATCGGCCGTCTGCCAGTGGTTTCAGTGCTTTCAGCCCTGGATAAAGATGCTCTCATTCGTGTTCTTAAGGAGCCTAAAAACTCTCTTATCAAACAGTATCAGGCACTGTTCAGCCTTGATAATGTGGAACTGGAAATCACAGATGATGCGTTGAATGTTATCGCAGAAAAAGCAATCAAACGCAAAAGTGGTGCCCGCGCACTGCGTTCAATATTTGAAGAAGCACTTATGGATGCTATGTTTAAAGTGCCTGACGATAACACTATTGTAAAGGTTATCTTTGATGCCCAGGCAGTTGAAACAGGTATCTGCAAATATGAACATGGTGAATCTCACAGAGCATACAGCGAAAATTCAATCAATAATTAATTTTAAGAGGTATCCCAGGATACCTCTTTTTATATAATTTTCACAATTATAGTATATATTGAAATAATAAAAATTTTCTGATATAATATATTATTGCGTAACTATAAATAAACGGGAGGTAACTATGTCGGTCAGAGTAAAAATTAAAGTTGACAACAAAAGCGAATATTTACATCTGCCAGCACTCGCACTACGCGGCCTGGTAGTATTTCCGGATAGTATGATTCATTTTGATGTAGGCAGGGAAAAATCCATCAATGCCATCAATGCTGCTATGGCTGATGACAGGCTGATTTATCTTGTGCCACAGATTGATATAGATATGGAAAATCCTTCAAAGTCTGATGTTTACGAAGTGGGTGTTGTTGCTGAAGTAAAACAGATTTTAAAAATGCAGGATGGCATTGTAAAAGTTATGGTAGAGGCCCGCAACCGTGCCAAAACTGTAGACCTTGAAGATTCATCATCATACCTGACAGCACTGGTAAAAGATTATCCGGTGAACAAAATACGCTCCGGCAGGGAAAACACAGCTGAAGCCTTGGTACGCTCTATCAAAGAGAGCTTTGAAAGATATATTTCCGTGGCGCCTAAAATGTCAAAGGAAGTTGTATCCAGGGTTTTTATGGAAGCAAATTCCAACAAGCTGTGCGAATACATAGCGGCAAATGTTATGTTCAGAATTGAGGACAAAATGGAGATTCTTAAAGAAAACTCTCTGGAAAAACGCCTCAATTTTGTACTTAAATTCCTGACAAATGAATATCAGGTTCTTAAAATTGAAGCTGACATCAAATCAAAGGTACACGCTGAACTGGACAAAAACCAGAAAGAATATTACCTGCGCCAGCAGATGAAAACAATTTCGGAAGAACTGGATGACGGTGAGGATACACGCAAGGAAAGCGATGAATATATTGAAAAAATAAAAGAGCTGAAGCTTTCAAATGATACAGAAGAAAAGCTTTTAAAAGAGGTTAAACGCCTTGAAAAAATGATGGGCTCATCACAGGAAGCGGCTGTTATCAGAACATATCTTGACACCTGTCTTTCACTGCCATGGAATGTTTACACCAAAGAACAGAATAATGTTATCAAAGCAGAACAAATTCTGAACAAAGGCCATTACGGCATGGAAAAGGTAAAGGAAAAAGTACTGGAAATCCTGTCCGTAAGACAGCTTGCAGAAGATGTGAAAGGTCAGATTATCTGTCTTGTAGGCCCTCCGGGTGTTGGTAAAACAAGTATTGCTTCTTCCATCGCAGAGTGCCTGGGACGCAATTTTGTGCGTTTCTCACTGGGTGGTGTAAGAGATGAAAGTGAAATCCGCGGTCACAGAAGAACCTATGTAGGCGCTATGCCGGGCAAGGTAATGAGTGCTATGATTAATGCCAAATCTTCTAACCCTGTTATTCTGCTGGATGAAATTGATAAGCTGGCAAATGATTTCCGCGGTGACCCTGCGGCTGCCCTGCTGGAAGTGCTGGACAGCGAACAGAACCACGCTTTCAGCGACCATTATATCGACCTGCCATTTGACCTGAGCAATGTGTTTTTTATTGCTACAGCAAACAATCTGGCTGCAATTCCTGCGCCTCTGCGTGACAGAATGGATATAATCGAACTGTCCAGCTACACCAGGGAAGAAAAATTCCAGATTGCCAAAAGACATCTGATTCCTAAGCAGCTGGAGAAAAATGGCATGAAATCTTATGTAAAATTCAGCGACAGCGGTATCTACGAAATTATTGACTGCTATACAAAAGAAGCAGGTGTAAGAACACTGGAAAGAACAGTTGTTGACCTGCTGAGAAAATGTGCAAAAATCGTGGCTTCCGGCAAAGCAGAAAAAGTAACTCTCAATAAAAAGAAAGTTATGGAACTGCTGGGTGCTGAAAAATTCAAGCCTAACAATCTGGAACTGAAAGATACCATCGGCCTGGCAAATGGTCTGGCGTGGACCAGTGTAGGCGGTGAAATGCTGCCTATAGAAGTGACTGTCATTCCAAAAGGCTCCGGCAGACTGGAGCTGACAGGCAGCTTGGGCGATGTTATGAAAGAATCATGCAAAATTGCCCTCAGCTACATCAAGGCTAATGCTGAAAGATACGGTATTGATACTGATTTTGCCAAAATTGATATTCATATTCATGCACCGGAAGGTGCTGTTCCAAAGGATGGCCCGTCTGCAGGTATTACGTTGACCACTGCATTGCTGTCTGTGTTGACAAAACGCAGTGTTAAAGGTAATGTAGCTATGACAGGTGAAGTTACTTTACAGGGCAGAGTGCTGCCAATTGGCGGCCTGAAAGAAAAGGCTATGGCTGCGTACCGCGAAGGTATCAAAACAGTTATCATTCCTTATGACAACCAGCCTAACCTCGATGATGTGGACAATGTGGTAAAAGAACAGGTAAAATTTGTGCCTGTAAAAACAATTGACCAGGCGATAGATGTAAATCTTAATTAAGGTGGACAAATGATAATAAAAAATGCAGAATTTTTTGCCGCATACGGCACTAATAAGCAGCTTCCGGCTTCACAGAAGGCAGAAATTGTTTTTTCCGGCCGCAGTAATGTGGGCAAATCAAGTCTTATCAATAAACTTTGCAACAGAAAAAATCTGGCCAGAGTAAGTGGTGAGCCGGGCAAGACAGGTACAATCAACTTTTACAATGTAAATGATTTTTATGTTGTGGACCTGCCTGGCTACGGCTTTGCCAAAGTATCTGACAAAGAGCGTCGGCGCTGGGATAAACTGATTAACTCTTATTTTGAATCAGGCAGAAATATCAATCTGGTGGTACAGCTGATTGACTGCCGCCGTGAGCCAAGTAACGATGACTATAACATGCTGGAGTATCTCTCTTATCATCAGATTCCTTTTGTAATAGCACTGACAAAAGGTGATAAGTTGAACAAAACCCAGCAGAATGCGGCTGTGGAACAGTTCAAAGAATATTGCCGGGAATTTTCATTCTCTGACATTATTCTCACCAGCACACTGAAAAATTTCGGAATTGACACCCTCAATTCCTGTATTGAAAGCTTTCTGTAAAGGAGTAAATCATGTCTTATAAGGAATTCAGTTATTTTTACGACTATTTCAATTATAATGCTGATTATGATGCACTTTTCAATAAAATTGTAAGTCTTGCCGCCACACAGAATGTGAAAGAAGGCATTGTGTGTGATCTGGGCTGTGGTACAGGGGAACTGGCATTCAGATTCAATGAGGCTGGTTTTGATGTGATTGCGGTGGATAATTCGGATGAAATGCTGGATGTGCTTTTTGACAAAAGGGATGAAGTTGGTGCTTATGGCGTACAGATACTTAAACAGGATATAACCGAGATAGATATGTTTGGCACTGTGGACCTGTTTACCTGCACATTTGACACCGTAAATCATCTGGATGGCAAAAAAGCTGTCCAGAAACTGTTTGACAGGGTTTCATTGTTTATGCATCCCGACGGAGTGTTTGTATTTGATATGAACACTGCTTACAAGCATATAAATGTGTTGGCAGATGAGAGATTTGATTTTATTGAAGATGAAGCGGACTGCCACTGGCAGAATACTCTTATTGAAGAAGAAAACAGAACTAAAATATCTATAACTATATTTGATAAACAGTCAGGCGAGGAGTACAGCGAAGAATTTTACGAATGCTATTACCAGCTGGATGATGTGAAAGCAATGCTGAAAAAATCCGGTCTGCAGATTGTATCTCTTATTGACGGCGAAGATTTCGGCCCTGTGAGAGAAGACAGTCAGCGCTATCTGTTTATGGTAAAAAAGGAGCAATAAATGGCTAAATTAGTAAGAGCAATTTCAGATATGGGCGGCGTTGTACTCAGCGTTATTGATTCTACTGATATTGTAAAAAGAATGGAAGAAATTCATCAGCCTTCCGCTGTTGTAAGTGCTGCTCTGGGCAGAATGCTGACAGCCTCACAGCTGATGGCATCAACATTGAAACATGTGGAAGACTCTATCACTCTGCGTATCAAAGCGGACGGTCCTATTGGTTTGATTACAGTGGCATGTGACGGTAGAGGCAACTGTAAAGGTTTTGTAGAGAACCCTGTAGTAGAAATTCCGCTTAAAGCACCGGGCAAGCTTGATGTAGGTGCGGCTGTAGGTAAAAATGGTTATCTGTATGTTGTAAAGGACATCGGTCTTAAAGAGCCTTATATCGGCAGTATTCCACTGGAAAGCGGCGAAATTGCTGAAGATATTACTGCATATTACGCTTATTCTGAACAGATTCCTACAGTTTGTGCCCTGGGTGTGCTGGTAAATCCTGACCTTTCCATCAGAAGAGCTGGTGGTTATCTGCTGCAGTTGCTTCCTGGCGCAACAGAGGAAGAAATAACAATGCTGGAAAATAACATCCGGAATGTACCAAGCATCACAGCATTCTTTGAACAGGATAAAACAGTTTACGATGTAATTGAAACCGTACTGGATGGCTTTAATCCAAATATTCTGGATGAGGGCGAAGTTTCTTATCATTGTGACTGCAACAGGGAAAGAGTGGAAAAAGCGCTTATCAGTATCGGCATCAAAGATCTGGAAATGCTGCGTGATGAAGAAGAACAGATTGAAATGGGCTGTCAGTACTGTGACGCCAAGTATTATTTCAGTAAAAAAGACCTTGATAAAATGATAAAATCACTGAAATAACCTTCAATCAATATTTTACCATCGCAGAAACACTTTGTTTTTGAAATTTTTTCAAAAAAATGTAAAAAACTTTAAAAAAAGTGTTGACATTAAGCAAAAGCTGTGGTATTATATAAACCGTCGCTGAGAGCTATGGGAGCATAGCTCAGCTGGGAGAGCATCTGCCTTACAAGCAGAGGGTCACAGGTTCGAGCCCTGTTGTTCCCACCAAATCTCGGCGACATTATGCGGGTTTAGCTCATCTGGTAGAGCGCCACCTTGCCAAGGTGGAGGTAGCGAGTTCGAGCCTCGTAACCCGCTCCAGCAAAGTGGGAGCATAGCTCAGCTGGGAGAGCATCTG
>JAFUNP010000027.1 GCA_017473015.1 Oscillospiraceae bacterium | reverse complement strand
GTAACTTTGTACTGCAGGCCGGCGACCATATTATGGTTGCAGCTGACGGTGCAAGACTGCTGAACCTGATGCGCAGCCTGAAAATAATGAAAAAGCCTATTCACAATATAATGATTATCGGCGGTGGTCATATTTCACTGTATCTGGCGCAGCTGCTGGAAAAAGCAAACGCAGATGTGACTATTGTTGAAATGGACAGAGCGAAATGCGATGAACTGAGTGCAGAACTGCCTAAAGCCACCGTTATCAACGGCAATGGTACCGACCAGGAACTGCTGCTGGCTGAAGGTATCCGTGATATGGACGCAGTAATCACTTTAACAGGCATGGACGAAGAAAATATGCTTATTTCCATGTTTGCAAACAGTCTGGATGTGCCTAAGACAGTCACAAAAATCAACCGCACCGAATACATAGGAGTACTGACAAAGGCAGGTATAGACACTACAGTAAGCCCTAAACTGCTGGTTGCAAATGAAATAATGCGTTATGTGCGCACAATTTATCATGATGACAGTGAGATAGCCTGTGACCTTACAGGTAAAATTGAAACACTGTATCGCCTGGCTCACGGCAAAGCTGAAGCACTGGGCTTTACAGTACCGCAGGAAGGCAACTATCTGGGTAAAACTCTGATGGAGCTGAGACTGAAACCAAACATCCTGATTGCAAGCATAATCAGAGATTATCAGGTTATTATCCCTAAAGGCTCTGACTGTCTGATGCCGGGTGATTCCATAGTTGTAGTTACCACATCTGACCAGGCAATCATCAGACTTTCTGATATTTTTGCCGGTGAAAATTGATATTAATTTGAAGTTTTTTATGGAGGATTAATATGAATTTTAGAGTTATAGCAAAATATATGGGCAATATTTTGCGGTTGGAAGGTGCATTCATGGCACCCGCCATACTGGTAGCCCTTATATATAAAGAAACTGAAAGCATAATGCCTTTTGTAATCACCATCGCTATATGTGAGATTCTGGGGTTTGCACTGATTAAAGTAAAACAGAACAACAAAGGCATATATGCCAAAGAAGGCTATATATCTGTTGCTTTAGGCTGGATTCTGCTGTCCTTCTTCGGCAGTCTTCCTTTTGTTTTCAGCGGATATATACCAAGCATCGTCGATGCATTTTTTGAAACTGTATCCGGTTTTACTACCACAGGTTCCAGTATTCTGACCAATGTAGAGGCACTGTCCAACAGTATGCTGTATTGGCGCAGCTTTACACACTGGCTGGGCGGCATGGGTGTGCTGGTATTCCTGATGGCAGTTGTACCTATGAGTAATACCAAAGGCGGCGGCGAAGGACTGCAGCTGATGAGAGCAGAAAGCCCCGGTCCTACAGTGGGTAAAATGACACCTACATTGAAAGATACAGCCCGTGTGCTGTATTCTATATACCTGGTTATGACCATAATACTGATTGTTTTGCTGGTAATGTCCGGTATGCCTGTATTTGACAGTTTACTGACTGCGTTCGGCACTGCCGGTACCGGTGGTTTCGGTATAAAAGTAGACAGCATGGACGGGTACAATCATCTGACACAGCTTATCGTTGCTGTAGGCATGATGCTGTTTGGTGTAAACTTTTCTATTTATTACCTTATTTTAAACAAAAAATTCAAAGAAGCCTTTACAAATGAAGAATTACTGGGGTATCTGGGGATTATTACAGTGTCTACCCTGCTGATTTTCTTCAATGTAAAACACAGCTATGATAATTCCGGTATAGCGCTGCTGGACAGCTATTTCTCTGTCTCAAGTGTTATCACCACCACAGGTTTTGCCACAGCAAACTTTGATTTATGGCCGGAGCTGTCCAGATTTATTCTGGTGGCAATTATGATAAGCGGCGCCTCTGCCGGTTCTACCGGTGGCGGTGTAAAGGTAAGCCGACTGATTATACTGCTGAAAACCATCAAACGCGAAATTCAGGCTGTTATCCGACCAAGAGCTGTAAAAACTGTGATGATGGACGGCAAACCTGTAAGCGAAGTGGTTATCAGAAACACTCTGGCATACTTTGCTGTGTATTGGTTTATCGCAGTGGGTTCAATGTTTATGCTGGCACTGATTGACGGTTTTGATTCCGAAACTACAATCACAGCTGTAATGGCCTGTCTGAACAATATCGGTCCTGGTCTGAGCATGGTAGGCCCTGCCGGAAACTTCGGCATGTTCTCCCCTCTTTCCAAAATTATATTGTCGCTGGATATGCTGATAGGCCGTCTGGAAATATGGCCTATGCTGCTGCTGTTCAGCCCGTCCGTGTACAAAAATACAACTCGCAAATAATACACAAAAACAAACGCCCCCTTAGGGGCGTTTTAATTTTAATATTTTTTTCTTAAATTTTTATCTGCAAATTTAATCAGGCTGTAAAGAATAAAAATATCTATTGGCAACATGGCCAGATTTTTGATAAGTCGGGCCGGCACCATAAATTTATAGGCATTACCGTACATCATGGACAGCCACAGCGGCGTAAGGGTAAGATTAATCCCCACTGTCACAATAAGTCTGGCAATAATCACACGGGAAAACTTTACCTCTTTTTTATAAAACATAACACCATAAATAACCCCGGTGAGTATTTCGTTCAGGGTAAAGCCGGGGAAAAACGCACCGGTAGGTTTCAGCAGATATTTAATAATATCAGCCAGTCCTCCTGCTGTCCGTCCAACAACCGGCCCGTAAAGAAAGCCTGTCATTGCGTGAGTAAGTGAAGTAAAGCTGATTTCCAGAAACTGATTTACAGTGATGGTCAGCAGGTCCAGCACAGGACTGAGAGCCGCCAGCAGTGCAGCACCTGTGAGAGAGCGCACATTATGCATCTCTTTTACCGCTTTATGCCAGTATTCTTTCATACTCTCCCCCTTGTTTATTCCGCAATAATAATTATTTCAGCACATCAAGCATAGCTGTAAGTGTTTTACAGATATGGTCGCAATAATCGCCGTTATAATCAGGATGACGGTCATTCACCAGAATTGTCTGAAATCCGGCCAGCTTGGCCCCTTTTATATCATCTGCAGGATTGTCCCCAATCATAATGCAATGATGAGGTTTCCCTGCCATTTTTCTGGCATAATCAAAGATTTCTTTTCGCGGTTTGTCAAAACCCACCAAAGCAGAAACCACCACACCGTCAAAATATTCGTCCAAACCCTGCCGGGTAATAATCTGTGGCAGTTCCGGAAAATTATTTGACAATATATAGCTTCTGTAACCGCGTGCCTTCAATTCTTTCAGAGTGGCTACAGCATCATCGTGCAGACGATGGTTGGCACTGTCCACCACATAAGGTCTGATAAGAGGAGCAATCACCTCTGCCTGCTCCCTTTTCAGGCCACTTTCCATATACATTTTTACAAACTCGTCTTCGCAGCTTTTCCACCAGCCGTCATTTTCTACCAAATGACGGGTGTCTCTGTCCGGATAAGTCCACCAAGGCAGACATCTGCCGCTGAGATTTTTCCTGATTTCACTGTGAGAAATATTCATTTCAGGAAAGTATTTATCGCTTAACTCTATAGCAATATCAACCCACTGGTTATCAGGCTTTGTAACGGTGCCATGATAATCCCAGAAAAGCACTGGCTTTTCTGACAATATCTTTTCTATCTGTTTTTTATCGCACATTCTGTTAAGTACCTCCAAAAGTGCTTTTTTCGACAATTTGTTGGGGATATTCAGCCGTCTGGCCAGTTTTTCCCTGTTGGCTGTGGCGTTGGCAGTGCCGGAAAGGCCCAGTTCAAACAAATCTGTATAGGTAATATCAGATTTACGAACTGCGCTCTCCCCTGTTATTCCTGCATCGGTCAGGCATTTCAGCAGGGTATCCTTGTCTATACCTTCCACTCCAAGCAGACCTTCTTTTGAAGGGGCTGATTTTCTGCTCTCCTTACCATTAACAGGCGGAATGTACACATTTATTATTGTACTGCCGCGGCATATATTCTGAATATAATTCCTGATTTTAAAACCAGCTGTGTCAGAGTCAGTTATAAGTATAATGCCATTTTTTCTGCCCAGATTTTTCAGGAGACTCTTTTTTTCATCATCGCTGAAAACCGAAAAACCATTAACAGGAATAATAAGTCCGTCTATAATACTATCCAGCTTGATGGCATCATATTTGCCTTCCACCACAACCAGCTGGCTTACTTTGATTTTTCCCATCAGCGGCCGCCTTTCATAATAATCTGGGTGGTCAGCACATATAGCATCTGTTTTTTATCCTGTGCTGTGGATTTCATAGCTATGTCAGCTTTCATCAACAACTGTAATATATCCTCCAGGGCGGAAAGGGAAAAATTTGCCGCATTGTTCATAGCTTTCTGATATCGATAAGGATTTGCCTTGCTCTCAAAATCCTTATGCACCTGTGAATGAGTCATTCTCTGCTGCTGTGCAGCTTTGCAGCGGTGCATATCCACAAAAGATGATGTCATAGCACCAAGTATGGATATTTCATCGGTACGCAGTTCAAACAGATTGTTCAGCTTTTCTATGGCTTTTACCGGCTTTTTGCGGCAGATAAGCTCTATCATATCGAAAACTGATGCTTCCACCGTCTTTACGCCGATATTGTCAACTATATCCGGAGTGATTTCTGAATAATCGCACCGGGCACAGTACTTGTCCACTTCGTTTACCAGCAGACCTACATCTTTACCGATGTTGTCCACTATTTTTCTGGCCAGGTCCTTTGACAGCACTGTTCCCTGCTTTTTGGCATGGGAAACAATCATTTCTTCCAGGTATTTTTCGTCAATTCGCTCCACGAAATGAAACATACCCATTTTTCTGGCAGCATTAAATACTTTTTCGTATTTTTTTGCTTTTATTTTCTTGTCGTCTTCATAAGTGAGAATAATGGCCAGACGATTTCCGTACAGGTCTGTTATAAGCGAGGTCAGCTGCTCCAGGTCATCATCATTCAGAGCGGTGATGTCACCGTCATTGATAACAATAAGTCTTTCACCAAAAAAGCTGGGAGTCCGCACCAGGTCATTTACTTCCTGCCAGTCAATTTTATTTATCGGGAAATATGAAAAACTGTCATCATCTATGCCGTTTTTTCTGCATATCTGCTCAACAATGCGCTGATTTTCGTTGCACACAAAAGCATCTTTGGATAAAACAAACCAAAGCTCTTTAAAATCTTTATCTGTAATTTTATAGCTGACTGCCAAAGTTTTTCACATCCTTTATTATGGTATAGTTTCCTGTTTTCAGGTTTATTTTAATTGTAAGCATATCGTACAGTTCTGTTACTTTCCTCTCCTGCACTATTTCCTTATTGGCTTTGATTACAGGATAGAAGTAATAGCTGTTGTCCGCCAGGTAATCCCGTGGCGTATCAGAACCGAAAAAGTAAAAATCGGCATAATTGGCAGACAAGTCTGTCCTTTTATGGTTAAAAGTAAAGTCCACATCGCCTATGCTGAACAGATAAAGCATTCTGCGCTTTTCTATTTCAGCGGTGAGGTACACCGCTTTGTTGGCATAGGTGTCTGTTTTGTCCACCACAATGACATTATCACAGTATCCGGAAATAAATTCAGTATCAAAATCACTTTCAGGACAATAGAATATCTCATCGTATCTTTCTATGTTAACACTGTCCATCACAGAAATAAAACGCCTGTGATTTATATTTTCCGTCATAATCAGGTAATCTTCATCACGATATGACACTATGTAGGACGGCTCACTACTGCCGTCAAACACCCTTACAGTGACTATATCCCTATTCATATGATTATAACACAAAAAGGCCAATATAGGAACTGTGAATATAATTATTCTGCGTTTGTTTTTATCAGTAAACTGAATGCAGGCCACAGCCGCAGCTGCAACAGTGGCAAATATAACAAATACTGTTCTCTCCCCGGCCAGACTCACCATAGCAAAACTTAAATTTTCTTTTACAAAAGAAGTGAAATACAGCAGAAAAGCTATACAGATTTCATTTAAAGGAGCAAGCACAGTACAAACAGCACCACCGACAACCGGTAAAAGATAGATAACCGGCAAAAAGAAAGACAATGTGCATAGAATCATAACCACATAAGT
>JAFUNP010000026.1 GCA_017473015.1 Oscillospiraceae bacterium | reverse complement strand
TTTTTTCATCCTGTCAGCCTTTTTATTATTTCCAATACCTGCATGAACACAGGTAGCGCCAGCAGTGCTATTGCAGATTTGCCAGCAAAAATCATCCGGTTTGCAAGAGCCTTATTGCCGCTGTCTGATGCCACGTCAGAAACAAACCGGGTTATAATGCTTATTCCCACAGATTTGTAAACCACAGAAAAATCTGCGGTCAGATAGCTGTCGGTGAGACTGCGCACACTGTCAATTATACCCCGGGCACAGCTGATTATATACGCCATTATCACCACGCATACAGACAGCCTGATAAGAGAAGTAACGGACTTGTCAAAGGCAGGCATTGATGAAACAAGTACCACGCCAACAAGAACAATTCCCGCAATTTTAAGTATTTCCATATTTTATAACTCGAAAAGATATTTTATAGTTACAAATAATTCTTTTATCTGTGTTATTACCATAGACAATACTACAATCAATCCTGTCAGGGTAGTCAGCATGGCCTGGTCTTCCCTGCCGGACCTGACCAGCACCTGGTTCAGTACTGAAACTATGATACCTATAGCAGCAATTTTAAAAATCAAATCTACATCCATTTTATACTCCTAAATAAATACGATCATTACAATAAGCCCTATGGACAAACCGCCTATCCGGTTAATTTTGTTGTTTTTTTCATATTTGCTTCTGTAAAAATCTGATTTCTGCTGTAAAACAGTAATACACCGTGATATATATTCATTTTCCTTTCTGACAGTACGCTGTCCTATCTGCGAAAGCATACTGCCGGTACTGTGTACCTCTTTCTTGTGTATGAAATGGTTTTTCTCCATTTCTTCAAAGAAAACATCCCTGCTGCAGAAATCAAAATTTTTATAGTAATACAGCTTTTTGTAATCTATATCGTTTAAAATTTCCGGATATGTTCTGCCTGATATGTTTTCAAAAGACAGGTATCCCAACAGTTCTGCCGTCTGTAAAAGGAAAGTATATGTACATCTGTCAGCAATACTGCTGTAGTAAAAGGCAAAAAAAGATGACAATATTATCAGCGCAAACCCTGTCAGTCTAAACATTTACAGTCTCCTTTATAAAATAGGTTTCCTCGTCTCTGCCCAGAAGCACTATTTTGTCAAAAACTCTGTTTTCCAACAAAAGCCTGATATTAGGTTTCAGCCATAGTCTGTCCACATTTTCAGCATGGACACTGCATATAAACCTTACTCCGGTATTCATAAAAGACAACAGCTGCTGTGCTTCACTTTCACCGCCTATTTCATCGCAGATAATAATATCCGGATTCATACTTCTTACAGCCTGAGCTATAGCAATAGTTTTATTTACGCCGGATATGATATCACAATATGTACTGCAGTCATGAAATTCATTTCTTTCATCACACACCACCCGGTTTACACCTGTATTGCGGCATATACTTCGCAACAGGGTGGTTTTTCCGCTGTGAGGCGGTCCGGCTATCAGCAGGCCGGCAGAAAAGTGCATCAGTAAGCTGTCGTATTTATAGTCCACTTGGTTCGCTATCCTTATAATCAGAGAGCTGACTCTATTCAATACTATTTCACTTTCTGTACAGATAAATTTTCCGCCTATCCCCACTCTGTGACCACCAGGTAAGGTTATAAAACCACAGGAAATCTGGTCCCGGTAGGCAGACAGCGTATAATCACAGAATTTCAGAAAGATATCTTCCAGCTCTTTCTGCGTAATCAGCGTGTTTTTCACCGTGATATATCTGCCATCTGAAAAAATCTTTATATTACTTCCGGCTCGTATTCGTATTTCGTTTACCTGACTACCATCAAAATAACCAGATAAATCAAAAGGAATTTTTTCAATAATATTTTTTAAGTTCTTGTCCATATTTTCACCTTGATAATTAATATTCATTGTGATAAAAAATAAGAACAAAAAACTCCCCTGTGTTTTTCACAAGGGAGTCTGATTTTATTTCAGGATATTTTCTTCTCTCAGTCTGCGCTCAATGTATGGTGTAAGCTGGAGATAATCACGGAATGCCTCATACGCCGCGTATTCCTTCCGGTTGAATCCGCCGTTTCTCACTGCACGGATTGCTATATTTTTCGGAGTGTGTTCTGTATCGATAAATTCCATTACAGAAACATCAAAGCCAAGGGCTTTCAGCATCTGTGCACGGAGACTGTCTGTTGCAAGGGCAGAAAATCTTTCTTTCAAAATGCCAAACTGCAGCATAGGCTGAAGATTGTCATTACCTATCTGTTTGAAAAATTCGTGCTGACAGCATGGCACTGCAATGATAATTTTTGCATTGAAGCGCAGGGACTGTACAATACCTTCATCTGTTGCATTGTCACAGGCATGGAGCATAATAACCATATCCACGTCCTGAGTACGTGAATAATCCTTTATATCGCCTTTCTGGAATTCCAGTGTGCTGTAACCTAAATCCTGTGCAACTTTGTTGCAATAATCGATAACATCTTCTTTAAGGTCAAGACCTGTAATGTCTGCCTGTCTGCCAAGAATTTTCACCACATAATAATACAGTGCAAAGGTCAGATAAGCTTTGCCGCAACCAAAGTCCACAATTTTCAGAGGTCTGTCCTGTGGCAGCATATCCAGCGATGTTTTCAGCAGTTCAAGATATTTGTTTATCTGGCGGAACTTGTTATATCTGGCTTTTACAACTTTATAATCCTTGGTCATTACACCCAGATAGATAAGAAAGTCTATATTTTCACCTTCATTGAGTATATATTCTTTCTTTTTATTATGAGCCTTGATAGACACCTTTTTGCTTGGCGGCATTGTTTTGGCTTTGATTTTTCCATTGAAACAATTGATGTGGAAATCGTTGTCGCGGCCGTAAACCATACACTGTGTGAAATAATCTGTCAGCAGTCCGGCAATTTCTTCCACCAGTTTATCAGCAGAAACATTTTTGTGCTTTACCTGTGCCTTCACAGTATACTCAAACTGATATTTCACACCATCAGCTGACTGATATGGGCGCACAGTGACTTTTGAAAACTCGCAGTCCACACCCTTTTTTAATCCACTTATAACACACAGGGCTATATCCTGTTCAAAATATTTTTTAAGTCTTTCAATCATAATTATTCTTCCACAAATACAGGTATAAATTTCTGATTCAGTACATCTACCAGACCCATATCACTGAATTTCACTTTAGGAATTACAGGCAGTGCCAGTGTAACGATACGCAGCATTGGATTAGGAAGGCTGAGTCCTGCAGCTTTCAGTGCCTTTTTCATTTTCTGTACCTCTTCAGCCAATTCGGCATTCGGTTTGTTGCTCATCAGACCGCCAACATTCAGTACCACATTGGCAACCACTTCACCATTTTCAGCCATAGCCTGACCACCGCCTGTCTTTTTCAGACATTCGTAAACAGCCAGCGCATCTTCAGGCTTTTTATAAACGATGGAAATATTGTGACTGTCATGGGACACTGTAGAACCCCATGCTGCATCTATAGGACCAAAGTTTCTTACAACGCCTTTTGTATATGTACCGTTGCCATAACGGTTAACTATAATTGCGTAATGGAGGCTGTCATCACCGCTGATATCCACAACACCGTCTACAACAGGCAGTGTAACCTGGGAAAGCACTGATGAAGAACCGTTGTAATCCAGATATTCCATGATATTCAGTGTAGCTGTGTCACCTTTTTCGTATTTCAGTTTGAAATCTTCAACTGTAAAGTCAGGTGCATTTACACTGTTTTCATTTTCAATATCAAATTCCATATCAGGAATATCAGCCAGTAAAACACCATCTTTTGCCACAAGCTTACCGTCTGTGAATACATGTGTAGGTTTCAGTTCTTCCAGAGAAGGCATCAGCAGCATATCAGCAACAAAGCCGGGAGCGATTGCACCATAGTTTTCAAAATGTGCAGCCTGTGCTGCATTCAGTGTGCAGGACTTGATAGCTGTCACAGGGTCAAAACCAACCTTTACAGCATCGCGGAGAACATCATTCATATGACCTATGGCCATGATTTCGTCCACTTCTCTGTCATCTGTACAGAATGTCAGTCTGTCATAGAATTTTACGCCTTCCATACCTTTGATAATTGCAGGAATATTTTTAGCGATAGAAGAAGAACGGGCATCAACATACATACCGCTGCGCATTTTTGGTTTTACTTCCCAGTCATTACGGGATTCGTGACAGGTTGTAGGGCCGCCGATTCTGTAGGATGACAACATTCTGCCTGTAAGTCCGGGGGCATGGCCCTGAATATATCTGCCGTCTTCTTCAAAAACAGCCAGAATATCCATCATCCTGTCATCAGCATTGGCAACACCAATAAAGTCCATAACTTCTGCCAGACCTATAACATTGGACAGTGCCAGCATTTTTCTGATTTCATCAGCCATAAATGCAGCACCGGAATTTTCCAGACCTGGTACGGCAGGCACACAGGAAGGAATATCAATGTACATTTTCATCGGCAGGTCTTTGGTCTGAGCATTCATATATTCTACAGCACGGATGCCGTAAACATTGGCAATTTCATGTGGGTCGGTGATAACCATAGTTGTTCCATGAGGAATTACAGCTTTGGCAAAGTTACGCGGAATCATCATGGAGCTTTCAATGTGTACATGGGCATCAATGAAACCAGGGGTAAGGAATTGACCTTTGGCATCAATAATTTCCTTTGCATTTACTGTTTCAAAATCTTCTGTTTCCACATGGGCAACAAAGCCGTCATGTACGAAAACATTGGCTTTATACACTTCACCTGTAAAAACATTTACAAGATTGGCATTTGTAATAGCAAGGTCGCTGGGTATTCTGCCCAATGCTGCCATCATAAGAGCCTTTTTATCTTTTGGGAAGTATTTCATTTTGTATCCTCCTGCTTTATTGTGACAGATAAACTTAAAATCATAGAGAGAAAATCCCTATGATTTTAAGACAATTAATTACATTTTTTCGATTGCAGCAACAACCATTTCTTTCAGCATAGCTGGGTTGCCTTTGCCGCGGCTTTCTTTCATACACTGACCAACCAGGAAGCCAACAACATTTGTTTTACCGTTTTTAAAGTCAGCAACAGCTTTTTCGTTGTTCGCCAAAACTTTTTCCACGATAGCATTGAGAGCACCTGTGTCAGAAACCTGTGCAAGACCTTTTTCCTTAACGATTTCGTTAGGGTCTTTATCTGTATCAAGGATAACTTCCAGAACTGTCTTACCGGCAGCATTGGAAATGGTTTTCTTTTCAATCAGGCTGATCATTTCTGCAAGGTTTGCAGGAGTGAGAGCCAGTTCTGTGATTTCACATCTTCTTTCGTTGAGCACTTTGTAAATGTCACCCAGAATCCAGTTAGAAACAGATTTTGGTTCGCATTTGCCTGTAGCCAGTACTGCTTCAAAGAAAGCAGCTGTGTTTTTGTTCAGTGCCAGTAGTTCGCTGTCTGCTCTGGACAGTTTATAGTCTGCCATGTATCTCATGGTTTTTGCTACAGGCAGTTCAGGGATTTCAGCTTTCAGTGCGTCAATTTTTTCCTGTGCAACTGTAAATGTGAGCAGGTCTGGGTCTGGGAAGTAACGGTAATCCTGTGCATCTTCTTTTGAACGCAGCAATACGTTTACACCTTTTACATCGTCCCATCTTCTTGTTTCCTGCTGGATTGTACCGCCTTCTTCCAGAACTTTAATCTGTCTGGCTGCTTCGTAAGTGATAGCACGGTGTGCAGCGGAGAAGCTGTTTACGTTTTTCATTTCCACACGTGTGCCGAATTCTGTGGAACCGGCTGGTCTTACAGAAACGTTTACGTCACAGCGAACAGAGCCTTCCTGCATTTTGGCATCGGAGATACCCAGGTAAAGCAGTGTTGTGTGGATTGTGTCCAGATAAGCTTTTGCTTCGTCTGCAGAACGGATATCCGGTTCTGAAACGATTTCAATCAGTGGAACACCACAGCGGTTGTAGTCAGCCAGTGTGCCGCCCATTTTGTCATCATGGATAAGTTTGCCGGCGTCTTCTTCAATATGAATTCTTGTAACACCGATTCTTTTTACTTCATCGCCAACCAGCACATCCAAATAGCCGTTTTCACACAGAGGAATGTCAAACTGGGAAATCTGGTAGGATTTTGGAAGGTCAGGATAGAAATAGTTTTTTCTGTCTTGTTTTGTAGTGCCGTTGATTTTGCAGTTCAGGGCGTGACCCATTTTGATTGCATATTCAACCACCTGTTCGTTCAGCACAGGAAGTGTGCCAGGCAGACCCATACAAACAGGACAAACATTTGTATTTACTTCTGAGCCGAATTTATTTTTACAGCCGCAGAAAATTTTTGTTTCAGTGGAAAGCTCTGCGTGAACTTCAAGACCCACAACAATTTCATAATTGCTATTCATAACTTAAAACTCCTTTACTGCAAAGCCGCCTACTGTATTTTCGTAGCATTTTGCGATTGTCAATAATGTTGCTTCGCTAAATTTAGGACCCAGTACCTGGAAACCAACAGGCATATTGTTGCTGTCAAAACCGCAAGGTACATTGATGCCTGGCAGACCGGCGATGTTCAGTGTAACTGTACAGATGTCTCCTGCCCACATTGCAACAGGGTCGTCGCTCTTTTCACCGATTCTGAAAGCAGTTGTTGGTGAAAGCGGAGTGATAATTGCATCACACTGTTTCAGTGCATCCTCAAATTCTTTTCTGATTACTTTCTGCAGCATTTTTGCTTTTTTGTAATAAGCATCATAGAAACCGCTGGAAAGTACGTATGTGCCCAGAAGAATTCTTCTCTGTACTTCTTCACCAAAGCCTTCGCTTCTGGAAGAAGCATACAGGTCATCCAGAGAATCTCTCTTTGAACCTGTATAGCCATATTTTACACCGTCAAAACGGCCCAGGTTGGAAGAAGCTTCTGCACAGGCGATGATATAGTAAGCAGACAGTGCATAGTCTGTGGATGGCAGTGAAACTTCCACAATTTCAGCACCCTGTGCTTTGAGTGTTTCTACTGCTGCGTAGATTTTTTCTTTAACTTCTGCAGAGATACCTTCGCCGAAATATTCTTTAGGCAGACCCAGTTTCAGACCTTTTACGCTGTCACCATATGGTGTGTACTCGTAGTTTTTGCTTGTGGCATCTTTAGCATCTTTGCCGCAGATAGCTTTGAACAGCATAGCTGCATCGTCAACTGTTCTGGCCATAGGACCAATCTGGTCAAGAGATGAACCGTAAGCAATAAGACCATAACGGGAAACAGAGCCGTATGTTGGTTTCATACCAACAATACCTGTAAGACAGGCAGGCTGACGGATAGAACCACCTGTGTCAGAACCCAATGCCAGAGGTACCTGGCTGGCGGCTACTGTAGCAGCAGAACCGGAGGAGGAACCGCCCGGTACACGGGAAATATCCCAAGGGTTTCTGGCCACCTGGAATGCACTGTTTTCACCGGAAGAACCCATAGCGAATTCGTCCATTGTTGTCTTACCGATGATAACTGCACCATCTGCCAGCAGTTTTTCAACTACTGTTGCGTTGTATGGCGGTACAAAGTTACCCAGCATTTTTGAACCTGCTGTAGTGCGCAGATTTCTTGTACACATATTGTCTTTTACTGCAACAGGGATACCTGCCAGGTCAGCCACAGCTTCACCCTTTGCTCTTTTTTCATCGGCAGCTTTTGCCTGTTCCATGGCCTGTTCAAAGTTATAGCTGATATATGCCTGAATATCTTTGTCTGTTCTTTCAATGTTTTCAATAACAGATTTTGTAATTTCAACAGATGTAACTTCTTTTTTATTAAGAAGGTCTTTCATCTGGGCAGCGGTTAAGCTATATAATTTATCCATTTTTATTCTCCTTCTTAATTAATCAACAACTTTAGGGATAAGAATGCAGCCTGCGGCTGTGTAAGGTGCATTCATAAGCATTTCATCTCTTGGGAAAGATGGCTGAACTTCGTCTTTTCTCAGCTCCATTGTATCAGTTGGGTCAACCAGTGAGCCTTCTGTGTCAAGGTCTGGAAGATTTTCAACCATCTGAATAATATCCTCCATTTTTTTCCGGAATTCTTCCATTTTTTCTTCCGGAATGGAAAGTTTTGCAAGTTTGGCAAGACGCTTGATATCGATTTCCATATTTATCTCCTTTTATTTATTAATCATATTCAAGAATTCTTCTTCTGTAATAACGGGAATGCCCAGGGCATTTGCTTTGTCCAGCTTGCTGCCGGCCTTTTCCCCTGCCAGTACATAACTGGTTTTCTTTGATACAGATGAAGAAGCTTTGCCGCCATTGTCAGCAATCAGCTTCTCAGCCCGGTCGCGTGACAGTGTAGGCAGTGTACCGGTAACAACTATAGTTTTACCTTTCAGCACATCGCTTTCCACAGTGGAAAAATATGATGTATTCACACCTTTCTCCTGCAGGCGCCTGATTATCTCCAGAACAGTATCTTTTCTGAAATAATCCACCACGCTCTGTGCCACGATTGTGCCAAAACCATCAATCTTTATTATATCCTCTATCTGTGCATTAATCAAGTTTTCTATGGTCTTAAACTCTTCACACAGCAGCTTTGCAGCTTTTTCTCCCACATTTCTTATACCAAATGCAAAAACCAGCTTGTCCATATTGTTGTTTTTGCTGTTTTCAATGGCATTTATCAGGTTTGTGGCTGATTTTTCCTTGAAACCTTCCAGTGTAAGGGCGTCTTCTTTTGTAAGATAATAAATATCCGCCACATCTTTTATCAGCTGTTTTTCCGCCAGCTGCATTACCACAGCCTGTCCCAGCCCCTCTATATTCATCGCACCGCGGGAAGCAAAATGAATAAGATTTCGCACCAGCTGCTGCGGACAATCAGGATTGGTACAGCGCAGTGCAGATTCATCAGTTTTTTCCACTAAAGCACCGCAGGACGGGCAGATGTGTGGAATTTCAAAAATACCTTCTGTGTTTTTCTGTGCCAGGCGCACAACCTCAGGAATGATATCCCCGGCTTTGCGTACCACGATTGTATCGCCGATATTTATCTGCTTTTCATTTATAAAATCCTGGTTATGAAGCACTGCACGGGAAACAGATGTACCTGCCAGCTGTACTGTGTCAAAGACAGCTGTAGGTGTGAGAACACCTGTGCGGCCAACGGAAATTTCTATTTCTTTGAGGATTGTTTCTTTTTCTTCCGGCGGATATTTGTAAGCCACAGCCCATCGTGGGTATTTATTGGTGCTGCCCATAACATTGCGCTGGGCAAAATCATCAACTTTGATAACTGCACCATCTATTTCAAAAGAAAACTGACCGCGCATTTCACCGATAGCTTCCACCTCTTTTATGGCATCTTCTATATTGTCAAAGCGTGTATATCTTGGTGAAACTTTAAAACCGTATTTTTTCAGCAGGTCCAGTGATTCTTTATGACCAGTTACTTGTATATCGTCAGAAATCTGCTGGATATTGAATATAAAAATATCCAGGTTTCTTTCTTTTGTAATTTTGCTGTCTTTCTGCCTTACGGAACCGGCTGCAGCGTTTCTTGGGTTTTTAAACGGCTGTTTGCCTTCATTTTCCTGTTTTTCCACCAGCTGCAGAAAGACTTCTTTTGGCATATACACTTCGCCGCGTACTTCCAGAAACGCCGGAGCATTTTTCAGCTTTTTAGGAATGGACTTAATAGTGGCAAGATTTGCTGTCACATCCTCACCCACTATACCGTCACCACGGGTGGAACCGCGGGTAAACACACCATCCACATATTCCAGGCTCATTGACAGACCGTCAATTTTAGTTTCCACCACATACTGAGGATTTTCCACTGCCTCTCTCACACGGCGGTCAAAGTCACGCAGTTCTTCATAGGAAAATGCGTCCAGCAGACTTTCCATTTTTACGGTGTGTGTCACCTTTTCAAAAGTGGAGTTTGCCATACCCTGAACTGTCTGGGTCGGAGAATCTTCAGTAATCAGCTGCGGGTATTCTGCCTCTATTGCCTTTACACGATTCATAAGCATATCGTACTCATAGTCCGTGATTTCTGTTCTGTTTTCTACATAATACAGGTGTGAATGATAGGCTATCTGCCGCTTTAAATCATCCAGCTCCTGCATAATTTTTTTAATGTCCATGCAAGTTACCTCATCTAATACATTAACTAATATATTATAGCAAAATAATTGATTTTTTACAATATTATCCGACCCTATTCCATGCTTTACATCGTCAATTTACTGAGTAAAATAAAGGTCATCTGATATATTGCTGGGCACTTTACCGATTATTACTGTCTGTGCAACACACACCTTGGTTTCAAAGTTCACATTTGTAGAGTAGCTGGGTATCAGTGCTGATGCGCTTACTTTCAGCACTATAAAAATCCTGTGATTTACCTGATTTATTCCGGTGTGTTCAAAATCGCTGGCTATATCTGTTTCCACATAGGCAATAGGTGTAATACGGAAACGCAGCTTTGGTCCTTTGTTATGGAGAAAATCTATATAAGTAATATTCCCCAGCGGAATATAAATATCCGTTTGCTCCAACCGGTTTACCTTTTCAATTACTGATGCGGTTATCTGCGATTTCAGTCGGTTGACCTCCAGCGTATTATAGGACAGCAGTGAAACATCCCCTTTTTCATCACGGGATACTGTAATCAGGTCCCCGTATGACAAAGGTGACTGCTCCATCTGTTCGATAATAGCTATATTGGCAGCCTGCGTAACCAGGCTCTGTACTTTATAACAGGCTGTTTCGATTACAAGTGGGCGCATACGGCTGTCTATAAATATAAACAATACTGTAAAAATCAACATGACAAAAAACAATCTGTTTCTTAATATGTCCAATATACTTTTTCTCTTTTTCTTTCTCTGCATAAAACATCACCTGTATTAATATATTCAGAAAAATATATGCGGTGAACAGAGTAACAACACAAAAATACACCGCAGAGCTTTCTCTGCGGTGTGGACATTATTATTTTCAATTAAATAGATACAACCTTTGCCACGCCAATCAGCATCGGGTCCAGTTCTTTGTGCATAGACAGTGCTTCTTCAATATCGTAGTCAACGATAGTATCGTTTTTCATAGCTACTACACGGTTGAAAATACCTGCCTGCAGCAGTTCGATAGCGTGTACACCCATCTGTGCTGCAACTACGCGGTCACGCATACTTGGTGAACCGCCGCGCTGTACATGACCCAGAACAGTGCCACGTGTATCCAGGCCTGTTTTCTGTTCAATTTCTTCAGCGATTTTCAGTGCCTTGCCTGCACCTTCAGCTACAATGATAAGGAAGTTTTTCTTGCCTTCAGCCTGGGTTTCTTTTATTCTGGCAATAACATCTTTATCAATATCCCATGGCTGTTCAGGTACCAGCACAACCAGTGCGCCCGTAGCAATACCTGTGTTTACAGCAATATAGCCTGCATGTCTGCCCATTACTTCCACCACAGAACATCTTTCATGGCTCTGTGTAGTATCACGCAGTTTGTCAATCATTTCCATAGCTGTATTCAGTGCTGTATCAAAACCGATTGTGTAATCGCTGCATGCGATGTCATTATCAATAGTACCAGGAATACCGATACATTTGATACCATGTCTGGCAATAGCCATACATCCGCGGAAGGAACCGTCACCGCCGATAACTACCAGAGCATCAATGCCGTTTTTTCTGCAGTTTTCTGCTGCTTTTGCCTGACCTTCAGGAGTAGTGAACTCCAGACAGCGGGCTGTATTCAGCATTGTACCGCCACGGTGTATAATTTCGGAAACGCTTCTCAGATTCATGTCATAAATATCTTCTGTGAGAAGACCGTTATAGCCGTGTCTGATGCCTTTTACTGCAAAACCATTGAATATTGCAGCGCGCACAACAGCACGGATAGCTGCGTTCATACCAGGAGCGTCACCGCCGCTGGTCAGAACGCCGATTGTCTTGATTTCTGACATTAGATTTCACCTCTTATTTTCTGAACACTACGTTGCCTTTTCCTGCAACATACTCCAGTTCATCTATAATGTTTATACTTTCCCTTGCCCACAGTCTCTGTGGGGCTTTGATATATTGTTTTGTGTCCTGAAGATAAAAATATACAGGTATCATGCCGCTGTATCTCTGTAACACTGCCACAGATTTTTTAAACGCCATGTCGTTCTGACCGGAAACTTTGATATAAATACCATATTTAGGGTCTTTTTTTACCGCCAGAATATGGCGTGCATCTTCAGAATCTATATCATAAATATTTTCAGCAATGATTGTTGCTTCTTCGTCTTTAAGAGATACCGTACCCTCCACAATAAGAACTGTATTGTCTGTGAGAGACACTGTGGTATTATCAAAAAGCTTTGGAAAAACTATCATATCCATAGTACCGCTCAAATCCTCTATGGTAATAAATCCCATACGCTCATTTTTCTTCGTGGTATGGTAGCGGTACTTGGCAATAATGGCAACAAGAGTCTGTTTCGTATTATCGTACATCTCATTGCCTTCATTAGTCAATTGAGAAATGTTGCAGGTTGATATATTTTTTACATATTCCATCCTCTTTTCCAGTGGATGACCTGAAAGATATATACCTGCCAGGCTTTTTTCCAGATTGAGCTTTTCTGCATCAGAATAATCCTCTGCCGGCGGAAAATGCTCATCATCTTTAAAAGTAAACTTGCTGTCTTCCACAGCACCCGGCACGCTGAACAGGTCCAGCTGTCCGGAAAGGGTATTTTTCTGCTCATTGTTTATACTGTTAAGCAGATAGTCTATATTGATAAACAGTCGCCTTCTGTTTACGCCAAACCGGTCAAAAGCACCTACTTTAACCAGACTTTCCATCGCACGGCGGTTGAAACCTTTGTCAGACATGCGCCTGCAGAAGTCAAAAATACTTTCAAATGGACCGTTGGCATCGCGCTCAGCAGTCATGGCATCCACAAAGCTTTTGCCCACATTTTTAATTGCAGCCATACCGTAGCGCAAGCTGTCGCCTTCTACCACAAAACCGGCATAACCTTTGTTTATATCTGCTGGCAGAATATTTATATTCAGTCTGCGGCACTCCTGGGTGTATTCCAGAATTTTTGCTGTGTTGTCGAAAATGCTGGTAAGCATTGCAGCCCAGAATTCTTTAGGATAATGTGCTTTGAGATAGGCTGTCTGATATGACACATATGCATAAGCCGCTGCATGCGGTTTGTTAAAGGCATAGGAAGCAAAGCTGGACATTTCATCAAAAATTTCTGTAGCTATCTTTTCGCTTACACCGTTTTCTGCACAGCCGTTTATAAAATGTGAGCGTTCAGCAGCCATAACATCAGCTTTTTTCTTTGCCATAGCACGGCGCACGAGGTCTGACTGACCATAGCTGTAACCTGCCAGAGTACGGCATATCTGCATTACCTGTTCCTGGTAAACAATACAGCCATTTGTAACTTTCAGAATATTCTCCAGCAACGGATGTTTATATTTAATCAGCTGAGGATTGTGTCTGTTCCGTATAAAGGTAGGTATAGAATCCATAGGGCCAGGGCGGTAAAGAGAAATAACCGCTATCAGGTCTTCTATATCCACCGGTTTCAGGTTCACCAGAACATTTTTCATACCGCCGCTTTCAAACTGGAACACGCCTATAGTATCACCATCTGACAACATGCGGAAAGTTTTTTTATCGTCTGTAGGTATTCTGTCTGCACGGAATGACGGTGTGTGCTGCTGAATCATTTTTTCAGCGTGGTCAATAACTGTCAGTGTACGCAGGCCCAGAAAGTCCATTTTCAGCAGGCCCAGCTCCTCGATGGTGGTCATCGGGAACTGTGTAACCAGCTGACCGTCGTTGTTCTGCAAAGGAATGTATTCCACAACAGGTTTATCTGTGATAACAACACCTGCAGCATGGGTGGAAGCATTTCTTGGCATACCTTCCACTTTCATAGCAAGGTCTATAAGCTCTTTTATCTGAGGGTCTGAATCATAAAGATTTTTCAGTTCAGCTGATATTTTCAGTGCTTTTTCTATTGTCATGCTCTGGCCCGGTGCATTTGGGATAAGCTTTGCGATTTTATCCACTGACGCATAGGACATATCCAGCACTCGGCCTATATCACGGATAGCACCGCGGGCCGCCAGTGTACCGAAAGTGATAATCTGGCACACATGGTCATCGCCGTATTTTTCGGTAACATAATCAATTACCAGCGGGCGTTTTTCAAAGCAGAAGTCAATATCAAAGTCCGGCATGGAAACACGCTCCGGATTTAAGAAACGTTCAAAAATCAGGTTGTATTTCATGGGGTCGATGTTGGTGATGCCGCAACAGTAAGCACACAGACTGGCGGCACCGCTGCCACGGCCCGGGCCTACAGGAATACCGTGACTTCTGGCGTAATTTATAAAATCATAAACTATCAGGTAATAATCAACAAAACCCATTTTTGTGATTATACCTATTTCATAATTCAGTCTTTCTTCCAACTCCGGTGTGATTTCACTGTATCTTTCTTTCAGACCGTCCCAGCACAGTTTTTCAAAAAACTGCTGGTTGGGACTGCCGTCAGGTGAAGTGTACACCGGCAGCTTTGTATGACCGAATTCATAATCAAAATTACATTTTTCTGCAATTTTTACTGTATTTTCACAGGCCTGCGGAACATATGAAAACAGCTCATACATTTCCTCGGTGCTTTTTACATAAAATTCATCTGTTTCAAACTCCAGGGTATCCGGGTCAGACAGGCGTTTGTTTGTCTGTACACAGATGAGGGCATACTGCATTTTGGAGTCTTCTTTATTGATATAGTGGCAGTCATTGGTGGCAACCAGCTGGATATCCAGCTTTTTTGCCAGCTGCAGCAGCATAGGCAGCACTTTCTGCTGGTCCTCTATGCCGTGGTCCTGAATTTCAATGTAATAGTCATCACCGAACAAATTTTTATAAAAAAGGGCTGTTTCTTCTGCCCTGTCAATATCACCGGCCAGCAGTGCACGGGGAATTTCACCGGCAAGACAGGCAGAAAGGCACACAAGGCCTTCGTGATATTTTTCCAGCAGCTCATGGTCAATTCTCGGTTTGGTATAAAAACCTTCTGTGGAGCCGAGAGTAACCAGTTTTATCAGGTTCTGGTAGCCGGTTTCATTTTTTACCAGCAACACAAGATGATAATAACCGTCCACACGATGAACTTTATCTTTTCTGCCGCGGCTGGCCACATAAACCTCACAGCCGATAATAGGTTTGATACCTTCTTTTTTAGCTTTTTTATAAAAATCCACGCAACCATACATAACGCCGTGGTCAGTGATGGCTACGGCGCTTTGTCCTGATTGCTTAATATGTTTCATAAGCCTGTCTATGCGGCATGCACCGTCCAACAGGCTGTACTCTGTGTGCAGATGAAGATGCACAAAGTCTTTACTCATATTATTCCTCTATCTGTGCTATGGAGCACAATTTCTGCAGTCTCCTGTTTACCGAAGACTTTGTCATTGGTTCGGAGCATAATTTGCCCAGGTCTGCCAGGGAAAGTTCAGGATTTTCCAGTTTCAGCTGGGCCAGTTCCTGCATATCTTCCGGCAGGTCATACAGCAGTTCTGTTTCAATAAGCTTTGTGATGGCTTTGATAACCTTCTGTCCCGCTTTTATTGTTTTGGCAATATTGGCAGTGTCACAGTTGGTCAGGCGGTTCTGATGGTTGCGGATATCCTTTATCATTTTGCCGCCCATCAGCTCCAGACAGGAGCTTTGTGCCCCTACGGTAACCAGGAATTCTTCTATAGTCTGGCTGTTTTTGGTATAAACAGCATAGGAAGCTTTTCTTTTGGTTATTTTGAAATCAAAGCCTGCCAGTGCCAGCACTGTGCGCACATACATGGCCATGTCCTCTTTTTTGTATGTAAACTCCAGATGGTATCCTTTTTCCGGGTTTACCAATATACCATCAGCCACAAAAAGTCCGATGAGAAAATGGGTCATACATTTTTCGCAGTCGCCATACCGGGCCTGAAGCTCATTCAGTCTCTGAACATCCTCCGGTTCTGTAATATACAGTTTGGTCACCTGGCGCTTGCCTTCCTGCTCCTTGTCAACAACATAGGAGGCAACATCATATCTGCCAAGCATCTTTTTCACGACCTTGGCAGATTTGATAATATCAGGTTTTACACTTATGGACTGTATTGTATTATCAATATTCTCCCTGAAGAAATATCCTTTGAGAAAACTGATATTACAGCAGTCCTTTTTGGAAAAAGTAAAGTTATCCAGAGCTTCCGTTCTGCTCTGTTTTGAAAAGGTGGATTCCATTTATGATTTCCCTCTTGTAATATCTCGGTGATGTACCTGTACGGAATATCCTTGCTCTTTTATATGGTTATACATAGCGTTTGCAAAGGAAACAGAACGATGCTTGCCCCCTGTACAACCATAACCTATAGTCAGATGGCTTTTCCCTTCCTGTATGTACAGTGGCAGTGAAAAGTCCAGCAGGCTCTGCTGACGGTCAAACAGCTGTTTTGCCTCTTCCCGTGAAAAAACAAACTTCCTTATTTCTTCATCATTGCCGGTAAGATGGCGCAGTTCAGGTACATAAAACGGGTTTTTAAGACAGCGGACATCAAACATGATATCCACATCACGGGGAACACCGAATTTGAAACCAAATGAAACCACATCAATGGTCATAACCTGTTTTTTGTCGTTTACCATATAGCTGAGTATACGGTCTTTCAGCTGGGAAGTGGAAAAAAGGGATGTGTCAATAATATAGTCCGCCTGGTTATACAGCGGTGACAGAGCTTTTCTCTCGTGGGCCACAGCCTGTTCTATAGTCATATCTCTCTGCAGCATCAGCGGGTGTTTGCGACGGGTTTCTTTATATCTGTCCAGCAAAACTTTGTCCTGAGCATCAAGAAATATAATTCTCCCAGTACCGCTCTCCTGCAGACCTTTGATGGCTGTAAGTAAAGTGGAAAAATCCTCACCGTTTCTTATATCCACCACACAGGCTACTTTTTTATTATGAGAGAAGAAGTCATCTTTAATCTCCAGCAGCTTGAGTATAATCTGTGAAGGCATATTGTCAATGCAGAAAAAGCCTATGTCTTCCAAAGCTTTTACCGAAATACTCTTACCCGCACCGGACATACCTGTGATGATAACAAAACTGTAATCCATTTTTTCACTTCCTTTTTTATAATCTTTTAAATAATAATCATTTCTTTTTCCAGCCGGACGCCCTTCTTTTCCAGAACTATCTGTGTCACCTTGTCAGCCAGCCGCACAATATCCCGGCAGGTAGCCTCGCCGGTGTTGACAATAAAGCCAGCATGCTTTTCGCTGACCTGTGCACCGCCTACAGAAAGGCCTTTCAGACCGCATTCATCAATAAGGGCAGCAGCAAAATAACCCACAGGGCGCTTGAAGGAACTGCCGGCGCTGGGTTTATCCAGAGGCTGTTTGTCTCTGCGGCGCTGCATAATATCCTCCATAAAAGCCAGCAGCTCAGCACTGTTGCCTTCTTTCAAGGCAAACCTGGCAGATACAATCAGCCAGTTATTTTTCATAAAAACCGAATGACGGTAGGAAAAATCACATTCTTCTTTTGTGACAGTGTGTAATTCCCCATTTTCATCCAGATAGTCAACACTTTCAATACAGGCAGAAATCTCTCCGCCATAAGCACCGGCATTCATATACACGCCGCCACCGATATTACCCGGTATGCCATAGCAGCATTCCAGGCCGGCCAGTGAATTTTCCTGTGCAAATTTAGCAGCAGAAGTCATAGTCACACCGGCACCTGCTGTGAGAATATTACCATCCAGTGACAGTGTCTTGAAATTGAATGTTTTTATAATCACACCATCAAAGCCTTCATCACGGAAAATGACATTTGAGCCGTTCCCCAGAAAATAGTGCCTGATGTTGTTTTCTTTTAAAAATTTCAGCAGAAGTGATGCTTTTTCCGCTGTGTCAGGCATCGCTATACACATAGCGTTGCCGCCCACCCTGAATGTAGTGTGTTTTTTCAGGCTTTCATCAAAGTGGGCTGCAATTTCGTTCTGTAATAAAAAGTTTTTAAGCATTGTTTACCCCAAGCATAGCGGCACCGATAATACCGGCATCGTTTCTGAACTTTGCAATAACAATCTTTGTTCTTTCGGCTGCATTTCTTGCATAATCCTCAGCATCAACATAAGGTTTCAGCAGGTCCAGCAGAAATTCTTTTTCATTTGAAACACCGCCACCCAGACATAGCACTTCCGGCTGGAAAATGTTGATAAGGTTAACAAGACCTGTTGCCAGATATCTTATGTAATTATTTACAACAATAGTTGCAGCAGCATCGCCTGCTTTGTATGCATCAAAAGCAGTTTTTGCATTTACTTTTTCAATGTCTGGACAGATTTCCCACATTTTGCTGTTTGGATTTGCTTCCATAGCTACTTTTGCGTCTCTAGTCAGTGCGCTGGCCGCTGCATATCTTTCAAAACAGCCTTTTCTGCCGCAATTGCACTGTCTGCCGTCCATTTCAATAACAATATGACCTACTTCCAGACCAGCATAATTGTGACCTGCATAAATTTCGCCGCCAATAAATGCGCCGCCGCCTACACCTGTGCCAAGTGTAACCACCAGAGCATTTTTACAGCCTTTGGCATTGCCAGCCATAACTTCTGCAACGATGGCTGTATTGGCATCATTTTCAATATATACCGGCACTGTGAACAGCTTACTCAGGTTTTCTTTCACTGTCCAGTTTGTATAGCCAAAGTTTACATTTGACCATACGATACCGCGTTTGCCGTCAACGGAACCAGGTGTGCCGATACCTACGCTGGCGATGTCTTTGTTCAGGTCATAGCCATTTTCTTCGCACAGGCTGTAGCAAAGGTCAAATATATCTTTTTCCAGATATGTTTCCGGTTTTGGCAAATTTGTTTTTACGCTTTTTTTGCAAAGGATGTTGCCTTCAGCATCCACAATGCCGGCTGCGATATTTGTACCGCCAAGGTCAACACCAAGATATAATTTCTGCATTATAAAATCTCCTATACAGTATTTTATTTCAAAAACAGTTGTTATATTCAGAAAATTATGCTTCGATACCCAGTTTCTGCAGCAGTTCCTGTGCAGCGAAGTACCCCATTTTCTTCTGTCTGTTTACAACAGCAGCAGTTTCGATAACAATGGAAATGTTACGGCCCGGTCTTACAGGGATAACAGATTTGATAACAGGTACACCAAGAATATCTGTGTACTCATCAGTCAGACCAGTGGTACTGTAGCTTTTGTCCTGTTTCCAGTTTTCCAGCTCAATAACCATATCGATTTCCTGTGTGAGTTTAACAGCAGATGCACCATAAGTTCTGGCAATATTTATTATACCTACACCGCGCAGTTCGATAAAGTTCTGAATATTTGCAGGTGACTGACCAACCAGTTTTTTGTTGGACAGTCGTCTGATTTCAACAGCGTCATCAGCAATCAGACGATGACCGCGTTTTACAAGCTCGATAGCTGTTTCGCTTTTACCTACACCGCTGTCGCCTGTGATAAATATACCTTCGCCGTAAACTTCCATCAGAACACCGTGGCGTGTAACGCGCTTGGCCAGTTCTGTGTTAAGAAAGCTGATGGCTGTTGCCATAAAAGCAGATGTTTCTTCGTTTGTTCTCAGCAACGGAATTCTGTGCTGACGGGCAGATTCCACTATTTCAGAAGAAATCAGCATATTTCTGGTGATAATAACCGCCGGTACCTGACGGGAGAACAGGTTGTTGATTCGTTCCATTTTTGTACTCTGTTCCAGACTGTCCAGATAACTGAACTCCATTTTACCAAGAATCTGAATACGGCTTGGGTCAAAGTTTTCACTGAAACCTGAAATCAGCAGACCAGGACGGTTTACTTCTGTACTGGTAATCTGAATCCGGCTGGTGTCGCCCGGTACAGACAACACTTCCAGATGCAGCTGTTCAATAAATTTTTCTAATGTTACAAAGAATTTCATAGTCGTTTCTCCATTTTACGAACATTATATACTTAAAATAATTATATAATAATATGGTTGTGTTTTCAACTCTAAAAAATTCTTTTGCCGCATTTCTTTTACTATGTAGTCCTGTGTTGCCACAGGACTATTTTATATTTACCCACACCTTTATTTTTTCGCAGTCTGTGCCTTTCTGACGGCAGTACCAGTGCAGATTGTATACCTGATTTATGTGAATATTTTCATACAAGTCATAAACTGTATTGCTTATTTCTGTCCGCAGCAGCTGGTCAAATATTTGGCGGCTCTGTACACTGTTTCCCATTCCCTTTCTCTCTTTTACAGATATATCCATAACTATGTTCAGGGTATTTTCATCAATATAAAAGCCTGTGATTATATCCTCAATATCCGCCCACAGACTGCTTTCATGAAACGCAATCTGTGCGCTGTCCGCAGAATTTGTAACCATATTCAACACCGCCATCTGTAGCTTGTCCAGTATTTCAGACAGTTGCCCTTCTTTTATCAGGGCCATACCCGCCGTTTTTCCATCAGAATTTACAACAGTCATACTTCCTGTTATGACACCGTTTTCTGACGACAGGTTGTACAGAGGAGAAACAATATCTTCACCCGAGTCCTTTGCCAGCAATTCCTCTCCACCGGTATAGAACACAAGATTGGCCGACGGTGATATTCTCAGGCTGTTTATAAGATACACCGCTTTGTTTATATCTTCTGTAAATATTCCGGGAGAAAGAAACACTGTATCACACAGACGAAAATTATAGCTGTTGTTACTCATAGCTTTTACTGCCAGTCTGTAAATGTCTTCATCGTTGTAAATCCGGGTTTCATAAGTTTCCTCCCGCCGTGAAAAATCATAGTACACCACCGTCAGTCTATATTCATCAGCTGTTTTGGCTATTGCAACATTCTTTACATACAGTCTGCTGTCATTCTGACCGCAGCCGCACATAAACAACAGCAATACCAATGTGCATAGTTTAAACCTTTTCATAGTAGCCTGCCTTCTTTCTGCCTGTCACTAACACTATAGCTATAACCAGCATTGCCGGCAGCCACAGTCTGTCATCGATTCTCCTGACTATAAAACAGGCCGGGAAAATCACCAGCAAATCCAGTCTGCTGAAATAGGAAAATCTGCTTTTTATACTGTTATAAGCGTGTATAATCAGCATAACTACTGCAAAATAACTGAACCACAGCAAAAAGTTATAATAAGCATCAAAATTTGAAATCTGCATACCTGCGGATATCTGGAAAACCATCTGTAAAGGCGATATACTATACAGCAAATCGCCCTTAACACAGCTGAAAATATATACTGTGATGGTTATAAGAACAAAAGTGGTTATAAATATAGCTGAAACTGACTTTTTCCTGTCTGCCTGCGCAGATGAATTCAGTATTATATTAGCCGGAATTATATAATCAAACAATGTTACGCCCAAATATCCAGTCATGTCTGTATTAAAATTTCTGTAAAGATTTATGGGATTTGCTTTGCTGAAGTTCAACAACACCGCCATAACCAGCATAAAAATCACCGCTGTACAAACCGGTGCCGACAACTTTTCCATTTTTATATTGCTATAACCAGTAATCATAATAACTGTCAGTGCTGTAATCAATATATTCCCTGCTGCAGATGTCTGCCGGTGATAAATTTTCATATAGGTATTCATGGAATTTATCCGTCGGGCCAGCAACAGGAACAGATAAACAAGAGAAATCAGGTCAGCAATAGGTTTTGTCTGCCTGTTGTCAGATATAAGACATGCCGCAACACTTCCCACTGCCGCCCACATACTCAATGTAGTCAACCACTCGTTCACCGACATAGGCCGGGGTAATATGACAGTTGCAAAAGAAAATACACTACAGCAGAAAACCAGCATATATACATAAAAGGTTTTAGTTTTCATCTGCCAGTCCTTTCAGGTCAAAATCATTTTTATCTTTGCGCCAACTGGTCTTGGTGATACCATCCTTCATACCTTTGCCTGTAGACATATTGAAAATATAGCTGTAATCATATCCTGCGCTGTTTACATTTACTATATTTATGAACAGGAACAAGGTGGCAAAGGCTATGCCGGATATACCAAATATACCGGCTGCTATGACAAATATAATTCTCAGAATAATAACCGGCTCATAAAATGCAGGGATAATAAATGAAGCTATTGTGCTGACAGCACATACTATCAGTATGGCACTACCTATCAGCCCGGCGTTTATAGCCGCGTCCCCTATTATCAGTGCCGACACAATGGACACAGCACTGCCCACCGGCGTGGGAAGACGCAGACCGGCCTCCTTGATTATCTCCAGCAGTGATATTATCACCACTGCTTCCATAAATAACGGCAACGGCGTGGCTCTCCGTGATGAATACACGAAAAATATCAGTTTATCCGTAAGTGCCTGGGGTGCATACGAAGTAATCCCCACATAAAACCCCGGCAGCATAACCGCTATAACAAAAGCAAGGTACCTGAGTATCCTTATAAAAGAAGCAAAGTAAGGTCGCTGGGTATAATCATCATTTGTGACAAAGTTTTCGTGGAAGAAATAAGGATACACCATCGCATATGGAGTACCGTCCACCATTATCCCCACTTTACCCTCACACAGTTTGGCACAGAAGGTGTCGGGACGTTCGGTATATCCTACCGACTGAAAAAGCGAACCCGATGTGACATCCACAAAAGGAGACACATATCCGCTTTCAAAAATCATTGGCAGCTCTATATTTTCCAGCCTTTTTTTCACAGTTTCCGCCAGCTGTTGCGGACAGTAATCAGTATGGTAATACATCGTGATTTCTGTTTTGGTTTTTTCACCTGTCTGCATGGTGGATACCACCAGGTTTTCCCCTCTTATTCTGCGGCGTATCATACCCATGTTTTTTCTGCCGGTATCAGTAAAGCTTTCTTTTGAGCCACGCAGATTGCCCTCGTTTGTGGGCTTTTCCACCCCTCTGGCCGGATATCCCTGTACCGGCATAACCATAGCCTGATTTACACCGTCTATAAGTATCAGCGCAAAACCTGCTGTGAGAAAAAACATTGCCTGGTCAAAATTATCTGCCGTAGTGGGATTGAAAGGAATAGTCGTATGGTTTTTCATATAATCAAAAACTTCATCAGGATTGAGACGACCTTTCAGATTGTTCAACGGTTTGAGGAAAACCTCCCACAGCTTCAGATTGTCCACCAGGTCCTCGCACATTACCAGTGCGCACTGTACATTGAAAATTCTGATGTATTTAAAAAAGTAATCGGCGGCATTGTCAAAATACGACCGCAGTTCCCCTTTATTTTTTTCAAGGGAACGGTACAAAGATTTTTCCAGATTAATCACCCCGGTTATATTATTGTCCTGCTGATTAATTTTACACACAGCAGCAATAATAAACCGAGGTGATTTTATGTTTTCTGTAATCATCAGGACATCCATAATGTTTCTGATAGTGATGTTTTCCCTGAGGATAATGGGCAAGAAAAATTTGGGAGAGTTCCAACCCAGCGACCTGGTATCCACAATGCTTATTTCAAATCTGACGTCTATTGCAATTGAAGCGCCGGAGCTGCCTGTGCTGTATTCCATTATTCCCATTCTGCTGATTATGTGTTTTGAGGTATTCACATCAATGGCGGTGAGGAAAAATGAAAAAATAGCGCAACTGTCCCAGGGCAAAGCCATGATACTGGTGAAAAATGGTATCATAAATCAGCAGGTAATGCAGGATTTGCGATTTACAGTAAATGATGTATTGGAGGCCATACGAGCAAAAGACATATTTTATCTGGAAGAAGTAAAGATGGCCATAGTGGAAACCACAGGTGCGGTAAATATTTACACCGACCCCAATGCACAGACAAATATAAAAAAGGCTGATATTCCACCTTTTGATGTTATTTCGGACGGAAAGCTGAAAAAAGAAAATCTGATACTGACAGGAATAACTGAAGAAAAGGTATACAAGATACTGGAAAAAGAAAAAACTGATATAAGCAGAGTGCTGCTTATGCTTGTGGACGGCAACTGCAGCTACAACTTAACTGTTATGGAGAACTGATATGAAACATTTTTATATATCTTTATTTATTTTTGCAACAGTAATAGTAACAGGCTTTTTTGCCGATTACACCCGGAAAAAAGAGTTTGATATATTATGCGCTTCTGCAGAACAAATAAGTGTACAGCCAGAAATACGGCAGGCAGAAATTCAGGTAAAAAGCATGAAAAAGCGATTTTATGACAAAAAAAATATGCTCATGCTGATTACAAGCAAAGAGCATATAAAAGATATTGAAACCGATATTCTCCTTATGGAGGACGCTGTACAGTCCGGAGATATGCGGACTGCAAAGGAAAACAGTATCAGGATACAGGTCACCGCGGGATATTCAAAAAGGAGCCTGTATTCATTTGATTAGCTGTTTTTCTTGTTCAGCAGCTGGGTGAGTTCGTCCATAAATGTGTTTATGTCACTGAACTGTCTGTAAACAGATGCAAAACGGACATAGGCAACTTCATCCAGCTTTTTCAGTTCTTCCATTACCATTTCACCTAAATCCATAGATGAAATTTCGTTTTTAAGACTGTTTACAATTCTGTATTCAATGCTGTCAACAGCTTTTTCCAGTGCTTCGCGGGAAACTTTGCGCTTTTCACAGGATTTTATCATGCCGTTCAGCAGTTTATCACGGTTAAACGCCTGGATTGAGCCATCTTTTTTCTTTACCATGATAGGAGTGGTTTCAACCACTTCAAAGGTTGTAAATCTTTTGCCGCAGCCGATACATTCTCTGCGTCTGCGTATTCTTTCGCCGTCTTCTGTTGGTCTGGAGTCAACTACCTTGCTGTCAAAACCGCCGCAAAATGGACATTTCATATTTTACCTCTGTATATATTCCTGAATTTAACTGAGTATATTTTACAATGTTTACATAATTATTGCAATATTTATATGGTTACACCATTCAAATAATCAATGGATTTTTTCAGCTGCTCAAAGCTGTCAAGATTATTGTTGTACACTTCTATCAGCGCACAGTCTACGCCATATCTATTGTGTGCAGTTGTGAACAGTGTGCTGAAATCAAAATGGCCTTCACCCGGCAGCAGGCTGTCGTCATTTTCATCATGGTCGCTTATATGCAGATGGCTTATTCTGTCTCCCATCAGCTCCATTATCCGCCATATATCCTGACCGGCGCGCACAGTCTGTTTTACATCCAGGACAAACTTTATCTCTTTACTGGCGTATTTTTTGAACTCTTTCAGATTTTCAATATAACCGCATTTGAATTTCACAACATTTTCCTGAGATACATATACTCCGTATTCCCTGGCTTTTTCAGACAGGGCATTCATAATGGCAGCATAGTGTTCCATAGTCATATAGTCAGCGGTAGTATGGCAGCCATGTATAACCACATATTTTGCCCCCAGTACCTGACAGGCACGAAAATATTTTTCGTAGTATTTTATTGAATCCACCAGTTTATAATCAGAACGGGAAAAAAACATAAATGTTTCAATGGCTGATGTGTAAGGGTGTACAGAGACTATCTGTACACCATTTTCATCTGCTGTTTTTTTCAATTTTTCCAGGTATTCTTCATTCAGTTCGCTGTCTGTGTTAAAAAACACTTCCGTGTATTTTACACCGCTTTCAGCCACTTTTTCCAGACATTCAAGAGTTGTCCGTGGATAAAAGCAGCCTGTGGAAACACCTATTTTCATTGTTTACCTCTCAATCCATAAATAATGAAACCTGGTTTGTTCTCGGCATACTGCCAAGAGCACCTACTTCATAAAGTGTATCGATAACCGATGAAGATGCGCCGGAGGCTTTCCGGAAGTCTTCCACAGAAAGAAACTCTGTGTTTTCTTCACACGCTTTTTCCAGCTGCATTGCAGCAGTTTCACCTACACCTTTCAGTGACATATACGGAAGGCGGATTTTGCCGTCCACAACCGCATATTTTTTGGCCTTGCTTTCGCCCAGCCTGATAGGCAGGAATTCATAGCCGCGTGCCAGCATTTCACATACCATCTGCAGAGATGTACGCAATTCTTCGTCTTTTGCGTTCTTTTCTATACGCAGACGGGCCGTAACCTCTTTCAGCTTCTTTGTAGCAAGCGCCCTGCCGCCTACAGCTGCCTCGTAGTCAATGGCTTCGCCACGCACTGTAAAATATGTGGCATAAAATTCAATAGGATAATAAAGCTTGAACCACATCAGGCGTATAGCAGCCATAAGATAGGCCACGGCGTGAGCTTTAGGGAACATGTATTTGATTTTTTTACAGCTTTCAATATACCAGTCCTCTACCCCGTTGTCGCGCAGCATCTGCTCGGTTTCAGCAGTGAACTCTTTGGCCGCCTTGCCTTTACGGGTGATTTCCATAATCTTAAAAGCCTTTGCTTTGTCTACACCTTTTTTGATAAGTGTAAGCATAATATCGTCACGGGTGCCGATAACATCAGAAATGGTACAGGTTTTACTTTTGATAAGTTCCTGCGCATTGCCAATCCATACATCGGTGCCATGAGACAGACCGGAAATCTGTATAAGGTCAGCAAAAGTCTGTGGCTGAGCTTCTATCAGCATCTGACGTACAAAGTCAGTACCCAGCTCCGGAATACCGAAAGTGGAGGTCTGACTCTGAATGTCATCAGGCGTAACGCCTATTGGCTCTGTGCTGGTCAGCATTTTATATACCTGCTTGTCATTCATAGGAACATCAGCCATTTTAATTCCGGTAAGGTCTTCAAGATGTTTGTACATTGTAGGTACATCATGACCCAGAATATCCAGCTTCAGCAGGGTATCATGGAGATATTTAAATTCAAAATGGGTGGTGATAACACCCTTTTCTTTGGAGTCTGCCGGATGCTGTACCGGACAGAAATCGTAAACTTCATAATCAGACGGAACAACAACCATGCCACCCGGGTGCTGACCGGTGGTTTTCTTTACACCGGAACAGCCTATGGTCAGCCTGTTTTCTTCTGCTTTGTTTTTGGTCAGATTTCTTTCATCAAGATACTTTTTCACATAGCCATAAGCAGTTTTATCCTGGAGAGCGGAAACAGTTCCTGCTTTAAAAACATATTCATGACCGAAAAGTTCTTCAGTATAGCGGTGGGCGTTTGCCTGATATTCACCAGAGAAGTTAAGGTCAATATCCGGCTCTTTGTCACCGTTGAAGCCCAGGAAGGTTTCAAAAGGAATATCATTTCCGTCACCGTACATTTTTTCACCGCATACAGGACAGTATTTGTCCTCAAGGTCAAAGCCTGTCAGTTTGTCCGCCGGTACATCAAAGGTGGAATATTTACATTTTTTGCACAGCCAGTGTGGAGGCAGAGGGTTAACCTCTGAAATACCGGAGAAAAATGCCAGTGCAGATGAACCTACAGAACCACGGGAGCCAACCAGGTAGCCGTGCTCCTCACTGTTCTGTACCAGTTTTTTTGCAATAACATAAAGAACAGCATAACCGTGCTGAATAACGCTGTTCAGCTCTTTTTCCAGTCGCTCTGTAATCAGTGACGGCGGATTGTCGCCGTAAAGAGCGTGAAGTTTGCGGTATGTAGCTTCCTTCAGCTCGTCTTCCGCACCGTCAATACTTGGCGGGAATGTGCCACGTGGAATAGCGCGTATGCCGTCATCAATCATTTCAAGAATTTTATTTGTATTGGTAACAACAACCTCAAAAGCTTTTTCTTCACCAAGATAATCAAATTCTTTCAGCATTTCCTCTGTGGTGCGGTAATACAGAGGTGCCTGATTGTCCGCATCTGAAAAGCCCATACCAGCCATTATAATTTTGCGGTACTCGCTGTCTTCCATATTTAAAAAGTGTACGTCACCGGTGGCCACAACGGGCTTGCCAAGCTCTTCACCCAGCTGACAGATAATACGGTTATGGTCTTTCAACACTTCTATGGATTCCACCTTGCCGTCACGAAGCATAAATTCATTATTTCCCAATGGCTGTATCTCAAGATAGTCATAAAAATCAGCTATTTTCAGCAAATCATCATAACTTACACCATCAACAATAGCTCTGTAAAGCTCACCAGCTTCACAGGCTGAGCCTATAATAAGTCCTTCTCTGTGGGCAATAATTTCGCTTTTCGGCATACGGGGAGTTTTGTAAAAATGGTTCAGATGACTGAAAGAAATCAGTTTATAAAGATTTTTTATCCCCCGTTGTGTCTTTGCAAGAAGAACAATATGATTGCTTCTTCTCGGCAGTTTTTCTGTGCCGCTCAGGTCAGAATTGATTTTTTCCAGGTCATATATTCCCTGCGCTTCAATGTCGTTTATAAGACCGGCAAATATTTTTGACAGCATAATGGCATCGTCTGTGGCACGGTGGTGGTTAAAGTTCCCCAGACGGTAATGTTCTGCCAGGGTATCAAGTTTGTGGTTTTTTAAATCCTGCAGCAGATTTCTGGCCAAAGGCAAGGTATCAAGAAAATCAAATTTAAAATCAGTACCGACTTTAGCTGCATTTACTTTCAGGAAGTTCACATCAAATCCGCCGGCATTGTGTGCAACCAGTATTCTGTCGCCGATAAATTCTTTGAATTTGTCTATAGCTTCTCTCTGTGACGGAGCACCTTTTACCATTTCATCAGTGATGCCAGTAAGCTCAACTATTTTTGCAGGAATAGGCTTGCCCGGGTCAGCAAATGTATGGAATTCCTCCAGAACTTCCCCATCCTTCCATATAATCGCACCAATTTCAGTTACTGTCTCACTGTTAGGGTTGAGGCCTGTACTTTCAATATCGAAAACAACATATTCCTGCCGGCGGATATTGCCGGTGTGTCTGCCCTGATAGGCATTTACAATATTGTCCACCAGATAACCCTCACAGCCGTAAATCACTTTGAATTCCGGGTCATCCTTCTGGATTTTATCGCATTCCAGCATGGCCTGGGGGAATCCCTGCACAACACCGTGGTCGGTGATGGCTACAGCACGATGCCCCATTTTATGGGCATATCTGACTGCTTCGTCTGGGGCAATCAGCGCGTCCATTGAAGAAAGCTTGGTATGCAGATGGAGTTCGATTCTTTTCTGCTCAGCAGTGTCTTTTTTTGCTTTTACATCAAAGGTAATAATGTCATAAGGCATTATCACAAAGTCACGCTCATATTTATCCATCTGGCAGTCACCGCGCACCAGAAAATATGTGCCCGGCTTGATGCTGTCCCATTTGTCAAAATTCTTTTCATTTGGGTCCAGCAGTATTTTTATGTTAATTGAATTTTTGTTGTCTGTAATGGAATAGATATATATTTTTCTGAAATTACCCTGCTGTGCTGTGGCAAATACCTTGCCCCATACCATAACCTTGCCATTCTGTGCCAGGGCTTCGTCTATAGTCATCAAATTTTTCGGCGACTGGTATTTACCCATAAATACTTTTACAGAATCAGGCTTAATATCCAGGCCGGGAATTTCAAAATCAGTATATTTGGGCTTTTTCTCAACCATCTTCACAACAGGAGGCAACACTACAGCCGGCGCTTCATCTTCTTCTGCGCAGGCTGTTTTTACCAGCTTTACCGCTGTTATACTGCCTGTAAGAGTATAAAGAAAATCAGAAAGTGACTGCTCAAAACCGCTGCCAGCGAGAAAACCATAGCCTTTGCTGACAGTAATATTCATCACATTGTTCTGCATAGTTACCTGAGAATATTTAAAAAACTCCACAGGAATATTTATCACATTAGCGCAATACATCTGCAGTAATGTTGACAAATGGGCAGTGGTAAATGTGGAAATATCAAACTTATTAATAATATCTATGGAATAATCGGGATATTTTACACTCAGAAATCTGGCCAGACTTTCAAGTGCCCCATAACCAGTCAGCCGTGATGATGAAATCACGGCTGTAAGATGTGAACTTTTACGGTGTATATCAATACTGTCCAGCAGAACACCGTTGAACCGGGGCAGATAATGGCTGTCCCGGTAATCGTCAAAAACGGAAAGTATATAATTACTCACTTTTTTCCTCTATAAAACTGTAAATCTCGTCTACAAATTCATCAATAAAATCACCATGCAGAACTTTTACCTTTTCACCTTTTTTGAAAAGTACTGCATTGTCAACGCCACAGGCAATACCAATATCAGCTTCCCTTGCTTCACCAGGGCCGTTTACTGCACAGCCCATAACAGCTACCTTAATATCAGTTGTAATGCCTTTCAGTCGGCTTTCAACCTGAGTTGCAATGCCCGCTACATCCAGGTTAGTTCTGCCGCAGGTCGGGCAGGATATGATTTCCGGACCAGGCACTCTGATACCCGCTGCACGGATAATATCAAAACCAGCCGGAATCTCTTTCAGCGGTGAGTCAGTCAGGCTTACACGCAGTGTATCGCCGATACCGTCCATCAGCAGTGCGCCAATGCCCATGCCGGATTTGATAAGGCCCATTCTGTATGTACCAGCTTCGGTAACACCCAGATGGAGAGGATAATCACACATAGAGTCCAGCAAGCGGTATGCAGCCACCATGGTAGGTACATTTGAAGATTTGATGGACACGATAATATCATGGAAATCAAATTTTTCCAGCAGACGGATATGATACATGGCACTTTCACACAGAGCCTGTGGTGTAGGTGCACCGTATTTTTCCAGAATGTGTTTTTCCAGACTGCCGGCATTTACACCTATCCTGATAGGTACATTGTGTTCTTTACATGCTTTTACAACCCGTTCTACTTTATCGTCACTGCCGATATTGCCTGGATTGATGCGTACTTTATCCACACCTGCTTCCACAGCTGCAATTGCTATTCTGTAATCAAAATGAATATCAGCAACCACAGGGATTTTTACAGCTTTTTTCAGCTCTGTGATGAGGCGTACATCCTCCAGTGTGGGCACACTTACACGTACTATCTGGCAGCCTTCTTTTTCCAGAGCAACCGCCTGCCGCACATTGCCTTCCACATCGGAAGATTTTACATTCAGCATGCTCTGCACAAGAATAGGATTGTTGCCGCCCAAATAATAATTGCCTACTTTTACCTGTCTTTTTTCGTGTCTCATATTTTTCACCAATCTATACAAAGAATTTTGTTATATCGCTGAAGGTTACAAATACCATAAATCCAAGAAGCACAACCATACCTGCTGTATTTACCAGTATTTCGTATTTCTGCGGCACTGCCTTGCCTCTGATAAGTTCAATCAACAGAAACACCAGCCTGCCGCCGTCCAGTGCAGGAAATGGCAGTAGGTTGAAAACGCCAAGATTAATAGTGATCATAGCCAGTATATTCAGTACCGGCTCAACGCCCAGGCTGACAGCATCACTTACTACAGAAACTATTCCCACCGGACCTGACATCTGATTTATGGCCACATTGCCTGTGATAAGGTCCACAAGGCTGAGAAATACCAGTCTGGCAATACTTATGGTCCAGTTGGCCGCCTCTTTGACCACATTTCTGAAATTGACTTTCACCGGATAAACTGTAAAGTCAATCACCATCTGTTTATAACCATCTTCTGTTTCATAAGTATCAAAGGTCACATCATCCAGCTCTACCCTTTTACCGTCACGGATTACGGTAAAATCTGCTGTACCGTTCTGTGTGCGGGCAAATTCATAGATAACATCATTGGCAATATAACATTTGCGTCCGTTGATAGCTATGATTTCATCATCTACCATCAGACCGGTCTGTGCAGTCATGGCGCCCTCATAAAAGCTGCTTACCTTTCGGCTGGTAATGGCATCCTGTGTGGCCGTAAGATAACACAGCACCAGAAATCCCAAAATCATATTCATCACTGCACCAGCTACAACCACAGCTATTCTGTTCTGTACAGGTACAGAATTGAAAGAACCTTCCGCATCACTTTCTTCATCTTCACCTTCCATAGCCACATAACCACCTATAGGGAGAGCACGGATGGAATATTCGGTATCACCCACGGTTTTGCCAAACAGCTGTGGGCCCATACCTATACTGAATTCATTTACCTTTATTCCACTTAATTTCGCAGTGATAAAATGACCCAGTTCATGGATTAAAATTACCACGCTGAAAACTAAAACAGAAACAATAATACTCACTTAAAAAATTACCTCGGGATTATAATAATTGAGCATCTACAAATGCTCTGGCTTCCTTGTCAGTGCGGAAAACCTCTTCTAATGTATATTCAGATGAGAAGTTAAAATGTGACAGCACTTTGTAAACAATTCTGCCTATATCAGCAAATGCAATTTTATCCTCCAGGAAAAGCTGCACTGCTCTTTCATTTGCACCGTTTACAGCACAAGGATACAGACCGCCTTTTCCAATAGCTTCAACAGCAGCCTTCAGACAAAGGAATGTATCCGGGTCGGCCGGAGCAAAAGTCAGGTCTTTCATTGCAAAGAAATCAAGACTGTCTACCGGACATTCAAATCTGTCCGGGTAAGTGATGGCATACTGGATAGGCAAACGCATATCCGGCACACCCATCTGTGCAATAACACTGTTGTCCACAAACTGAACGGCAGAGTGGATAATACTCTGTCTGTGTACCACAATCTGTACATCTTCAGGTTTTAAATCAAACAGCCACACAGCCTCAATAAGCTCCAGACCTTTGTTCATCAGTGTGGCGGAATCTATTGTTATTTTAGAGCCCATTGACCAGTTAGGATGTTTCAATGCCTGAGCCTTGGTTACAGTCTCCAGCTGTTCTTTTGTATAACCGAAAAACGGACCGCCGGAAGCTGTAAGAATGATTTTATTCAGTTTTTTAGCACTGTAAGGGTCCTGCAGGCACTGGAAAATAGCAGAATGCTCACTGTCAACCGGCAGCAGCTTTACACCATTGCGCTTTACAGCATCCATTACCAGCTTACCGCCGGTAACCAAGCTTTCCTTATTGGCCAGTGCCACATCCTTGCCGCTGTTTATAGCCGCCAGAGTGGCTTCAAGACCAGCTATGCCAACAACAGCATTCAGCACCACTGCATCACAGTCCAGCTGTGCCAGCTGTACCAGTCCCTGTTTGCCGATGATAAGCTTTACTCCCAGCTCTTCAGCCTGTGCTTTAAAATTATTGCCTGCTTCTTCGTTTGTTAAGCAGACATACTCCGGCTGGAATTCTGCAATCTGCTGCCGGAGTAATGTAGTATTGCTGTTGGCAGATAACGCCACAACATTTATATTATGTTTTCTGCACACATCCAGAGTCTGTGTACCGATTGAGCCTGTGGAGCCAAGAAGAATTATATTTTTATACATTGAAGATACCTCCCCGGTTAACTACAACAAAGGATAAAGTACTTACCAGCGGAGCTACAAGCAGAACAGAGTCAAATCTGTCCAGTACACCGCCATGACCAGGCATGATGTTGCCATAGTCTTTTATGCCTGTCTGTCTTTTGATTGCAGAAGCAAACAGGTCGCCAAACATACTGAGAAAGCTGCCGAAAATGCCCAGCACTGCCAGCATTGCCAGCTGTTTACCAGTCACATCATAAACTGCAGCAGTGCCTTCAAGAACAGGTTTTATCAGGCTGTACAGCCAGAAAAACACCCAGGTCACCACAACAGAGCCTACAACACCGCCTACAGCGCCCTCTTTCGTCTTTTTAGGACTTAGTGTGGGAGCCAGCTTGTGCTTACCGAAAAAGTAGCCTGCGAAATAAGCAAATACATCAGCACCCCAGGCTATAGTGCAGCACATTACAAACATAAATGTGGAGTCCCAGCCAAACTCAGCGTAAGGCATATTGGTTTTCATATTCAGTATAGAATAAAAACCAATTATAACATATATACCAAAAAGGATAGATGCAGACACTGTTCTGAAATCAACTGAATGAAAGTTGATGACCACACTGAATGAATAACACACCATAAAAAAGCATGCCAGAGCAATTTGACTGATTTGAGGAACATAAGGCTGCATAAGGAAATATGCTCCCAGTATAAACAGCATTACAAAAACAGCATCTGTATTGTTATCTTTAAAAGTTCTGCGGATTTCCCACAGCGCAATAGCAAATACAGCAAGCGCAATGATATTAAACACCATTGTATGGAATGTGGTAAGTATTACAAGCAATAGCGCTATACCTGCTATTGCAGATAAAAATCTAGTTTTCATGATTAAATCCTGTTACACACCGCCAAAGCGTCGGTTTCTTCTGTTAAATTCTATAATAGCTTCATCCAGGTCTTTTCTGGTGAAATCCGGCCACAGCACATCCATATATACAAATTCAGAATAGGCTATCTGCCAGAGAAGGAAATTTGAAATTCTCTTTTCACCGCTTGGACGGAGAATGAAATCCGGGTCAGGCTGACCTCTGGTGTACAGATGGTCAGAAAATTTATCTTCCGTAATATCTTCTACTTCCAGCTGACCGTCTTTTACCAGTTGTGCTAT
>JAFUNP010000025.1 GCA_017473015.1 Oscillospiraceae bacterium | reverse complement strand
GCAATATACTGTCTCTCCCACCGTCTTTTGCTACGCAAAATCCACCTCCCTCGTCAGAGGGAGGCAAGAAAAACACTAATCACAGTGTATGCGATTCTTCGTCGCACACTCCTCAGGATAACATATTACCACTTTAGTGGTGGTTTTGTTCGTAAATGGGATAGCCGCAAGACGAGCCGTCCCCCTACCGGAACGAAGTGACGCAACGACCACTGGATTCAGATACCTGTGCTGTCAACCTTGCAGAATTGCATTCGGGTGTATACACCTTGATAATTGTATTTTTACAATTTTGTAGTATAATGATTGTAGATGTGAAATCAGAAAGAAAAATTTGAAGTTAACAAACTGATGGAGGGATAATTATGTTACCAGAAAATGATTATTTGCAATTCTCAAGAGCAGTAAGCAAAATTTTAAAAGACTGTTTTGTGGCAATCGATAATCCAAATAAAGAACCAATAGACTTAAGAAAAGAGTTTGATTTAAGTATTAATGAAGTTACTTTTACTTGTGCATGTAGCACCTTAACAAAAGAAAATACTTATATTTTTCACAAAGAAAAAACTATAAGTCATAAACAAGAACTATTAGATTTGTGCAAAAGTTTGCCTAAATTAAAAACGGTAGTAACAGGAACTGCAGGAACTATTGCATATACAGATTTATTACCTGATGAAAAATGCACATTAACAGCTTTAAAAAGATATTGTATGCATGCAGATAAATTTATTGCTATGCTATCAATCAATGGAATAGGTTACCCTAAAGATATGGTAGGAACTGATAATTTTCAAGCAGCTCCTATTAATTTAATGTATAAATACAAAGACCAAGTCAATCCAGATGCTGAATAATCGTTAACTATAAATTTTCCAAGGTAAATGAGGTGCGTACCTATGCCCCCAACAATTGGAAAATTTGTTTTGAAAATTAAAGTAAACAATTAACTATCGCTTTTGTGGTCAATAGCAAATCTACCCGAATCAGTAACAGTTAATAGATAAAAACAGGCACAACAGATAAACTGTTGTGCCTGTTAACTGTTTTATGGGCACCGGCCCTGCCACAGCTTTTTTGCTTTTATACTATTTTTGTTGTCCAGTTTTCCAGATTCCACACATCTGTAACTATATCTTCGTAAAATTCAGGTTCGTGGCTTACAAGAATAACTGTGCCTTTGAAATTTCTGATGGCTTCTTTCAGCGATGCTTTTGCCTCTACATCCAGATGGTTGGTAGGCTCGTCCAGTACCAGCAGGTTCATCGGCTTCAGCATAATTGCGCACAGTCGCACTTTGGCGTTTTCACCGCCGGACAGCACCTTGCACTGTGTTTCAATATGCCGGCTGGTAAGACCGCATTTTGCCAGTACACCGCGTACTGCAGGGTTTGTCATGGATGGGTACATATCCCATATTTCGTACAGCGCGGTTTTGCTGCTGCCGATATGCTCCTGTTCAAAATATGCAGGCTCGGCGTAGTAGTCCAGCTCCACCTTGCCGCTGAATGGCGGGATTATCCCCAGCATGGTTTTCAGCAGGGTTGATTTGCCCAGACCGTTCACACCTTTGATGGCTATTTTCTGACCGCGTTCCACTTCAAAATTTACCGGTTTTGTCAGTGCGCTGTCATAACCCAGCACCAGATTTTCACCGCGCACCACCACTTTGCCTGGCGCACGGGAATACTGAAACTCAAAGTTTGCCTTTGGTTTTTCCTTTGCCAGTTCAATAACATCCATTTTATCCAGCCTTTTCTGACGGCTGCGTGCCAGTGTTGCAGTGGCTGCCCTGGCTTTGTTTCTGGAGATAAAGTCCTCCAGCTTTTCTATTTCTTTCTGCTGTTTTTCGTATGCCTGTTCCAGCTGACGCTTTTTCAGTTCATACATAGCCATGAATTCATCATAATTGCCTTTGTATCTTGTCAGCACTGCATTTTCCACATGATATATAACATTTGTAACGGCATTCAGGAAAGGGACATCATGGCTTACCAACATAAATGCATTTTCATAATTCTGCAGAAAGGTTGTCAGCCAGCGTATATGGTTTTCATCCAGATAGTTGGTAGGTTCGTCCAGAATCAGGATTGTAGGGTTTTCCAGCAGCAGCTTTGTCAGCAATACCTTTGTTCGCTGGCCGCCGGACAGCCGGCTTACATCTCTGTCCAGACCTATTTCGCCCAGCCCCAGACCGTTGGCAAATTCTTCTATGCGGCTGTCAATGGTGTAAAAACCGCTGTGGTCCAGAATATCCTGTATCTCGCCCACATCATCCATCAGCTGTGCCATTTCCTCATCAGTGCAGTCTGCCATTCTGTTGTACATATCCAGCATATCTGTTTCCAGCTGGTACATTTTGTTGAAAGCAGTGCGCAGCACATCTCTGATGGTCATACCTTCCTTCAGCACTGCGTGCTGGTCCAGATAACCTACGGTGGCTCTTTTGGCCCATGTGACAGTGCCTTCGTCAGCAGGTATCACACCTGTGATAATATTCAGAAAAGTGGTCTTGCCTTCACCGTTTGCCCCCACAAGACCTATGTGTTCACCCTTTTTCATGCGGAAGGATGCATTGTCCAGTATCTGTCTTTCGCCGTAGCCGTGGGATACATTCTGTACATTCAACATATATTTATAAACCTTTCATTTTCATACTCTAAAATATTATTTTACCATACAGAAAACCTATGTGGCAACTGTCAGTTGATTTTCTCACTACACAAAAACAGCACCGCTGTCTGCAGTGCTGCTGTCAATTTATATTATTCGCCCAGGAAAATTTCGGACAGTGTAACAGGGTCCATATACTGGCCGTCCTTGTACACTCTCATATTGCCGGAGGCAATTTCATCTATCAGTATAACCTGGCCCAGCTCTTTGTTGTAACCAAATTCAAATTTGATGTCGTACAGTTCCAGACCTTTTTTTGCGAATTCCTCTGCCACAATTTTTGTGATTTCCTGTGTCTGTTTCTTGGTGGATTCGTACTGTTCATCTGTCATAACGCCCAGGGCTATCAGACCTTCCTTGGTCACCAGAGGGTCGCCTTTTTCATCGTTTTTAAAGGTGAATTCTACATAATAATCCAGCGGTGCGCCGCTTTCGATGTAATCACCGTATCTTCTGATGAAAGAGCCCACTGCGCGCAATCTGCAGATAACTTCCAGACCGTGGCCAAAATTTTTAGCAGGCAGCACTTCCATTGTGCCTTTTTCAGGGTCGATATCCACATAATGTGTCTTTATGCCTTTTTCCTGCAGAATTTCAAAGAAAATTTTGCTCATTTTCAGGTTCTGTTTGCCGATGCCGTCAATTTCCAGTCCTACTGTATTTGCACCCGGGTCAAAAACGCCGTTTTCGCCTGTCACTGTGTCTTTAAATGCCAGCATGTAATGGCCGTTATCCAGTTCAAAAACATCTTTTGTTTTACCTGTATAGATTTTTTTCATAATAGCCTCCAAAATTTTGAGTAGACAAAAAGTCGAATAAATCCATCGGGCAAAGGAATATACTCCGCCATAGCAGGTCCGGTTTATGGCCGGTCCGTAGAAACGCCGCACCCGTATTACTGCGGCTTATATGGAAAAATTCATTTTTACACAAGAAATATAGCACAGAGCAGTGTACTTTTTCAATCAGAAATCAAAAAACAGAAAAATTTTCGGTGATTTGCAGAAAATAAAATAGATAAATATTCCATAATTGGTACAGTTTCACAATAAATCTGTAGTTTAAACCAATACAATTGTATTTTGTGAAAGTTCACCAAAATATTTACATTCTGTTTAGTTATTCTATTGCAATAGCTGAATTTTGGAAAAAAGGGGTGTTTTGGCTTGTAAAATACCCTTATTGATGTTAATATTGAGTTGAAATCAATATTTTTCATCCATATAAGCCTGCGGATTGGCGCAGGAGTCTCTACGTGATAACCGTAATTATCTACGCTATGGGTGTATACAGGTATGCTACATTAATCCATAAAAACAGCATGCCCAGTTACGCCTTTGTATACTGCTGCAAAGGCTTTTTATTTTTTTACAGACATTATTTTTACATATTTACGGAGGTTTACCATGAGTAAAAAAATTGCGATTGTTATGGGCAGCGATTCTGACCTGAACGTAATGCAGAAATGTGCCGACAAGCTGGAAAGCTTCGGCGTGGAGCATGAAATCAGAATTATGTCCGCTCACCGCACTCCGGCTGCGGCATGCAGCTACGCATCGAACGCAAAGACAAACGGCTTCGGCGCAATTATTGCTGCGGCCGGCAAGGCTGCACACCTTGCCGGGGTACTGGCTGCGCACACCACATTGCCTGTTATCGGCGTACCAATCAAATCTTCCACATTAGACGGCCTGGATTCCCTGCTCAGTACCGTACAGATGCCATCAGGTGTACCTGTGGCTACAGTAGCTATCGACGGTGCTGAAAATGCAGCTATTCTGGCCGTTCAGATTTTGGCTGTACAGGATGAAGAGCTGGCACAGAAGCTGGAAAAAATGAAGAAAGATATGGAAGAAGCCGTCCTGGCGAAGGATGCAAAACTGAATACCTGATTTTCACACCAGACAGAACCCAACGGAGAAAGAAGGTAAAAGTTATGAACAACAGAGACTGTTCACAGTATTGCGACTACGGCGCAGGTTTCCGCGAAATTCATGAAGAATGCGGCGTATTCGGCATAACCACAGGCGGCGATGCCTCTGTGGATGTAAGGGAAGAAGTAAGATACGCACTGTATGCACTGCAGCACCGCGGCCAGGAAAGCTGTGGTATTTCTGTCAATGATGAGGGCGTTATCACCACAATGAAAGATGTGGGGCTGGTGCCGGATGTGCTGACAAATGAAGCACTGGGAAAACTTCCACGAGGACAGATGGCCATCGGCCACAACCGCTACGGCAGCGGCGGAACAGTGGATTTTCTCAACGCACAGCCGCTGCACATACGCCATGCCAAAGGTACTTTGTCACTGGCTTTTAATGGTCAGCTGACAAATTCAGTACAGATAAGACAGGAGCATCAGCAGCAGGGAATTATTTTTCACACAGACAGTGATGCTGAAATTATAACCTACACCATAGCAAAAGAAAGGCTCACCAGCCACTCCACAGAGGAAGCTGTACGTCGTGCTATGGAAAAGCTGGAGGGCGCCATAACAATGGTGGTTATGTCTCCGCGAAAGCTGATTGCCGCCAGAGATAAAAAGGGCTTCCGTCCTCTGGTTATCGGCCAGCTTCCGGGCGGCGGATATGTGTTCGCCAGCGAAACCTGCGCACTGGAAGTGACAGGTGCCCGTTTCCTGCGAGATGTGAAAGCAGGCGAAATAGTACAGGTGGAGGACGGTGTACTGTCCGTTTATCAGGAAGGCACAGAAAAACCATCCGGCCTGTGTATTTTTGAATATGTTTATTTTGCAAGACCGGATTCTGTGGTGGAAGGCCAATCGGTTCATCATTCCAGAAAACTGGCAGGCGCATTGGTTTCAAAGATAAAACCTGTGGAGGCCGATGTGGTAATCGGCTCGCCGGACTCCGGACTGGAGGCCGCCATGGGCTACGCCGAAGCCAGCGGCATTCCTTACGGTGTGGGTCTGATGAAAAACCGTTATATAGGCCGTACTTTTATTCAGCCTACACAACGGGAAAGGGAGGATTCAGTCAAAATCAAGCTGAGCGCAATTGAATCCACTGTCAGAGGCAAAAGGGTGATTATGGTGGACGACAGCATTGTCCGCGGCACAACCTCCAAACGAGTAGTGAAAATTCTTCGCGATGCCGGTGCCACAGAGGTACATATGAGGGTTGCCTCACCACCGTATATAAACAAATGTTATTTCGGTACAGATAACACCGAAAAACGCAATCTGATAGCTGCCCGCACTGATGTGGAGGGTATCCGTCAGGAGCTGGGGTTGGATTCTCTGGCGTTTCTCCCTCTGGAGGAAATGCTGAAAGTTGCTCCCGATGCAGGCTGTGGTTTTTGTATCGGCTGTTTTACCGGCTCTTATCCGGTGGATATTGAGAAAGCAAAAGAAAAAGATAAATTCAACGAAAAAATCAAAAATAAAAGGTGACAGAAATGAAAAACTATTCCGACAGTTATAAATCAGCCGGTGTTGATGTAACCGCAGGTTATGAAGCGGTACGCCTTATGAAGGACAGCGTGGACCGTACAAAAACAAATGCGGTGCTTGGCGGTCTTGGCGGTTTCGGCGGTATGGTACAGCTGACAGAATTTAAAAATATGGACGAGCCTGTGCTGGTTTCCGGCACTGACGGCTGCGGTACAAAGGTAAAGCTGGCGTTCCTTATGGATAAACACAACACTGTTGGTATCGATTGTGTAGCCATGTGTGTAAACGATATTGTGTGTTCCGGCGCAAAACCACTGTTTTTCCTGGATTATATAGCCATCGGCAAAAACTATCCGGAAAAAGTAGCTGCGCTGGTTTCCGGTGTGGCAGAAGGCTGTGTACAGGCCGGATGCGCACTGGTAGGCGGCGAAACAGCAGAACACCCGGGTCTGATGCCTGTGGATGAATACGACCTGGCCGGGTTTGCCGTAGGTATAGTGGACAAAAAGCATATTCTGGACAATGAAAATGTAAAAGAAGGCGATGTAATCATCGCACTGCCTTCCAGCGGCGTTCATTCCAATGGCTTCTCTCTGGTGCGCAAGGTTTTTGCCATCAGCGAAGGCAATAACAATCTGGGGGAATATGTGGAAAGTCTGGGCGGCACTCTGGGCGAAACGCTGCTGACACCTACAAAAATTTATGTAAAACCTGTTCTGGCGCTGCTGGAAAAGGTAAGGGTAAAATCAATCGCTCATATCACCGGCGGCGGTTTTTATGAAAATGTGCCACGCGCACTGCCGGACGGCAAAAAAGCTGTAATCAGAAAAAAAGATGTGCGCGTACTGCCGGTTTTTGACCTGATTGCGGAAACAGGCAAAATCCCTGAGAATGATATGTATTCCACCTTCAATATGGGCGTGGGAATGATGGTGATTGTTTCACCGCAGGATGCGGACACAGCGCTGAAAACCCTGAAATCCTGCGGCGAAGACGCATATATTATAGGTGCTGTGAAAAACGGTGAAAAGGGAGTGGAATTATGCTGAAAATAGCTGTTCTGGTTTCCGGTGGAGGCACAAATCTGCAGGCTGTTCTTGATGCTGTAGACAGTGGTAAAATCACAAATGCAAAAGTGGAAAAAGTTATTTCCAATGTAGCCGGTGCATATGCACTTGAAAGGGCAAAAAATCACGGCGTTGAGGGTATTACCCTCCGCAAAAAGGATTTTGAAAATAAAGAAGCATGGGAAAAAGCCCTAATCAGTGAAATTGAGGACTGCGGGGCAGAGCTGATAGTACTGGCCGGTTTTATGGCTATACTGTCAGAAAGTTTTACAAAGCACTTTGAAAATAAAATCATCAATGTACACCCGTCCCTTATCCCGTCTTTCTGTGGCGAGGGCATGTACGGTCTTCATGTTCACCAGGCTGCACTGGAAAAGGGAGTAAAGGTTTCCGGCGCAACAGTGCATTTTGTAAACGAGGAAGTGGACGGCGGCAGAATCATTGCCCAGAAAGCCGTTGAGGTTATGCCCGGAGATACGCCTGAAACACTGCAGAAACGCATTATGCGGCAGGCGGAATGGATTATTCTGCCTCAGGCTATTGATGATATAGCAAATAACCGCATCTGATATAAATATAAAAATTCAGGGTACGGTACCTTTATCGTACCGAAATATAAAACAGTAGGGGCGAAATTTTTGACACCCCGGTATAAAAACAGAAAGTGAGAACTTATATGAAAGCTCTGAAAACTTATCTTGAAAACAACTCTTATCCAGGTCGCGGCATCCTTATCGGAAAAACAGAAACCGATATGGTTATCGCCTACTTTATCATGGGCCGCAGCACAAACAGCCGCAACCGCATTTTCTTTGAATGTGACGGCGGCATCCGCACAAAAGCCTTTGACGAAACCAAACTGTCTGATCCGTCCCTGATTATCTACGCACCTGTCCGCGTATTGGGTGAAACAACTATTGTTACAAACGGTGACCAGACAGATACAATCTATGAATATATGCAGGTTGGCCGTTCTTTTGAAGATGCCCTGCGCACCAGAAAGTTTGAGCCGGACGGTCCCAACTGGACACCGCGTATCTCCGGTGTAGTTTATCCGGATAATACTTTTAAACTTTCCATTCTCAAAAGCGATGGCGGCAATGATGCCCAGTGTGTCAGAAACTTTTTTGAATACGCTGAACCGCTCACAAACCAGGGCAGGCTTATCCACACATACAAGCAGGACGGCACACCTATACCATCCTTTGAAGGTGAACCTAAAGTCTTTGAAATCGGCGGCAATATTGACAGCTTTACAGAAACAGTGTGGAACGCCCTGAACCCGGACAATAAAGTATCTCTTTTTGTAAGATATATCTCTCTGGCTGATAAATCTGTACAGACCAGAATTGTAAACAAAAATGTTTAAAGGAGAAGAATGATGAAAGAAATGGAACTTAAATACGGCTGTAACCCTAACCAGAAACCATCAAGAGTGTTTATGAAAGAGGGCGAACTGCCAATCACTGTGCTCAACGGCCGCCCGGGCTACATCAATCTGCTGGATGCCCTCAACGGCTGGCAGCTGGTAAAGGAACTGAAAAAAGCTACAGGTCTGCCTGCGGCCACATCCTTTAAACACGTCTCACCTGCCGGCGCAGCAGTAGGTCTGCCTCTGTCAGAGGTGGAAAAGAAAATCTACTTTGTGGAAGGCATGGAGCTGACACCTCTGGCATCCGCCTATGCCCGTGCCCGCGGCGCTGACAGAATGTCTTCATTTGGCGACTATATCGCCCTGTCTGATGTGTGTGATGTGCAGACAGCAAAAATCATCGCCCGTGAAGTTTCCGACGGCATTATCGCACCGGGCTACACCGAAGAAGCACTGGAAGTATTGAAGAAAAAGAAAAAAGGCAATTACAACATTGTTGTTATAGATGAAAACTATGTGCCTGCACCTGTGGAAACAAAGGATGTTTTCGGCATCACTTTTGAACAGGGCAGAAACGAACTGGACATCAACAAAGACTCCTTTACAAATATTGTTACAGAAAATAAAGAACTGCCGGACAGTGCAAAAATTGACCTGGCCATCGCCATGATTACACTGAAATACACCCAGTCCAACTCTGTGTGCTATGTAAAAGGCGGTCAGGCTATCGGTATCGGTGCAGGCCAGCAGTCCCGTATCCATTGCACACGCCTTGCCGGTCAGAAAGCAGATACATGGTGGCTGCGCCAGCATGAAAAAGTGCTGAACCTGGAATTTGTGGACGGTCTGGGCCGTGCTGACAGAGATAATGCCATTGATGTTTACATCTCTGACGAACATGATGATGTTCTGGCAGAGGGTGTATGGCAGACAAAATTCAAAACAAAGCCGGAAGTATTTACCAAAGAGGAGCAGCGCGCATGGCTGGATAAAATGACTGATGTTGCCCTTGGCTCTGATGCATTTTTCCCATTTGGTGACAACATCGAAAGAGCACATAAATCCGGCGTAAAATATGTGGCACAGCCGGGTGGCAGTGTCCGTGATGACAATGTTATCGAAACCTGCAACAAACACAATATGGTTATGGCATTTACAGGTATCCGCCTGTTCCATCATTAGTATAAAACCACGTATGGGACGATGTCCACATCACACCTCACAGTAAAATATATTATCAGAGAGAAGTTTTCCAAAGGAGCATATATGAAAATTTTAGTAGTCGGCGGTGGAGGCCGTGAACATGCCATTATAAAAAGCCTTGCCGCAGAGGGCAGACAGCTGTTCTGCGCGCCGGGTAATGCGGGTATCTCAAACCTGGCCACCTGTGTGGATATAAAAATCAATGATATTGACGGTATTGTAAAGTTTGCCACAGAAGAAAAAATTGACCTGGCACTGGTTTCCCAGGACGAGCCTCTGGTGCTGGGCATGGTTGACGCACTGCAGTCTGCCGGTATCCGTACCTTTGGACCAAACAAAGCCGCTGCTATCATCGAAGGCAGCAAGGCTTTTTCAAAAGACCTGATGAAAAAATACAACATCCCTACAGCAGCCTATGAAAAATTCACTGACTCTGCAGCTGCCATAGAATATATAAAAACACAGAATTCTTATCCTACAGTAATTAAAGCCAGCGGTCTGGCTCTGGGTAAAGGTGTAATTATAGCACAGACTTTTGAAGAAGCAAAAGAAGCTGTAGTTGAAATGCTGGAGATTGGTAAATTCGGGGATAGCGGCAAGGAAATAGTTATTGAAGAATTTCTCACAGGCCCTGAGGTTTCCGTGCTGGCATTTACCGACGGTCACTGTGTCCGCCCTATGATTTCATCCAAAGACCACAAACGCGCATTCGATAACGATGAAGGTCTCAACACCGGTGGCATGGGCGTTATCGCACCAAACCCGTTTTACACTGATGAAGTGGAAAAAATCGCCTATGAAACAATTCTCATTCCTACAATTGAAGCAATGAATGCAGAGGGCAGAACTTTCAAAGGTGTTCTTTATTACGGTCTGATGATTACTGACAAAGGACCGAAGGTTATTGAATACAACTGCCGCTTCGGCGACCCGGAAGCTCAGGTCTGCCTGTCTCTGCTTAAAACTGACCTGCTGGAAATCGTGGATGCAGTAATTGACGAAAGGCTGTCTGAAATTGAAGTAAAGAGTGAGGACGGCGCTGCAATAATTGTTATGATGTGCTCCGGCGGTTATCCTGAAAGCTATGAAAAAGGCAAGGAAATCACTGGCCTGGACGAAAACGGCCAGAACGATGCTTTCCACTATGTTTTCCACTCCGGCACAGTAAAGAAGGACGGCAGATACCTGTCCAACGGAGGCCGCGTGCTGGGGCTGGTGGCAAAAGGTAAAGATATTGCCGATGCACAGAATAGCATTTATTCCAATATTGACAAAGTCAGCTTTGAAAAAAGTTTCTACCGCCATGATATAGGAGGCAAAAGATAAATGGTATACAGAGTTTATGTTTCCAAAAAGGAAGAATTTGCCGGTGAAGACCGTTCTATGTTCAACGACCTGAAAACCTCTCTGGGGATAAAAGGTCTGCGCAAGGTTAAAATCTACAACCGTTACGATATCGAGGGCGTGGACAAAGCAACCTTTGAAACAGCGGTAGCCACCATTTTCTCTGAACCACAGGTGGATGATGTGGCATACTCCATCAATCTGACAGAAAATACATTTGCCACAGAACTGCTGCCCGGTCAGTTTGACCAGCGTGCAGACTCTGCCCAGCAGTGTGTACAGTTTGTTACCGGCGGTCACAGACCGGTGGTAAAATTTGCCCGTGTAATCAAGCTGTTTGGACATGTTACAAAAGAAGAACTGGAAAAAATCAAGAAACATATAATCAATCCTGTTGAATCCCGTCTGGCTTCCCTTGAAAAGCCAAAAACACTGGAAACAGTTTATCCACGCCCGGAAAAAACACCGGTGCTGGAGGGTTTCACTGCTATGGCAAAAGAAGAATTTGCCCCTTTCATCGCACAGTACGGTCTTGCAATGGATGCTGACGACCTGGCATTCTGCCAGGAATATTTCCGCGATGAAGAACACCGCGACCCGACTCTCACAGAACTGAGAATGATTGATACATACTGGTCTGACCACTGTCGCCATACAACATTCAACACAATTCTTGATGAAGTTACTATCGAACACGATGCAGTAAAAGCTTCTTATGAAAAATATCTGTCCATCAAAGAGGAGCTTTATCCGGGTAAAAACAGACCTCTCACACTGATGGACCTGGCTACAGTTGGCGCAAAATATCTCAAACGCACAGGCAAGCTGAAAAACCTGGATGAAAGCGAAGAAATCAATGCCTGCAGCGTGAAAATCAATGTTAAACTGGACAACGGTAAAGCTGAAAAGTGGCTGCTGATGTTCAAAAACGAAACTCATAATCACCCTACAGAAATCGAGCCATTCGGCGGTGCAGCCACATGTCTGGGCGGTGCTATCCGCGACCCGCTGTCCGGCCGCAGTTATGTTTATCAGGCCATGCGTCTGACGGGTGCGGCCAACCCTCTGGCACCACTGTCTGACACACTGAAGGGCAAACTGCCACAGAGCAAAATCTGCCAGACAGCTTCAGCAGGTTACTCCTCATACGGCAACCAGATAGGTCTTGCCACCGGTCATGTGGCCGAAGTTTACCACCCCGGTTATGTAGCAAAGCGTATGGAGGTTGGCGCTGTAATGGGTGCGGCTCCTGCAAAAAATGTGGTGAGAAAAACACCACAGCCCGGTGATGTGGTTATCCTGCTGGGCGGCGCTACAGGCCGTGACGGCTGCGGCGGTGCCACAGGCTCATCAAAAGCCCACAATGTTTCATCTCTGGAGGAATGCGGTGCTGAAGTTCAGAAAGGAAACGCGCCGGAAGAAAGAAAAATCCAGCGTCTGTTCCGTGACAGCGAAGTTACACGCATGATTAAACGCTGTAATGACTTTGGCGCAGGCGGTGTATCTGTGGCTATCGGCGAACTGGCCGACAGTCTGTCCATTAATCTTGATGTTGTCCCTAAAAAATACGAAGGCCTTACAGCTACTGAGCTGGCTATCAGCGAATCCCAGGAAAGAATGGCTGTTGTGGTTTCACAGGCAAATGCGGCTAAATTCATTAAAAAAGCTGAAGTCGAAAACCTGTCCGCAGTAAAAGTAGCTCTGGTTACGGACACAGGCAGACTGGAAATGTTCTTTGAAGGTGAAAAAATTGTTGACCTGTCCAGAGCGTTTCTCAACTCTGCCGGTGCTGTGAAATTTGCACAGGCAGCAGTGACACAGGACAGCCTGAAAGATGAAATCAGAGTGGATGATATAGAAAAAGACTGGACTGCCCTTATGGCAGACCTGAATGTGGCCAGCCAGCGCGGTCTGGTGGAACGCTTTGACGCTACTATCGGTGCCGGCACCGTGCTTATGCCTTACGGAGGTAAATATCAGTCCACACCTGCACAGGCCATGTCTGCCATGATTCCCACATTGGGTAAAACAACTTCCACAGCTTCTCTTATGGCATGGGGCTTTGACCCTTATCTGGCATCACAGTCACCGTACTACTCCGCATACTACGCAGTCATCTCCTCTGCGGCCAAAATGATTGCCGCCGGCGGCAGCCTGAAAGATATGTGGATGTCTTTTCAGGAATATTTTGAAAGACTGGGCAAAGACAAAACCCGTTGGGGCAAACCTTTCGCTGCCCTGCTGGGCGCTCTGGAAGCACAGCTGGCGCTGGGCGTAGGCTCCATCGGCGGCAAGGACAGTATGTCCGGCTCATTTGAAAATATTGATGTACCACCTACACTCATTTCCTTTGCGGCAGGTGTGGCAGATGCGGAAAACATTATTTCACCTGAATTCAAAGCCGCCGGTCATTATGTATACTTTCTGGCACCGGAAAAGGGCGAAAATGGTCTGTACAAACCGGAAAGTCTGATTGAAATATTTGAAAAAGTGACAAAGCTTATCAAAGATAAAAAAGTTGTGTCCGCATGGGCCACAGGCTTTGGCGGTGTGGCTGAAGCTGTGACAAAAATGGCATTTGGCAATCACATCGGTATAAAAATCGAGCCTGATGTTACATCGCGGGAACTGTTCGGCAAAAACTACGGCGGTTTTGTGATTGAAACGGTGAAGCCAATGCGCTCCGGCAAAAAAATCGGCGTTACAATCGATGAATACAAAATCAAAGTATGGCGCCGTGTGCTGAAACTGGACAAGCTGGAAAAAGCATACAATGCTACGCTGGAACCAATCTATCCTACGACAGCAGGAACAAAGAAAGTGACCTATGAAAACCTGTCATGGACAGAAAGAAATAAAAAAGGCCCTGCCATCAAAGTGGCACAGCCAAAAGTACTCATTCCTGTATTTCCTGGCACAAACTGTGAATATGACACAGCCCGTGCTTTTGAAGAAAACGGCGCAAAAGCTGAAATCCTGGTTATCCGCAACAACAAGCCTCAGGATGTTCTGGACAGTGCAAAACGCCTGGCCCGGGCCATCAGAACCAGCCAGATTATCGCCCTGCCGGGTGGTTTTTCCGGCGGTGATGAACCTGACGGCTCTGCAAAATTCATTGTTTCACTGCTGCGAAACCCTGAAGTGGCAAATGAAATCGAGGAGCTTCTGCATAACCGTGACGGTCTGATGTGCGGTATCTGTAACGGGTTCCAGGCTCTTATCAAACTGGGTCTTGTGCCTTATGGCCATATTACTGCTCCGTCTGCGGCTGCACCTACACTTACATTTAACTCTATCGGCCGTCACCAGTCCCGTCTGGTGCGCACCAGAGTTGCCTCTGTGAAGTCTCCATGGCTGATGCATCACAATGTAGGTGACATCAACACTATTGCCATTTCCCACGGTGAAGGCCGCTTTATCGCAACGCAGGAAATGCTGGCACAGCTGATTACCAATGGTCAAATTGCCACACAGTATGTGGACCTGGAGGGCAACGCCACAAGTGACATTGATTTCTGTCCTAACAACTCAATGCTGGCAGTTGAGGGCATTACATCACCTGATGGGCGCGTATTCGGCAAAATGGGCCATAGCGAAAGAACTACACGCTTCACATACAAAAATGTGCCTGACACAGAAAAACAGCTGATTTTCAAAGGTGCTGTTGATTACTTTACAAAATAACTCATGGTAGTACCCTTATAATCACAGAAAGCCGCCGTAATGGCGGCTTTTTGTGTGAATGCGGTATTTTTCACTGCTTGAACACATACTTTTTATATATTAAAGTCAAAGAGGTGGTCAGTTTATGAAAAAGATAATTGCTTTTATTATATGTATTTCTCTGTGTGCCGGTCTTGCCGCCTGCAGTACCGCATCGGGTAATCTGAGCGTCAGCTCGCGGCCGGCTGAAAGCGGTGGTGCTGTTCCACAGGTTACCGCTACACCGACACCAACTTCGACACCGGCCGACCTGCAAACACCAACCCATGTACCGGTGCAGACTGTCAGTGATGAACTGATGCAGCTTATGGAGAATGTGATTATTACTGCCGCTCCGGGTACTGCCGGCTCATCACTGAAGGCTGTCACTGCCGCATGTGACATGGTGAACTGGATGGCCGTAAATCACCCTGATGCAGAAACCATCCAGCTGACTGTGGACGGTTTTATGACCACATACACAGACAAGGAAGAAGCCCTGTGGGCCTTTGACCTGGTGGAAAGTGTGTACATCCAGATGAAAACCGACTCCGCAGCAATGGACAGCTTGCTGGAAGATTCAGGTTTGGCCGCAGAGGACTTTGTCATCACTGAGGACAGCATGACCGCCACAGGTCGGTTTTTCGCCGCAGTGGATAAATACAGATAAAAATCTCCCCGGACTGTAAAGGTCCGGGGATTGTTTTTTATATATCCAGCTGTCTTATTCCCATACAGAACAGCCCGATACCCACCATGGCAAAGCCGGAATAAATATCCAGCTGTTTTATAACTGCCAGTGTTGTCACCGCCACGCCCATGGCCACCGGAATTACTTTCAGCACCAGGTCTGTTATCTTTTCAGCCGGCTTTTCTTCTTTGCCGTGCTGTTTCACCTGTATCAGTTCATCTACAGAAATACCGAATGTCTCCGCCAGCAGCGGCAGACTGTCTATGTCCGGGCAGGACAGGTTGCGCTCCCATTTGGACACCGCTTTATCAGTTACGCCCATCTTTTCTGCCAGCTGCAGCTGTGTCATGTTGTTTTCTTTTCTCAGTGTGGCTATCATTTCGCCCATTGTCTGCTTTTTCATTATGATTTCTCCTTTTTTGTTTTCTGATTAAATCATAATACTTACTGTCTGTTGACTCAACCGACCGTCGGTTTAGTTTTGTGGCGCCGCGGTTTAGTTGCGGTTTACCTGAAAAAGACAGCCCTGATATGGGCTGTCTCTGTTTTTTATTATGCTTTTGCGCCTATCTGCAGCTCGTCTGCATACTCTTTCATAGCTTCTATACAGATAGATGCTACTTCTTTAACTTCCATGCCCAGCATTTCGCAGCCTTTTTTGATTACTTCACGGTTGCATTTTGCAGCAAATTTTTTATCCTTGAATTTTTTCATAAAGCTGGAAACTTCCATATCTGTAATACCGGCAGGTCGCATTCTTGCAGCTGCCTGGATGATACCTGTCAGTTCGTCTACTGTGAACAGGCTTTTTTCCATATTTGTAACAGGCTCCACATCATTTACCAGTGAATAGCCATGTGCCAGGATTGCCCTGATTTCTTCATCAGTCAGTCCGGCTTCTTTCAGTGGCTGTTCTGTGTGCTGCAGATGTTCTTCAGGATGCTGCTGATAGTCATAGTCATGCAGATAACCCACTGCCTGCCAGTGTGCGGCATCTTCGCCAAAATGCTTTGCCAGACCGCCCATGGCAACCATAACATTTTTTGCATGGAGAATGAGATGTGGTTCTGTGGTTGTTGTGGCCAGTAATTCTTTTGCTCTTTCCAGTGTAAGCATAGTTTTATCTCCTTATATCAATAACAATTATATTTTATAATAGCACTATTTTGCCGCGATAACAATGGTTTTGATGATTTTTCACAGCAGAACAAAGCTGTTTTTATGATAATCTATCAGCCCGTCTTTTTTCATTCGGGACAATTCACGGGACAGGGCACTGCGCTCCACCCCAAGAAAGTCCGCCATAAGCTGCCTGTCCATATCAATGGAAAAACTGCGGCTGCCCTTTGCTGACCGCTGCCACTCCAGATATGCGGTCACTTTGCTACGCACGCTTTTCATCATCAGTATTTCCATTCGTTTGTTCTGGGCAAAATATTTCAGCGAAATATTCTGTATCATGTTCTGCAGTATCCTGTGGGCCTGGGGGTGTGGGGAATACAGCAGCTTTTCATAATTGATAAACAGCACAGTGCAGTCCGTCCGGGCTTGCACCGTTACAGGGCTGGCAAACCCGTCCGCACCTGACAGCACATCACCGAAAATCTTGTTTTCCGTCAGCACTGACACTACTATTTCTTCTCCGTTGGCGGTGTATTTTTTGCCGGTGGCGCTGCCGGCTGTCACTATGCCTATGTTATGTACAGCGTCACCCTGATGGACTATTATATCACCGGCCGAATATTTTTTCTGTGTATATCCTGTGGAGTCCAGCACCGCCTGTATCCGCTGGTCACTGAGCCCGGAAAAAAGTATATTTTCATTAAGCATAACATCACCTGTCTGTTGCTCCGGCAACATTTTTTATAATTATATACCGGCATGAAAATTATTTCAATAAAAAATGCCGCAGAGCAAGCCTGCAGCATTTCTTTACTTCTTCAGAAATTCTATTATTTTTTCATAATGTTTTTTGCCGTCCCGGTAGCCAATATCATACAGCCGTTTCAGCTTTGATACATCTTTTTCCAGTCTGGCAATCTGTACAGGCTCCTCTGGCTGGATTACATAGGCGTTGCCCAGCTTTTCTTGCCGGTAGACAAATTCTGTCTGCCGGTTGTACATGTTGTGTCTTTCTTCCATAGCCTTCACGAATGCCGGGTATTTTCTGTACACGATGCGCGCCGGGTATCTGTTGCCGCTGGGCTTTTTTACAAAACCGCGGTGCTGTGTCAGTATAACCACATTCTTTTGGTTGCCGTCCGCCATACTTTTTTCTAAAGGTATACTGTCGGATATACCGCCGTCCAGGTAAATATCTCCGTCCAGAGGCACAGGCTGTGACAACAGCGGCAGGCTGGCAGATGCTCTCAGCCAGTCCATTTCCTTGGTCATATCGGTGATATGGTAATATTCTGCCTTTCCTGTTTCCAGGTTGGCTATAACGGAATGAAAGCGCATAGGGCTGTTTCTGTATGCATCATAATCGGCCGGGTCCAGTTCGTTTGGTATTTTGTTGTAGGAAAAATCCACATTGAACCAGTTGCCCTCTTTTATCAGATGCTTTATACCTGAATAATCTTTGTTGCCTATGTAGCCTGTCAGTGTGCGGAAACCGCGCCCAATCTGGCCACATACATAGTTTGCCCCTATCAGCGCTCCGGCAGATACACCGTAAACATCAGAAAACATCATATCTTTTTCTATAAAATAGTCCAGCACCCCTGCTGTATAGCTGCCGCGCATGCCGCCGCCCTCCAGCACAAGACCGGTGTTTTTGTATAACATAGCAATCCCTCTTTTCGATAAAAAATATTATAGATGATTTTTTGGTTTATTTCAACAATCTGACAGATGTGAATTTGTGAAAATATTGTAAAGCGCCGAGCGCAGGCTGTCACACAAACAGGCAGGTGCCAATATAATAAATCAGTACGGTGATACCGGTTAAAAGGCAAGGTGAGATGAATGAGTATGTTATCTGTGGAAAATATCAGACTGTCCTATCAGACAGTAGCCGGCGAAACCCATGCCATAAAGGATATTTCCTTTTCTGTAGAGGAAGGGGAATTTATAGGTATAGTGGGGCCGTCAGGCTGTGGGAAAAGCACGCTTTTGTCCTGTATCGCCGGGCTTACACAGCCCACAGGCGGCAGGGTGGTGCTGGATGGTAAAAATGTGGATGGCGTCAGCGAAAATATAGGATACATGCTGCAGACAGACAATCTGCTGCCATGGCGCTCCATATACAGAAATGTACTTCTGGGGCTGGAAATACAGAAAAAGCTGAATGAGGAAACAAAGGCCTACGCGGCAGAACTGCTGAAAAAATACGACCTGTGGGATTTCAGGGACAGTTATCCTTCTGCTCTTTCCGGCGGCATGCGTCAGAGGGTTTCCCTGATACGCACCCTGGCTGTAAAACCGCGTCTGTTGCTGCTGGATGAAGCCTTTTCCGCGTTGGACTATCAGACACGCATGAATGTAAGCCGCGATGTGTACCGTATACTGCGCAGTGAAAACAAAACCATGCTGATGGTAACCCATGATATACCTGAGGCCGTTTCTATGAGCGACAGGGTTATGGTGCTGTCACAGCGCCCTGCTGTGATTGCATCGGTGGTGAAGTGTGATTTCGGCCGGCGGCGTGACCCGGTGGCTGTGCGAAATAATCCCCGTTTTCAGCTGTATTTTGACAAAGTATGGAAGGAGATGTCCCGATGAAAAACACCGTCTACAGCCGAAGTGAATATCTGGCAGAAATCAGACGGGAAAATATCAGGATAAAAACTGTACAGCTGCTTTCAGTAGTGGCGGTTCTGGCCGGATGGGAGCTGGCGGCTCAGCGGGGACTGATAGATGCTTTTATAGTGTCCAGTCCGGTGAGAATGGTGAAAACTTTTGTTCAGATGGCACGCAGTGACCTTGCTGTCCATGTGCTGTACACCGTAGGTGAAACTCTCACCGGCTTTCTGCTGGGTGTAGCCGCCGGATTTTTCATAGCGGCCGGCCTGTGGTTTTCGCCTTTTCTCAACAGGGTGTTTGCGCCTTTTCTTGTGGTGCTGAACAGCCTGCCCAAAATAGCCCTGGGCCCGGTGATTATAGTATGGGCCGGCGCAGGGATAAGTGCCATCATAACCATGGCGGTTGCCATATCGCTTATAGTTACTGTTATGGAGCTGACCCACGGTTTTTACGCCACAGACAGCGGACTGCTGACCACGGTAAAAAGCTTTGGTGCCACCAGATGGGAAAGCTTTTACAAAATAGTGCTGCCCTGCAATATACCGGTGCTGTTCCAAAGTATGAAAGTAAATATCGGTCTCAGCCTTGTGGGAGTGATAGCGGGTGAATTTCTGGTGTCCAAAGCCGGTCTGGGGTATCTGATAGTGTATGCCGGTCAGGTGTTCCGCATGGACCTGGTTATGATGAGCGTGGTACTGCTGGGATTTATAGCCTTTGCCATGTACAGCGCGGTCAGCCGGCTGGAAAAAGCAGTGGTAAAATTTATAAACCATATATGACGGAGGTAATACTTTGACAAAAAGAAAGTTTATGGCACTGCTGCTGGCGGCAGCTGTAATGTGTGCCCTGATAACAGGATGTAAAGACAGCAATGTGAGAGGCAAGGAACTGGTAAAGCTGACTGTCAGCGAAGTTACACATTCCATTTTTTACGCCCCTATGTATGTATCTATAAACAATGGCTACTTTGAAGAAATGGGCATTGATGTGGAACTGATAAACGCCGGTGGTGCTGACAAAGTGATGACAGCACTGCTGACAGGTGGTGCGGATATAGGCTTTGCCGGTCCGGAGGCAGTTATTTATGTGTGCGCCCAGGGCAAAGAGGATTATCCCAGGGTTTTTGCTCAGCTGACACGGTGTGACGGCTCTTTTCTGGTAGGCAGGGAGGATGTGGAAAATTTTGACTGGCAGGACCTGCGCGGCAGCACCATTCTTCCCGGCAGAAAAGGCGGCATACCTTATATGACACTGCTGTACTGTCTGAACCAGAATGGCATGGAAGTGGGAAAAGATGTTTTTTTTGATGATTCCATACGGTTCAACGCCATGACCGGTGCTTTTGTATCAGGCACAGGTGATTATGTGACAGTATTTGAACCGGGTGCAACCGACCTGGAAAATCAAGGCAAAGGCTATATACTGGCATCTATAGGCGAGGAAGGCGGCAGAGTACCATATACCACTTATTTTGCCAATGCTCCCTTCCTGGAGAATAACCGGGAGCTGGTACAACGGTTTACTGATGCCATATATATGGGACAGCAGTTTGTGACCGAAAACAGCGCCGAGGTGGTGGCCCAGGCCATAGCACCGTCATTCCCTGATACTGATATGGCTACAATAACAGCTGTTGTGCAGAGATATAAAAATATCGGCGCATACAGTGATAACGGCACAATGAGCGAGGAAGATTTTGACCGTCTGTGCGAAATTCTGGCAAACGCCGGTGAGCTTTCACGGCCGGTAAAATTTGAAGACATTGTGGACAACAGCTTTGCACAGGCTGCGGTGGAATAACCGGTGTCATCGCCGCTGCATACTGCGGTGGTGTTTATATATAAAAGGGCAGAGGAGATTTTTCCTCTGTCCTTTGCTGTTTTCACAATTATTTCATCGCTGATGCTGTGTTACCGTTTGCGGTGACATTTTTTATCACAATTTTATCAACAATATATCATAAATTATGATTAAAGATATATCACTCAATCGGTGCATTGAATTAATCAATCGAAAAGTGTATAATAATCACAGTGATATATAAATCCCGCCGCACAGGGCGGCAGGTGTATTTTACCACTGCTTTGTGGCAGAATAGATATATGAATAAAGCATTTTATAAAGGAGAAAAGTATGCCGTTCACAATTGACAGTACATACATCTGGCTGGCTTTTGCGGCAGGCCTGGCAATACTGGAAATAGTCACACCTACCATAGTATGTCTGTGGTTTATCGCAGGCAGCGTGTGTGCTTTCCTTGTCAGTTTTCTGACTGACAGCATAATGGCGCAGGTGGTGGTTTTTGCAATAGCTACAGGACTGTGCCTGGTGTTCACCAGACCACTGGCCCGGAAAATGCTGGGCAGAAAGCCTGTTCCCACCAATGTGGATATGCTGATTGGCAAGCACTGCATTGTAACAGAGGATATTCTGCCTGATAAAAAAGGCAGGGTAAAGGCTGACGGAGTTTTCTGGCGGGCCCGGAGTGACACGTCGATGAAAGCAGGTGAAACCGCAGAAATACTGGCCATAGCCGGTGCTACCCTTACAGTGGCACCGCTGACAGTGAAAAACATATGATTATGTAATATTACGCACAGCGTTTATTAAATATCGGTATATGAAAAGGAGAAAATTATGCCATTACCATTGATTATTTTAGCAGTATTGATTCTTATCCTGCTGGCAACAAACATTGTTATCGTTCCTCAGGCAGCACAGTTTGTAGTGGAAAGACTGGGTGTTTACCATGAAACATGGAACGCCGGTGTTCATGTTAAAATTCCGTTTATCGACCGCGTAGCAAAGCGCGTAAGCCTGAAAGAACAGGTGGTTGACTTTGCACCACAGCCTGTTATCACACGAGATAATGTTACTATGCAGATTGACACAGTTGTGTTTTTCCAGGTAACAGACTCCAAACTGTACACATACGGTGTGGAAAGACCTATTTCCGCTATCGAAAACCTGACAGCTACAACACTGCGTAACATTATCGGTGAACTGGAGCTGGACCACACTCTCACCTCCCGTGATGTTATAAACACACAGATTACTTCCCTGCTGGATGAAGCAACCGACCGCTGGGGTATCAAAGTAAACCGTGTGGAACTGAAAAATATTATTCCTCCTCATGAAATTCAGGACGCTATGGAAAAACAGATGAAAGCTGAACGCCAGCGCCGTGAATCCATCCTCCGTGCAGAAGGTGAAAAACGCAGTGCTATCCTGGTAGCAGAAGGTGAAAAAGAATCTGCTATCCTCCGTGCTGATGCCATCAAGGAACAGAAAATCCGCGAGGCTGAAGGTGAAGCCGAAGCTATCCTGACAGTTCAGAGAGCTATGGCTGAATCCATCCGCATGCTGAACGAAGCTGACCCTTCACAGAAAGTGCTGACACTGCGCAGCCTGGAAACTCTGGCAAAGGTTGCCGACGGCAAAGCTACAAAACTGATTATTCCAAGTGAGCTGCAGAACCTGGCAGGCCTGGTAGCCGGCGTAAAAGAAATGGCTACAGATGCAAAAGAAGAATAACAGAATAATATCTGAATATTGTAGCAAAAAGACACGGTTTACCGCCGTGTCTTTTTAATTATTAAATTTCTGTAACAATTGTTTAAATATTCTGTTTTGTGTGGTATTATAAATTTGTATAATTATATACTAAAAGAGGGATATATGAAAAAATTTGTAAAAATTACAGCTTTAACAGCTTTAATGATAATGGCTATGGCCTTTACCGCCTGTGATACAACACAGCAGCGGTCATCATCACCAAAAGTGGAAATAGTGGAAAGAAGTGACCTGCTGAACCGGATTGATATGAGCTATATCATTCCCCGGGAAAAAGTGCGGCGGCTGTCCAACCGTGGGCTGAATGTGACTTTCAAGCATTTTATGCTCACATCTGACACACAGGCTTCCTTTGACCTGATACTGGAAAATAAAGAGGGGATAAAACTTACCTTGCCTGTGCAGGCTATGCTGGATTATGACCATACTGTAGAAAACGGCAGAGATGTGTTTTCCGATATTCAGCTGTATTGGGGAGATGTGGACCTGTACGGAGACAGTATTATAGTTACCAATATGTCCCAGCCTATCCGATTTTCACTGACCGATATGGAAATGAAATGGGAAAAATACGACACCTCCTTTGCTGACGGCGGTTATATTGTGGACAGCATTCAGACCGGGGACAATATGGCTTTTCTATATTACACAGAAAACGATGAGGGTATTGCTGTTTTTGACAGTAACTCACAGCTTGTTTCCCGCACCAGTTTTGTAAAAACCGGTGACAGCAGTAATCTGGCGGATGTGCATGGCGATGTGTTTGTGCCGGCCCGTCTGCAGTCAGATGCCCATATTTATGATGTGGGCGGTATTCTGTATGCCAAAGGTGATAACCGCAGCCATATGTTCGACTATAACAGGGGGCGTTTGTATACTCTCAGCGGTACACCGTGGCAGACTGTTGAGACAGAGGACACCATATACACAATTCACCGTTTTGAAAATTACACCGGCGGCAAATCTGCCATATATATGGCCATGGCTGAAAAGGGCGGTCAGATTACCGATATGCAGACTTTCTCAATGCCGGTGTCACCGGTCAATCTGGCTGTAACATCTGTTGTCAATGGCAATGGTCAGCCTGTGCTGGAGTTTGCGGATATAGGTATGATGATTACCATAGATTTTGCCGGCGACCGGGCTTATACACAGTTTACTATCACTGATGAAATGCTGACAGAAAAACTGTACACTTCACCGGACAAAGCCTATGAATTATACAGCTATGCCCATTATGACAGCACTGTGCCTGCTTACCACATTGCACTGAAGGAAACTGCCACAGGTGCTATCCGCTACATAGGTGAAATCGGTATGATAAACGGATATTACGAGGGTGAAACAGGCTTTGTGGATGACAGCATATACCTGCTGACAGGCGAAAACCTGCGCATCTTTGATACCGATATGTCCTCCACCACCCACACATTTGCACTGGCGGATTATTTCCGGCTGGGCAATATAGGTGACGGCTATGACACACGCCATCTGGTTTCTTCCACCTCAACAGAAAACGGCGGCGTGGCGGTGGTTTATTACGAAGATAACCTGATGGCTGCCGACGAAGACCGCTTTGCTGATATGCAGAGCAAAACCACCCTGAAATCTGTATACAAAGTGGCAGTATTCGATTTTGAAGGCAATATGACTGCCTCTTACGATACAGGAATGAATGTTATCTGCGGCTGGTGCCCGGTACATTCATACATAAAGGGCGGCGAAATCAATATTTCAGTGGAATACAAGGACACTGACCATATTTTTACCAAAGGCACACTCAATCTTACAGACGGTGCATTCACACTTGTAAAAGAGTACACAGCACCGGATAAATGGTAAAAAATACAAAATGAAAAAACTTGGCAAAATATTACTAAAAGTTATCATATTCACAGCCGTATTGCTGTCGGTTTTGCTGACAGCAGCCTGCGGCTGTGTCTTTGTACAGAGAAATATTGAATAAAGGAGAAGTTATGAAAAAATATTTACTTTCACTGATGGTTGTTTTTGCTTTGTGTTTTTCCGCCTGCGGTGATACAACCCCACGGGAAAGCATACCGACCGAAACAACTCCGTCAGAGTTTTATATCGCCACAGGTGCTGATACTCTGTCAGACAGAATAGAAAAAGCTGCCGGCATCAGCGATGTAAAGGTGACCTATGGCGAAACTTTTGCTGATGAAAATGGCAATGTGACAGGCAGTATTGCCATCACAATCAAAGACAACACCATCACTCTGCCTATGTTCTCCTATGATTATGAGAATGAATATGACAGATACACCGGCGGTTTCCGTGTGTATAATGACAGTCTGGTTTATTACTACGGTGATAGTGTGCAGATTTACTCTCTGCCGGGTTTTGAAAAGCTGAATGAAAAGTCTGATTTTTCCTCCATTGATGGCCGGTATATTGAAGCGGTGAACAGATATGGTGATGACTACTATCTGCTGTACACAGGCGTGGAAAAGGAAGGCTTTGGCAGAATAGATGCCGGCGGTAATTTCACCGATATGCCTGTAGCTGACGGCTATGATGGCAATTTCTTCTCTTATGAAGACAACAGCCCATCTGTTGACTATATAAAACTGAACCTGAAAGGCAGCCGGTACACAGTTTATTACTTTGAGGTAAATGGCGAAGAATGGCTGCTGGCAGATGACTCCGGCTCATCCGATTTTATGTATTCTATAACCAACGGCAATATGATGTATATACAGCAGACTCTGTTTTCTGAAAATACAGAATCTGATACACAGGTGCGCATTATCAGCTGTTCACCTGCAGGTTATTATCCTGTAAAAGTTTATGATAATCTGGCGATGAGGGTAGAAAAGGGTACAATCACTCATCTTTTCGGTTTTGACGGTGAAATCAGCGGTGCTATGTATATGAACTCTGCAACTGACGGGGAATATGGATTGAAAGTACGCCGTAATGATGACTTTACAGCTGTGAATTTCTATCACAAAGGCTGTCAGCAGGGTGTGGAAATTGATTTCAATGAAAAAACTACTGAAATTTATCATCATAATCTCACCCTTCCGGCAGAAAATTACGCTATGGAATCCTATAAAGACCAGGGTATGCTGGCGCTTTATTCCTATCCTGCCTATGGCGGCGGTGATGTGTCTGTAAGCACTGTTGTTCTCCGCGATGAACGCTTCGGATGGCTGAAATACATCGACGATGTGGGCGGTATGTATGGCGGCGGAGAAAGCGTGGGCTTTTTCTCCAACGGCGATATTTACTCCATTTCCCGCAAGGATTTCAAAATCTACACCAGCGATTTCAAAGAAGAAGGGCCAATTTTCCGCCTGTCAGACAATTTCCCTCTGGGCACATATATCAGCGATACTGTAGGCTACCGTGTGCTGTTTGCTGCCCGCCGCAACCCTGATGACCGCAGCTTTATTGTGCTGTACACCGATATTCCTTACTGCGACAGGAATATTGATATGTGGATAGATGGCAGTGATGTCCGTCTGAAATCTGATTATAAAGTAGGTCTGTTGGACAACCAGGGCAATCTGCTCAAATCATATTCCACAGGTGAAAATGCAGGTTTCAGCGGATTTTACAATGTGGATATGTATCTGGATGGCGATGAACTGCACTTTGTGGAAATGGTGAAATCGACTGTAAATATTCACGGTGTGGTCAATATAAAAACAGGTGAGTACAGAAAAATACAGTAAATTTATTAGCCTGTCTGTATTGATTTCCCCATACAATAACAAATTTAATAAAATTGTGAAAAATTCAATAAATTTCCTGTGAAAATTTCGGCGTAAATGTAGAAATTTGTAAAAAAATAATGTAGAATATTACGCATAATATAAAAATAAAGAGATATATGGGAGAATAAAGTGAAAGCATCTTTCAACGACTTCAAAGAACAATTCGGTAAATTCAATACTTACCAGAAAATAGCCGCGGCGGTACTGGCAGTATCTCTGATGCTGTGTGTGGTGCTGGGTGTCAGCGCCATCACAGGCAATTCCTCCTCTGAACAGGTGGATTCTTCATCATCACTGCCGACCTCCTCTGCTGTTTCATCACAGATACGGTCTTCGTCTCAGGCCCGGTCATCTTCCTCACAGGCACAGTCCAAAGCCCCGGTGAAAATTCGTTTGGTTTCCACCTCTGTAGAAGAAGACCTGGAAGTACAGATTCTGGACGAAGCCGGCGAGCTGGTTACAGGCCCTGAGTTTAAACTGACTGTAAAAGGCAGCGGTAACGGCTACAGCAAAGTTTGGACGGTAAATGACGGCTTCCTCAAACTGACAAAGCTGGCCAGCGGCGAATACACCGTAACCATGGAAGAAATGGACGGTTACATAGTGCCGACAGAACCGGTAAAAATCACCATTTCCAAAAAAGTGGAATACAAGGAAATAGACGTTTCTGACAAGGTAGTGGACGAAAGCAAGGTAGATGTTTCCAAAGAAGACGCTGCCTATGATGATGCTGTTACCACACCGGTGACCACACCGCGGCCGCTGGTGGATACAGTGGAATTCGTGGCATCTACATCAAAAACAGTGAAAAAAGATGTGGAAAAAATTACAGTAAAATACAAACCTGTGCTGATGGCTGACGGAACAATGAAAAACACCGCCGGTGTATCCAGCGGTCTGTATCCTGTACTGGACAAAGACGGCTACCTGACAGGTGCTTACAAGCTGGAATATCCGTCCTCCTCATCACAGGCTGCCTCAGCGGTTTCAGAAAGTGCAGCGGCATCTCTGGCCACACTGATGACCATGACTCTGCGCACCTATGCTCTGCAGCCGGTTATGCTGACAACTGGTACAGAGGATACCAGCACTCCACGGACTGTGGAAATCACACCGGAACTGCCTGTGGAAACTACAGAGCCAACCCCGGAATCTATCCCAACTCCTACTCCGGAGCCGACACCTACACCTACTCCGGAGCCAACCCCGACCCCTACCCCGGAACGGACTCCAACTCCTACTCCGGAGCCAACCCCGACTCCTACTCCGGAACCAACTCCGACTCCGACACCGGAACGGACCCCAACACCTGCACCGGAGCAGACTTCTACTCCTGCACCGGAAGTGACAGTTGCACCGTCACCTTCCGCAGAGCCGTCACCGTCTCCGTCTGCTGAACCTTCATCGTCTGTGGCACCTTCTGCCACACCTGAGGCTACAGCTACCCCTACACCAACTCCATCTGCCACACCTTCCCCATCACCAAGCGCTACCCCTACACCATCACCTACACCTACTCCGTCACCGAAAAAAGTGGAAGTAGCCATCTTTGATGAAAAGGGTGAACCGCTGAAAGATGCCCTGGGCAACACTATTGTGGCACTGGAAAAAGTGGAGGTGAAAACCACCGAAAAACAGGAGGTAACTGTTTATACCGGCTGGCAGACACTGAACGGCTACAAATATTACTATGATAAAAACGGTAACAAGGTAACCGGTACACAGGTTATTCAGGGTATTACATACTACTTCAACGCCGATGGTTCCATGGGCAACCGCATCGGTATCGATGTTTCTAAATATCAGCTGAATATCGACTGGAACGCAGTTAAAGCAGCAGGTATAGAATTCGCTATTATCCGTGTGGGATACCGTGGCTATGGTTCAGGTGTGCTGGTAGAGGACCCTTACTTCAAACAGAATATCCGGGGCGCTACAGCTGCAGGTCTGAAAGTAGGTGTATACATCTTCTCCCAGGCTGTAAACACAGCAGAAGCTGTAGAAGAAGCCTCCCTTTGCCTCAACGCAGTAAAGGGTTACCACCTGGCATACCCTATCTTCTTTGACACCGAATACTCCACCTCACGGCGCGACGGTCGTGCTGACTGGCTCAGTAAAGATGCCCGTACAACCATAGCCAAAGCCTTCTGTGAAACTATCCAGAACGCCGGCTACAATGCAGGCATCTACGCCAGTGCATCCTGGTTTACAGGTCAGCTGCACTACTCACAGATTTCCCAGTACGATATATGGGTGGCACACTACGGTGTAGACAAACCTGCATTTGCCTATCATTATGACATCTGGCAGTACACAGGCAGCGGCACCTGCGCCGGCGTACCTGGTGCTGTGGATATGAATATAGGCTATACAGCATACTGATAAACAACAAAACAGGCTTTTATAAGCCTGTTTTTTGTTTGCATATGTGATATTTAGATGAAAATCTAAATATATTATTGACAATTAACCTTATAGGACATATACTATATTTAGATGATTATCTAAATAATATGAAAGGAGATATATAATGCTGCAGGATACGATAAAAGCTTTGTCAGACCCTACCCGCCGCAAAATACTGGAACTGCTGAAAAAAGGCCCAATGTCCGCCGGCGACCTGGGCAAAGAGTTTGATATGACAGGTGCTACCATGTCTCACCATCTGTCAATACTGAAAAAGGCAGAACTGGTACATATAGAGAAAAAAGGCACATTCGTTTACTACGAAATAAATACTACCGTTATGGAAGATTTACTTTCATGGGTGGTTTCTTTTACAGGAGGCAAAGATGAATAAGATGAATAAAAGGAAAAAGACCAATATAATTATTTTTATACTGCTTCTGGCAGCTCTGGCAGTGCTTCTGGTTGCATATCCGTCTATGCCGGAGATTATTCCTACCCACTGGGGTACTGACGGACAGGTAGATGGCACGGGACACAAATCAACACTGTTTATGCTGTGGGGTATAATCGCAGGCTGTAATTTGCTGATGCCATTTGCAGAAAAAATTGACCCGAAAGGTGAAAACTACGAAAAATTCAGCAAGGTGTTTGAAATATTCCGCATTTTCTTCACATTGTTTATGCTGGTGGTGCTGGGGGTGAACATCTATGCTGTTTACAGGCCAGCTGCCATTGATATGAACGCTATTATGTTCCCGCTGATGGGATTGCTGTTTATTGTACTGGGCAACTATATGCCGAAGATAAAGCACAATTACACCTTTGGTATCAAATGTCCGTGGACACTGGCCAGTGAAAATGTGTGGAACAAAACTCACCGTATGGCAGGCCCTGTATGGGTTGTGGGCGGGCTGATTACAGCAGGCTGTGGATTTATTGAAGGCATTGCGGCTGCCATAGCAATGACTGTGGTAATTGCAGTTATAGTTATTATTCCCATGGTTTACTCTTATGTGGAATTCAATAAAGAAAAGAACAGTGAAGAATAAATAAAAAGTAGCCGCAAAATACACAGGTGATAAATATGATAAAAGAAAACATAATTGTGGGAAAAGGCACAGAATACCCGCTGAAAGGTATACTCACTTTGCCTGATGATACATCCACCCCTGTGGCCGCTGTGGTGCTGGTGCACGGCTCCGGCTCCAGCAATATGGACGAAAAGGTGGGAAAACTGACACCTTTCAGAGATATTTCAGAGGGTCTGGCTGAACTGGGCATAGCATCCATACGCTACGACAAAAGAAGCTTTGCCCACGGTTTCAGACTTATCAGGGACAAAAGCCAGCCGGTGACTGTAAAAACCGAAACCATAGAGGATGCCATTCTCGCTACAGAAATTCTGAAAAAAGATAAAAGAATTGACGCGGAAAAGGTGTTTATAATCGGTCACAGTATGGGCGGTATGCTGGCGCCCCGCATTGATTCAGAAGGCGGTGACTATCGCGGCCTTATAATTATGGCCGGCACACCGCGCAGGCTGGAAGAAGTGATGACAGACCAGCTGGAAGAATCACTTTCAGCTATGAGCCCACTTGTACGCAAGCTGTCAGAAAAAAGCGTGAAAAAGCTTACCAGTAAATTTGATGGTCTGTATAACCTCACTGACGAAGAAGCTGTGAAAGTTAAGATTGGCGGTGGCACAACACTGTATTATTTCAAGGAAATGGGAGAACCGCCGGTGTCATATTATCTGGAAAAAACCGATAAGCCGATGCTGATAATGCAGGGTGAAAAAGATTTTCAGGCAAAAGCAGACAAGGATTTTGCCCTGTACAAAGAACTGCTGAAAGACAGGGACAATGTGACTTTCATACTGTATGAAAATCTCAACCACGCTTTTGTTGACGCCATATATGACAGCGTCTCAATGGCTAAAAAGGAGTACAGCACAGAAAGACACATAGGTCAGACTGTAATAAAGGATATTGCAGAGTTTATAAACAATAATTGAATATGACAGCAAAAAAGGGAAGCACAGCGTGCCTCCCTTTTTCTTTATGTATTTATTCTTCGTCTATTCTTTCTATTTTGAATACAACAGGATGTGTGCCGGTTTATCACTTATTTCCACTGCAGGCTGTAGCTGCCGCTGGCACAGTCAAACCCGGTGGTTACGGTGTATCTGCCCCGTGGGACAGTATGAATTGCAGTCATATCATCAAATCGGTATTCTGCAGACTTATCTCTTGCGGTTACAGTCACATAAATCTCGCCTTTGTGAATGTCTTTATGGAGCATAAACTCTTTTGTTTCCTTTGTTTTTATCACTTTTTTAGTAACGCCGCTGCAACCTGTAAAAGATGCCCCCAGACAGTCCTTTTCACTTTTGCCTATAAAGGTTACGGCTCTTTTTGAACTGTAAAAACCGATTCCGCTGATATACAGCAAATATACCGCAGTGAAAACAAAAATAAATATTAAAACCGTGCTCATTTTTCGTCCTCTGATTTTTTTAGTTAATTTTATCATATCCATTGATTGAAATAAATGAAATCTATACACAAAAAGGTATACTGTAAATCGGGATGCCTTTTGTGTGGTTTTATCCGTTGTTTTCCTGTGTGATGGCAGATATTTCCGCCTGTTGCAGCTGAGGATAATCGCTGTTTCCATACAGGCTGTTGTAGCTGTACAGTGCCCAGCCGTCCAGGTTTGGATTGGCTTTTATTACCTGTATCATCTTTGCCAGGTTATTGCCGCAGGACCATTCGTTCTGGTCGTTGTAGCCTCCGTCGCCGTTGCCTATGCGGTATGCCCCCAGACCAATGAACAGCTTTACATTATCGTGCTTTTCATACTGTGACCAGTTGTAGGACAGAGTTTTGAAAGCATAGCGGTCACTGCCGCCTTTGGTGCGGTAATCAAAGCCCCAGTACAGCTGAGGCATTATGTAATCACAATAGCCTTCTTCCCTCAGCCACAGCGCCACATCAGAATACTGCATGGAATAATTGTTGTCATCGTTGCCCTGAGGACTTATACCAAAGGTCACGTCCTCATTTACCTGTTTAATGGCAGCGTACACCTGGCGTATCAGCCGGTTTACATTTTCTCTGCGCCAGTCGGCCAGAGACAAACTGCCGGTGTATGCAGCGTAATTGGCAGTGTCGATGGTTTCGTCAGTTGACGGGTAAAAGTAATCGTCAAAATGTATGCCGTCAACATCATAGTTTTTCACTATCTCCACCACGCCCTCTGTCACCAGGTCACGCACCTCCTGCAGGGCAGGATTGTAGTAAATACCGCTGTCTGTGGTGATGGTCAGGGCGGTGTTCTGCGCAGGGTTATCAGCCGACAGCCGCTGGGGGTGGTTGTACAGTTTTACTCTGTAGGGGTTTACCCACGCTTCTATTCTCAACCCGGTATCATGGGCGGTTTTCACCATAATCTCCAGCGGGTCATACCCCGGGTCCATACCCTGTGTGCCGGTGATAATATGGCTGTATGGAAAATAGACTGATTTGTAGAAAGCATCACCAAAACTGCGTGCATGAACTATCACTGTGTTCAGTCCCATATTTTTTGCATTGGTGAACATTTCTGTAATATCTGCAGTGAAATTTTCTTCTGTGGAAAAGTCAACCCCCTGAAACTCTATGTAGCTTATCCACACGCCTTTCAGTCCGTTTCGCTGAAAGTCTGACACCGCATCACCCCAGGCGCCTGTGGCGTCAATACTGCTGCCGCCGTTGCCGTCGGCCGTCTGCTGTGGCGAAATACATCCCACCATACCCAGCAACATTGAAAATACTACAAATATGGCAATCACATTTGCCACTGCTTTTACAGATTTTTTCATATATCTCTCCTGTGTTTGTTTTATCCTTACTTTATCATATATATGCCGTCTTTTCCAACTGTTATGGCAGAAATTTCACATAAAAATTTTGTCACAAAAGAGGGTGGGATTGATAAGCGGTCTGATATGGATAGACAGTCATCACCCTGATAGACAGAATTTTTTGCAGACTTAAAAAGATAGCCGAACATCGGACTATAGACAAAAAACAGGCGGCCAATGCCGCCTGTCAGTAATAGTTTTTTAAATGTCTTTACGCTGCGTACAGTCTCACTGTCATGGCCAGCTCTATAGCCTGGTCACGGGTCATCACTCCCGGCATAAATGCTATACCCACATAGGTTTTCAGACCTGTATCATAGGCCAGTATGCCATTGGTGATTATATGTGGCACCTCAGCCCGGGATTTACCCTCTGCCTGTGTGTAGTCCATGTATTCAATATCCACAATGCCAATCTGACTGGCAAAGCCCGTCAGCACCGGTGTGAACGGGTCCCACACTGCTGTGCTGCCCAGACGCAGTGCAGGCCATACTGTCTTGTGATATTCGCTGTCAGATACTTCACCCTCAACAGGTTCAAACACATTGAAGCCGATGTACCCTACAGGTGTGTTGTTTTCATCGTAAATATACAGCGGGGTGTACAATTCGCCTACAGGCCAGTTTACATCGCCCGGGTCTTCTGACAGTGTCCAGCCCTGTGGCCATTCCACTTTGCAGTTGAAGGGCATGGCGCTGTTAATTTCATCAATCTGCGGAATATTTTGTGGATTTTCAGTGTAGTATGCAGGAAACGGCATCACAGAATAATCTTTTTCGTTTACTTCTGTATCTTTAAAAAGCATTGAGCTTATCATAGACATCACCACCAGTGCTGCCAGTACCAGTGCGCCGCCTCTTTCGGCCTGTATTTCTTTCATCATATGTTTTTCCTCACTTTTGTTTTATGACTATATTATAGTCTATATTTGTGATAAAGAAAAGTCAACGATGCAATTATTTTTTCAGGCATATAACTTATAAAAACTGAATATTTACAGTAATAAATATTGAGTAAAGAAATATAAAAGTCTCCCTGTTCAAAAGCAATGCCAGTAAGATAACAAAAATATGTCATTCTGAGGAAGGTCGTGACGAAGAATCTCAAGTTTCATTTGTGATGAGATTCTTACCCTAAAGGGCACGCGTCGCTTCGCTCAGAATGATATTTTAGTTTATTTTATTAAGTTAACTTTTTTGTAAATCCCTTAACTTAATGACATTGTGTTCAAAAGGGACACTTTACTTATATTTTATACTACCGAATGATAAAATTTTACAGTAAATCTTGCACCTCCGCCGGGGTGGTTATCGGCTTTTATGGTGCCGTTCTGGCTGGTGATTATCATTCGTGCCAGAGCCAGACCGATGCCCACGCTGTCCGCAGAGGCGTTTTTACCTTTGTAAAAACGGGTGAACAGATGGGGCAGGTCACTGTCCGTAAAGCCGGGGCCGCTGTCAGTGATTTCCAGCTGAGTGTAAATAGCTGTCTGCTGTACCGTTACTGTTATGCCGCCACCGACCGGAGTATGCTCACTGCAGTTTTTCAGCAGATTGCCTATGGCTTCCGCTGTCCAGGATAAATCCCCGGTGAAATACTCATCGCCATTTTGCTGTACTGCGTATCGCTGGTCTTTCAAATCCATACCTATCTCCAGCGGCGCCACCCGTTTTTTCAGCAGGGTGGAAATCATTACCCTGTCTTTGTGAAAATCGGCAGTGCCTGCGTCAATTTTGGATATTTTCAGCAGGGCATTTATCAGCCAGTCTATGCGGTTGGACAGTCGCTGCAGCTCCATGGCCAGCTCCCAGCGGCGCTCTTCATCCATATCCTCTTGTTTGAGAAAATTTATTATCAGGTTTATGCTGGTCAGCGGCGTGCGCAGCTGATGGGAAATATCCGCTATAGAATCTGTCAGGTTTATTTTTTCTTGCTGCAGGTCCTCGGTTTGTTTTCGCAGTTTAAGAACTACTTTGTCCAGCTGATTTTTCAGTATGGACAGTTCTCCCTCGCTGTACCGGTCAAAGTTTACGCCTTCGCCGCCGTGAAGTATTATGTCCAGCTGGCTGGAAATATCTTCAAGGGCTGAAAATCTGCGGTAACTGAAAAATATATTGATTATCGCAATTAACACAAACAGTACCGCCATAGGTATGATTGCACCGGTGTTGCCGGTATATGCGCAGCCGGCCGCCACCAGACAAAATGACAGTATGTACCACAATGCTGTGTGCTTTACTTCCGGATTACGGAAAATTTTCATTTTATTCTCCTGCTTTGTAGCCCAGTCCGCGCACAGTTTTTATCACCCTGGGGTTCTGGGGGTCGTCTTCTATCTTTTCTCTTATTCTTTTTATGTATACGGTGAGTGTGTTGTCGTTCACATAGTCACCGCCTATATCCCATATTTCTTCCAGCAGCTTCCGGCGGGACAGCACTCTGCCGCGGTTTGTAAGAAACACCAGCAGTATGCGGTACTCCAGTGCTGACAGGAAAACCTCTTTGTTGCCCTTTGTCACCAGACCTTTGATGGTGTCTACTCGTATATCGCCATGTTCCAGCACAGCCTGGGTTTTACCCCGGCGGCGAAGCACGCTCTTTATACGGCTCAGCAGTTCACGGGGACGGAAAGGCTTTGATATATAGTCGTCTGCACCCATGTCCAGCCCTGTAACCACACTGTATTCGTCTCCGGATGCAGAAACAAATATAACAGGTATGTCCTTTCTGGCTTTTATGTTCATGCACAGGGAATAGCCGTTGCCGTCTGTCAGGGATATATCCAGCAGTGCAATATCAAAATCATACTGCTCCACCAGCTCCATAGCATCCGCCTGACCGGCGCAGGAATACACATCAAAACCTTCGTTTCTCAGAAATTCGGTCAGGTTTTTTACTATCGCCATATCATCTTCAACCAATAACAGCTTCACAGGCTCTTTCCTTCTTTCGTACATATTTATTCCTTTCTATTCTATCATATAAAAGTGTGGTTTAATATTTCAATATTGTCACTTTTCTGTTAATTTTCTTCTATAAACTGTTATTTTGCGCTGTCATATAAATATAAATACGGAAAACACACAGGTTTTATTGCATGTGCCGGTGGTTTTATTGCTTTTGATACGATTTGTGATATGATAAGGTAAAATAACATTTTATATGAGGTGATTTTATGTTTTATATACTGGGCGTTCTGGCTGCCATGCTGGCGGTACTGCTTTACAGGGCGGCGGCCTTTAAAGCAAAGTACACAGGCCCACGCCGGTCCGAGCCGGTAAAAGTAAACCGGGAAAGAGCGCAGGAAAACCTGGCTACGCTGATACGCTTTGCCACAGTTTCAGACGCAGACTATGATAAAACAGACAAAGCGCTGTTTGCCGCATACCGCGCCAAGCTGAAAGAGCTGTATCCTAATGTTACTGCCCGGGCGGAATACCGTGAACTGGGCAATACAGCCATGCTGTTTAAAATCAAAGGCAGGAGTGATGCCGCTCCCACAGTACTTATGAGCCACTATGATGTGGTGCCTGTTGTGGAAGAAAGATGGGAGCATCCGCCTTTCTGCGGAGAAGTGCATGACGGCTGTCTGTGGGGCCGCGGTACCCTGGATACCAAAATCACCATGGTTGGCATTATGGAAAGCCTGGAGGACCTGTTGGCCGGTGGCTTTGTACCTGAAAATGACCTTTATCTGTCCTTTGGCGGCGACGAAGAAGTGGCTGGTATCAGCGCGCCGGCCGTTGTTGACTGGATGGAAGAAAATGGTATATCACCTGCGCTGGTGCTGGACGAAGGCGGTGCTGTGGTTGACGGTGTATTCCCCGGTGTGGACAAGCCTATCGCAGTTATCGGCATAGGTGAAAAAGGTATGTGTGAAGTGGAATTTACTGCCACCAGCACTGGCGGCCATTCTTCCACACCTCCGGTACATACCTCGCTGGGTAAACTGGCCCAGACCATAGTAAATATTGAAAACCACCCTTTCAAAGCGCAGGTCACTGCACCGGTGGAAGGCTTGTTGAAGAAAGTAGGTCCTTATACACCTTTCCCTCTCCGTGCGGTATTGGCAAACCTGTGGCTGTTCCGTGGAGTGCTTTGTGCTCTCAGTCAGAAGCTGGGCGGTGAAATCAATGCCATGATGCGTACCACCACTGCAGCCACTATGGCACAAGGGGCAAAACAGGCAAATGTACTGCCTAATGTTTCCACTGCAAAAATAAATATGCGCCTGCTGAACAATGTGACAGCCGACCAGGCGCTGCAGTATCTGCAGAGCCAGTGTGCTGAGGATGTAACCTGCCGCTATACAATCTGCCGGGAAGCCTCACCTTATGCTTCTACAGACAGCGATGCCTGGTGTAAAGTGGAAAAAGCAGTGGGTGATACCTGGACAGATGCCATTGTCAGCCCGTATCTGATGATTGCAGGCAGTGACAGCCGCCATTTTTCACGCATCTGCCGTGATGTTTACAAATTCAGCGCCATGGCTCTGACAAAGGAAGAACGCGGTCTTATCCACAACGACAACGAAAGAATCCCTGTGGAAAAAATCGGCACAACAGTGGAATTTTTCCGCAGACTGATAGAGATGCTGTAGCAGCCAATACAGAAATTGAACCATATTTTCCCATCAGGAACAATTAAGGCTTTCTTAAGAATTTATTAAGAATATATTGCTATTTAAAACAGCCCCGTTACTGGGGTTGTTTTTGTTTGGTTTCGGTAAAAAATAATAAATATAAACTATATAGGCAATAAATCGCCTATACAGTTTATTATATTATATAATTTTTGCCTATATAATTCAAGTAAAAGTTAACTGAATGGGCGTGAGGGTATGGATTATTACGAAATAGGGCAGAGAATACGAAAATATAGAAAAGGGAAAGGCCTGTCACAGGAACAGTTGGCAGAGGCTGTGAATATATCTGTGACACATATGAGCCATATAGAAACAGGCAATACCAAACTGAGCCTGCCGGTGCTGCACAGCCTGGCGGGAGTGCTGCAGGTAGCCTGTGATGACCTGCTGTCCGGCAGCGACGACGAAAAAACCGAAGCGATGAATGGGATTATGCGGGTAGTCAGGGAATGCAGCCTGCCTCAGCTGAAAATTATAGCCGCATTGGTGCAGGCAGTCCGTGAAAATACACCGGATATACAGGAATAATATAATCAATACCCATAAGCATGCGGTCAATATGAGCTGCATGCTTTTTGTATATATATAATTGCAATTATGAATTGCTGGATATAACCCGGTCTGCAGATTATTATACAAATTACGGAAAATCTTTTTGAATATAAAGCGTTAAATATAATTATTTTTTATACTGCTCATAAAAAACAATTATATTTTTGTGAAATATTCTATAAAACCAATAGGAAAAACTGTCATTAAAAGGTGTATATTTGTATAAAAAATCAATTGATAAAAAAATATCCATAATATATAATTATGGTGCGCCCGTAAAGGGCAGCAGAAAGAAAGGAAATATAATCCAAATGAAAAGAATTATTGCTCTGGCACTCAGCGCAGTTATGATGCTTTCCATGTTCACAGCTTGTTCCACAGAAACACCAGTTGATACAGGCGCAGAACTGGAAACAAAATCAGCCGACATCGTAGTTATCGGTGCAGGCGGCGCTGGTATGTCCGCAGCTATCAAAGCTGTTCAGGACGGTGCAACAAACGTAGTTATCGTAGAAAAAACATCCATGGCCGGTGGTAACACAACAAGAGCCACAGGCGGTCTCAATGCTTCTGAAACTTCCTTCCAGGAAAGAGACGGCATCGAAGACTCCAACCAGCTGTTCATTGACGACACAATGAAAGGCGGCAAAAACATCAACGACCTGGAACTGGTTACATACATGGCTGAAAATTCAGCTGATGCTCTGTACTGGGTTAACGAAATGGGTGCAGACCTGACAGTAGTTGGTCTGTTCGGCGGCGCAAGCGTAAAAAGAATTCACCGCCCATCTGACACATCTGCAGTAGGTCCTGTTCTGGTAAAAACACTGCTGTCTGTAGTTGAAAAGAATGAAATTCCTGTTCTGTACAACACAAAAGCAGAAGAAATCCTGACAGATGAAAACGGCGCTGTTACAGGCGTAAAAGTTACAGATGAAAACGGCTCTTACATCATCGAATGTAAAGCAGCTATTATCGCAACAGGTGGTTTCGGTGCTAACAGCGAAATGGTTGTTCAGTACAAAGCTGACCTGGCCGGCTTCGGCACAACAAACGTAGCAGCAGCTACAGGTGACGGTATCGCTATGGGTACAGCAGCAGGCGCTGCAACAGTTGATATGGAACAGATTCAGACACATCCAACTGTACACCCAGAAACACAGACAATGTACACAGAAGCTGTTCGTGGTAACGGTGCTATCCTGGTAAACAAAGAAGGCGCACGTTTCACAAACGAAATGGGCACACGTGACGTTGTTTCCGCAGCTATCCTGGAACAGACAGACGGTCAGGCATGGCTGGTATTTGACCAGGCTGTTCGTGAAAGCCTGAAAGCTATCGAAGGCTACATCTCAGCAGGCATCGTTTACGAAGCAGCTACAGTAGCAGAACTGGCACAGACAATCGGTGCTGACGAAGCTACACTGACAGCAACAATGGCTGACTTTGCAGCAGCAGTTGAAAATGGCGACGCTGACGAATTTGGCAGAGAAGGTCTTGAACTGCCTCTGACAACACCTAACTTCTACGCTTGTCTGGTTGCTCCAGCTATCCACCACACAATGGGCGGTCTGAAAATCAACACAGCTGCTGAAGTTCTCACAGAAGAAGGCACACCTATCGCTGGTCTGTTCGCAGCAGGCGAAGTAACAGGTGGTGTTCACGGTGCAAACCGTCTGGGCGGCAACGCAGTTACAGACATCGTTGTTTTCGGTAAAACAGCAGGTGCTTCCGCTAACGCTTATGTTCAGGCTAACGGCGGTAACACAGAAGCTACAATCGTTGTAGAAAAAGAAGAAGCAGTTGTAGTTCCTGAAGTAGAAGCAGAATTCAAAGACGGCACATACACAGCTGTTGGTACAGGTATCGGCGGCGATGTAGAAGTTATTGCTGAAGTTAAAGACGGCGAAATCGTTTCCATCGTTCTGGGCGAACACGGCGAAACAGAAGGCATCTTCGAAGCAGCTGTTGACGGCGTAATCCCACAGATTATCAAAGGCCAGACAACAGAAGTAGACGTAGTTGCAAACGCTACAGTTACATCCAATGCTATCATTGAAGCAGTTGAAGACATTATGGACCAGGCTGCTTAATCCTGTATTAAAATATAAGGCAAAAAACAACCGCTGTTTATCAGCGGTTGTTTTTTATCTTTTATTACTTTTATTCAACGATGAAGCCGCGGAAAACTGTTTGATAATCCGCACATAAACACAAATAAATATTCGTTGGATATATCAATTGACGGGGTGGCGTTTTTATTTTAAGATTAATACAAGGAAAATTCTGCATTCGAAAAGGAGAATTATTATGCGTAAAATTATTCTTGATGTTGATACCGGTACTGATGACGCCATAGCTATAATGTGTGCATTGCGGGCTGAAGAGCTGGAGGTAGTAGGTATCTGTACTGTAAACGGCAACCGTGGCATCACTTATACTACAGAAAACACATTGCGCCTGCTGGAGTACCTGGGCAGAGAAGAAGTTCCTGTATACAAGGGCGCCTCACTGCCGCTGGTGTCTACACTGCCTGCGTGGCGCAGACCGGAAGTACCATACGGCGGCAAAGAATTCCGTGAACAGGAAATTCATGGTGACTGGCTGGAACTGCCACCAAGCGTAAACAAAAAAGCAGAAGCAATCGATGCTGTTTCCTGGTATATTAAAATACTGACAGAAACAGAAGAAAAGCTGACTCTTGTTCCTGTAGGGCCTCTCACAAACCTGGCACTGGCATTCAGAGCAAAACCTGAAATTGTGGAAAACATCGAAGAAATTGTTATCATGGGTGCAGCCTATGCCCACGGCAACAAAACAGCAGCAGCTGAATTCAACTGGTGGTGCGACCCTGAAGCAGCAAAAATAGTTATGGACTGCGGTGCAAAAATCACTATAATTCCTCTGGATGCTACACACAAAGCCTGTGTAAAGGGCTGTGAGGCTGATGAAATCCAGGCCGGCGGTACAAAGGCCTGTCTGGCTGCAGCTGATATGATTAAACAGCGTATCAGAGGCTATTCCACATTCCAGCCAATGGGCGACGATATGGCTCCTGTACATGATGCTCTGGCTGTTCTCTATCTGCTGGACAAAGAAGTGTGTGAAAATGTGAAACCAATGTATGTTGATGTTGATTTCGGCGGCGGCAACTCTGACGGTATGTCTATCGTTGATGTGGACAAACGCTATTATGACAGAGAGCCTAACTGTGAATTTGCATTCAGTGCAAACAGAGAAAAATTTGTTGCTCTGCTGACAAAACTGCTGAAAGCAAGATGATTATTGACCGATATACAAATAAGACCGGGATTTGTATCCCGGTCTTATTATGCTATAAATATGAAAAAGGGACGGATATACCGCCCAATGTCATTAAGATAACAAAAAATATGTCATTCTGAGGAACAAAGTGACGAAGAATCTCAACTAATATCGACGATGAGATTCTTGCCCTAAAGGGCACGCGTCGCTGCGCTCAGAATGACATTTTAATTTATTTTATTAAGTTGAATTTCATACAAATTCCTTAACTTAATGACATTGGTATACCGCCCCTGTGTTTTATTATGCTTATTCGCCTAAAAAGTAATTGAACAGTCCCGTGCCTGCATCGCTTGGTATACTGCGCTGGCTGCCTGCAATATTCACATGGGTCAGGCGTGCGCCTTCCGGTGCGGCACTGCGCTTGAACTGTCCTGTGATGAAGCGGCGATGCAGCATCTGTGCCTTTTCCTTCAGATATGACGGTGAAAATTCACCCTCAAACACACAGGATGCTCTCTGTGCCATTTCAATAGGAGACATTTTTGCGATAACAAAGCAGTAAATAAAGAAATCTATCAGTTTGTACGGTGCCAGTATTTCTTCTGTTTTCTGCAGTATTTCACCACCGTGCGGCACCAGCTCAGGGCTTACAGGTATATTGAGAATATCTGTGATTGCCTTTGCCGCCGGTGCAATATTTTCCAGCTGGATTACATATGGCAGCATGGTGCGGATAACTGTTTTGGACACTGTGCTGTTTACACCGTAGCTTGCCAGATGGTCGCCACCATAGGTGGAAAAGCCCAGCATCACTTCGCTCAGGTCACCTGTGCCTACCATAATGCCGCCCACAGCGTTGGCCAGGTTCAGCCCGTTCAGCGTTCTCATTCTGGCCTGTACATTTTCAAATGTAATGTCCGGCGTTACACCGTCATGGCCTATATCCAGCAGCGCCTGTCTGCAGGCATCGGTAATATCTATCATCTTCAGCTCCAGGCCCAGACTTTCTGCCAGGTCGCCTGCCAGCCCCTTTGTGGTGGCAGATGTGCCGAAGCCCGGCATGGAAATCAGGCGGATGCCGCTGCGGTCCAGTCCCAGCATATCAAATGCGTTTACTGTCACCAGCAATGCCAGTGCACTGTCCAGACCGCCGGACAGTGCCACTACCGCTGTTTTACAGCCTATGTTCATCATACGGGTGGCCAGGGAAAGGCTCTGCAGATGGAACAGGTCCAGACAGTATTCTTTTTCATCCAGCTCCCGTGGTACCAGAGGGTTCTGGTTGAATAGTATATCAAACTCCAGTGACGGCAGTCTTGTGATGAAAATATCCCCCAGCTCGCCTTTTGGTATTGTAAACATGTTTTCGCCGTTTACAAATTCTTCCAGAGTGGTGGAAAAATATTCTGTTTTTTTGTTGAAACAGCCTGCCGCCGGCATATAGATGTCAGGGTGGGAGGTGTATCCGTAGCCGCCCAGGGCGCAGATTACTGTGACGCCCAGCATTTTTGACAATGTGGAGAAAAACTTTTTGGCCAGTATGCGGCTGCCTGCAAACACAGGTGCACTTTCGTTTATGATAACACAGTCTGTGTCCATAAAATCTGAGACTGACAGCTTTCTTTCGTCAATGTCTTTTACACTGTTGAAGCTGTGAAATTTAAAACCGTCTATTTCAAAATTTTCGCCGCTGTTTACAGATGAGCCTTTATAAAGTGCATTCCGGAAGGCGTTTTTGCCGTCCATAATACGGCGCATGTCACCCAGAATATATATATCAGGGTTGTCTGTCGCCAGCTTGCTGAAGGTGTCGTTGTAGGCCCGGTTGAGATAAAGCATATCCTCCACTATACCCAGTTGTACCCCTGTCAGAAAGCCCTGTGGGAAAACTATCAGTTTTGCCCCGGCTGCTCTGGCTTTATCGATTTCAGCCTGGGCTGCTGCGGTGTTATTTTTTATATCCAGTGGTTTGGACTTTGCTTTGCTTATATAAACTTTAAACATATTACCACCTCATTGTTGAATATGATATCTGCCTGTAATTTTATCATGAAAATATGTATGTTTTCAAGACGGACACACATGTTTTCGTTGAAATATACTGTGAAAACCTGTATAATAATTAAATTAATAAATGAACAGGGAGAATATTTATGGAACAGTTACTTAAACTTCTTGAAACCAACCCTACTCTGACTCCGCGTCAGCTGGCAGTTATGCTGTGCAGGGATGAAAAAGCCGTAAAAGGCATGATAGATGAATGTGTATCAAAAGGCATTATAAAAGGCTACCGTACTATTATTGACTGGGAAAAAGCCGGTGTAAACCATGTAAAAGCCCAGATTGAGCTGAAAGTTACTCCTAAAAAAGGCCGCGGTTTTGATGAAATCGCCATGGCTATAGCTTCTATGGAAGAAGTGGAGGGTGTTACACTGATGAGCGGCGGCTATGACCTGCTGATAGAAATAAAAGCCAAAACTTTCCAGGATATAGCCATGTTTGTTTTCAAACGCCTGTCACCTATGGACGATGTAAATGAAACAGCCACACATTTTGTTCTCCGTCCTTATAAACAGGCGGGCATTATGTTCCACGAAGAAGACGAGGACGGAAGGAGCTTTAACGCTTTATGATGGATTATGACAAATACCTGAACAAAGCTATAAGGGACATTCCGCTTTCTCCCATAGAAAAAGTGTCGCTTCTGGCAAAGGAAGTAGGCGATTGCATCGTTCTGGGGGTAGGTGAACCTGACTTCAAAACACCGTGGAGAATACGCGAGGCCGGTATACAGGCGCTGGAAAAAGGCAAAACCTGGTACAGCCCTGGTCTGGGCCTGATGCCATTGAAAAGAGCTATCTGTGAATATCAGAAACGCCGCTTCCGTCTGGATTATTCGCCGGAAGAGGTCATGGTTACTGTGGGAGGCAGCGAAGGTATAGATATGCTGTTCCGCTGTATGCTGAACCCCGGTGACGAGGTTATCCTGCCAACCCCATGTTATGTCAGTTATGACCCTATTGCACGCCTGTGCGGTGCAAAAGTGGTGGAAATACCACTGAAACAGGAAAACAACTTCCGCCTGACAGCAGATGAGCTGAAAGCCGCCATTACAGACAAAACCAAAATTCTGGTGCTGCCGTTCCCGGCCAACCCTACAGGTGCCATTATGGAAGAGCAGGACCTGCTGGCCATTGCCGATGTTATCCGTGATACAGATATATTTGTAATGACAGACGAAATTTATGCAGAGCTGACCTACGGTGAGTATCAGCATGTGTCCTTTGCATCAATTCCCGGCATGCGAGAAAGAACAGTTGTCATCAACGGTTTTTCAAAAGCCTATGCCATGACGGGCTGGCGTCTGGGTTACGCCATGGGGCCAAAACCTATCATCGACTGTATGGCTACACTGCATCAGGTGGCTGTAATCTGTGCCCCTACCACCAGTCAGTACGCTGCAGTGGTAGCTATGAACGAGTGTGATGATGAAATCGATGCAATGCGCCGTCAATATGACATGCGCCGCCGTTTTCTTATAAATGAGCTGAACAGCATCGGTCTGCCATGTTACAATGCCCAGGGGGCATTCTATGTGTTTGCGGACATCCGCGGTACAGGTATGACCAGCGAGGAATTCTGCGAGCGGCTCATCAGAAGAAACCGTGTGGCTGTTATCCCTGGCAACGCTTTTGGAAAGGCTGGCGAAGGCTTTGTGCGCATTTCCTACTCCTATTCCCTTGACCATCTTATGGAAGCGACCAAGCGAATAGCAGAATTTTTAAACGACTTGAAAGAAAACAAATAATAAATGAACAATATTTATTTTAAAATTACACCATCCTATGAAATGGACTGTGTGTATAGTTCTGTCAGGGAGATACTGGAATTTTACAATATCTCCAGCATTATTACGCCTGACACAACCATATTGCTCAAACCAAATATGCTGTCCCGTTCTGCTCCGGAAAAGGCTGTCACCACCCACCCTGCAGTGGTGGAAGCGGTGATTGTCTGTCTGAAAGAAATGGGGGCAAAAGGGGAGAATATACTGGTGGCCGACTCCGGCGGCGGCCCGTCAAATGTGGCTGTCCATGCCGCCAGCTACAAAACCTGCGGCTTTGCCGATGTGGCTGCACGCTACGGTGCAAAAATCTACACAAAGTATGAAACCGCCACTGTGAAAACTGATGGTAAAATAGTGAAGGAGTTTGAGCTGTTGGCTCCTGTGGTAAACAGCGATGTGGTTATAAATCTGGCCAAATTCAAAACCCATGTGATGACAGGCATGTCTGCTGCTGTGAAAAACCTGTTTGGTTGTGTTCCGGGGCTGAAAAAGGCGGAGTTTCACATGCGTTTTCCGGACAAGGAAAATTTTGCCCGGATGATAGTGGACCTGTGCGAAACAGTGAAACCCACCCTGACTATAATTGATGCTGTGACAGGTATGGAGGGCGACGGACCGGGCAGCGGTACACCGGTGCATCTGGGCATGCTTATAGCAGGCGACAATCCTTATTATACCGACCTGGCAGTTTGCAATATGATGGGTTTTAACCCCATGCAGCCGCCTATAATGGCTGAAACCATAAAAAGAGGCCTGGTTCCGCCGGTACTGCCTGCGGACTGTGTCTGTGGTGATGTCCGGCTTTACAAAAAACTGGAAAATTTTACTATGCCACAGTCTTACCGCATAGATTTCGGTGACAGAGTGCCCCGTGCCCTGCGCTGGGCCACACCTACGGTGGAAAAGTATCTGGCTCCCAAGCCAAAGGTAAAAAAATCAGCCTGTATAGGCTGTGGTCAGTGCCGTGATATTTGTCCACAAAAAACAATAAAAATTGTTAACAAAAAGGCAATTATAGATTATAATAAATGTATAAAATGCTTCTGCTGCCACGAAATGTGCCCGGTAAAAGCTATAGATGTAAAACGAAGCGTATTTTTCAATATTTAAGAGGTGAATTATGGATAGAGTAACCGTAATTGCTCCGGCGAAAATAAATCTGTCACTGGATATTACAGGTGTGGACGAAAAAGGCTACCACCTGTTGGATATGATTATGCAGTCGGTATCTATTTTTGAGCGTGTAACACTGACAAAGCAGGACAGTGGTATTACAATGGGCTCCAATGCCCGTTACATACCTACCGACAGTAAAAATACTGCGGTTATGGCAGCTATCAATTTCTTTGACTATGCAAAAATTGATGGCGGCGTACATATTTACATCAAAAAAACAGTACCTATCAAGGCCGGTATGGCCGGCGGCAGTGCTGATGCAGCCGGTGTAATTGTGGGTCTGAACAAGCTGTACAATACCCGATTTACAATGGAACAATTGTGTGAAATCGGTGCTATGACCGGCAGTGATGTTCCGTTCATGCTGGTGGGCGGCACCAAGAGAGTGCAGGGTGTGGGCAATATTATTCTGCCATGTGCTGACATGCCACGCTGTCACTTTGTTATCTGCATGCCGTCAAAGGGGGTATCCACACCACAGGCTTTTGCAAACTATGACAAGTTGGGTTATAAAACCAAAGTGGAAACAGACAAGCTGGTGCAGGCCATTGAAAACGAAGACCTGACAGCTATTGCAAAATATATGGCCAACGACCTGGAAAAAGCCGCCGGCAGTGAGGATACTGAGCCTATCAAAAAACAGCTGATTGAACAGGGGGCTCTGGGCAGTGTGATGACAGGCAGCGGTGCAGCTGTGTTCGGTATTTTTGACAGCGAGGAAAAAGCAAAACGGGCTTTCCAGTATTTCAAAGGCAGGGTACGCAGCGTATTCCTGGCCAAACCTGTTGATTTTGGAGCCAGCATCACAATGGACCGCGGCAAATACAATAAAAGAAGATAGTGATAATTGATTATACGCAAAAAGCAGACAGTGAAAACTGTCTGCTTTTTGCTGTGTTTATTACTGGCGGATGCTATCCGCCCCTGCGCCAATTATAATTTGTCTGATGTTTTATCGCATAGGGGCGATTCACGAATCGCCTTTAAAATATTCTGTAAAGCATATTTTCGGGACGTCGAGGGAGCCGTCTTGGCTTGCTCGCATTTCGCTACAGCTCGCATTTGCGCACGGTCAGCGAATAAATCGCCTTCCGCGGCCCCACTACGCTCTCAGGACGAGCTCGCGTTTTTGCCTGCGGCAAAACCATTCCGGCGCTACGCTTACCGCCAACGGTACGATGTGGGCATCGTACCCTACGCGGGGTGGGTATCGGGAGGGCGCAGCACTCCTCCCGATTGATAATATGCGCGTGACGTTAAGTTGCCGATTTGAAAATGCGCAGCATTTTTTGGAGGTAATAGTGACGCGCATACCTTCTACGCGTTGGGGTCTGGGGGAGTCGCCCCGCTACACTCGCAAGGACAGACTCGTGTTTCGTCTTTCAGACGAACCGCTCTGGCGCTACGCTTACCCCCAGGACTTTTTGTTACTTTTGGTCTCAAAAGTAACAACGCTTTTAGCGTTCCATAAAGTATACTTCACAATAAAACGCTTTAAACCACCTTTACTCCCAGGCCTTTCAGTACTTCAATGGCGTAGGTCTGGCTGTTGCCCACTGCGGCGGTGGCATCTTCGTGGACTATTATCTCTGCGTTTTTAAAGTGTGTCTGGCACAGCACAACATTTGACAGAACGCATATATTTGTCACCACACCGCAGAATTCTATCACATCCGGCTCGCCGTTAAAGGCCTCTTCGATGACATTGCACAGCTTGTCGCTTCCGAAGGTTTCCTTTTCCACTATTATTACATCAGGACTGATTACATCTTCAAAAGCCTCCAGCTCACCGTACAGTCTGTGGCCGTCAGTGCCTTTTATACAGTGCTTTACCGGCAGGAATTTGCCCTCGCGTGTGGACAGATAATTTTCATAATGGGTATCCTTTGTGAATACCACAAGGTCTTTGTTCCTTGTGGCTTTTACCACCAGGGAGTATATTTCCGGAGCTATATTTTCGCTCTGGAGAAAACCCAGTGAACCGTCCACAAAATCTTTCTGATAATCCACTACTACCAATACTCTTTTCATAATACAGTCTCCCTCAACATATTCTGATAGTATGTTATCATATTTTGCCCTGTTATTCTGTGACCAGCATACAAAAAATGGAAAAATGTTTGATTTATAAAAAACCTTTGGTAAATATAAACAATAGTCAATATCTAATTTCTACACTTAAAAATGAAAAAAGTATGTGAAAATCATTTAAAAATTTCCACTTTTGTGGTACAATTTTTGTAATGTTTGTACACCGAAGTACAAAAGGGGTATTAAGACGTAATTCAAAATCTTTAAAAGGGGGTTCATTTTATCATGGACTACAAAAATCTGAAAATAAAAAATGTGATGGTTGCAGGCCACGCCGGCAGCGGTAAAACCAGCCTGGTGGAAGCTCTGCTGTACGCAACAAAGACAACTGACCGTCAGGGTCGTGTAGAAGACGGTAATACAGTGTCTGACTTTGACGGCGAAGAAATCAAAAGAGTATGCTCACTGTCCAGCGCAGTTGCACCATACGAACACAATGGCGTAAAAGTTAACCTGGTTGACGTACCTGGTCTGTTTGACTTTGAACTGGGTATGTACGAAGGCGTTAAAGCCTGCGAAACAACACTTATCACTGTAAGTGCTAAAGACGGCGTTGAAGTAGGCACACAGAAAGCTTACAAGCTCAGCAATAAATACGGCCGCTCAACAATGATTTATGTATCAAAAATTGATGCTGAAAACGCTGACTTCTACAATGTTTTCGAAGAACTGAAAGCTGAATTTGGTCCACAGGTATGTCCTATCGTTGTTCCTGTAGTTAACGGCGACAAAGTTACATACATCAACCTGATGGAATTCAAAGCTTACCAGTATAAAAACGGCAAAGCTGAAGAAGTTGTTATGCCTGCTACAGGTCACCGTCTGGACGGTCTGGTAACAGCTATCAACGAAGCTGTTGCTGAAACAGATGAAGAACTGTTTGAAAAATACTTCTCCGGTGAACAGTTTACAAAAGCTGAAATCACAACAGGTATCAAAAAAGGTATCAAGGCCGGTACAATCACTCCTGTAGTTTGCGGTGCCACAGTTAAGCTGGAAGGTATCGACATGCTGCTGGATATCATCAATGAACTGGCTCCATCTCCGGAAGATACAGACGGCACACCTCTGGCTCTGGGTTCAACAGAAGTTGTTCTCCCATTCAATGAAAACAGCCAGGTTGCAGCTCTGGTATTCAAAACAGTTGCTGACCCATTCGTAGGCAAAATGTCCTTTGTAAAAGTTCTTTCCGGTAACCTGAAAGCTGACTCCAATGTTGTAAACACAACAGTGGGCGGCGCTGAAAGACTGGGCAAACTGCTGTTCCTCCGCGGTAAAAAGCAGATTGATGCTGAATATATCAAAGCCGGTGACATCGGCGCAGTTACAAAACTGGCAAACACAAAAACAGGCGATATTCTCTGTGACCCACAGAACGAATACCGCGCACTGAACAACGAATTCCCTACTCCTACAATGGAAATGGCAATCCGTCCAAAGAAAAAAGGCGACGAAGCAAAAATCTCCTCCTCTCTCCAGAGAATTATGGAAGAAGACTGCACAGTTAACTACCGTCAGGACCCTGAAACAGCACAGCAGCTGATTAAAGGTCTGGGCGAACAGCATCTGGATGTTGTTCTGGCAAAAATGAAAGGCAAATTCGGCGTTGAAGCTGAACTTTCCAAACCAAGAGTAGCTTACAGAGAAACAATCAGAAAAACTGTTAAAGCTGAAGGTAAACACAAGAAACAGTCCGGCGGTCACGGTCAGTACGGTCATGTTTGGATTGAATTCTCACCAACAGAAGGCGACGAACTGGTATTTGAAGAAAAAGTATTCGGCGGCGCAGTTCCAAAGAACTACTTCCCAGCTGTTGAAAAAGGTCTGCAGGATGCCAAGAAATACGGCGTTCTGGCCGGCTATCCTGTAGTAGGTCTGAAAGCTACACTGCTTGACGGTTCCTACCACCCTGTTGACTCTTCTGAAATGGCATTTAAACTGGCTGCAACACTGGCTTACAAAGCCGGTCTGAAAGATGCTTCCCCATGTCTGCTTGAACCAATCGGCACACTGGATGCATTCGTTCCGGACGCTAACACAGGTGACGTAATGGGCGAAGTTAACAAACGCCGCGGCCGTGTTCTGGGTATCGAACCGGTTGGTGATGGCCTGCAGAAAGTAAGTGCTGAATGTCCAATGAGCGAAATGTCTGACTTTACTACATATATCCGCTCACTGACACAGGGCAGAGGCTACTTCACATTCGAATTCACAAGATACGAACAGCTGCCAGCTAACCTGGAAGGCAAAGTTGTGGAAGAAGCCAAGAAATTTATTGTTGCTAAATACGACGAAGAATAGTCTTAATATTCTTTCCCCAAAAAGCGAAAAACTTCCCTTACGGGAAGTTTTTCGTTTAATCCCCATCCGGCATTTTTCCTTTGTTTTCACGGAAAATTCCATTTTTTATTATTGACATTACAGGTTTAAGTGACTATAATATTATAGATTGCTTAACAAGAAGGAGATTATCAAAGTGGCAAAAGAAGTATTACTTACCCAGTCCGGTTATGACGCTCTGGTTCAGGAGCTGGAATACCTGAAAACAGAAAAACGCGCAGAACTGGCTGAAAAAATCAAAGTAGCCCGTGGCTTCGGTGACCTTTCTGAAAACAGCGAATACGACGAAGCTAAAAATGAACAGGGCCTGGTAGAACAGCGCATCCTGGAACTGGAAGCTACAGTTAAAAATGCTAAAATCGTAAACAAAGATACCATGAACAAAGACACTGTTGGTGTTGGCGTGCATGTAATCGTTGTTGATGAAGACGGTTTTGAAGAAGCATATGACATTGTGGGCAGCACTGAATATGACCCTCTCAATGGTAAAATCAGTGAAGACTGTCCTGTAGGTCTGGCTCTCAAAGGCCACAAAACAGGCGAAACAGTTACTGTAGACCTGCCAACAGGCGCTGCAATGAAACTGACAATCAAAGAGGTTGTTATCCACAGATAATTATAGGCAAAATAAAAGGGAACGCACAGCGTTCCCTTTTTTATTTGGTAGATTGAGAGTTAACAGACTGTCAGTCAAATTGGGATTTATCGAACAGTTAGACTATTGTAAATAACCTGCTAAATTCATCAAATTTTTCTTATTTTGTCTGAAACAGCATCGGATTTTTAGAACTTCAATCAAAGTTTTATAAATTGCTAATATGAAAAAACTAATAAATAATTAGTCCCATATAGAGAAACAGAACTTGGTTATCCAAGTTCTGTTTCTCTTTTCATTTTTCCTCCCGAACGGGTGCATTAACATCCGAAAATCGCAGGATTCACCATCGGCACGATGATTTCACATATTTCGCCGTCAGCATCATGTCCATAATAGCTGTTGTAAAAGCCGTCGCCGAAGCCGGAAGCTATCATAACAAGACTGTTTTCTGTATCAGGGTTTGTCCACTCTATAAAATCTCCGCCTTCACGCTGATAAGCCGGCATCTCTTTATAGCTGTCAGCAAAATATGATGCAAAATAATCATCATAGTGATTGCCATCGGGATTTTCAGCATACCATTTATCAATAAAAGCCCTGTACTCATCTGCAACCTTGGCATCACAAAAACACATCATTCCCGCATCTACAGGGAATCCATGCAGCACTCCGTCTTTCAGTTTTATCGCGCTTTCATCGGTTGATGTTGCTTTTTTATATGTAACAGCTTCTGTATGTTTCACCTTCAGCCTTGCGGTACACATACGGAGACCTATATCGTTTTGTCTGCAGATTGAAACTTCCACATTGTATTTTCCCGCAGGTATAGCTTCCTGCAATATAGGCGAAAACTGCGGACTTGGGAGATAAGCCAAAGGATCTGCCACAACTATTCTGCCTGTTGGGCAGTCAATCTGACCCACTGTTATATAAAATCTGCTTTCAGTTTTTACAAACTGGCTGTTTATTGTATCTGCATCAATTTCTTCCTGTGTTCTGAAATCTGCATTTTCCTTCAGTTTTGCCTGCAGTTCTTCCTGTTTGCGTACCCTTTCCATCCAGTATGCACGGATTCTTTCCACAATTTCTATTGCATCATCAACAGCAGTTTTCTCATTATATTTCTTTAAATCACTGAAAACATGACCACAGTGTTCCAGAGAGTCATCTTCATAACCGCCGCAGACGCCAAGCATCCAGTCTCCCAACAGCTTTTCCTTGAATCTGAAAATGTAATAGTGCAAATCATGCAGGTCAAATTCTTTTGCACATTCTATTTTTAAAGGAGCTTTTCCTAGCTCACCGGGATGTGATAACCAGTCACTCATTGCTTTTTCTGCTGCTTTAAGCTGTTCTTTGCTCATATCCATATCTCCTATTTTATATCTGTAACAAACATTTGTGGAACACCGCGTTCTGCCAATTCCATTTTCTGTTCATCTGTCAATGGCACTGTAAATTCCTTATTGCTCAAGGTATATAGACCATCATCAATTTCTGCATACAAATTACCTATAAAATTAAGCCAGTTGCCTGAATAGTATTCAGGTTCCATGACATTGAAAAACTCATAGCCGCCTGCTGAATAGAACACATTTAATGCATCAGCCAGATCACTGTTTTTATCAAGTATATATTCTTTTGGCAAAACAAAGGATTCTTCATCCCATTGGGAGAATCTGTATTTTTCTTTTTGATTCATAATCAGCCTCCGCAGATAAATTCAAATTTTCCTGACTGTTAAGAAACTATTGTATAGTTTTCATTATGTATTATTTATTGTTTTTTCTCCACCGCAGATAGTTTTCCAGTATTACTGTGGCCGCCACAGCGTCCAGCACTTCCTTGCGCTTTTTGCCAAAGGTGCCTGTGTCTGTCAGCATGCCCAGGGCTGTTTTTGTGGTGGCTCTTTCGTCCCAGAGTATTGTATCAATACCGCTGAGCTTTGCCACTTCTTCCTTTACAAAGGTGCATTTTTCTGCTCTTTCACCGCGGCTGCCGTCCATGTTCAGCGGGTGGCCCACCACTATCTGTTCGGCGTTCAGTTCTTTTGCCTTATCCACTATTTTCTCAATAGCTTTCAGGGTGTTTTTTTCTTTTATAATGCATACAGGGCTGGCCAGAAATTCTGTAGGGTCACACACTGCTATGCCTGTACGGCTTTCGCCGTAGTCAACTGCCATTATTCTCATATTTTATTCCTTTTCGGTTGTTATCTTGTTTTAGACACAGTATACCATAACAGCTTCAATAAAGCAAAATAAAAGCAGTCACTCTGCAGCGACTGCATTTTTCTATCTGATTTCCACCACTTTGTAGCCTGCTTTTTCTATAACGGCTGTAATTGTTTCATCGCTTACTTCTCTGTCCATAGAAACTGTGGCTGTATTCTTTTTCAGGTTTACTTTACCAACCAGCCCCTCAGTGTCTGCCAGCGCCCATTCCACACGGTTGGCGCAGTTTTCACAGGTCATACCTTCAATGGTCACAGTGCGTGTTTTTACCACTTTGTCCAGCTTCTTTCTGGATTTTACTGTACTGCCGCCGCCACAGCAGCCGCCTCCACCTTTAAAATGTTTTATTGTTTCTTTTATACCTGCGGCTATTGCCACTGCAAGTACTGCTATTATAATAAAATTTGACATAATACCCTCCGTGTTAGCTATTGCTAACTATAATATTACATCAACAGGGAAAATATGTCAAGCCGACGGGGAGAGATGTATGTGAAAAAAGCCTATAAACAGTGAGATTTTTCAGTTTTACTCATAATTGCGGATTGTACAGACGGTATGTTATACTGAATTTATAATATATTTTCAAGGAGAAAGAAATGGATATTTACAATTTTGAATTTTATAAAAAAAGTGCTGACTATGTAAAGGAAAGACTGCCTTTCACACCTGAAATCGCTATTATTTTGGGTTCATCACTGGGCTCTTTTGCTGACGAAATCGAAAACCCTGTGGTGATTGATTACAAGGATATTCCAAACTTCCTTATTTCCACAGCTCCATTCCACGCTGGCAAGCTGATTGCCGGTACAGTGGCAGGCAAAAAGGTTGTTTGTATGTCCGGCCGTTTCCACGTGTACGAAGGCTATGAATTTGAACAGCTGGTTATTCCCGTGCGCCTGTTCAAACTGCTGGGCGTAGAAAAAACAATCCTGACAAATGCCTCCGGCGCCATCAACAAAGAATACGGCGTAGGTGATGTTATGATTATTTCTGACCACATCAAACTGGCTGGTCACAGCCCTTTGCGCGGCCCCAATGTGGACGAATTTGGCGAAAGATTCTTTGAAATGAGAGATGTTTATACACCTGCACTGAGAGAAATTGCAAGAAAATGCGCCGAAAATTCACCGCTGACAGTACACGAAGGCGTTTATATGTTCTTTGCCGGCCCACAGTATGAAACAGTGGCAGAAGCAAGAATGGCCCGTCTGCTGGGTGCCGACGCCGTGGGTATGTCCACTGTAGTGGAAGCAATCACAGCCGCACACTGCGGTATGCCTATCCTGGGCCTGTCTGTGGTTACTGCACTGCCTACAGATATGCTGGAAGTTTCCCTGTCAGCCGAAGAAGTGGACAAAGCCGCAAAACTGGTGGAAGACAACTTCTCTGCTTATGTAAAAGACATTATTGCCAATATGTAATTCATTGCTTGAAAAGAAAAGCGGCTCATACGAGCCGCTTTTTTATTGATGTGTAATTATCTCACTGTGATTCTGCCTGCGCCGTTTACTGTGCCGTAGTCAATCAGCATACCTGGGTATTTAGCCAGCAGAGGAGAGTTTGTAGCTGCCACTTCATAGCCTTCAAAGCCCACGATGTAGTTTGCCAGAACAGTGTAGTCAACCATTACATAGTCAAGAACATTTATAGCACCGTCAAACATATTGAAACCGTCGCCCAGGTCACGGAGTGTGTAGTTGTAGCCTGCCAGGTTGTATTCAGCAGTCAGGTCCAGGTCTTCGTATACGCCTGTTTCTTTGTTGTAGATTTTTACATCGTGTACACGGTAACCGTCTGTAGGGCCGCCTGTCCATACACCGTTGTCATCTTTCTGTACAGTTGGTTCTTTTGCTGTGTCGATGGAGTATACAGCACCTGCCACATGGAGGAAACCGCCGCTTTCGCCTGTGCCTGCTGCCTGTGCGCCCCATTCCAGAGCATCCAGCAGCTGCTGACCTGTTACAGTCTGCAGACATGCTACATTGCCGAATGTGTGGATTTCTTTACATGTCAGGAAAGAAATGTCGCCTGTGATAGCTTTGTTACGCACGCCGCCACCGTTCATAACTGCAACATCTACGTCCATATCCATATTGTCAAACAGGTAGTAGAGTGAGTCAGCTGCAAAATCGCCTGTATTTGTGCTCTGTTTGCGCACCAGACGGTTGCCTTCTGCATCATAGTTGTCAAATGTGAGAGCTGTTGTGCCGATAACCACACCCAGTTCTTCTGTTACTTTGTCAATCCATGCGTCTTTGATAGCTTTTATTTCTTCGCTTACTACCCATTCAGCACCGGTGTAAAGTTCGCTTACGAATTTGTAGCCAACTACTTCTGTCACTTCTTCGCCGTCGTCATCAACTACTGCGTTGCCTTCTTCGTCCTTAACTGTTTCCAGAATTTCTTCGTATTCAATAAAGTCTGTTGTAAATGCGCCTGTTTCGCCGTCAATTACCATCAGACCGATACGGTCAAAATATTCACCTGTCTGTGTCAGAAGCACTTCTTCGCCGCCCTTGTCAGCAACCTTTACACCTTCTACTGTAGAATGTGAATGGCCGTCGATAAATGCATCCAGACCTGTTACATTTTTGATAACATCTTCGCTTCTCCATGGCCGTGAAACTGCATCGTCACCCAGATGGCCCAGGGCGATAACCTTTGTTGCGCCTTCTTTTACAGCGGCATCAACAGCTGTCTGCACATCTGTATACAGTGCTGCACCGTCATCACCGCCTGCGATACCGTAAATGTAGTTGCCGTCATTGTCCTGGAAGTAAGCAGGTGTGGATTTTGTGATTGATTCAGGTGTTGTGATACCAACCAGAGCCACTTTTTCGCCGCCAAGCTCAAAGATTTTGTAGCTGTCCAGAACATTTGTTGTTCTTTCACCGTTTTCCAGGTTGTAGAAGTTACATGAAATGTATGGGAATTCTGCCCATTCAATCAGTTCCATTGTGCCAGCCATTGTGTAGTCAAATTCGTGGTTGCCCAGGGTAGCCACATCATATTTGGCTGCATTCATCAGCTTGATTACTGTTTCGCCAAAGTCCATAGAGCCGTAAACCGTACCCTGGCTGTGGTCGCCTGCATCTACCAGCAGCACATGCTCAAACTGGCCAGCCAGCTCTGTTTTCAGTGCGCCAATTACATCGTAGCTCAGCGGGCCGTCGATATAAGTGTGTACGTCATTTGTGTACAGGATTGCTATGTCGCCCTGTTCAGCTGTCTGTGTGGTTGTATTGCCACAAGCCACCATAAACAACATGCAGAACGCCAGCAACAATGCAGTAAGTTTTTTCATCATGTTATTTTCCTCCGATTTTCGCAGATGTCACAGTCGCGGAGTGCGGCTGTTTTTCATCAGCTTGTTGTCTTTATAATAACACAAAACAGCCGGGAAAACCATTATCAAAACTGCATATATTAAAAAGAGCAATATCATTAAAACTGCCAAATAGTTTTCAACAAAAAATTACATACAGAAATATGTCTTTATTTCTGTATATTGCATGGCAGACTTTGATGTGATAATATATGTAATGCGGAAAATTACAGACAAATTTGAGTTTATATAACGGACAGATAAACTTGAATTGTCTGATATATAAACCGACAGAAAGGTAAGATGACCATGAAATATGATGTAATTATTATCGGTGCAGGTCCTGGCGGTATTTTTGCCGCTTACGAGCTTATACGACTTGATGCAGGCCTTAAAGTGGCTGTTTTCGAAGCAGGTCATGCACTTGACAAACGTCACTGCCCTATTGATGGTGATAAAATCAAAAACTGTATCAACTGCAAAAGTTGCTCCATAATGAGCGGTTTTGGCGGTGCAGGTGCGTTCTCTGACGGCAAGTATAACATTACCAATGACTTTGGCGGCACACTGTATGAATATATCGGCAAAAAACAGGCACTGGACCTGATGAAATATGTTGATGAAATCAATCTGCGCTATGGCGGCGAGGGAACAAAGCTGTATACAACAGCGGGCAGCCGTTTTAAAACGCTTTGTATTCAGAATGACTTGCATCTGCTTGATGCTTCGGTGCGTCACCTTGGCACAGACATCAACTACATTGTGTTGGAGAACCTTTATGCAGATCTTAAGGATAAGGTGGACTTTTATTTTGACACACCTGTACAGACTGTGAAACATGACGATGGTCTTTATAAAATCGTTTGTGCTGACGGGATTTACGAATGTCCTAAATGTATAATCTCAGTTGGCCGCAGCGGCAGCAAATGGATGGAAAATATTTGCAAAGAACTCAACATCCCAACTAAATCCAACCGTGTGGATATTGGTGTGCGTGTGGAACTGCCTGCAGCAGTTTTTGCACATCTGACAGATGAACTTTACGAAAGTAAAATTGTCTACCGTACCGAAAAATACGGCGACAAGGTGCGTACATTTTGTATGAACCCTAAAGGTGCTGTTGTTAACGAAAACACTAACGGCATTATTACAGTTAACGGTCACAGCTACGAAGACCCTGCAAAACAAACGGAAAACACCAACTTCGCCCTGCTTGTGGCAAAACATTTTTCTGAGCCATTCAAGGACTCAAACGGTTATGGCGAAAGCATTGCCAGACTGAGCAATATGCTGGGTGGTGGCGTAATTGTGCAGCGTTTTGGTGACCTTATCCGCGGCAGACGTTCCACACACAGCAGAATACAGGAAGCATTTATCACCCCGACACTCAGTGCAACACCGGGCGACTTAAGTCTTGTGCTGCCAAAACGCATTCTTGATGGTATTATAGAAATGATTTACGCATTGGACAAGGTTGCACCTGGTACTGCAAACGAGGACACATTACTTTACGGCGTGGAAGTTAAGTTCTACAATATGGAAGTTGAAGTTGACAACAAGCTGGAATGCCGTTATAAAGACCTTTACATTATCGGTGACGGCAGCGGTATAACACATTCCCTGTCTCACGCATCCGCCAGCGGCGTACATGTAGCAAGAAATATTGTTAATGGATAAAAATTTATAAAAAATCATATAAACAACTTAAAGACACAGCGGTTATCTGCTGTGTCTTTGTTGGATTGGGATAAATTTGCGTGATACAATGAGTAATAAATTTCAAATTTACCTGATATAAAAAATATCTCCATAAAAAGCCGGGCGATAGAACCCGGCTTTAATTATTATAGTAAAATATTTATTTTTCAAATGTGGCGTACAGCTGCTGTTTTGTCATCAGCGGGGCGTGACCGCCGATGCATCTGTCAAAATACAGTGTGTCCAGCAGTGCCAGATATTCTTTTACCAGATGGTCATCGAATGGTATTTTGGCGGTTTCGTCCAGAAAATCTTCTTCGTGTTCTATGTCAAAGTGCCATGGTTTGCCGTACAGGTCTTTGCCGTTGCTGTCGCCCAGAAATACAAAGTCGTCCTGTGGCACCCAGCAGATAACTGCATCAGAGGAGTGAGGTCCTTTTGCGTGTATCAGATGGCACTGTACTCCGCCCAGGTCTATAATCATACTGCCATCAAAAACAATATCTGCCCCCACAACCTTTATCAGACTGTGGTCAGGGTACTCTCTTTTTATCATTTCATTGCAGAAAACAATGTCTTCACCGGTTTTCACACGGCTGTCCATTGACTCATCATCCCATTTCCACTGCGCCACTTCCAGCAGTTGGTCATTGGTTTCTTTACCTGCAATGGTGGGCACATTCCAGGCGTGCATACCAAAGGAATGGTCCCAGTGCCAGTGGGAAACAGCTACAAAATCAGGCTGCGGCAGATTGTTTTCTTTCAGGGCTGCCTGCAGCTGCTGCACATTGGCGGCAGAATTGCCGGCCTCAAACAGCAGTGTGTATTTTTCACCTACAATCAGACCCACATTCGGTCTGTCGGTATAATGCTCCGCCGGCTGGATATAAATATGGTCAGTTATTTTATCAAACATAATGCCTCCTGAGGAACAGAAATCCTTTTTTTAAAATTATACCATATAATACGATAATAAAAAATCCCCGGTTTTCACCTGGGGATATGCAGATTATTCACCGCGGCCAAAGTTTACAACTCTGCCGTTGTTCCATAATTTCACACAGGCTTCTTCTGCTTCTTTTTTGCTTTTTTCATCTTTGTATTCCATATGGCCTGTCCGTGCGCCGCAGTCCACACATTCAATGTAAACACACCAGCCGCCGATGTCATCCATCACACCGGGGCCACCGCAGAATGGGCAGTCCTGCAGGTCATACAGTTCAATATCTTTATATTTGTTCATAGTGTACTCCAGTTCAATGATTTAATATAGTATATATTATCGCACACAGAAAGGTAAAGTTCAATAAGAAATAAAAATAACAAAAAATAAACCTGCAACATTTCTGTTGCAGGTTATAAATTGATAATCAATTATTTTTCAGGTTTCATTGTCGGGAACAGCAGTACATCGCGGATGGATGCAGAGTCTGTCAGCAGCATAACCAGTCTGTCAAAGCCGAAGCCCAGACCGCCTGTTGGGGCCAGACCGTATTCCAGAGCTGTTACATAGTCATAGTCAACCTGTGCTTTTGTATTTGGTTCCAGAGCTTTGCGTTCTGCTACCTGTCTTTCAAAACGGCCTTTCTGGTCGATTGGGTCATTCAGTTCACTGAATGCATTACCGAATTCCATAGCGTTGATAAAGTATTCAAATCTTTCTGTGTATGCAGGGTCTTCAGGTTTGCGTTTTGCCAGTGGGCTGATTTCTACAGGGTAGTCGTAGATAAATGTAGGCTGAATCAGGTTTTCTTCTACGAAAGCATCAAAGAATTCTGCCAGGATAGCGCCTTTGCTTGGTGTTTCAGGCAGTTCTACATGATGTTCTTTTGCTACTGCGATAGCTTCTTCGTCAGATTTGATTTCGTTGAAGTCTACGCCGGAATACTTTTTAACGGCTTCCAGCATTGTCATTCTTTCCCAGTGCCCCAGGTTGATAACTTTGCCCTGGTATGGTACTTCCAGAGTGCCACAAACATTCATAGCAACCTGTTTCATCATTTCTTCTACCAGGTCCATGATGTCATAGTAGTTTGCATAAGCCTGGTACAGTTCGATAGTAGTGAATTCAGGGTTGTGTTTTGTGTCCATACCTTCGTTACGGAAGATACGGCCTACTTCATAAACTTTGTCAAAGCCGCCAACGATAAGGCGTTTCAGGTACAGTTCAGTTTCAATACGCAGAACCATATCCATATCCAGTGTGTTGTGGTGTGTGATGAACGGACGGGCGGAAGCACCGATTTCAAATGGTGTCAGAATAGGTGTGTCAACTTCGATAAAGCCTTTGCTGTCCAGGTATGAACGAAGTTCACGCAGAATCATGCTGCGTTTTACAAATGTATCTTTAACATCAGGGTTAACGATAAGGTCCACATATCTCTGGCGGTAACGCATTTCTGTGTCTGTCAGGCCGTGCCATTTTTCCGGCAGAGGGATAAGAGATTTAGACAGCAGTTCGATATGTTTAACTCTGATAGAGATTTCACCGTGTTTTGTTCTGAAAATTTCGCCTTTAACGCCGGCAATATCGCCGATGTCCCAAGTGCATACTTCTCTGAAGTATTCTTCGCCCAGAGCATCCAGACGCAGATACAGCTGGATTTTGCCGGAATGGTCTCTCAGGTCCATGAATGCGGCTTTACCCATAACGCGTTTGGACATGATACGGCCTGCCAGGCTTGCTGTGCCGTGGTCTTCAGCTTCGTCATCATAACCTTCTACAACATCTTTGGCGTAGTCAGTTACATCATACTTTGTTTTAGCATAAGGGTCCTGACCTTTGTCCTGCAGTGCCTTCAGTTTACCGCGGCGAACCTGCATCTGTTCGTTCAGGTTTTCTTCCTGCATTTCAGGTACAAGATTTGTATTTTCCATTACTTTTGCTCCTTTTTATAGTATATATTTTTAATAGTAAACATATTAACAACTTATTTTAACACAAAAAATATAAATATACAAGACAGTAAATCTTACAACTATAAGGTTTACAAATCTGTAAAAATAGTGTACAATACTATATAATAATGACAATTAGTTAACGAGGTTTCAAAAACCATATTTTATAGGGGGATAATTATGGATTGGTTTCTTCAGACTGAAAAGAAATATCTGTGGCGCAGCGACTGGAAAGACTGGATGCTGGTGAGATTCTGCCTGTTTGCACTGGGTATGATGACAGGTGTGCTGATACATAAAAAAGCTAAAAAGCCTGTATTTGTGGGGGCACTGCTGGCATTTGTGGCTACCGTTATTCCTGTGGTTTACAAATATATCAAAGTGGGTACTGACAATACACAGATATATTGATATGAAAAAATTTGTGGATAAAAAATACACCGATATTATCCTGCAGCTGGCCTGGAAGTACAAAAACGAAAACCCTTCTCTGGCAGGCGGCAGGGTGTATTGTGCCATGGATAAAACATTGGAAACCATGGACAAATATGTGGCCAATATCAATGGTATGGGCTATATGATGTATACAGAAAGTATAGACTGTATGCTGGAGTACATCACCACCCTTGTAAATACAGGATGCGAGTTTACATACAGTGAGCTTCAGCGGGTGTATGACCATTTATCAGAATTATAAAAATAAACCAGGGTGTGAAACCCTGGTTTTTGTTTTGATTTGATTAAATTTTTGCCAGCATATCGTCCACTGTAGGCATATCCATAATGCCTTTTGCATAGTGGGCTTCCTTTACTGTCAGGTCAGCGTCAACATAGAAGAAAGCAGGCAGCTGTTCTTCGATGCCTTCGTATTCGCCGTGTACAAAGCCTGCTGCAGCGGCTTTTGCGCCTTTTGCCTGCAGCTTTTCCATACCGTCACCCAGCAGTTCAGCCATATCTTTTGCTGCGTTGATTTCCAGTGTTTTGTAGATTTCCTGTGCTTCGTCACAGATAAGATGGAATGGCAGTGTGCCGCCGGCCAGGTCTCTCTGTACAGTTTCAGGTTTTGACTGCATTACAACCACAACATTTACACCTTTTTCTGCGAATTCGTTGTATCTTTCTGTCAGTACGTGTACGTCATAGCGGCATACTGTACAGCCGATGTAGCGCAGAACCATAAACATTGTTGGTTTGCCGTCCACGATTTTTTCGATTGTCAGGCCATTTTCAAATGCTGTGTTAACTGTAAAGTTAGGGAATTTATCGCCTTTTACCAGTTTTGCCATTGTCAGTTACCTCCGTAGTAATTGTTCTGTGAAAAAAAGGCAGAGGGCAGAACCCTCCGCCTTTTCAATAAACGGTGTGATTATTTGAAGTATTTTTCCAGTACTTCGCCAGCCATAGGCATATCGCCCAGGTTTCTAGCGTAGTGAGCTTCCAGCACGTTCATTTCGCCGTCAACTGCAAAGAATGCAGGCAGCTGTTCTTCGTTGCCTTCGTAGTCGCCGTGTTCATAACCGTTTTCCTGCATACCTGCAACTTTCAGTGCCATTCTTTCAGCTTCTTTTTCTGTCATGTTCTGCATGTCTTCAGGATTCCAGTTGCCGATTTCCAGTTCTTTGTACAGGCTTTCTGTTGGGTCGCATACCAGGTGGAATGGCAGTGTCTGGCCGTTCATGTCGCGGAGAACGATTTCCGGTTTGGACTGCATTACTACAACGATGTTTGCACCTTTTTCTGCAAACTGTGGCTGTGCAACAGACAGGAAGTGTACGTCCATTCTGCATGGTGGGCAGCCGATGTATCTCTGGAACCAGAAGAATGTTGGTTTGCCGTCAACCAGCTGTTCAAATGTAACGTCTTTTACGATTTCTGTGCCATAAACTGTGTCCAGTTTAAAGTTAGGCATTTTCATGCCTTTTTCCAATTTTGCCATGGGTAGAATCTCCTTTATATTTTAATTTTTTAAAACAAATTATAATTTTGCCAGCATTTCATCTACACCTGGCAGGTCAACCAGGTTTTTGGCGTAATGGCTGAATGTGATTGTGCCGTTTTCGTCCACCAGTACCATTGCAGGCAGTTGCTGTTCATTGCCTTCGTATTCGCCGTGTTCAAAACCGAATTTTTTGGCAGCGTTCATTTTCTTCACTGCACTTACCAGACCGCCGCCGATAAGTGACAGCATATTTTTTGCAGGTTCGATTTCAAACTGCTTGTAAACAGCCTGTGATGGGTCACATGCGATTTCGTATGGGAATGTACCCACAGGTGCTTCATCTTTTACCAGATTAGGGTCAGACTGCAGAACTACCATCAGCTGTGCGCCTTTGTCAGCGAATTCTTTCATTCTCTGTGCGTAGATATGCAGGTCCAGTCGGCATACTGTACAGCCGTAGTAACGCAGAAAAACAATGAATATTTTTTTACCCTGTGCATATTCTGAAAATTTCTTTTCGCCTTCAGAATATGGGCTGAGATATGTAAAGTCCGGCATGGCTTTGCCTGTTACCAGTTTCATAAGATATTCCTCCTCATTGTTGCACTATATTTTAAAATAGTATAATATAAATAATGAAAAACGGTATGTGACCGCGTCACATTTTTCTGATTTTATAATAACATTTATGAATTTATAATACAATGAAAATCAGGTGAAAAAAGGAGAAAATTTATGAATTTCGATATGTCAGTTGTGGAAAAAACAATGGAAAATCTGGCACAAAGACAGTTTAAACCTTATTTTGTGACCACAAAGGAAGAGGTGCTGCCATTGATTGAAACAATGGTGGCTGACGGTGCCGCTGTGGCCAACGGTGGTTCTGTTACCCTGACACAGACAGGCGTTTCCGACTGGCTGAAAAGCGGACGCTTCAATTATCTGGCCCCGGCCTCTGATGCAACTGCAGAAGAAAAGAAGGAAATGATGCGAAAACGCTTTTATGCCGATGTTTTCTTTTCTTCCGCCAATGCCATCATCACCGACGGCCGCATTGTAAACGAAGACGGTGCATCCACCCGTGTGGCACCTATGATTTACGGCCCGGACAGAGTGATAATCGTGGCCGGTGTGAACAAAATAGTGGAAACAATGGGACAGGCCACTGCCAGGGTGAAGATGGTAGCGCCAATCAACTGTAAAAAAATCGGTTTTGACACGCCTTGTGTGGCTGACGGCAAATGTCATGACTGCCGCCATTTCCAGCGCAGCTGCTGTACTACCGCAGTGCTGAACTATTCCCGTATTCCTGATAGGATTACTGTAATTCTGGTAGGGGAAGAATTGGGTGTGTAATTTTAAAGGAGAATTGTTATGGCTAAAAAGTATGAAAGATTTATAGTGAGAGAAGCCGGTGGCAGTATACTGAAAGACAGCGGAGTTCAGATGATACTGGTGGATAAGGAAACCGGGGTGAATTATCTTATGGTAAAATCCGGCTATGGAGCAGGTCTTACACCGCTGCTGGATGCCGATGGAAAGGTTATTGTGACACCGGTGAATAATGCAGATATTGAATAGTAAAAATGTAGGGGCGGCAGATTGCCGCCTTTTTTACGCAAATCAGAGTTCTGTCATTTCGAGCGAATGTAATGAGCCGAGAAATCTTTGCTGTTGCAAGCAGCAATACAAGCGGGACGATGTGGGCATCGTCCCCTACTGATAATAATTATCATTTTAATCTGCTCTGTCATTCAGGAAAAGATCCATTCGACTCGCTTCGCTTGCTCAGGATGACATATTTTTTGTTATCTTAATGACATTTGGCAGATTGCCGCCTTTTTTACACAAATCAGAGTTCTGTCATTTCGAGCGAATGTAATGAGCCGAGAAATCTTTGATGTTGCAAGCAACAATACAAGCGGGACGATGTGGGCATCGTCCCCTACGCATTTATGCAAAAGAAAATCCTGTGGAAAACCACAGGATTTTTTATCAGATTATATCTGTAATCAGCTTGATGAATATGCCTATCAGCACCACAATCAGCATTTTCTTTACAGCTTTGCCGCCGTGTTTTATGGCGTAGCTGCTGCCCAGATAGTTACCCAGCATATTTGATGCTGCCGCAGGTACAACAAATGCCCACATTACCTTGCCGGCCAGCAGATAGGATACCGCTGCTGCCACATTGGAGGACAGGTTGATGATTTTGGCGTTACCGCCGGCCTTGATATAGTCAAAACCGATAACCATAGTGTATGCGAAAATCAGGAATGTGCCTGTGCCCGGGCCGATAAGACCATCGTACATGCCGATTACAAAGCCGATGATGCCGGCGGCAATGTACATTTTCGCGCCGAACAGCTTCTGTATGCCGCTGTCAGCACTTTTGTTGAACAGCACAAATATGGCGATAAAAGGAAGAATAAGGGTGAAAACTGTCTTCAGCTTTGTCCGGTCAATCATCAGGGCAATCTGGCTGCCTGCAAAACTGCCTGCAAAACTGAGAACAGAGCTGATAATGGCTGTTTTCCATTCCACCTTGCCGCTTTTTATGTATTTACCTGCTGCCAGACCTGTGCCCAGTGCAGCGGAAACCTTGTTAGTGCCCAGTACCTCATGCATAGGCAGACCGGCCAGCATATAGGCCGGTGTGGAAATCAGGCCGCCTCCTCCGGCAACAGAGTCAATAAACCCTGCCAGGAACAGCAGAGGACATATAATCAGTAGCTGCATTCCAAAACTCATAATATACCTCTTTATAACTAAAATTAATATATAGAAAATATACAATATTTTTTACGGTTTTACAACCGGTATTTTATATGTTAATATATAATAAAATCAATTTGATTTTGGAGGATAGGAAATGAGTGAAAATTTATATATAGTAATTCCTTGTTATAATGAACAGGAAGTACTTCCTATAACAGCACCTATGTTTCTGGACAAGCTTAACAGCCTTATACGGCAGGGATTGTGCGGTGAAGCCTCAAAGGTGGTTTTTGTCAATGACGGCTCAAAGGACAACACCTGGAGTATTATACAGAGTCTGGCTCACAGCAACGATAAATTTGCCGGAATAACTCTTAGCCGTAACCGCGGCCATCAGAACGCTCTGCTGGCAGGACTGATGTGGGCAAAGGACCGCTGTGATGTGACCATTTCCATCGACTGTGACGGCCAGGACGATATAAACGCCATGGATGAAATGATGAAAAATTACCATGACGGCTGTCATATTGTATACGGTGTGCGCTCCAAAAGGGATACTGATACATTTTTCAAACGCTTTACTGCAGAAAGCTTTTACAAGTTTATGAGCTTTATGGGAGTGGAAACAGTGTACAACCATGCTGACTACCGCCTGATGAGTAAAGAGGCTCTGGAAGCACTGGCACAGTTTGAAGAAGTTAACCTGTTCCTGCGCGGTATGGTGCCGATGGTGGGATACAAGTCTACAGCTGTGTATTATGAAAGAAATGAAAGAATAGCAGGGGAAAGCCATTATCCTTTCTCAAAAATGATGAATCTTGCCCTCAACGGCATTACCAGCCTGTCTGTGAAACCTCTGCGATATATCACAATGCTTGGTTTTGTTATGGGCGGTGTCAGCTTTGTGGTTATGCTGTATGCCCTGTGGGCCAAATTCTTCGGCGAAACTGTTTCCGGCTGGACCAGTATGGTGGCGGTGATGTGCCTTATCAGCGGTGTTCAGCTTATCTGTCTGGGAATTATCGGCGAGTATATAGGGAAAATATATTCCGAAACCAAAGCCAGACCGCGCTTTATTATCCGGGAAACCACAGAAGATAAAAAAGAAGAATAGTTTTAAAAACTTATGGATAAAATCAAAACTTTATATGAGAAATATAAATATTTTATTCTGATTGCGGCTGTGCTGGGTGTGGCAGCGGTGGCATGGGTCAGCACTGGAAACAATCCGCCGGGCACAACAGGTTTCATAGTGAAAAGGCATTATGCCCTGCCGCCATATTTCATGTACGAAGGCAATCTGTACCGTGGTGGGAATAAACCTGTGGCCAAAACAGAACTGCCGGCTGAAGTTATATTTACAACTGAAACTGAAGGCGGATGTGAGGCATGGCAGCTGCCGGATGATAACCTTGAGTCGAATGCATGGCCTGCAGGAACAGAGATGTATTTTCTAAAAGATGAGATTACCTGTTTTTATACCTACAATCCTCGCATAGAAAAATATCTGAAGTGGGAGCTGGTGGTTGACAAGCCTGTAATAGCGGTAACTGACCATACCAATGGCGGACAGCGTATAATAGTTCCCATGCTGAAGTATGACGGACGACTGTATACAGTGGCGGAGTTTGATTCTGATAACGGCGACTATGGCACTGTTGACGGCGGAACTGTGACAGACAGAGTGCCGCTGACAGAGATACCTGCTGAAAACGGCACCTCCAATTTTCTGCCTGAGGGTACAATACTTAAAGTTGCCGCCGACGGCAGCTTTATAAACTGCCGTGATTACAGCAATCTGTATATGATGAAACCAGTAAACTGAATAAAATTACCCCGTACTGCTGTACGGGGCTTTGTTTTTTGAGAAATATTTTACATTCAAAAAGCAGGGCTTTTAAAGGCCCTGCCTTTTGAATTGTTATAGAGAGAGGAGATGATGCAAATTCGGGTGTACCTTGCGGTACAGGGTGGTTTATTCCGGAATAAGCAGGCCATAGTTGCCGTCTTTGCGTTTGTAAACCACATTTATTTCTTCTGTCACAATATCTTTAAACATAAAGAATGTGTGACCCAGCATATTCATTTCCAGGATAGCGTCATCCACTGACTGTGGCTGCAGTGCAAATACTTTTTTGCGAACGATTTCGTAATCGTCTTCTTCTTCACCTTCCATTACCGGCAGGTCGTCAAAGTATGCATAGCCATTGAATTTTCTGTGGATTTTTTCCTTGTTTTTGATAATCTGGGATTCCAGGTTATCCACGGCATCTTCCAGTGCCAGTTCCATGCTGTCGGCACTCTTTTCGCTGCGGAACTGCAGTTTTCTGTCTTTGATTGCAATTTCTACTGTCTGCCATTTCTTTTCTACAGTTACTGTTACTGTAGCTTCGGCATTGTCTGTGAAGAACTTGTCCAGTTTACCCAGTCTGTCTTCTACGCGGTTTAAGAAATTGTCTTTAAGTGAAACTTTTCTGCCTATTGTTGTAACTTTCATACTGATGCCTCCTTTATTAAGGACCGATAATCTACACTCATTGATTATCTTGCATTCATTATAGCAATTCATATAAAAATTTTCAAGGAGAAAACACATAATTTTAACAATTTGCTAAAAAATATCACTATATTTGTAGGAAAAAACGAAATATAAAATTTCATAAATCTTTCTTCTTTTTTTGACATTTTTTTAATAATTGCGGGGCTATAATATAACCAAAGAATATGACGCATAGGCTGGCGTTATGTTCTTGCATTTCCTCATATACTTTTTCTCTTGCAAAAGACCTGCCCGATGTGGCGGGTTTTTTGTTTGTCTTTAAAGGAAAAATCCATTTGTATAACTGCACCAAAAGGCTTGATATTTTTTTATCAATCTTTGTTGAAACCGTGTATTGATATTTTTTTAACGGAATAATATAATAATAATCGCCGGGACACCCACCCGGTTCATAGAATAAATCCTCACTTTGGAAATCCTTCAGATAAAAGACGACAACCCCGGAACTGTGGCTCCGGGGTTGTTTTCGTATGCTGCAGAAAACCGGACAATCAAATTCGGCAGTGGCGAACGGGATTCTCCTGTGGTATTTAAAATTTCATATATTTTAGCGGAATACTGTAGTTTTTATTCAGCTTCTGTCAAAAGCATAACCGGGATTGTTTCGGTGGCTTTTTCGTATTTCATGCCAGGCAGCCTGCTGTCCCATGATAAACCGCAATAATACCCGGCCCAGGTCAGCCCGCCGTCAAAGCTGATAACGGAATAGGTGTCATCTGCGTGGGTTTGCCTGCCGGTATATCTGGCGTGATAGCGTATTTCCACTGTGTCTCCGTAGATGTTCACAATACAGCCGTTGCGCACATAGAACTGGTCGTCATCAGGTACAAGGGTAGAAAAATCCATATCCTGCCAGGTTTTGCCGCCGTCAGTTGTAACCTTGGCGGTAGGGTAGTCGTGACTGTCGTCACTGCTGGCAAAGCCCACATTTTCGTTGAGAAAACGTATACCTCTTGTTATGGTGAACGCTTCACCTTTGTGCATTATTTCACTTTCTCCGTTTTCGGTGCGGATAATGTACAGTGTGGCGGTGTTGTCTTTGGCGTAGGTGATAACTGATGATATATACAGATTGTCATTTAATTTGTCGTGGCCCACAATTCTGGCACCGTCATATTCTTCGTCAATGGGAAAGTTATTGGGATAAGGCTGTTGCATAACCCATACACCGATGCCGCTATTTATAAGTTTATAATCGGAAATAGAGAATGTATTGTCACTCTCTACATGACATAAGGAAAACCGCGGTATTTCACCATCATCTATTCTGTTGCCCAGCATACTCCAGTACCTCAGATCAGAGTTTTCGTTTATAAGATTGGGGTAATCGTCATAATCCACATTCTGATGTATTACATCGTATATACTACTGTCATTTTCAATGTTTACAGTATATTCAGCGTGCGGAAACAGGTTGTTGCCTTCCACGCCCATTCTGTAGCGGTACTGCAGGTGTTCTGTATCATTCAGACTGTCCAGTTTTTCGTAAAATGTGGCAGGCGGGGCAGCAGATGGGATGGTCTGTGTTTCCCTGCCGGTAAGTGCAATCACTGCCACAGCCAGAACTGTCACTGCCAGCACAAGGGCCACTGCTTTTGCTGGTTTTCGGTATTTCAGCACATTTTTTATTCTGCTTTCTGCCTGACTTTCTCCGAAAAGTACGGCACCTGCAAAGCTTTTGTCACTGGCAAAATCCAACAGCAGCAGAGAATAGTCTTTTTTGCTGTCTGTGCCCATCTCTGAGATTACTTTCTCATCACAGGACATTTCCATATCGCTGCACATCAGTCTGAATGCCAGCCACACCAATGGATTAAACCAGTGCAGTGTGCATATCATCAGGCACAGCGGTTTTATAATATGGTCTTTTCTTTTAATATGTACCCTTTCGTGGGCGATAATATATCCCAGGTCCTTCAGCCGCAGGCTTTCGGGAATAAATATCCTTGGTCTGAACAATCCATATACAAAGGGAGATGGGATATTTTCAGCCAGATAAATATTGTTTTCATACAATGTGGCAAATCTGATTTTTGAGTATATGTACAGCGTGTTTTTCAGCCATACAAAGCACAGCACAAGTATACCGATAAACCACAGCATATATACTTTTGGCACAAAGGCGGATTTTACTGTGGCAGGGGCGCTTATGCCGTCTGCCGCTGTAACCACATACAGTGCGCCGCTTTCTTCATCATAAACAGGTTTGATGCCCTGTTCGATGGCTTCATAATACTCCAGTCGGTTGGAATGGTAAAAATGTGCGTCACCTACATAATCATCCAGCACCTCATCATACCGTGACAGCAACCCTGATTGCAGTGAGGCCACAGGTGTGTCTGATACTGCATTTTTAGGCGGAGGTATGGTAATATCGGCCACCAGAGTGAAAAATACCACAGCCCACAGCGCATAGGAATAGCTTTTTGGCTGCCTGCGCATAAGAAAGCGTATCGCTATAACCAGAGGTATCACCACACAGGCTTTCAGGGAAAGACGGGTTACACACATAAATATGTTTTCCATACTTTATTCCTCCCAGTCTTCTATCATAGCGCGCAGACGGTTGGCATCGTCTTTGGACAATTTTTTACCCTCCATAAATGCTGCCACAAACCCTGTCAGGCTGCCGTCAAAGGAACGGGCGATTACATTTTCTGATTCATATATGCCCACCTCTTTCCGGCTGACCAGGGGAACAATTGTGGAATTGCGGTTTTCCACCACACCCTTTTCTGACAGGCGTTTCAGCACTGTGTAGGTGGTAGACTTTTTCCATCCCAGACTGTCAGCACACAGTTTTACCAGCTGTGTGCCGGACAGTGGCTGATTTTCCCATACGATTTTCATAAAGCGGTGTTCGCTTTCCGCCAGTTTTAAATCTTTCATATATCTCACATCCTTTTCTGGTCTATTATTGTAGACCTCTGATTATAGTCTACAACTGTAGACCGTATTTGTCAACGGCTGACGGCTATTGTTAACAGTAATTTAATAAAATGCAGCTGACAGGGACGGGAAAACCGCCCCTGCACAAAAAATATGACTTAATTTACGGGCGGTCGGGGACGCCCGCCCCTACGCGTTTTTGCGGTTGTATAAAATGGACGATGAGGGCATCGTCCCCTACGCGAACTTAATGCAAAACTAAATATTGTCATTCCGAGCGAACAGAGAGAGTCGACGCCTGCCGTAGCAGGTGTGCAGAGCCGCAACCGAGTGGAAGCGAGGCTCTTAGCGGCGAGCAGGAATCTTTGCCGCACAAGCGGCAATATTAATGGAACGGTCGGATAATATATCCTAAAGGGAACGCGTTCGCCCCTACGTATGTTATAAGTGTATTGAAGGAAATAAAATATGATAGCTGAAAGTGGTAAATAATGGGGAAAAGTGAGCTATTATGGTGCAGCTGTGGTGGAAATGGGGCGATTTTACTGCCCTGTGTGGGTGTAAAGTGGTGTATCGTGGTGGAAAGAGCGCTTCAGTTCTTCCCATATTTCCACGGTTTTGAATTTTATATTAAATTTTTCGGTGGTGATAAAGGCGTCGTTGGTTTCATCATCATATTCTGCGGCTGCAGAAATACACAGCGAAGGGTAGACCACACACCACCAGTTTGTGCCTGCCGCCCTGCCCAGGCGTACTGTCAGGGCGGTGTATTCACCCCGCGGCAGGGTGAAATCCGAGTATTGGGTTGTGTCAAAATAAAAATTTTCTATACTGCAGGCGGCGGTATAGGCTGCACCATTCTGCTGAAGTGTGTGATTTGCTATGGTCTGCAGATATTCCAGATTGTTTTCAGTTATTTCTACAGCACTTTCATAATCGTCAGCAGGGCAGTACAGCTCTGCACATATATCTGTCAGGGCATCCTTTACCCTTATTTTCATTTCCTGTGCCCGGATACTGTCATCATCAGCTATCACATGAAGGCGCAGGGTGCACCGGCGTATATTTGTGGCGTGTACATTTGCATCTGCAAAAAATGTGAGAATTATTGCCAGCAAAAGGCCGGCTGTTATGCTTATATCGGTTTTTTTCATTTTTTTTGTCTCCATAAGTGGTTTATGGAGATAGTTTTAGCAATATTTTCCATATTAATCACCAAAAATATTGTTGAACCACAGAGGTTTTTGTGGTATTTTAATAAAAGTGAAAAAACATGATTTTTCCTGTAAAATAAAGGAAAAATACTGTTGACAAGTCACTGTTTGGGTGATATAATCATTAAAGCAATAAAGTAGCAACTACACAGCTCACCTTGTTCCTGCGAGTAAGCGGGCGGGTCAATATTCAAAGTATCGGCAGGGAAACCTGCGTTTTACTATGTTTATTTGGCACGGGCTTGTATGTTCGTGCTTTTTAATTTGCTTTAAACAAAATGGAGGTGCTTTATCATTAGTACAAAAAAAGAACTTGAAATCAATGAAGAAATCAGAGACAAGGAAGTCCGCGTTATCGCAGCAGACGGTAGCCAGATGGGCGTTATGTCCGGTGCACAGGCACTGAAACTGGCCGAAGATGCTAACCTTGACCTGGTAAAAATTGCCCCAACTGCAAACCCACCGGTTTGCCGCATCATGGACTATGGCAAGTACCGCTTTGAACAGGCTAAAAAGGAAAAGGAAAACAGAAAAAACCAGAAGGTTGTGGAAACAAAGGAAGTTCGTCTGTCACTGAACATTGATACAAATGACTTTAACACTAAAGTAAATCAGGCAAACAAGTTCCTTAAAAACGGTGATAAAGTAAAAGCCAGCATCCGTTTCCGCGGCCGTGAAATGGCCCATTCAAAAGCAGGTCTGGACGTGATGGCGCGTTTCGGCGAAGCTATTGAAGGCGGAGTTATTGAAAAACAGGCAAAGCTTGAAGGCAGAAGCATGCAAATGGTTATTGCCCCGGCACCAAAAAAATAAACAGGAGGATTTTTTCCAATGAAGTACAAAATTAAAACACACACAGGCGCTAAAAAAAGATTTAAGCTGACAAAAAACGGTAAAATCAAAAGAGGTAAAGCTTTCAGAAGCCACATCCTGACAAAAATGTCAACAAAAAGAAAGAGAAACCTGAGAAAAGGTGGCTACACAGACAAAACAAACACAGCAACAATCAAAAAACTGCTGCCTTACGCTTAATTTCTTAAGCACACAAAGATTGATATTTAGAAGGAGATAACATAAATGGCTCGTATTAAAGGCGCGATGATGACTCGCAAAAGAAGAAACAAAACACTGAAAATGGCTAAAGGCTACTACGGTGCTAAATCCAAACACTTCAAAATGGCTAAACAGCAGGTTATGAAAAGCGGTAACTATGCTTTCGTTGGCCGTAAACAGAAAAAGAGAGACTTCAGAAGACTGTGGATTACAAGAATTTCTGCTGCTGTTAAAATGCACGGCATGAACTACTCCACATTCATGAACGGTCTGAAAAAAGCAGGCATCACACTGAACAGAAAAATGCTTTCCGAAATGGCTATCCACGATGCAGCAGCATTTGCTTCTCTCGTTGAAGTAGCTAAAAAAGCTCTGTAATATATAGAAAATCACGCCTTGGCACATAAGTGTCAGGGCGTAATTCGCGTTTAAAACCCCTTTTTTCAAAGGGGCTTTTGGCGTGTTTTGCCGTATATCCGACGGATATATGGCGCTATATATTGTACTTAATTCTTATATATAAGGCGAAAAAATTACGGTAAAATCACTGTTTCGGGCAAAGTTTTTTACAGATAGAAAGTTTTGCCGGATACAGAGAAAGGTAAGGTTTATGGTTAACTATATCGAAAGCAAGGAAAACCCGAAAATTAAAAATGCTCTGAAAATAGCAAACGATGCATCCTACCGCAGAAAAAACGGTGTGTTCTTTGCATCCACTTCCAAAGTGGTGCTGGATATTCTGGCGGCAGGCTTCCGCGCTGTTTCCGTGTTCTGTCTGCAGGAAGAATACGATAAAATCGCAGACCATCTGACAGGCGAAAATGTGTTTATCGTTTCAGCCCCTGTGGCTGAAAAGCTCAGCGAAGGCAAGACAGAAGACGGCGTGTGGGCACTGTTTGAAATGAAGGAAGCTGACGAAAACAGCATTTTTACAGCGGATAAACTGCTGGTGCTGGAAGATGTACAGGACCCTACAAACATCGGTGCCATTATGAGAACAGCACTGGCTTTCGGCTATGAAAATGTGGCTGTAAGCAGAAAATGTGCTGATGTGTACTCCCGCAAGGTAATCCGCACCTCCATGACAGCCAGCGTAAAGCTGAATGTGTACAAAGTGGGGGATATGGTGCAGTTTACCCGCACACTGAACGAAAAAGGTTTTACCACCGTGGCCACCTGTCTGGAAGGTGCACAGGAGCTGGGTACAGTTGAAACCCCTGTGCCGGTGGCGCTGTTTATAGGCAACGAGGGCAACGGCTTGTCAGATGATGTGATTAAAAGCTGTAAACTGAGGTTGAAAATACCTATGAGTGACAGGATAGAATCACTGAATGCAGCAGTTTCCGCGGCGGTGCTTATGTGGGAGCTGAGAGGCAGATGAGCAGATACAATGTATGGTTTTCTGTGGTGATGGGTACCTGCTGTTCCAATGGCGGTGTGATTGCCGCCAGCGGTTACACACCACGGGATTTTTACGCCTGCAGAGACAATCTGGGACAGTTCGGATTTTTCAGTGAAAAACAGGTTGAAAAGGCAAAGACCTTGGCATTGAAAGATACAGAAGAAATTTACTTGCGCCATGCAGAGCGGGGCATTGAAAGTACAAATTATGCCGATGCATGGTTTCCCAAAAGACTGCTGGGAATAGCTACGGCGCCGCTGGTGCTGTTTTACAAAGGTGACCTTTCCATTCTGGAGGCACAGCATACAGTGGCTGTTATTGGCAGCCGTCGGTGCAACGGCGAAGGCGAAAAGGCCGCCAGAATTATTGCCGGTGACATCGCTGGTATGGGCGGCGTGGTTGTCAGCGGTTTGGCACAGGGTGTGGATACTGTTGCCCACAAAGCCTGTGTGGAAGCAGGAGGAAGGACAGCGGCTTTTACAGGTGTTCCGCTGGACGAATGTTTTCCACGGGCCAATGCTGATTTTCAGCACAGACTGGAAAAAGGCCATCTGGTGCTCAGCGAATATATCAGCGGTTATCCGTATTATGGTGCAAACTTTATACAGAGAAACCGCCTGATTGCAGCAGCTTCAGACGCTGTGTGCGTTATACAGGCCAAAAAGAAAAGCGGTTCACTGGCTACAGTAAACCGTGCCATTGAGTACGACAGACCGGTGTTTACAGTGCCGGGCAGCATATTCAGCACTGCATACCGGGGTTCCAACCGGCTTCTGATAAAAGGTGAGGCCATGGCAACTGCCGACGGCAAAACAATTATGGAGTACCTGGGCGTATCAGAGGAAAGGACTGCGGAAGCAGTACAGGCTGAGGAAAAACGGCTGCCTGATGACCTGAGCGAAGGTGCTTTGGCAGTACTGGCTGTTATGGACGGGGCCATGTTTTCCTCCCGGATTGCAAAGGTGGCCGCGCTGCCAGCGGCAGTGGTAAAGGCTGCCCTTACCGAGCTGGAGATGTACGCAGTTATAGAAAAAACAGCTACAGGTGAATATATCCGCCTGAAATGATTATAGATATAAAACACAGTGCATATTTATTGCACATAAAGATGTGAATAAGGAGAAGCAAATGTCAAAACTGGTTATTGTGGAAAGCCCGGCAAAGGCTAAAACAATCAAAAAATATCTGGGCGAAGATTACAATGTAATCGCATCCATGGGTCATATCCGCGACCTGCCCAAAGGCCAGATAGCAATTGATTTTGATAATAATTTCAAACCGAGATATATAAATATTCCCGGTAAAAGCAAACTGATAAAGGAACTGAAAGAGCTGTCAGCCAACAGCGACATGGTTTATCTGGCAACTGACCCGGACCGTGAGGGCGAAGCTATTTCATGGCATCTGGCCCATATTCTCAAGCTGGACACACAGCAGGAAAACCGTGTGACTTTTGGTGAAATCACCAAAAAAGGTATCGCAGAGGGTATGGCAAACAAACGCACCATCGATATGGACCTGATTGATGCCCAGCAGGCACGCAGGGTGCTGGACAGAATTGTGGGCTACAAGCTGTCACCGTTCCTGTGGAAAAAGGTAAAAGGCGGTTTGTCCGCCGGACGTGTGCAGTCTGTTGCTGTAAAACTGATTGTGGACAGACACAGAGAGATAGAACGGTTTATTCCGCAGGAATACTGGAATGTGGATGCAGTGCTGTCACCATCCGGCTCTGCTAAAAAATTCAAAGCCAGATACCAGGGCACTGATGGCAAAAAAGTGACTGTGGAAAACGAAGCACAGGCACTGCAGATAAAACAGGAAAGTGAAAATGCCGATTTTGTGATTGAAAAAATCACAAAAGGGGAAAGAAAGCGCGTACCTGCACCGCCATTTACCACTTCCTCACTGCAGCAGGAGGCCAGCCGCCGTCTGGGCTTTACAGCACTGAGAACAATGCGCGCTGCCCAGACTCTCTACGAAGGTGTGGAAGTACAGGGTTATGGCACACTGGGTCTTATCACTTATATGAGAACAGACTCCCTGCGAATCTCTGACGAAGCATACTTTGCAGCCAAAAACTACATCGGCGAAAAATACGGCGACAGATATGTGCCGGGTTACCGCCGCAACTATAAATCAAAGGCCAATAGCCAGGATGCCCACGAGGCCATCCGTCCTACAAATGTAAACATCACCCCACAGCTGGCCTACGGTTCACTGACAGGTGATGTGGCAAAGCTTTACAAGCTTATATGGGAGCGCTTTATGGCCAGTCAGATGGCAGACTGTGTACAGGAAACTGTAAATGTGGATATTTCTGCCGGTCGTCACCGGTACAAAGCCACAGGCTATACTGTGCTGTTTGACGGTTTTACTGCCCTGTACGAAGAACAGACAGACGAAAAGAAAGAAAAGGAAACCGCTCTGCCGCCGCTGGAAAATGATACAAAGCTGAAACTGCGCGAAATAGAAGCAGAGCAGAAATTTACCCAGCCGCCTTCAGAGTACACCGAAGCTACTCTTATCAAGGCACTGGAAGAAAACGGCATCGGCCGTCCGTCCACCTATGCGCCTATCATTCACACAATAATTGAAAGAGGCTATGTGGAACGCAATGCTAAAAAACTGGTTCCGACAGCCCTGGGTATAACAGTAAACGATGTGCTGGCCAGTCAGTTTGATGATATAGTAAATATCAAATTCACTGCCGGCATGGAAGACAGCCTGGATAAAATCGAGTCCGGTGACAGGGAATGGACACGGGTTATCAGGGAATTTTATGATATTTTCCGGGCAGACCTGGAAAAAGCCGAAAAGGAAATGGAAGGTCAGAAAGTAAAGGTGCCGGACGAGGTTACAGATGAAATCTGTGAGCTGTGCGGCAAACCAATGGTTATCAAAAACGGCCGCTTCGGTAAATTTATGGCCTGCAGTGGCTTCCCTGAATGTAAAAATACAAAGAAAATAGTAAAATACGCCAAAGGCGCCTGTCCTAAATGCGGCGGCAGAATGCTGACACTGACCAGCAAGCGCGGCAGAATTTTCTATGCCTGTGAAAACGGCACAGAATGCGGCTTTATGTCATGGGAAGAACCTACTGATAAAGTATGTGAATCCTGCGGCAGCACATTGTTCAAAAAAGCAGCCAAAGGCGCACAGCCTCACTGTATAAAGGAAGGCTGTCCGGCAGCAGCACCTGCTGCACCGGTGGCAAGAGGCAGAAAGAAAAAAACGGATAAATAAAAATATGGAAAAGAAAGTAAAAATTCTGGGTGCAGGTCTGGCAGGCTGTGAAGCTGCCTGGTTCCTGGCACAGAGGGGAGTACAGGTTACACTGTATGAACAGAAGCCTGTGAAATTCTCCCCAGCCCATAAAAGTGAAAATTTTGCAGAGCTGGTATGCTCCAACAGTCTGAAAAGCATGCGTGAGGATTCCTGCCAGGGCATGCTGAAAAATGAAATGCGCCATTTCGGCTCTATCGTTCTGGAAAATGCAGAGAAATCTGCTGTGCCTGCTGGCGGCGCTCTGGCTGTAGACAGAGACATATTCAGTGATTTGGTTACACAAAAAGTTAAAAATCATCCAAATATTACAATTTGTTATGAAGAAGTTACAGAAATCGACACCAGCGAACTGACTATCGTGGCCACAGGTCCTCTTACAGAAGGTGCCCTGTATGAAAACATAAAATCAATGTGTGGCCAGGGCATGTCATTTTACGATGCTGCTGCTCCTATTGTGATGGCAGACAGTATCGACATGGAAAAGGTTTTTGCCGCCAGCCGTTACGGCAAAGGTGACGACGATTATCTTAACTGCCCTTTTAACAAGGAAGAATATGAGGCTTTTTATGAAGCACTGGTAAATGCTGAACGCGCACCGCTGAAAAATTTTGAGGACGACCTGACTGTATACGAAGGCTGTATGCCTGTAGAGGTTATGGCCGGCCGTGGTGCTGACACACTGCGTTACGGTCCTATGCGCCCGGTAGGTCTGCGCGACCCGAAAACAGGTCACCGCCCATGGGCAAATGTGCAGCTGAGATGTGAAAATAAAGAAAAGACTATGTACAATCTGGTGGGCTTCCAGACAAACCTGAAGTTCGGCGAACAGAAAAGGGTTTTCTGCATGATTCCGGGGCTGGAGAATGCACAGTTTGTGCGCTACGGCGTAATGCACCGCAACAGCTTTATCAATTCACCTGTGGTGCTGAACAACACGCTGAACCTGAAAGAATACCCCAATGTGTACTTTGCAGGCCAGATTACAGGTATGGAAGGCTATACAGAAAGCAGTATGTGCGGTCTGCTGGCAGGCTACTTTGTATGGTGCAGATTGAATGACACACAGCCGGAAATTCCACCGCTGACCACTATCAGCGGCGCACTGCTGAATTATATCACCACACCCAACAAGGATTTCCAGCCTATGGGTGCAAATATGGGCATCCTGCCACCGCTGGAAAACCACATCCGCGACAAGCGAGAAAGATATATGGCGCTGTCCAGACGAGGTAAGGCTGATATAGAAAAAATCAGCCTTGGCTATAAGGAGGATTAACCTGTGAATAAAAAACCTGACCCTATAAACGATGCCATAGCCATACTGGCTTCATTTCTTCCGGTGGTATTTATGGTGTTCTGGACAGCTATGACTGTTCAGTTTGGCGCACCGCTGCTGTTTCCTGTAATAGGTACAGGCTTTCTGCTTTTAACCCTGTTGTCACGGATTCAGAATATCCGCAAAATCAGGGAGCGCAGACAGAATGAGGACTATTACGGCAGCTCTGCCTATCCTGGCGGCTATGATTCAGCCACAGATACACGGGAAAATGAATACTATCAGGATTTTGCAACTCCTTCATTTTCCGGCGAACTGGGCGATATCAGCATGTATACCGATACCAACGGTACCATATATTGTCCTTACTGCGGTGTAAAAATCGCCCATGATTTTGAGTACTGCCCGCATTGTGGCAAAAAATTACCCTTTTAAAAACAACTGTTTAACTTATAGATTTACATACCCGTTATGTGAAAGGAGAACATTATGAAAATTATTATTGATGCATTCGGCGGCGACCACGCTCCTCTGGAACCACTGAAAGGCGCACGGGACGCTGTAAAAGAGCTGGGCGTTGAAATTCTGGCCGTAGGCGATGTGGCAAAAATGGAAGCCTGCTGTAAAGAAAACAATATTGACACCACAGGCTTTACATTCAAACAGGCCGACGATGTTTTTGATATGCACGAAGACCCTATGGATATTGTGAAAAAACGCACAACCACCTCTCTCCATGTTGCTTTCAAGGCACTGGCTGACGGTGAAGGCGATGCCATGGTTTCTGCAGGCAGCACAGGTGCTATCCTGATGGGGGCCACATTTATTGTCAAAAGAATCAAAGGCTGCAAACGTCCTGCAATCGGTGCAGTTGTACCTGGCAAGCATCCTGACGGCTTTATGCTGATTGACAGCGGTGCCAACAACGAAGTAAGACCTGAAATGCTGGAACAGTTCGGCGTGATGGGCTCTGTTTATATGGAAAAAGTTATGGGCAGAACACCTGCCAGAGTAGGTCTGTTGAACAACGGCGCTGAAGAAACAAAAGGCCCTGAAGTACAGAAAGCTGCCCATGCACTGATGGCTGCCAACCCAAAAATCAACTTTGTGGGCAATATCGAAGGCCGTGATGTTCTCAACGACCACTGTGATGTTCTGGTGGCTGATGGCTTCTCCGGTAATATCGCCATGAAATCTGTGGAAGGCGCTGCCAGCTTTATGAACAGAATGCTGAAGGACATGTTCAAAACAAACGCAATGACAATGCTTGCTGCCATGCTGCTGAAAAAACAGCTGAAAGAATTCAAAGCAAAACTGGACTACAGATATTACGGCGGCGCACCTGTTATGGGCGTTACAAAAGGTGTTATCAAAGCACACGGTTCTTCTGATGCGCTGGCATTCAAAAACGCCATCCGTCAGGCAAAGCTTTATGCAGAAAATGATGTTTCCGGCATTATTGCAGCGAAACTGGCAGATAATGAGGAGTAATCATGAAATCTCTGGAAAAAAATATAGGTTATACATTTAAAGACAAAGAGCTGCTGAAAACAGCGGTGACCCATTCCTCCTACGCCAACGAAAACCGTGGTGGTCTCAGCTATAACGAAAGACTGGAGTTTCTGGGAGACGCTGTGCTGCAGCTGATTACCAGCGAAAAGCTGTTCTGTGAAAATCCAACAATGCCTGAGGGCAAAATGAGCAAACTGCGCGCAGCCCTTGTGTGCGAAGATGCACTGGCCGGTTATTCCAACGAAATTAATATAGGTGACTTTATGCTGCTGGGCAAAGGCGAAGAAATGTCCGGCGGCAGACACCGTCCTTCCATACTGGCTGATGCTTTTGAGGCTGTGACAGGTGCTATCTTCCTGGACGGCGGTATGGAAAGCGCCAAAAAATTTGTGCTGCGTTTTCTGGACGCCGCCCACCGGTCACTGCAGGACTACAAAACAGTGCTGCAGGAAATTATCCAGAAAAACCCCGGTGAAAGACTGAGCTATGTGGTGACAGGAGAAAGCGGTCCTGACCATGACAAAAACTTTACTGTGGAAGTGCATCTCAACAGCAATGTAATCGGCAAAGGCACAGGTAAAAGCAAAAAACAGGCTGAACAGGCTGCTGCAAAAGAAGCACTGGCACTGATGGGACTGAAGTAAATATCATTGTGTGCGGTATTAACTGCCCATACATAAACTGACGAAAGGAGAAGGAAAATGGAAAAACACAAAAATTTATCCATATTTGTGCCCCATGAGGGCTGCCCCAATCAGTGCAGCTTCTGTGACCAGAAAAAAATCAGCGGCACACAGAATCCGCCTTCTCCTGATTATGTCACGCAGCTGTGTGATGAATTTCTCCCCCATGACAGCGCACAGGGTGCAAGCTATGAAATAGCATTTTTCGGCGGCAGTTTTACTGCCATTGACCGCGGCTATATGCTGGCGTTGTTACAGGCTGCTTACCCGTTTGTGAAGCGGGGCAGGGCGGCCGGCATACGAGTGTCTACACGCCCTGATGCAATCAGCAGGGAAATTCTGGATATAATGAAAGAGTATGGTGTTACAGCCATAGAGCTGGGCGCCCAGAGTATGCAGGACCATGTGCTGAAAATGAACCTGCGCGGGCACACCGTGCAGGACGTGTTCACAGCTTCGCGGCTGATAAAGGAATACGGCTTTTCACTGGGACTGCAGATGATGCCGGGGCTGTACGGCCAGGATGACTATATGCAGTGTGCCATTGACACAGCACAGCAGTTTATCCGGATTAAACCGGACACAGTGCGCATATATCCCACACTGACACTGAAGGATACCCTGCTTGAAAGTCTTTACCAAAAAGGTATGTACACACCGCTGACAGTACGGCAGGCGGTGGAAATCTGTGCAGTTTTAGTAAAGATGTTCAACAGGGAAAATATAAAAATAATCAAGCTGGGTCTCCACGCCGACACCGGTCTGGAGCACAGTCTGGTGGCAGGACCGTACCACCCTGCCATGAAAGAACTGGTATACAGTCACATTATGATGGAAAGCTTTACAGCAGATTTACAGCAGCTGCCTGCTGGGGATTACACTGTTTATGTCAACAGCAGAAAGCATTCCCAGGCAACAGGCCAGAAAAAATCAAATCTGCTGGCGTTGCAACAGCTGGGATATAATGTGACCATAAAAGACGACAATTCACTGACAGGTGATAACTATACAATCATTAAAGAAGGGGAAAAACAGTGTATTTAAAAGCTATTGAGCTTCACGGCTTTAAATCCTTTCCGGAAAAAACAAAAATTGAATTTGAAAAGGGCATGAGCGCTGTTGTAGGGCCGAACGGTTCCGGTAAAAGTAATATCAGCGACGCCATACGCTGGGTACTGGGCGAAACCAGAGGCAGTCAGCTGCGTGCCAGCGGTAAAATGGAAGATATTATTTTTGGCGGCACACAGAAACGCAGCCCTATGGGCTTTGCTTCTGTAAGCCTTATTCTGGACAATACCGACCGCGCTTTTGATGTGGAAAGCGACGAAGTGGCGGTAATGAGAAAATATTACCGCGGCGGCGACAGCGAATATTATATCAACGGTGCCCGTGTGCGTCTGCGCGATATTCAGGAGCTGTTTTTTGACACTGGTCTGGGTAAAAATGGTTACTCCGTAGTTGGCCAGGGCAAGGTAAGCGAAATCGTTACCAGCAAGCCTGAAGGCAGACGAGAAATATTTGAAGAAGCCTCCGGTATTGCCAAGTTCCGTTATAAAAAGAACGAAGCAGAAAGAAAACTGCAGGCCGCAGAGGGCAATATCACACGACTGACAGACATTCTTATGAATCTGGAGGAGAGAGTAGAGCCTCTGCGAAAAGAAAGCGAAAAGGCAAAGGAATTCCTGACGCTTTCCTCCCGTAAAAAAGAACTGGAAATATCTCTGTGGCTGGACACAGTGGACAAGTCCAAAGAGCTTATCCGCCAGCAACAGCGCAGACTGGAAATTTTTACAGAGGATTTTGATAATGTCAGCACAAAACTGGAGGAAAGTGAAAAATATCTGGAGGACAGATACCTTTACGGCAACAGCCTGATTGCAAAGGACTCTGACAATATCAGGGATATCCGCGCCGCGGAAGGCCAGATTGCCGCGCTGAACAGTGAAAAGGCAGTGCTGGAAAGCCAGAAAGGCTTTGCGGACAGTCAGGTGTCATCACTGGAAAGAGACCTGGCACGCTTTGCCGATATGGGCGACGCCGACAGCGATACAAAACAGCAGCTGACTGGAAAAATACAGCGGCTGAATATTGAAAAAGATGAAAAACTTTTCCGCCAGAGCAGCCTGCAGATGCAGCTGGACCGGCTGATAGCACAGGCGCGGCGGACAGGCGATGAAAAAGGCAGAATCAGCGGCGAAATTTCTGCGCTTAATCTGCGATTGCAGCAGGACAGAATCGACCGGGGTTCTGTGGACAGCCGGAATGAGACTATAAAAGACAGTCTGGCACTGGCACAGGAAAACCTGAAACTGGCCAAGGAATATATGGCACAGGGCAAAAAAGACGCTGACGAAGTAAAGCAGTTCATCGACCTGACAGGAGAGAATATTACAAGAACAACCAACATCCGCAATGGCCTGATGATGAAGAAAAATTCAGCACAGACAAAGCTGGATACAGCCATAAAACGGGCTGAAGAAAATGCTAACAGCCAGCGCAGAATTCTGGACAGAATACGCTATCTCACCGAAATGGAAAACAGCATGGAAGGTTTTTCAGGCAGTGTAAAATCTGTACTGAAAAGGGCAAAAGATGGCGGTCTGGGCGGTGTTCTGGGCAGCGTGGGTCAGCTTATCAGTGTGGAAAAAGGCTATGAAACAGCGGTGGAAACAGCCATGGGCTTTTCATTGCAGAACATAGTGGTGGAAAACGAATCCGCCGCAAAACGCGCCATGGAATATCTTAAAAATTCCAACGGTGGCCGTGCAACATTTTTACCGTTGGACACAGTGAAACCATCCAGCTTTAACGAAAAGCTGCCTGACTGGGCCCGCACCGGTGACAGCATCATCATTACTGACGACAGATATAAACACATTATATCCAACCTGATGGGCAGAACCATCATTGTGGACAATATCAACTCTGCGTCTTCCCTTGCCCGCAGGCTGAACTACCGCTACAGGATAGTTACCCTTGACGGTCAGGTTGTAAACGCCGGCGGCTCATTTACAGGGGGTTCTGTAAGCAAAAGCACCGGTATGTTTACAAGAAAAACAGAGCTGGAAAACCAGAAAAAATCTCTGGAAAAACTGAAGGATGACTACACACAGCTGGAGAAAAACAGACTGGCGGCTCAGGATGCAGTGGACCGGGTAAACAGCAGCATAGAAGGCTGTGACGGCGAAATCGCCAACCTCAGCGGCGAAAAATATAACGCTGAAATTGAATACGCCCGTCTGGAACAGGTGTACACTCAGTATGAGAACAGGGCAGAAGCACTGGAAGGTGAAATAGACAATTTCACACACAGCCTGGAAAACAACAATAAACGCAAGCTGACGCTGACACAGCGGATTGCTGACGGTGAAAAACAGATAGTCTCACTGCAGATACAGCTGGACAGCCTGGGTGCCCGGGATGAGGAAAGCCTGCGGCAGCAGAATGCCATCACAGATGAAATCCAGCAGATAAAGCTGGATGTGGTGAGCCTGACAGGTGCAATTTCACTGGAAGAAAACAATCTGGCACAGCTGGAAACCTCTCTGGCAGACAGACAGCAGCGCATCGCCGAAATCAACGATGAAATCGCCCGTATCTGCGGCGAAAACGCAGCCCGTGATGAAGAAATCAAGGCAACACTGCGGAAAATTGATGCACTGCAGCTGACAATAAAAGAAAAAGAAGAAGAAAACCGCACCCTGGCACAGACCCGTATGGAAATTGAAGCGGAAAGAAACAGGCTGACAGCTGACAACAGAAGTCTGTCGGACGAAAAAGCCAGACTCAGCGGTGAAATCGCCAAGCTGGAAGAAAGAATTGTTTCCATGGAAACATCCTACGATGACATTATCAGAAAGCTGTGGGAAGAATATGAACTGACCATACAGACAGCACGCCGGTTCTGCGTGGAAATCACAGATGAGCCAGATATGAAAAAAGAGCTGAACAGCGTGAGAAATTCCATCAGAAGACTGGGCAGTGTAAATACAAACGCCATCGAGGAATACAAGGATGTAAGCCAGAAATATACATACATGAAAGCACAGCTGGAAGACCTGCAGCAGAGCAAAAACCAGCTGGTTAAGCTGATTACTTCACTGAACGGTGAAATGAAAGCACTGTTCAGCCAGAGCTTTGAAATAATCAATGAAAACTTCGGCAAAATATTTGTTGAACTGTTTGGCGGTGGCTCTGCCCGTCTGGAGCTGACTGACAAGGACGATGTGCTGAACAGCGGCATTGAAATTATTGTAAGTCCGCCGGGCAAAGTTATCAAAAGCCTTACCGCACTTTCCGGCGGTGAACAGGCCCTGGTGGCTATCTCCATCTATTTTGCTATTCTGGCACATAACCCGTCACCATTCTGTGTACTGGACGAAATTGAAGCCGCGCTGGACGATGTAAACGTATCCAGATATGCAAACTATCTCCACAGAATCTGTGACAAAACACAGTTTATCGTTATCACACACCGCCGCGGTACAATGGAAGCCGCAGACGTACTGTATGGTGTAACCATGCAGGAGGACGGCATTTCCAAACTGCTGAAACTGGATGTGGATAATCTTTCACCATCTATTCTTAATTAAAGGAGAACAAAAATGGGTATTTTAAGCAAACTTGGTTTTGGTCTGAAAAAGACAAAAGGCGGTATTTTTGACTCTATCACAAAGGCGTTGACCAACTCACAGATAGATGACGATATGTACGAAGACCTGCTGGACCAGCTGATTCTGGCCGATGTAGGCTATGAAACCAGCCAGTATCTGGTAGACGAACTGGAAAGACGAGTAAAGAAAGAAAAAGTAAAGACAGGCGAAGAGGCAGTGGTGCTGATGAAAGATATTATCACTGAACTGCTGACAGCTGACCGAGAACTGGACCTGTCCACCACACCGGCTGTAATACTGATTATCGGCGTAAACGGCGTGGGAAAAACCACCTCCATCGGCAAGCTGGCAAACCTGTACAAACAGCAGGGTAAAAAAGTACTGCTGGCAGCGGCCGATACTTTCCGTGCCGCAGCAGCCAGCCAGCTGAACGAATGGGCAGGCAGAGCAGGCGTGGACATTGTTATGCATGATGAAGGAGCAGACCCTGCATCTGTAGTGTTTGATGCTGTAACAAAAGCAAAAAATGGCGGATATGACATTGTTATCTGTGACACAGCCGGCCGTCTCCACAACAAAAAGAACCTGATGGCAGAGCTGGCAAAAATCCGCCGTGTGGTTACAAAGGCTGATGAAAATGCCGCAGTTGAAACATTCCTTGTACTGGAAGCTGTTACAGGCCAGAACGCCATCAGTCAGGCAAAAGAGTTTATCTCTGCGGCTGATGCCACAGGCATTGTCCTGACAAAGCTGGACGGCACAGCCAAAGGCGGCAGTGTTATCTCTATCAAGCGCAATCTGGGCGTACCTGTGCGCTTTGTGGGTGTGGGCGAAGGTATGGACGACCTGATGGTGTTCGACCCTAAAGAATTCGCTGAAACACTGGTGAGCCTTACAGAAAGCGAGGAAGAATAATGATTTTTGCAGCAGCTACCAACAATGCCAAAAAGCTGAAAGAAATCCAGAGAATCCTTCACGCTCTGGGCCACGATGCAAAAACTCTGCGCGAGCTGGGCATTGATATTGAAATTGAAGAAAACGGCACAACCTTTGCAGAAAATGCCGTTATCAAAGCAAAAACAATTGCAGAAATCTGCCATATGCCTACCATAAGTGATGACTCCGGTCTGGAGGTTGACTATCTGGACGGCGCACCTGGCGTATATACAGCGCGTTATGCCGGTGAAGGCTGTACAGATGATGACAACATCGACAAGCTGCTGGCAGCCCTTGAGGGTGTGGAAAGAGAAAAGCGCACAGCACGGTTTGTAAGCAGTGTGTGCCTTTATATCCCACGCGAAAACGGTGAAGACAGCCATGTGGTATGCACAGGACGCTGTAAAGGCTGGATAGGCTTTGAAAGGATGGGCGACGGCGGTTTCGGTTATGACCCTGTGTTTATGGTGGGTGATACCAGCTATTCACAGATGACAGCTGAAGCTAAAGATGCTATCAGTCACCGCGGCCAGGCATTGAGAATGCTGGGCGAGGAAATTGCAAAGACAGAGTTTTAATAAATTATAATTTATATAAAAAGATACTTTATGGAACACTGAAAGCGTTGTTACTTTTGAGACCAAAAGTAACCAAAAGTCCCGGGGGTTGCGACTCCCCCGGACCCCAACGCGTAGAAGGTGTGCGCGTCACTATTGCCTCCAAAAAATGCTTCGCATTTTCAAATCGGCAACTTAACGTCACGCGCTTATAAAAAATCGGGAGGAAGCGTAGCGACGGAATGGTTTTGCCGCAGGCAAAAACGCGAGCTCGTCCTGCGAGCGTAGTGGCGTTGCACTCCTCCCGATACCCACCCCGCGTAGGGTACGATGCCCACATCGTACCGAAAGGTATCTATTGCGAGATATAAATATATTATTTAAAATCTCGCAAACTATTGAAATTAAGAAAAATTTTACAATTTACTAACTATATAAAGAATATTAAAAGGAGAAATTATGATAACATCTAAACAGCGCGCATTTCTGCGCGGTCAGGCACAGCCACTGAACGCTATATATCAGATTGGCAAAACAGGCTTTACAGAAGAAAGCGTAAGGGGCATTGAAGAAGCTCTCAACGCACGCGAACTTATCAAACTGCACGTTCTGGAAAACTGTGCATATTCTGCAAAAGAGGCAGGCGCACTGCTGGCAGAAGAACTGGGCTGTGAATGTGTACAGGTAATCGGTTCCAAAATTGTTCTGTTCAAACAGAAAGCAAAGGATTCTAAATTTGACCTGAAAAATCTGACAACACTGTAATCTCTCGAAGGAGACGCTATGGATATTTTACTTTTCGGCGGTTCTTTTGACCCTGTTCACAACGGTCATTACTCTATTCTGGAAACTGCCCTTGAGTACAAAGAATTTGACAAAATCATAATTATGCCTGTAGGTACACCGGGACATAAGGCTGGCTGTAAAGTGCCTTTTGCCATCAGAAAGCTGATGGCTGAAACAGCATTTTCCAAGTTGGGTGTGGATATGGAGGTGTCTTCTTTTGAAGGGGAAAGCACAGAGAGAAGCTACAGTTATATTACTGTGGATTATCTGAAATCTCTTTATCCCGGAGCCAGTATCTATTTTGTAATAGGCGCAGACAGTGCCGTGAATATGAAAACCTGGAAAAAATGGGAATATCTGGCGCAGAATGTGACTTTTCTGGTGTTTGCCCGCGATTATGACGACCGGAGCCTTATAAATCGGGCTGTGGAGGAAATCAAGGTGTATTCACCCAAAACCACAGTACTGAAAAGCAGAGTTGTACCGGTTTCTTCCACACAATTGAGAGATATGATAGCCGCGGAGGAGGATTTTTCACGGTGGGTTGACGGCGATGTGGCGAAAATTATAAAAGCCAATCATCTTTATGCTGCTGATTATTATGAAAGAAATCTGGGCACTGCCCGTCTGCTGGTGCCGCTGATGCTGAGAGAAAAAAGAGCACAGCACGCTTTTAATGTGGAAAAGCTGGCGGCCCGGTTGGCCGAAAAATATGGGGTGGATGTGAAAAAAGCGCGCCTGGCTGCACTTCTGCACGATATTATGAAGCAGGCCGATGAGTCCATTATGTTGCACAGAGCTATGCAAAGTGATATAATTAAAAGAATAAAAGGAAAACCTGTGCCTGTGCTGCACGGGTTTGCGGCTGCGGACTATGCCTGCAGGGAAATGCAGATAGACGACAGCGAGACTCTCATGGCCATCAAAAGCCACACTTGTGGCAGACCCGGTATGAGTGACCTTGAAAAAGTGATTTATCTGGCCGATATGCTGAGCGAGGAAAGAAGCTATCCGGAAAAGGAAAATCTGCTGAAGCTGGCCTGGACGGACCTGGATATTGCCATGGAGCAGGCCCTGACCGACAGTATAAACTGGCTGAAAGAGAAAAACGGTGTGATAGATTCCGACAGCTATGCTGCACTGGAATATTTTACACGGTTAAACCACGGAGGAAATACTAATGGCTAATAAAAAGCACACACGAGTTACCGAAAGCGAAAAAAGACGCAGAAGAAGACAGGTAAAAAGAAACAGAATGCTGGCCGGCTTGCTGGCTGTTGCCATCGTTGTAGGCGGCGTGATGTTCTGTGTGAATAAGCTGTTCGGCGGTATGTTCGGCAGCGGCGAAAAGATTGACAAAGATATAAGAACTGCTGAAGATTTGCAGGACAAGGTGGTGAATATCCTTGTGTGCGGTATCGACTATACAGAAGGCAGAACATCTGCCAATACAGACACAATGCTGTATGTAACACTGGATGTGGAAGGCAAAAAAGTATCCGCACTGCAAATTCCACGCGATACCTTTGTAGGTGATGATGTAAAAACAGGCGGCAGTAAAAAGTTTAACGCTGTTTACGGCCACGGCAGTGAAGAAAATCAGATTATGAACCTGGTTAAAGTGGTAAATGATAAGCTGGGCCTGGCAGTGGACCATTATGTGACACTGGATATGGACGCGCTGATTGCTATGGTTGACTGGATTGACTGGGGCTTTGAAATGTATGTGCCTTATCCTGTAATTCTGGTGGACAAAACAACAGGCGAAAGCCATACGCTTATTGCCGAACCGGGCTGGCATCAGGTAAACGGTGAGTATGTGGAAGCTATTGTAAGAAACAGAAACTATCCGGGCGGCGATACAGCCAGACTGGAAGTACAGAACTATTTTTACGCTTCACTGGTTAAAAACTTTATGGAAAATCTGAATGTATCTGACTTTATCAAGGTACTGCCAAGATTTACCCAGTACATCACAACTGACCTGAGCATGACAAGAATTGCTTCCATGGCCAAATTCGGTTTTTCAGTGGCTTATGAGGATATGACACTGGTAAAGCCTGCTGTTTATGGCTATGATGTGATTTTTGAAGGAAAAACAAGCAAAAGCAATATTCTGGTTGCCGATAAACAGGACTGGGCTGATATTCTGAACACATATTTCAGACCGTATCAGGACCAGATTTCCGCAGACCAGCTGAAGCTGCCAGGTACACCACCGGCAGGTGAAGTGGTTTATGAATACGGCAGGGTAGCCGGCAGCCTGAAAACCATCGGCGACATTCTGGCAGGGGCACAGACTGCAGAATAATTAAATTTATATTGATTTTAGGCTGAAAAAGCTTTAAAATAAAAACATTCCTTTTACATATAATAAAAGGGAAATCATGCCTGTGTATTAGCGTACAGGCAAATAAACTGCAAGGAGGAAATATGAAAGGTTTAGAACTATCCACTTCTATCGCTAAAATTCTGGATGCAAAGAAAGCGCACGATGTAAAAGTGCTAAAAATCGACGACCTGACAATCGTAACAGACTATATTGTTATCGCAACAGGTACTTCTACTACTCAGGTAAAAGCTTTGGCTGATGAGGTTGAATTTCAGCTAGAAACTCAGCACAATCTCAGACCTTCCAGAGTAGAAGGCTATGAATCCAAAAACTGGATACTGATGGATTATGACACCGTAATTGTACATGTTTTCCACCCTGAAGCAAGAAATTACTACAATCTGGACAAACTGTGGGCTGACGGTGAAGAAATCGCCATCGATTTAGATTAATTTTGTTTACAACGGAGAGAAAAATGAAATACGATTTTAAAGCCACAGAAGCCAAATGGCAGAAAATATGGGCAGAAGAAAAAACATTCAAAACAAAAGCTGACAGAACAATGCCGAAATTTTACGGCCTGATTGAATTCCCATACCCATCTGGTGCCGGTCTGCACGTGGGACACCCCCGTTCATACACAGCCATGGATATTATTTCCCGTTACAAGAGAATGACAGGCCATAATGTTATGTACACAATGGGCTGGGATGCTTTTGGTCTGCCAACAGAAAACTTTGCGATGAAAAACCACATTCATCCTGAAGTTGTTACCAAAAACAACGTTGCCCGTTTCAAATCACAGCTCCAGAGCCTGGGTCTGTCTTTTGACTGGGACAGAGAAATAAACACAACTGACAAAAACTATTACAAATGGACACAGTGGATTTTCCTCCAGCTGTACAAACACGGTCTGGCATACAAAAAGGAAATGAACGTAAACTGGTGTACCGGCTGTAAAGTTGTTCTGGCCAACGAAGAAGTAGTAAACGGCGTTTGTGAACGCTGCGGCAGCAGTGTTGTACACAAAACAAAGAGCCAGTGGGTGCTGAAAATCACAGACTACGCAGACAAACTGATTGACGGTCTGGATACTGTAGACTTTATTCCACCTGTTGTTGCACAGCAGAAAAACTGGATTGGCCGTTCAAAAGGCGCACAGGTGAAATTTGCAACAACAGAAGGCCATGTGCTGGAAATCTATACAACACGTCCTGACACAATCTATGGCGCAACATATATGGTTATAGCTCCTGAACACAAATTCATTGAAGAATGGAAAGATGTTCTTACAAACTATGACGAAGTAGTGGCTTACAGAGAAGCTGCCGCCACAAAGAGCGATATGGAAAGAACAGAGCTGGCCAAAGAAAAGACAGGCGTTCAGCTGCAGGGTGTAAAAGCTATCAACCCTCTCACTGAAAAAGAAATTCCTATCTTTATTTCTGACTATGTTCTGGCTACTTACGGTACAGGCGCCATTATGGCTGTTCCTGGCCATGATACACGCGACTGGGAATTTGCAAAGAAATTTGGTCTGCCTATTGTTGAAGTAGTAGCAGGCGGCAATGTGGATGAAGCTGCATTTACAGACTGTGACACAGGTGTTATGGTAAACAGCGGCATTCTCAACGGCATGTCCGTTGAAGATGCAAAAGCTGCTATCATCAAGCATCTGGAAGAAAAAGGCATCGGCGTTGAAAAGACAAACTACAAACTCCGTGACTGGATTTTCTCCCGTCAGAGATACTGGGGCGAACCAATCCCTATGGTTTACTGCGAACACTGCGGCTGGCAGCCACTGCCTGAGGAACAGCTGCCTCTGGAACTGCCTGAACTGCTGGACTTTGAACCAACAGGCGAAGGTGAAAGCCCTCTGGCACGCTGCACAGAATGGGTAAACACAACCTGTCCGCACTGCGGCGGCCCTGCAAAACGCGAAACAGATACAATGCCACAGTGGGCCGGCTCATCCTGGTACTTCCTGCGCTACATTGACCCAAACAACAATGAAGCACTGGCTGACTGGGATGAAATGAAATACTGGATGCCTGTTGACTGGTATAACGGCGGTATGGAACATACAACTCTCCACCTGCTGTACTCACGTTTCTGGCACAAATTCCTCTATGACATCGGCGCAGTACCAACTGCTGAACCATATGCAAAGAGAACTTCCCACGGTATGATTCTGGGTGAAACAGGGGAAAAAATGTCCAAATCCCGCGGAAATGTAGTAAATCCTGACGACATTGTAAACGAATACGGTGCTGACACATTCCGTATGTATGAAATGTTCATGGGCGACTTTGAAAAAGCTGCTCCATGGTCCTACAACTCTATCAAAGGCTGCGCACGCTTCCTGGACAGAGTATGGAAACTGCAGGATATTATGGTGGAAGGTGAAGAATATTCCAAAGAGCTGGAAAGCACATTCCACAAACTTATCAAAAAAGTACAGGACGACATTATGTCCCTGGGCTTCAACACAGCCATCGCTGCAATGATGGGTGTGCTCAACGAAATTTATGACAAAGGCAGCGTTACAAAAGGTGAACTGAAAACATTTGTTCAGCTGCTGAACCCATTTGCTCCTCATATGACAGACGAAATGTGGGAAATCCTGGGCGGCGAAGGTATCTGCTCAGTATCACAGTGGCCTGTTTATGATGAAGCTAAATGCGTGGATTCCACAGTTGAACTGCCAGTGCAGGTAAACGGCAAACTGAGAGGCAAAATCACAGTTGCTGTTGATGCAGCCAAAGATGACATCATCGCTATGGCTATGGCAGAGCAGAATGTGGCGGCATTCACAGAAGGTAAAACAATCGTAAAACAGATTTATGTACCTGGCAGAATGGTAAATATCGTTGTTAAATAATAATTGCTTTTAATCAGACTGGGCGCAGAGCGGTTAGGTTTTGCGCCCGGCTGGTCAACATGGATATTATGTCGTTTAAATATCAATATTTTACCATTATTAGATAAAGTTTTTATTGACAACGGCCATTAATATCTGTATAATTATTTTGTGACGGTGATGGTAACATCGCTGTTAATCAAGAGCTAAAAAGCGTAAGGGAGTGAAAATAGATGTCAGAAATTAGAGTAAAAGATAATGAATCTCTGGATTCAGCACTTCGTCGCTTTAAGCGTTCATGTGCAAAATCAGGCGTTCTTGCTGAAGTTCGCAAACGTGAACATTACGAAAAACCATCCGTAAAACGCAAGAAAAAAGCTGAAGCAGCTCGTAAACGTAAATATAAATAATAGAGCGGCTGTGATTTTATAACTTTTAGCGGACTGTACAGTCCGCTTTTTGTTTGCAATTTTTTATATTTTAGCCCCGGTGTATGCCGGGGCTTTTTCTTTTGCGGGAAAATGGGGGGACTGGCAGTGGACTGGAACGGGATGAGAAATTGCCGTGGCGGATTTATGATAGAAGCACAGGGCAGGGAACAAATAGTTTAATCCGGTTCCAGAGAACTGTAAATTCGCACAGGGAGGTGAAAAAATGGAAAAGCAGGAAAAACAGAAGCTGACTGACAAAGAGCAGGAAAAGCAAATTCAGGAATGGGAGCTGACACAGAAAGAAGAAACCAAACCTGAAAGGAAGCTGGACAAAGAAGCACTGGCAGACTATGTGATTTCAAAGATGCCGGGCGAAATGCTGGAAAGTCTGTATGCCGGTAAAAGCATGGGCGAAGTGATGAGTATGTGGGAAAACACACGCCTGAAAAAAGAAAACGAAGAGCTGAAAGCCAAGCTGGAGCAGGCCAGTCACAAACCGCTGACACTGAAAAGCGAAGGCGGCGAAGGTGAAAAAGACCCATTCACGCTGGGATTTATGCAGGCTATGCAGCAGTATTGATTACCACAAAAGGAAAAGGAGAGATAAGAAATGGCAGTAAATCTTTTTACGCTCCACAGTGATGTGACACAGAGCGCTTTCCGCAGGGAAAGCCTTATCGCAGGTAAGCTGTGCAGCGACTATGAATTCACAGGTGCGAAAACAGTAAAAATTCTTTCACCTGTAACAGTGCCGATGAACGCTTACAAACGCACAGGCACAAACCGTTATGGCAGCCCTACAGAAATGCAGGACATTGTGCAGGAGCTGACACTTACACAGGACCGCAGCTTTGCACTGACAATCGACAAAGGCAACGATGCTGACCAGGGTTATGCAAAAAATGCAGGCAAAATGCTGATGCTGCAGATTGCAGAAAGAGCAGTACCTGAATTTGACAAATATGTATTTGACAAACTGGCACACCAGGCTGGTTTTATCATCGGCAACGCAACAGCAATGTCCAAATCAAACATCTGCGACCGCATCAGTGAAGCAGGCGCAATGCTGGACGATATGGAAGTGCCTGCGTATGACAGAATGCTGTTTGTATCCACACAGGGTTACAAAATGCTGAAACATTCTGACGAATTTATGGCTGTGCAGGAGCTGGGCAAGGAAGCTCTGGCCAAAGGTATTGTGGGCAGCTATGACAATATGCAGGTTATCAAAGTGCCTGTGACACGCTGGCCTGCAAATGTGAACTTTATGATTATTCATAAAAATGCAGCCACAGCACCGGTGAAGCTCAGCGAAACAAAGCTGCATAAAGACCCACCGGGTATTTCCGGTCATCTGCTGGAAGGCAGGGAATATTACGACTGCTTTGTGTTCGGTCCACGCGCTTGGGGCGTTTACGCTGAAATTGACACAGGGGACGGCAATGCAACACAGTGTGCAATGCCTGCAATCGCTTCCACAGGTGCACTTACATGTGACACTACAGGTGTGGAAATCTGGTACACAACTGATGGTTCCGACCCTCGTTATTCCACTTCCGCACTGCGTGGCTCCCATGCCGGCAATATTCCTGGCAATACTGTAAAAGCTTATGCCAAAAAGGAAGGTATGTTCAATTCAGCTGTAAACACAGTTGTTCTGGGCTGATAAAATCTGAAATAACCACAAATCCCGGAAAGGGCGGCAGGTCTTTCCTGCCGCCTTTATTCCGGAGAAAGGAGTATTATGACAGTTTACGAAATACTGGATATTGCTTTTGGTATGGCGGGGGAAAGGCTGGATGACTTTCCCGATAAAAGACTGCCGCTTATATGGCTGAATGTGACTATGGCAGAAGCCACAAAAGCGGAAAATGCAATCAGGGAAAAACAGAATGTGCCACAGATTGCACTGATGCATATGGTCACATCCCTGTCAGACACGGTGGATATGGACCAGGAGATATGCCGTGTCTGCCTGCCTCTGGGAGTGGCGGCTTTTCTGCACAGCGACAGGGAAAACGATTACCTGTCCGCCCATTTCCGCAACAGATTCATCGATTCGCTGCAGACAGCGGCAGGAATGAGGGAGGAAAGCATTTCAGACTGCTACGGAGGTGAATTATGATAAAGCAGGAACAGGGCAAAAAAGAAAAAAGACAGGTATACAGATGGACTGATTTCAAAGGCGTGGACTATGCCCATGCACCTGCCAATGTGTCACCGCAGAGATGTGTGGACGGCATGAATATGGTGCGCAGTGAAGTGGGGAAAATTCACAAGCGTACCGGCTACCGGCTGGATAGCCGTGTGTGGATGGGAAATATAAACGGTGTGCATTTTCTGCGAAAGGGAGATGAGGAGATATGCCTTGTTCACTGCGGAGAGAATTTTTATATAGACGGTGTCAGCATTTATTCCGATGCCGCTGACAATTTCAGTCGCAGCGTACAGATAGCCGACAAGCTGTATATACTGGACGGCAAGCGTTTTGTGACCTTTGACGGTGAAAATGTAAAAGGTATAGCAGAAGGCGCTTATATACCAACCATCTACATCAATAAAAAGCCTGTTGGGGGCGGTGAAAAGTATGAACAGGTGAATATACTTACACAGCGCCGCTGTGAAGGCTTTATTGCTGATGGGGTGTCGGTACTGTATATGCTTAGCCGGACAGAAATCACCATAGGCAGCGTAACGGCTGTGGTTTATGCCGACGACGGAAGTGCCGTAGAATACACAGATGGCAGTGGTATCACTGTTGACTCAGCCAGAGGAACGGTCACCTTTGCTACAGCACCGCCAGCGCCCAGAAATCCGGAGGAAAGCAATGTATTTATCGTATATGAAAAGGACGATGGCAATGACAGCACTGTTCTGGACAAATGTACGGTTATGGCCATGTTTGGTCCAGGTGGTAAGCCAGATACACTGTTTATTTCGGGCAATCCTGACCACCCTGGCAGGGAATGGTTTTCACAGGGAGAAAATCCGGCCTTTTTCGGACGGGAAAACACCGACCTGGCCGGCAGCACAAACAGCCCGGTTACAGGCTATAGTGTGAAAGGAGACAAGCTGTTTGTCCACCGCAGAAACGGGGAGCGAAACCTGAACATACTGGTGCGCAGCTGCTCCGGCGGAGATGAGAATTTTTACTCATATCCTGTGGTGAATGCGCTGGAGGGTCCCAGCGCAGTAAGCCGGAATTCCTTTGTAAATATGGCCGGTGACGCTCTGTTTCTCACCGGGGAGGGTGTATATGCTATCACTGAAAAAGAAGCAGAGGACAGGCATTTTACCCAGTTGCGCAGTTTTTATATAAACCCTGTGTTGAAGGATAAGATATATACAGGCTGTACAGCGGTGGCCTATGGCGATTTTTATGTTCTGGCCAGCGGCAGTGATATTTTTCTGCTGGACACCTTGCAGAAAAGTCACGAGGAAGACAAGGAATATTCCCGTTATCAGTATGAGTGTTTCCACTGGCAGATACCGGAGGACATCCGTCTGCTTTTTGTACAGGAGGGCAGACTGTGCTTTGCTACTACAGGTGGTAAAATCGGCAGATTTTACACTGATTACAATTCGCCAGCCAGTTTCAATGATGCCGGCCGGGCCATACATGCAGTGTGGCAGAGCGGCGAATTTGACGGGGACAATCAGGTGAGAAACAAAACGGTACACCGCCTGTGGGTTACATGTGCCACTGCGGTGAGAACCAGTGTGAATGTGCTGGCCCAGATAAAAGGGGTGTGGCACGGACTGTTTGTGGATGATACCACCGCCAGATATTTCAAATGGTCAGAAATCTGCTGGTCAAAATTCACCTGGTCAACAGATAAAACACCAAAAATAATTTCCAGAGGCATAAGGCTGAAAAATGTGGACAAAACAGCTATCCGTCTGGAAAACAATACGGTAAATGAGCCTTTTGGGCTGTATGAAGCAGGTTTTGAATACACCACAGGCTCGTATTACAGATAAGGAGGAAAAATGGCTCTTAAAAAAATAACAGACAGTGACCTGGCAGGCAAAGGTGTAATAGGTATGGCCGATACACCGAATCTGTCTGCCAGAGAAATGCAGGAAAAGGTGGAAGAAGTGGTGCGCAGTGTGGTTATACCATTTTTTAACGCCAATGTGGACGAAACTGTGTCAAAACAGGACCTGGCTGATGCGGTGTTTTCCGCAGGCAGCGGCGATATGACTGCAGCAGTGTACGACACTGACGGCGACGGCGTGATAGACCGCGCACGGCAGGCCGATAACGGCATCAGCACTTATACGCACAGCAAAACAGGTACTGTACACAACCTGACCGGCACGGGTAATAATATAAAATTCACATCCACTGCCGCATGGGAACGGGGGGACACCATGGCAGTAAACGGCGTGGAATGCAGATGCTGGAATCAGCTGGCCGAAAGGATAGAAGATGATGTGATTTTTGAAAAAGGAACAGTTGTCACAGGTGTTCTGAGCTGGGCAACAGTGAGCAATGTGTGGAACTGTTTTTTTAAAACCGGAGGTGCAGGCATTCCGGACGGTGAAACAGCACCTGCAAATCAACTGACAACCTGGCAGAAATGCGCTGGTCTGACTACAGGCTATACCACTGCGGAGGAAATACTGGCGGACAGCGAAACTCTGGGTTCTCTGGTAAACAGCGCCAATGCGATGGCCTATTTTATCAGGTCAACAGAAATTCAGACCACTATGCTGGCTGACAGCACATTTATAGCTGCCCTGGATGCCTCATTGCCGGTGGTTTCTCCATCTATGCAGAGCGCAACTTCCCCTTACGGTACAGTTACACACAACGGCTATGACTATAACAGTTATGTTGCTTTTCAGTATCCACCTACCCTCACCGAAACCACACCGTCAGCCTATTTGGGTAATGTTGATGATGCCTATGTACAGTATGAATTTACATCAGGCAGCTCTGTATGGGTGTACAAGGTGAATATGGCTTCTTACGGCACACAGCAGTACAGGGTTGCGGCCATTCTGGAGGATGACAGCATGGAATATCTCACAGACTGGGTGGATAATGTCAGCGCGCTGCTGCCATCAGTGCACCAGGATATTATAATGCAACCTCACACCTGCAGATGCAAGGCGGTGCGTATTTATACCATAGGTGATGCTGTAAACAACTACAATTACCTTAAAGGTGGAAAGATATGGGGTAAATAATATAACAAAAACTGATATGATTCTGAAAGAAGTGGCACAGCTGCGCCGGGATATGGCACAGGCGGTAGACAGGATTGCAGCTCTGGAAGATGCAAATGCATTGCTGGCTGCCCGGGCAAACAGCCGTGCAGAAACCACAGATGCCCAGGCTACTTATACCGCCATGATGACCGATACTTTGCTGGAGGTGTGATATGTACGAAAAAATAAAATATTTTTATGACAAGGGCTACTGGCAGGACCAGCAGGTGCAGCACGCCGTGGCAAAGGGCGTGATTACCCGGGACCAGATGGACGAAATCATGAAAGGAGGTACCGATGCAGAAGTGTAAATTTTTTATGGAGTATATGCGAGTGACCCAGGGCTACGGTCGCTATGAGGGCGGTAATGTGGACTATACCAGTTATTCACATACCGGCAGCTGGGCGCTGGACCTGGGCGGCAGGGATATGGAAAAAGACTGGGCCTATGCCCCATGTGACATACAGGTAAAGCGTATATATGGAAAATATAACGCAGTGTGGTTTGAAACGCTGGAAAATGTGCTGTGTGCAGACGGGCAGGCGAGAAAGCTGGTTTTTATGCTGCTGCATATAGATGACGAGGACCTGAAAGCTTTGGGCATAGCAGTGGGAAAAGTATTCCGCCAGGGTGAAAAGTTTTACCGTGAGGGCAGTGCAGGTGCCATAGGCAACCACATTCATCTGGAGGTGGGGCAGGCTCCTTTCTATCCTACAGGCTGGCAGAAAACTGCTGTCAAAGACCGTACCGGTGCCTATGTGTGGAAAATCAACAAACAGCTGAAGCCGGACGAAATATTCATTCTGGGCAGTGATGTGATTGTGATGAATGACGGCGGTTACCACTGGATGAAAGAGGACAACCGTGATGTAACCATAGACGGCCTCAGAAGCGAAAACACACAGCTCAGGGAGAGAAATACCCTGCTGGAAAACAGTCTGAAACGGATAAAAGATATTGCAGATAAGCTGTAAACCGGTTATGGACAGGGGAAATTATAAATATAATGATAATATAGCCCGATACATAGCTATGCAGGTGATACAGAACAGATACAATAAAAACCGCGGTATGACATACCGGCAGGCGGTAAAAAAATATGCCCGTGTAAAACGGAGTATAGACTACTGGCTGGAAAAAACGGACCCACAGGAAACAGGGGAGGAAATATGCAAATAGAAATTACGCTGCTGATAAGCATGGTTTCTGCACTGGTGGGTATGTTCACAGGGATGTATGGAGCAAAAAGAACATCTGATGCTGATATAGCCCGTGCCTCCCGTGAAACAGCCACCATAATATCGGAAATAGGCTATGTGAAAGCAGGCATTGACGACATAAAACATAAACAGGAAAAACAGGATGAAAGGCATTACAGCCTGGCTGCCAGAGTGAGCAAAATAGAGGCTGCGATGACCGCACATATAATGTAAAAGGAGTGAGATATATGGATATTGAAGTAATCAGGGAATATATTGACCCTCAGTTGCTGATAGTTGTACCTATGCTGTGGGGTATAGGTATGGCGGTGAAAAAGAGCAGTATAGAAAACAGGTTTATACCTTTTATTCTGCTGCTGTGTTCCTGCGGTGTGGTGATGCTGCATCTGACAGGGACAAATCTTATTACAGACAGCCGGGCACTGGCAGGCTGCATCTTTGCTGGTATCACTCAGGGCAGTGTTATATGGCTGGCGGCCTGGACCGGATATGAAAAATTGCTGAAAGGAAGCGGGGCAGGCTGATGAGCGAATTTATAACAGGGCTGGTTCTGGGCATTGCGCTTACATTTTTTACCACACAGTATTACAAGTGGAAAAGCTGCTTTATTGCCGGCAGACTGCACTCTGAAAAAAATAATGACAATGTGCAGTGGCAGAATATTATGAACTATGACGGCAGCGGAAGGGGGCAGAGAAGAGATGAAGATTGAAACAGATGTATCAACAGTAATGACTGAATACAGAAAGGGTGTAAACTACAATGTGCTGCAGGATTATTATGACAAAACCACAATGCACGAGAATTTTTACATAGGCAGGCAGTGGCAGGGTGTATATGCACCCGACCTGGACAAGCCGGTGCTGAATTTTATCCGCAGGGTGTGTTCTTTTCTGACGGCTATGGTTGCCAGCGGTGATATAGGGGTATATGTTTCTCCATATATCCATACACCGGAAAATGTGGCAAAGGCTGATATGATAAATATACGGTTGCAGCAGGCCGTGGAAAATTCACAGCTGGAAAATCGGTCTTATGCTGCTGTGCTGGATGGTGTGGTTATCGGTGACGGTTATCTGTACTGGTATTACGATGCCGGTACTATCAGATGTCAGACACTGAAATCCACAAATGTGCTGTTTGCCAATCCTTATTCAGATGATATTCAGTCACAGCCGTTTATTATTATAGAAAAGCGCGAATATCTGGAAACTGTACAGAATATGGCAAAGGAAAACGGACAGGCTTCAGAAAAAATAAAAGCAGATGAAAGCTATATGAACAGCATAGAGAGCGTACCTATGGTTACGCTGATTACCAAAATGTACAGACAGGACGGCAAAGTGTGGTACACACAGGTGACTAAAGACCAGGTGGTGACACCGCCCATGTGCCTGGGATACAGCCTGTATCCGGTGGCGAAGTTTACATGGGATACAGATAAAAACTCCTATCACGGTGTGGGTGTGGTGGAAAACCTTATTCCCAACCAGATTGCTGTAAACAAGCTGTGGGCTATGGCGCTGCTGCATCAGAAAACCATGGCTTTTCCAAAGGTGTTTTTTGACAAAACCAAGCTGGACAAATGGACAAATAAGGTAGGTGCAGCAATAGGCGTGATTGGCAATCCTCATGACGCTGTCGCCACCTCTTTCAAAGCTAACGACATGTCAGCCCAGCTGATGGACCTGGTGGAAAAAACAGTGGCCTATACAAAAGAGTTTATGGGGGCCAATGATACTTCTCTGGGTAATGTAAACCCGGAAAATACCTCTGCCATTCTGGCGGTACAGCGCTCTGCTACCATCCCGCTGGAAAATCAGAAGCAGGCATATACGTCTTTTCTGAACAGCTGTGTGAAAATTATGCTGGATATTATGATTTCTGTATATGGTTCGAGATATATTGAAAAAGCAGACGGCAATGGTATTTACTCCATGGAAAAATTTGATTTTTCACAGCTGGATGCCTCTCAGATATCCATAACTGTGACAACAGAGGACTCATCACCGTGGAGCGAGGGTATACAGATGCAGACACTGGAAAATCTGTACACAAAACAGATTCTTACAGATGCCTACGATTATGTACAGGCTATTCCGTCAACTCAGCTTAAAAATAAACAGCAGATTCTGAAAAAGCTGGAACAGGTAAAATAACACATCAAAAAAGGACACCCCGGGTGTCCTTTTTGTTGTTATAAATACATATTTTATTTATCAATTGTCAGACCGGTGTCGTAGCTTTTGTTTCCTATGCATTCCAACAGGTCACTGGCTGTAGATATACCTTTGAAATATTCCAGACCGTTTTTGATATTCTCCGCTGCCAGATAGTCGGCGCGCAGCAGAATGTCATCCAGTGTTTCTACACTGTACAGTCCTGCGGCTGTGTTCTGCCAGAATGGGATTTCAGGCAGCTCTCTTGTGCATGGCTGCATGTGACTGAGGATAAAGCCTTCGGAAAATTTCAGCACTTTTTCAGCTATATGCATCACAGGGAACATTATCTTTGTCGGTGGACAGAACAGTTTTTTGATTGTTCTGAAATCCTTGAAAGCCTGGATATATTCACTGCGTGGATATATGTGGTCAGGGTAGGTGGCATCTACGGCGCGTTTCAGCAGTGTGGCAATCTGGTCCATATACAGTTTGTCAGTTTCCGGGAAATACTTATTTACCGCAGGTGTTGGAGTGCCTTCAGTTTTCATGCTTATCCGGCTGTCCAGTGCGCTTTCAAAATAGCCGTGGCCGGATGGGATATTGTAAGGTGAGCCGTATGTCTGGGACAGATAATTTACATAAGGATGAATAGTGCTGTCCAGAGCGTAATGGCACAGAAAGCCCAGACAATAATCCTTTTGTGCATCGGTCCGTGCCAGGCGGAACAGATTCTGTAAAAACAGCCCGGTTTTTTCCTGGTGCATCAGATGTCCCAGGTCAGACAGATTGTGTTTTCTCAGGGGATTGTACATCTGATAGCAGAACAGCGGGTCCGGTCCGTTTGCCCCGATAATAAACGCATTCAGGTTTCGGGGTGTGTACCCGGCTATCTTCATAGCGTTGTGGGCGTTGTATTGATGAGTATAATTGTCAGCCATAGTTTATACCTTCAGTGAAAAAATAATCAGTTTTCAGCCTGTTTTGCGGCTTTCGGGAAAAGGAAAAAGAAAAGCAGTGCGCCGATTATAAATATAATCAGTACGCTCAGTACACCCCACGGGGATGCCTGGCTGCTGACTGCGTCCAGCACTTCGGCCGGTGCAGTGTGGTCGATGCCCATTTTAGCCATAATTCTGTTCTGGGCAAAGGCTGTGCTCCAGCCGAACAGTGTAGGCCCCATAATTGCAGAGAATTTACCGAAAATATCGTAAAAACCGAAAAATTCGCCGCTGCGGCTTTTGTCAGGTATCAGTTTGCCGTACATACTGCGGCTCATTGACTGTATGCCGCCCTGGCTGGTGGCTATCAGCACTGCCAGCATCCAGAATTGCCATGCACTGCGCAGGAAGAAACCGAATACGCAGATAAACATATACATACAGATACCAAAGCCTATCATGGTGCGAGTGCCAAACTTTTCAGCCGCTTTTATGTACACCATGGCGAATGGCAGTCCCAGAACCTGGGTAAGCAACAGTGCCAGCATCATCTGTGTGGAGTCTATACCCAGTGATGAGCCGTATATTGTGGACATGTGGATAATGGTGTTTACACCGTCTATGTAGAAAAAGTATGCCACAAGGAAGATAAACATGGGTTTATTGGCGAAAATTTCCTTTGCAGTGGCGCCCAGGCCTTTTACTGCGTCTTTTACAGCACCCTTATATGGTTCAATGCCGTTTACCTGGTGAACATTTTTAAACATCGGTATGGAGAACACTGCCCACCACACAGCTGTCAGAGCAAAAGCGATTGTCAGGCAGGTGGTCATAGGCAGACCGATAAGGTTCAGTATAAGAAATATAATCAGCGGAATGGAGCTGCCACCGATATAACCCATGCCGTAGCCCATGGTGGATACTTTGTCCATGCGGTCCACAGTAGTTACATCTGTGAGGAAGCTGTCGTAATAAACATTTGCGCCGGCGTGGCCGATACTGCAGATAATGTACAGCGCCAGAATAATCATGCCTGTTTTCTCACTGCCTGCAGCGGTGGTCACATCCATCTGAGGAGTGAAAGCCAGCAGTGCACAGGCGATGATACCCACAGACATAAACCGGCCGAACAGTTTTTTTCTCATACCCTTGAAATCGCCCAGCGCACCCAGCAGCGGCGCCAGCAGTGCGCATATCAGCATTGATAAGCTGGTGCCGTAGCCCCAGCGGTTTATGGCGGCGGTGCTGTTGGCACTGATTGTATCGTAAAAAATAGGCAGAATAGTTACGATGATTACGCTTTCAGCGCTGTTGGCCCAGTCGTACATCATCCAGCTTTTTTCCTGCTTTGTATAACCTTTCAGAAAGTTCATATCCGTCTCCTGTGCTTTTTATAGTAAAATTAAAGCATATACAATCATTGTATCATTTATGATATAAATAATCAAATTGTAAATAAGGATAAAAATTTTTGCCTCCTTTTTATTTCTCCACCAGTTTCCCTTTCTCCAGCTTGTACACCACATCTGCGTATCTTAACAGGCTGTTATCGTGGGTTATCATTGCCACGGCGCTGCCGCTGTTGCGCAGGGAGATTATGCCGTCCATAACCAGGGCGGCACTTTCTCTGTCCAGATTGCCGGTAGGCTCATCACAGAACAATATCTGGGGCTTTGTCACCAGCGCTCTTGCCACCGCTACTCTCTGCTGCTGGCCGCCGGACAGTTGGTGTGGCAGATGGTAGATTTTGTCCTCCAAACCCATTTTTCTCAGTGCTTCTATGGCTCTGCTGCGGCGGTGGAAATATTTTACCCTGTTGTATTTAAGAGGCATTGCCACATTTTCCCATGCCGGTATATCGCTTATCAGATTGTAACTCTGGAAAATAAAGCCTATTTTCTGTCTGCGCAGTGCAGCCAGGGAAGAATGGCTTATGTCGTTTATGGCGGTACCTGCCAGCCACAGGCTGCCGCTGTCACCATTGTCCAGCCGGCTGAGTATGTTCAGCAGGGTGCTTTTGCCACTGCCGGACCGGCCGGTTATCATACAGAAAGTGCCCCGTGGTATATGCAGGTCCAGATTGTCCAGCACTTTCAGCCGGTTATAGCTTTTACACAGTCCTTCCGCTTTTATCATACCGCACCTCCGCCTTGTTATCCTTTATTGTGGACAGGGCAGAGGAAATGTAAACAGAAAAAACAAAAACCAGGGTTTTCACCCTGGTTGTCTTTGTTGTATTCAATTATACTTTTCAGCCGTTCCGCTTATTCTTTTCTCTCAGATAGCAGATGGGGCACAAGGATTCGTACTCAACATTGTTTTCATTGTCTATAGCCACCTGTTCGCCGTGGAAAACAAACTTACCATTTACCATTCGCGCATTGAACATAGCTTTTTTACCGCATCGGCATATGGTTTTCATTTCTTCTATGCTGTGGGCCAGCTCCAGCAGTCTTGCTGATGCAGCAAAGCCGTTGGTGAGAAAATCAGTACGCAGTCCGTAGCAAATTACCGGAATATCCATTTCCACAGCAATCCAGAACAGTTCTTCTGCCTGTTTCACTGTCAAAAACTGACATTCATCGATGAAAATACAGTGCAGTCTGCCTTTTTCTTCCACATCATGGCGGATGATTTCTGTTATGCAGTCATCGGCTTTTACCAGATAATTCACCGGGCGTGTCACACCCAGACGGCTCACCACCCTGTCAGCTCCCTTTGTATCCAGAAAAGGCTTCATTATCACTGTGCGCATACCGCGTTCCTCATAGTTGTGGGCGGATTGCAGCAGTATGGTGGATTTGCCGCTGTTCATAGCTCCGTATTTAAAGTACAGCTTGGCCATTATTCGTCATCCTTGTGTGTTATTCTGTAGGACAGCGCCATCAGATTGTCGCGCAGATGAACATTTTCTACTATCAGGCTGTCGTCACGCACACTGAAATCAAAGTGGCTGTAGTTCCATATACCTTTTACGCCGGATTTTATCACATCACCGGCCAGCGCTTCTGCGGCGTCCTTAGGTGTACATACAATCAATATATCCACATGCTCATTCTGACAGTATTCCACAAAGCTGTCCATAGGTCTGATTTCCATGCCGAACAGTTTGTTGCCAATAATGGCTTTGTCGTTGTCAAAGATAGCTACAAGGTTTACGCCTTCGCTCTCTTTCAGCACAAAGTTTGCGATAGTCACACCCAGATTACCTGCACCCAGGAGAACAGCGCGCAGTTTTTCAGCCGGGAACAGCAATTTTTCGATTTCTGAATGGAGCAGTTCCACTGAATAACCCACACCCTGCTGGCCAAAGCCGCCAAAGCAGTTGAAGTCCTGTCTTACCTGGCTTGGAGTAGAACCCATAATATTTGCCAGCTGGCTGGAGGAAATGCGCTGTGTGCCTTTGTTTTTCAGTTCGGTTATATATCTGTAATATCGTGGAAGCCTGCGTACTACAGGCAGTGAAGCTTTCATGGTAGGCATAGTTTATACCGCCTTTCATTGTTATTGATATAACAATTATACTACTTTATTGGAGTTTGTCAAATTTTATACAAAGTTTTCGGGAATATTTCTTTACTTAAAGTACATAATTAATAAAAACGCAGAAGGAGTGTTTTTTCATGACAGACAGACAAGATGATAACGTAAAAAGCAATGACAATGAAACCGATGGTGTGGTGAGCAAAACAAAAGGCAGGCATCCCGTCCATGTGCTGACAATAATCGGGCAGATAGAGGGTCATTCCGAAGCCGGCTCATCCATGAAAACCACCAAATACGAACATGTGATTCCCCGGTTGATTGCAGTGGAGGAAGACCCGGAAATAAAAGGACTGCTGGTTATACTCAATACCGTGGGCGGCGATGTGGAGGCCGGGCTGGCCATATCAGAACTGATACGCGGCATGACCAAACCCACAGCCAGCATTGTGCTGGGCGGTGGACATTCCATTGGTATTCCTCTGGCAGTCAGCACCGACCGTTCCTTTATAGTGCCCACTGCCACCATGACCATCCACCCGGTACGCCACAGTGGCACTGTTATAGGCGTAAACCGGACTATGGACTATCTGGAAGCCATACAGGAAAGAATAACGGGCTTTGTAGCGGAAAACAGCGGTATTTCACAGGAGCGTTTTACCTCTCTTATGCTTCAGACCGGCAATCTTATTATGGATGTGGGCACTGTGCTGAACGGCACTCAGGCAGTGGAAGAAGGCCTCATAGACTCTATAGGTTATCTTAAGGACGCGCTGGAATATCTTTACAGTGAGATTGAAAAGGAAAAATAGATATTTAAAAAAAGTGTGTAATATGGTATACTAAAATATACGACAAAAATTATCCCGGTCGTCAGGCCGGCTACATATACGGAGGCAGCACATGACAGTAACAGATGCTATTTTACAGGGGATTATCCAGGGGCTTACAGAGTTTCTGCCTATTTCCAGTGACGGTCATCTTTCCATTTATCAGCACTTTACCGGCAATTACGGCGAAAGCGCCCTGGTGTTTACCCTTATGCTTCATCTGGGCACGCTGATTGCGGTACTGATTACATACAGACAGACAATTTTTGAACTTATCGGCGAAGGATTTTCCATGATTTATGATATATTCCACCGCCGTCTTTCCTTTACCCGTGTATCGGAAAACAGAGCTATGGTTTACATGGTTATTTTTTCCACACTGCCGCTGGTTGGCTTTGTTCTTATAAAGGATTTTATCACCTCATTTGCAGAGGACAGTGACATTATTATCGAAGGACTGTGTTTCCTCTATACATCTGCCTTGCTTTTCCTGTCTGCCAAATGTGTGAAAGGCAAAAAAACTGCCAGAGATATGAGCGTGAAGGATGCTATGGCAATCGGCGTGCTGCAAGGGCTGGCTATTCTGCCAGGAGTTTCCCGTTCTGGTTCCACAATTGCAGGCGGTCTGCTGATGGGCTACAGCAAGGAATTTATGGTTACATTTTCCTTTATACTGTCCATTCCCGCCATTCTGGGTGCCTGTGTACTGGATATTCCGGAAATTATAGCCGCCGGTATGGTTTATTCCTGGCCTGTGATTATCGCCGGTCTTGTGTCCAGCGCCATTGTGGGTTTTCTGGCTATCAGGCTTATAAGATATCTTGTAATCAATGACAAATTTATCATATTTTCATACTATACTTTTGCTCTGGGTATAGTTGTTCTTCTGCTGGGTATAGCAGAAAAAATTGTGGGCATTACCTTTATGATTTAAGGAGAAGAAATGGCAAATAAGTCAACTGCAAAAAAATCAACAACCAAATCATCCGCCAAATCAAAACCGGCGGCATCAAAAGCAAAAACAGCCTCAAAAACACCGGCAAAAACCACAGCAACCGGTAAAAAAAGAGGCCGTCCTTCAAAGAAAGCACAGAAGCAGGCTGAAATCAACCGCGCATGGAGCATTCTCATGTTTGCTTTCGGCGTGCTGCTGATGGCCATGGCCTTTGTGCCGGGTGAAAACTTCTGGGCATACCTGCGAAACAATTTCCTTTTCGGTGTGTTCGGCTTTTCCAGTTACTTTATCGGCATTGTGCTTCTGTACATAGGCTATCTCACCGCATTCGGCCGTCCTGTAAAACGGAAAATGTTCTGGGCATTCGGTTTCATACTGTTGCTGTCCAGCTTTGTGCAGATATTTTTTACCGGAGACATCGCCGGCACCACACTGCCACAGCAGGCCAAGGAACTGATGGAACTGGGCAGAACCGCCACCCTCAGCGGCGGTCTTATGGCGGGTATCATTGCTATTCCTATGCAGCGTCTGTTCGGTATACCGGCGGCAAAAATCACCATCACAATACTGACAGTGGCGTTCTTTATGTTCCTGACAGACACCACACCATACGATATTTATGTAAAACTCCGCGACAAGGCGATAGAAGAAAAAGAAGAACTGGCCCGTCAGATGGAAGAAAACCGTGCTGCCCGTGCTGAAAAACAGCGGCAGAAAGAGCGGGAACGCCTGGCTGCTGAAAAGCGGAGAGCAGAACAGCTGGCACTGGAAGAACAGAAGACTAAAAAAGCCAGAAAAATCGATTTTGAAATCGACGAAAAACCTTCAATTGACATTCTGCCCGATGAGGCTATGGATGTGCAGCAGACTGTGGAAGAAACCTTTGACCGGGTGAAAGAACAGAAAACTGTGGAACAGCAGAAAATCGAAGAGATAATGAAAAAGCTGAACCTGGCAAACAATACTGAAAAAGATACAAGAGATGACAAAGATGAAAAGTCTCCTCTGGCCGAAAAAACTCTCACCGAGATTGAAAAGGCAAAAAATACACTGACAAAAGCTGAAAAAGAGACCATTGTTCCTGTCAGCGAAATCGCACCGGAACTGGCTCCTGATGACAAAGCATATATCTATAAACATCCGCCGCTGGACCTGTTTGAAAAAGGCGGTATGTCCAATACAGGGGATATTGAAAACGAGCTGAAAACCAATGCACAGAAGCTGGTGGACACTCTGGCCAGCTTCGGCGTACAGACCAGAATTATTGATATCAGCCGCGGTCCTGCTGTAACCCGTTACGAGCTGCAGCCACAGGCCGGTGTGAAAATCAGCCGTATCACCAATCTGGCTGATGACATTGCACTGAATCTTGCCGCCAGCGGCGTGCGTATCGAAGCGCCTATTCCTAACAAAGCTGCTGTAGGTATCGAAGTGCCTAACAGACAGTCATCTTCTGTAAATATCCGCACTATTTTTGAAAGTGCTGATTTCCGCAAAGCCACCAGTCCGCTGACCATCGCCCTGGGTGTGGACATCGCCGGCAATGTGGTTACCACAGACCTTACCCGTATGCCTCATCTGCTGATTGCAGGCTCCACCGGCAGCGGTAAATCTGTATGTGTAAACGCTATCATCACATCCTTCCTGTACAAATCAAGTCCGGAAGATGTGAAACTGATACTTATTGACCCTAAAGTGGTTGAGCTGGCCGAATACAACGGCATACCTCATCTGATGATGCCTGTTGTTACCGAGCCGAAAAAAGCCGCAGGTGCGCTGGGCAGTGCCGTGGCAGAAATGGAAAAACGATACCGTCTTTTCGCTGAAAACAGCGTGAGAGACATCAAATCTTTCAATAAAATGGTTGCGGCCAAGCCGGAACTTGCTCTGGAAAAGATGCCATATATCGCCGTGATTATTGACGAGCTGGCCGACCTGATGATGGTGGCCGGCAAAGAGGTGGAAGACTATATCTGCCGTCTGGCCCAGAAAGCCCGTGCCGCAGGCATCCATCTGATTGTTGCAACACAGCGCCCGTCTGTGGATGTTATCACCGGTCTTATCAAAGCCAATATCCCTGCCAGAATAGCTTTTGCTGTTTCATCACAGGTTGACAGCCGTACCATTCTGGACGGCGGTGGTGCTGAAAAACTGTTGGGTATGGGCGATATGCTGTTCCTGCCTCTGGGTGCCAGCAAACCTGTGCGTGTACAGGGTACTTATGTAAAGGACGAAGAAATCCAGGCAGTTATTGAGTATATCAAACGCGACTTTGTTGCCGAATACAATCAGGAAATGATTGACAACATGGAAAAAATGGTTGCCAAAGAGAAAAGCTCCGGTGTGGCCGCCTCCGATGGCGGAGAGCAGAAGGACGAAATGCTGACAAAAGCCATCGAAGTGGTGGTAGACGCCGGACAGGCTTCCACATCACTGCTGCAGCGCCGTCTCAAACTGGGCTATGCCCGTGCCGCCAGAATTATGGACGAAATGGAATCCATGGGTATCATCGGTCCATACGAAGGCAGCAAGCCGCGCCAGGTACTGATTACCAAAAACCAGTGGCTGGAAATGACCCTCAGCCAGGGTGAGTAACAGATAAACTACTCCAGGCAACCGTAGGGGACGATGCCCTCATCGTCCCGCAACACTTATACAGTTATTATTTATCTTATAAATCAGAAAATATGAAAGGATAAACTATGTTCACTGAATTTTTACCTATTTCCCGCCGGGAAATGATAGAAAAAGGTATCGACAGACCGGATTTTGTTGTAGTAGGCGGCGATGCCTATGTTGACCATCCTTCTTTCGGTACTGCGGTTATTGCCCGTCTGGTGGAAGCACTGGGTTTTAAAGTGTGTATTCTTGCACAGCCTGATTTTTCCAGCTGTGAAAGCTTCAAGGAATTCGGCAAACCTAAATACGGCTTTCTTATCGGCAGCGGCAATGTGGACAGTATGGTTACTCACTACACCGTTGCCAAACGCCGCCGCGATACTGACGATTACTCACCGGGCGGAAAATTCGGTTACCGTCCTGACAGAGCATTGACAGTATACAGCCGTCTGGCAAAACAGGCTTATCCTGACCTGCCGGTAGTTATCGGCGGTATCGAAGGCTCTCTGCGCCGCTTTGCCCATTACGACTACTGGAATGATGAGGTTATGCCGTCAATCCTTATTGACACCGGTGCTGATATCCTTTCTTTCGGTATGTCAGAAAGGCAGACTTACGAAATTGTAACCCGTCTGGCAAAAGGGGAAGACATTTCTACCATGACAGATATTCCAGGTACCTGCTATCTCACCACAAGGGACAAACTTCCTGACGGTTATGTGGAATGTGCCGGCTATCAGAAGGTAAAATCTGATAAAATCAGCTATTCTAAAGCCACCCGTATCCAGATGGAAAACCAGGACCACATCTCTGCCAAGCCCGTGGTACAGCGCCAGACAGATGATTTGTACCTGGTACAGAACAAACCGGCCCGTCCGCTGTACCGTGCCGAACTGGATAAGCTGTTCACTCTGCCGTTTACCCGTCTGCCACACCCAAGCTACGATGCACTGGGCGGCGTGCCGTCTATTCGTGAAGTGGAATTTTCCATAATACATAACCGTGGCTGTTACGGCGGCTGTAATTTCTGCGCCATCACCATGCACCAGGGCCGTTTCGTAACCAGCCGCAGCCATGACAGCGTGGTAAAAGAGGCGGAAATGATTACACAGTCACCGCATTTCAAAGGCTATATTCATGACATTGGCGGTCCTACTGCGGACTTCCGTCTGCCGAGCTGCAAAAAGCGGGTTACAGAGGGTATGTGCCCGGACAGAAAGTGCCTTGCGCCTACTCCATGTCCAAACCTTATTGTGGACCACAGCGACTATCTGGAACTGCTGAAAAAGGTGCGTAACATCAAAGGGGTAAAAAAGGTATTTGTGCGCAGCGGTCTGCGTTTTGACTATATGATGCAGGAAAAGGACGATGAATTCATCACCGAACTTATCCGGCACCATGTTTCAGGTCAGCTGAAAGTTGCCCCTGAACATTTTGCAAAAAACACACTGAAATATATGGGCAAACCGCCTATCGGTGTTTATGACAAATTCCAGAAAAAGTTCTATCAGGTAACCAAGAAAATCGGCAAAGAGCAGTATCTGGTGCCTTACCTTATGTCCAGCCATCCGGGCAGCACAGTGAAAGATGCTGTGGAGCTGGCTGAATATCTGGCTAAAAACAAAATCCGCCCTGAACAGGTACAGGACTTTTATCCTACACCGGGCACAGTGTCCACATCCATGTACTACACAGGTCTGGACCCGTACACACTGAAACCTGTTTATGTGGCAAAAGACAGGGAAGAAAAGGCCCTTCAGCGCGCACTGCTGCAGTATTACAATCCTAAAAACCGCCAGCGCGTTATGCAGGCTCTGAAAATGACACATCGCGAAGACCTTATTCCTCTGCTGCTGCCATCTGCCCCTAAAACAAAGGGCGAAATGACAGCAAAACATACTGCCAACCGCAAAAAGAAACCTGTGGGTGACTGGAGAGAAATCCAGAAACGAAACAAACGGATAGGTAACAAAAAATAATGACAAAAGCAAAAACCCGTTTATTATCTTTTTTATTAATCCTGTGTTTTCTGTTCACAGCTTGTGGAGAAGGCGGCATATTACTGTCACTGTCTGACAAACCGGATTATAATAACACTGTCACAGTGCTGGATGTTGGTCAGGCGGCCTGCTCTCTTATAGAGTCGGAGGGACAGTTTGCTTTGATAGATGCCGGCGATGCCGGCGGCAGCACAAATATCATCGCATATCTTCACAGCCGTGGTGTGGAAAAGATTGATTTGCTGGTTCTTTCCCATTTTCATTATGACCACACCTCTGAAGCACTGGATATTATCAGAAACTTTGAAATAGGCACGGTGGTTATTCCGGACTTGTCAGAGGAAATGCGGCCGGACAGTTATTTTTATCAGTCTTTGTGGGAAGATGCCGCAAACGGTTATTACAATCTTGATACTGCCGCAAAGGATAAAACCTATATCATAGGCTCCGGCAGTGTAAAAATTCTGGCCGATACAATCAATACTCTCACAGAGAATGATACTTCCATTGCGCTGTCATATACCAATGGTGATTTTGTGTATGTGAACACAGCAGATATGGAAGCAGAGGCCGAGGCTATGCTGATGGATGTTATCCCCACTGATGTTGACCTGTTCAGTGCAGGCCATCATGGTTCATCTACCTCAAATACTTATGAATTTGTGGAGAAACTGAATCCGGGCACTGTTTTCATCTCCTGCGGTGCAGAAAATGACTATGGCCATCCTCACAGTGAAACAATAGAAACCTTCGCTTCCCTTGGAGTGGATTATTATATAACCTATGAACAGGGGACAATGGTGTACTCTATAACAACAGGCGAAATATTTACAGACTGAAAAAGGCGGCATCAGCCGCCTTTTGGTTTTATAACTTATGCTTTATGAAACGCTGAAAGCGTTGTTACTTTTGAGACCAAAAGTAACCAAAAGTCCCGGGGGTTGCGACTCCCCCGGACCCCAACGCATAGTAGGTGTGCGCGTCACTATTGCCTCCAAAAAATGCTGCGCATTTTCAAATCGGCAACTTAACGTCACGCGCTTATAATTAATCGGGAGGAAGTTCCCTCCCGATACCCACCCCGCGTAGGGGCGGATATTATCCGACTGTGTATTGCAGGCCTCGCCTGTAAAGATTCCTCGACTACGCTCGGAATGACAAAAACTGTAGTTTATACAAAACTCGCGTAGGGTACGATGCCCACATCGTACCGTTGGCGTAAGCGTAGCGCCGGAATGCTTTTGCCGCAGGCAAAAATGCGAGCCTGTCCTGCGAGCGTAGTGGGACCGCGGAAGGCGATTTATTCGACGACCGTGCGCAAATGCGAGCAAGCCAAGACGGCGCCCTCGATGTCCCGAAAAGCATATATTATGAAAACTTCCCTTTACACAAGATAGAATTATTTCTCTTCCATCTTTACATACTTCTCTCACAATGCTACTATAAAATTATAATCAAAGAGGTGGTATTATGATTACAATCTTCAACCGTAAGCTTGCTTTCTCTACAATGGACATGGAAAAATACGCCAATGCCCGTGATGATTTGAAAAATGCCGGAATAGATTTTCGTGTGGATTGCAAAGGTCAGACGGACAGACACACCATCTCCAGAACACACAACATGGTCAGTTTTGGTATGCGTACCAAAGTGAGCAGCGGTATGATATATAATCTTTATGTCCACGAAAAAGACTACAACCGTGCTATTGCTGTCATTCGCCGGAGGTGAAATATATGATTACAATTTTTAATCGCAAAGAATTGATGATTACCAGAGATATGGACAGGTACGCCAATGCAAAGGATGACCTGAAAGCCGCGGGCATAGATTTTACTCTCGGCTCAAAAGGCAATAACTTCAAGCACGCCACTGCCAGAGCAAGAACAGGTATGCCAAATGGCACAGTATCCTATGACAGCGGCATGGTTTATATCATTTATGTCCATGAAAAAGACTATAACCGCGCTGTTGCTGCAATCCATAGAAATAAATAATTATACAAATAGTAATTTATTATTAAAATATAACAAAAACCGACAGAATTAATCTGTCGGTTTTAATTTGTGTTATTTTTTATAATACAATTTGTAATAAAGCTACAAAATATTACATTTTATTTTTCCGGTACAATGAATTTCAGGCAACCCGGCACTATTTCAAACTCCACATCACGCAGATACTCGCCTTCGCCGTCATTCACCAGACCAAAGCGCTTTTTGGCTGTCACACGCACTTTTTTAGCGCGTGTAAAGTGAACATACTTCCGCATTTCGGGTGCGTCCAGCTGAGTGCCTGCTGAAAAATGCTTTACAAACATCCCCAGCTTTATTCTATGGGGCGGTGTCACAGCGCTTACATCTATCAGACCGTCATTTACACTGGCCTTAGGAGTTACATAGAAACCGCCGCCGCAGCTGATGCCGTTGCTTACAGCGCACATCAGCAGGTCTCCTTTAAACAGCAGTTTATCATCAGCATACACTTCCATATATCTGCCCAGCTTTTTGGCTACATTGTAGGCAATTGACAGATTGTATGCCATTTTGTTGGACACCATTGGTATTTTTTTGAAAGCCGGCATGTCCATAGCTGTGTTGGCATCAAAGCCCATGTTGCAGATGTTTATACAGTATTTATCATTGTATTTTATGGCATCTATTGTTACTGATGTTGAAAACAGCTGTTTTTCTATATCAAAGAAATCCTTTTCATCCACATCAAAATTTTTGATAAAGTCGTTGCCAGTACCCATGGGGATCACACCAACCTCAGTATTTGGAGAATATATACAGCCGTTGATTACATTATTCAGAGTACCGTCGCCGCCAAAGGCATAAAAGCGGTACTGTTCACCACTTAAACAGCAGTTTCTTACAAATTCTGTTATATCCTCAGCACTCCGGGATATATGTATCTGATAACTCAGCCCGTGTTTTTTACACAGCTTCTGAATATTTGGTATCATATTCAGTGCTTTTTTATTTTTACCCGCTGCAGGGTTAAGTATAAAAACATATTTCATATTGAAATCTCCGCACATAATAATTCATCATAATTTTACTATGTAATACATATTATTTCAACAAAAAGTTACAGAAAAATTATCCGTCAAATTTTGTATATATTTTCAATAGCGCAATATATTTATTAATGATATACTTAAATTAACAAAGTGCGTATAAAGCAAATTTTGATAAGAAAGGTGATACCGACATGACAGTTGAAAGCGTAAAAAAAGTTAAATTAGGCCATTATCCTACACCACTGGAAAAAATGGAAAACATGACAAAGCTGCTGGGCAAAGGCGAACTGTTTATCAAGCGTGATGACACTACCGGTCCTGCATTCGGCGGCAACAAAACCAGAAAACTGGAATATCTTATGCAGGAAGCTCTGGACACAGGCTGTACAGCAGTAATGACATTCGGCGGCACACAGACGAACCACGGCCGTACCACAGTGGGCGCAGCGGTTAAACTGGGCTTGAAACCTATCCTGGTTCTCTCCGGCACAGACACCGGCTATCTCTCCGGCAACCTGAATCTGGACGCCATGATGGGTACAGATATTTATTTTGTGTCAGACCCTGCAAAAATGGCTGACACAGTGGCTGAAATTATCGCTAAATACGAAGCACAGGGTGACAAAGTTTATCAGGTGCCTGTAGGCGGCTCCAACCCTCTGGGTGCTGTAGGCTATATTATGAGTGTCAAAGAAATTCTGCAGCAGATGGAAGAACAGAAAGTGAAAATCGATCATGTAGTATGTACAGTAGGTTCTATGGGTACATTTGCAGGTATGATTCTGGGTGCAAAATACTTTAATGCTCCGTTTGATGTTATAGCTGTTCCTGTATCACCTGCTCCAAAAGGTGACAAAGAAAAAGATGTGGCTAACTTTGCTAATGAAGTAAGCAAAACTTACGGCATGGGCATTGAAATCAAACCTGAAGATGTAAAAATTGCTTATGGTCCTGATGCCGAACCATACTCCGGCGAAGCTTACAACAAACCGGACCCTGTTACAAGAGAAGCTATCATCACTCTGGCCAAAAACGAAGGTATTATGCTGGACCCTACATACACTGGCAAAACATTCCGCGGCTTTATCGATATGGTAAAAGAGGGTCAGTTTATCAAAGAGGGCGAAAACGCGCTGTTTATCCACACAGGCGGCGCTATGGCTCTGTGGACAAAGGAACATCTGGACGATATGCAGCAGCAGCTGAGAGAAAACTGCACAACCACACAGATTTAGTCAGTATCTGTCCATAAGCAGATTAGTTTATATTCAAAAAAGCCCCCGGCTGTATAGGAATGTGTCCGTAAAACAGTTGATCCTCCGTATGACTAAGATCATGCGGAGGATCATTTTATGTTTTTCTACAAATTTGCTGGCGGCAAACGGTTTGTCAAAACCGTTTGCGGATGGCAAGTCCACAGGGGATAGTCGCTTTAGCGGCGCAAGTGGGAGCCATCTTGACGGAACGAAGTGACGCAACATTCTCGGTCAAGCAGTTTTCTTCTGCTGAGGTCGAATGAAGCTCCGCAGGACGCACGATACTCCCGATAGGAGAGTATAGAAGTGCGCCCTTTAGTTCCTAAAGGGTTTTCAACGGCCCGACAAATTGGAAGTTATTTTAATATAACTCTTTCTTGAACCATGTTTCCGTATTTATCAATTTCAGCTTGCCATGTTTTACGTAAAGTATCTGTAATAACATGACCTCTACCTCTTGCAATCAAATCAGCCTCTCTTTGTGCAATAGGTGTGCTGCATGCTGGATTAATTTTCTTACTTTTACATTTGCTAACGAAAGTTTTAAAATCATCTCCTACCAATTGTGCTTTAAACCCATCTTCATGATCACAAAAGTAAATATTTCCATAAGATATCTCCTCAAGACTGATAACAATTTCATTTCCGAAATGATCACAAGCAATGGGAAACATATTTTTTTCAATCCATTCTTGTATATTCAATTTATCAAGACTATATCGAATAGATCCAAAGCCATAGAAAGCTCTTAATGCAGAAGATGCTTTACCCACTTTATAAGTAGTATCAGGTGTATCACCACCATTATATTTACATAAGAAATTTCTATATTGTGAAGGCAAAGTTATATTGAACTTTTTTTCAATTTCATTAATTCTATTTTCTGTATTATTATTTCCATATTTTGAAATCAACATATTTTTTCCTCCGTCAAATTATCTTTTTTCTCGCTCTTTCACTGAATAAAGTATATCAGAAAAATGTGAAAGATTCTACTGTCTGCACAAGAAACGCCCGAACATTTTTTTGTCCGGGCGTTTTCATTTCTTGGCTTATACACAGTACTGTTTTACGGACCCCCGCCGATTAGCCGGGGCTTTTGTTGTGGATTATATATTATTTTTGCAGAGCAGGCAATATACGCCCTAAACGCGTAGGGGACGATGCCCACATCGTCCCGTGGAAAAATTATCTGTCTGCATGTATGAATTAAGCAAAACCAGAGTTCTGCCATCTTGAGCGAAGCCGACGCCCTCCGCAGAGGGTGTGCAGCGAGCAACCGCCGAAGGCGGCTCTTGGCGAGTCGCAAGAATCTCCTCTGATATGACAGTGCAAATCACAATTTTGTCATTCCGAGCGTAGTCGACAGCCTCCGCAGAGGTTGTGCAGAGCCGCAACCGAGTGAAAGCGAGGCTCTTGGCGGCGAGCAGGAATCTTTGCAGGCGAAGCCTGCAATTTACGGGCGGATACTATCCGCCCCTACGCGTTTTGCGGAATGGTCAAGACCATCCCCTACGCCAGAGCGATCCCATTTATAAACTCTCTCCAATAAAAAAAACACCTGAAATGAGCGGTGTTCATAAGACAGTTACAGGCATAGCAGTTTGATCTGCTATGCCTGTCCTTGTATATTCGACCAAATTATGATAGAATATAACCAGTTAGAGAAAATTGAATTTGTAGGGAACAATAATTTTGAAGTTGAGAGAGGTACGTCTAAGTGACACCAGCAGAATTAAACGCAGAACTTACAGCTCAATTACATAGTCTTTTGTCAGATGTGGGATTCGCAAAGAAGCGAAAATGTATCTTGAAACGAAAAGTAAACGAATGTGAGCAAAGTTTCTCTTTCTCATTCACGAGAGAAAGAGGTGTCCCTGGAAATATGTATTCCTTAGGCGCAACAATGAGCTTTTCGTTTCCAGATGTAGATAAACTAACAAGCCGTTTTATGGGTGATGAGTATGATGCAAAATGGCCAACAGCAGTAAAGCCATTCTATTTAGTTGTTCCAAACAGTCATTTTTATAGTTTCAAATATTGTGCAGATGAGCCATTAAGTGATTTTACAAAAAAGTTGTCCGATGACTTCCATTTTTATGCTCTTTCTTTTTATGAAAGCTATGACACATTAAGCAAACTCGAAGATTATTTTAATCAGAGTCCAGATAATATCAACTTACCAAAGGGCTTTAGGATAGTGCGTTCCAATAAGTTCGGTAATGGCTGTTGGTGTTGCAAAGCGGCAGTTCTTTGTGTTTTAGAAAAATGGGACAAAGTCAAGCAATATATTGATGAAACTGATAAACTGTTACCTGAACAAAAAGCAAGGATCAGCGAGTATATCACGAACAACTAAATTACAATTTGTCAAACAGTAAGGGCGCACTTCTATACACTTACTGCGTATACCGTGCGATGTACGGCCTTGTGCCGCACCAAAGCCTCCCCTGTGTAAGGGGAGGTGCCCGCAGGGGCGGAGGGGTTGTCAATCCCTCAGTCAGCTTCGCTGACAGCTCCCTTTACACAAGGGAGCCTTGGGCGCACCTACGCCACTGCAACAAACAAAACCGACCCATGATAATCATAGGTCGGTTTAACTGTTTTACGGATACTCAACTAACAGGCGGTTTTCTGATGTGTTTATTATACCACATATTGCCGCGGATTACAATTCTTGATTTTGCCTGAATATACCTTTATACTGTAGATGATTCATACAAAAGGAGAAAAATTATGATTCTTTACCACGGCAGCAACACTACAGGAATAAAAACTCTCCAGCCCCGTCAGGCTGACCACGACAGACCATATATCTATATGAGCACCCTTGAAGTGGTGGCGGCATTTTATCTGTGCAACGCGGTGGAAAGACCGTACTACTGGTTTCCATACGGTTTTGACAAGGAAACAGGCGTGCCCGTTTATCACGAACTGTACCCCGGTGCACTGAAAGAAGTTTCCCTCGGTGTCAGCGGCAGTATATATAAAGTTGTTGCACAGGAAGAAGATGTACTTCCCTTCAAAAATATCCCGGTGGCCCGCCTTGCCACAGCACCTATGGAAGTGGTGGAAGAAATCAGGGTAGAGGATGCCTACAGCCTGTTTATGGATTATGTGCGGCAGGGGAAAATGAAAATCGGCCGCTATGAAGACAAAACTGAAAAACAGCTGGCCAACTGGCATGCTATGATACTGTCATACATCACAGAAAAAGGCATGATAAACACTCCGGACTGCTCCTATGCACTGTATATAAAGGAGAAATTTCCGCAGGTGTGGCGGCAGTATGAAGAAAACTGTAGATAAAACAATGTTACGCAAAAAGAAAACAGGGCATAAACCCTGTTTTTCCTTTATTTATAGGGGATTTTTGCATTTAAATAAAACATTGTTTTATTTTGTGATTGCTTTTATCTGATGGTAAAATAACCGCTATTCAAACAGATTTATATCCTTCTCCAGCTCTTTTGCCTTCTTGTCCAGGCCTTTATACACCTTGAAAACCATCACGGAAACTGCTGCTACCATTATCAGTGCAGGCAGCATAAACCGGTTGTGCAGCACAGCCATGATTTCTGTAAACAGGCACAGTGCCATCAGTACCACCAGCACAGAAGCCAGCTGTTTTATCTTGTTCACATGGGCCAGTTCTTCCTTTTTGCTGTTGAACATTTCAAAAGGTGTGCCGTCATTCTTTTTGCGGTAGTAGCCCCAGCGGTGGTATCTGCCCACTTCCTCTATGTCATTCTCGTTCATAAAAGATGTAAAATCGTCTCTTTCATCTGTGCCTTTCACACCGTCAGTAAACAGAATTTTATACACATATTCGCCTGGTTCACAGCTTTCAAACACATATCTCACTGCAAAGGCATCCACCAGTGCCCAGCCTTCTTCCGCCTTTTTGTTCAGCCACTGTTCTTCTTCGTTGTACTGGTCCAATGTCCAGAAATGCCATTCCACTTTTCTCATATTCATTACCTCTCAATTATCTCTTGGCCGTTTTTTACCAGCTCTTCCAGTCTTTCCAGCTCTGCTTTCAGCACTGCCAGACCGTCACTGGTGATTATATAGTCCTTTTTGCGGGACGCGGCGTCTTCGTTTATTGTTTCTATCCATCCTTTTGCCAGCAGGTTTGTTATTGCGCCGTACAGCGTGCCTGCCGCCAGCACCAGCCTGCCGCTGGATTTTTCCTTCACATTCTGTATAATGCCATAGCCGTGCATCGGCTCTGTCACAGACAGCAGAATATAGTATACCGCCTCGGTCAGCGGTGTGTAGTTTTTGTCAGCCATGTCATCCCTCCTGAATTTATATTGTTTGTCGATATATCGGTTTACGATATAATTATATATCGTCAGACGATATATGTCAATATATTATTGAAAAAAATTTTCATTATTGTATAATTATGCTATAGAAAGGTATGGAGGAAATTATTATGGATTTTGCAGTATTCAATACACCTATGGGCGCGCTGAAAGCAGTACAGGAAGGGGACTGCCTGGTTGAACTGTCCTATGCCGGCCGCTTTGCACAGGAAGTAACGCCACGGACTGACCTGCTGAAAAAAGTGTATAACGAACTGGTAAATTATTTTGAGGGCAATCTGAAAGAATTTACAGTGCCCTATAAAGTGAATGTGCCCCCATACCACAAAAAAGTTCTCGATGAACTGGCAAAAGTACCTTTCGGTGCTACAGTTACATACAAAGACCTGGCCACAGCCACCGGCAACCCCGGCGCAGTGCGCGCGGTGGGCTCTGCCATGCGTCGTAACCCCATTGTGCTGATACTGCCTTGCCACCGTGTGGTAAAAACTGACGGCAGCCTGGGCAATTACTCCGCCGGCGGCCCTGCCAACAAAGAATGGCTGCTGGCCTTTGAACATCAGAACAGATAATCCATCGCAAAAATACAAATACAGGAAAAGAGAGAATGCCATGAAATACAGAAAAGAAGATATGCTGGACCTTAATGAAGAAAATGTGAGAAATCTGCTGGCCTACTGTGCTGCTACACCACGGACAGCACCGGATGATATAATTTCTGCCAATTTCTTTTCAGCAGATTCTAAAATGAATATTCCGGATTTAAAATTTTCAAAAAGCAAAATCGATGAGAAAAGGTATACAATACTCTATATGCTGAGCCAGTTAAAGTGCATACACGACGATAGTGTTTTTGCTACGGTGGCTGATGGGTCCCATAAATATGACGGAACTGTATGGAGTACAAATAATGCAGCTGTATTCTCACTTTATTACCTTGGCTGTGCCAGCAATACATTTCCTGTTTTCAGACCAGATACAGTAGCTAATGCCTTTTTAGCAAAACTGGCAGATTTAGATTTTGTTTTTTTACAACCAACCCTCTCTCCAAATGACCCTGAATTTCCGGCATGGGTAGCGGAACATATTAAATAATAAAAAACCTCCCTTTGCACAAGGGAGGTTTGATTTTTATTAATATCTGAACGCTGAAACAAAGTAATCTTCTTCGGGAAAGTCGCCTATATGTTCAAATCCGTTGAAGCTGTAATAATTTCGCAGTGATTTGTTACCGGCCCAGCAGTCAAAATAAATAGTGATGCCTGTCTGTCTGGAGTATTTCTGCACCCACCGGCACAGCATATAGCCTATGCCCAGTTTGTCATATTCCGGGTGCACCGCCAGATGATACCAGTATTCGCCATCGGTGTCCTGTGGCACAAACCGGTTGGGAACATATTTTTTCAGACCAAAGCAGCCGCAGGGCGCACCGTCCCACAGTGCTATGTAAAATTCATTTTTCTCCACATAGCCCTGTATCACAGTCTTATCCCACGGGTATTCCCACTGCTGTACACCCTTGGCCAGCAGCTTCTGTGTGGCACAGTCCAGTATATCTGCCAGCGCGGATATATCTGATGCAGTAGCTTTGCGGATGATAAGTTTATTATCTGATAACATAATATCCCCTTTCAGAAAACAGGCGGACAATCTGTCCGCCTGTGTTTTTATCAGAATACCGATGAATTAGTCTTCCAGAGCCATCAGCTTTTCTACGCGTCTTGAATGTCTGCCGCCTTCAAATTCTGTGTTCAGGAACAGTTCAATCATTTCGATAGCCAGACCAGGGCCAACAATACGGCCGCCCATGGCCAGAACATTTGCATCGTTGTGCAGACGTGTGTATTTTGCGCTGAATGTATCAGAACAGCAGCAGCATCTGATGCCTTTCATCTTGTTTGCTGCAATGGAAATGCCTACGCCTGAACCGCAGAACAGCAGGCCTTTTTCTGCTTCGCCTGACTGAATTTTTTCGCATGCCTGTTTTGCCATATCAGGATAATCAACGCTTTCGCCGTTGTAACATCCGCAGTCGATGTACTGTACACCTTTTGCGTCCAGATGTTTTTTAACTTCTTCTTTTAATGTGTAACCGCCGTGGTCTGCTGCTAAAACAATCATTGTTTCTTTGCCTCCGTTTTTTCTTTTAATTCTCTTTCTGCCTGGGAAAGTCTCAGATAGCTTGGTGACAGCTCAAAATGAGTTTTTGCCCCTGCAGTTTCATACTCTTTCATAGCCAGAATACATGCGCCTTGTGCTATACACGGCATTTCGATGCCGTTTGGCTTTACATTTTCCAGCTCCTTGTATTCATTATAGCACAGTTGTTTGCCGTCGCCTACAAAAAATACATCTCTGTCTGTGTTTTCGATAAACTGTCGCAGATGGCTTACATCCCGGCAGAAATCATCACATATTATATTGTCGCCGTCAATTACAGCGCCATACACCTGTCTTCTGCGTGCGTCAAAGGCCGGCACCACTATGCCGTCCAGGTCACAGCAGGCTGCCAGTGCTTTCAGGCTGGACACACCTATGCACGGTGTGTTGGCTGCACTTGCCATACCTTTCACTGTAGCTATACCTATGCGCAGCCCTGTGAATGAGCCCGGGCCCACTGTGGATGCATAAAGGTCCACATCACCGGCGGTAAGACCGCACACTGTCAGCGCACCCCGTATCATAGGCATAAAATTCCGGGAGTGAGTGGTGTTAGTATTCTGCACTGCGGTGTATATGATTTTTCCGTCGCGCATAATGCACACACTGCTCTGTTTTGATGAGCAGTCAACGCCCAATATTACCAATTGCAATCAATCCCTTCTATTGTAATTCTTCTGGTTGTTTCATCCAGCTTTTCAAAGTGGATGGTTATGTTGTTGTCATAGAAAAAGTCGGCGATATTTTCGCTCCATTCTATGGCCAGCACTCCGTCATAATCCAGATAATCATCAAAGCCTATGTTGTACAGCTGGTCTTCATTTTCTATGCGGTACATATCAAAATGGAAAAGGCTCAGCGGATAGCCGTCGTACTGGTTTACTATTGCAAAGGTAGGGCTGGTCACATCTGCCGTTATGCCCAGGCCGTTGCACAGCCCCTGTGTAAAGGCTGTTTTGCCCATACCCAGACCGCCTGTATAAAATATCACATCGTGGTTGTTCAGCTGACCGGCAACTTTTTCGGCCAGTGCCACGGTTTCTTCTTTGGAATTTGTTATAAAGGTTTTCAATTCTTTTTCTCCTTTATCATTTCTCTCTATATCATATCACAAAAAATAAAATGATAAAAGTGTAATATTTAACACATTATTATTAAATTTATGGTATACTGTATAATTAATAATAAAATTATAGAGAATAAATGGCTTTTTGCCATACAGGAGATATATTTTGAACAGAATTAAACAGATTATTATAGAAACCGACCTGGTGTTTATCGCCATCTGTGCCACCTGCAGCGCAATATCGGTTTTTTCCATGTATTCAATTTTCAAGCACATGTCACTTATGGAGACAGTGCGTCCCGTTGTGGTACAGCTGGGTGCCAGCATTATAGGCATTGTGCTGGCCTTTATTATTTCTTTTGTGGATTACAAAGAGCTGTGTGAACTGTATAAACTGCACTTGCCGGCGGCTATAGGTCTGATGATACTGTGCATGTTTATTGGTTTTGCCCCCCAGGGCACCACAAACAAAGCCTGGATAGAACTGCCTTTCGGCCTGTCCTTCCAGCCAAGTGAAGTGCTGAAAATCAGCACCATTCTTACCCTGTCATATTTCTTTGAAAAATATAAGAACAATATAAATGAAGTAAAGGTGCTGGCAAAGCTTATCGGCATCGCCTGTATACCTATACTGTTTGTACTGATACAGAAAGACGACGGTACACTGCTGATTTATCTGATAATGATAGCCTGCATGTTTTTTGCTGCTGGCATCAGTCCAAAGCTGATAGGTGCCGCAGTGGGTGCTGTAATCGTGGCGCTGCCTGTGCTGTGGTTTGGCAATATTCTGGACGAATATCAGAAAATCAGAATTCTCGCCCTGTTCAAACCGGACGAGTACGCCTCTGTAATGTGGCAGCAGAATATGGGCCGTATTTCCATCGGCAGCGGCCGTATTCTGGGCAAAGGCTTCCTGGTGGATAATCACAACAACACACCGCTGGCTTACAATGACTTTATTTTTTCATTTATAGCTGAAAGTATGGGCTTTGTGGGCACAGTGTTGGTATTGCTGCTGATTGTGTTCCTGTGGATAAGAATACTGTCCATCGCCCGCCGCAGTGCCGATGTATCCGGCAGCCTGGTGTGCGTAGGTGTGTTCGGTATGATGATGGCCCAGACTGTTATCAATATCGGTATGAATCTGTCACTGCTGCCTGTTATAGGCGTTACACTGCCTCTGTTCACAGCCGGTGGTACCAGTGTTATAGTAGTTTATTGCGCCATAGGATTGGTGCTGAGCGTGGCGCGCCATAACCCGAAAGCACTTTTTGACGGAGGTCTGTAAATGCCGGAACAGCTGAAGAAAAAACCATTGACAAAAGAAGAAAAGCTGGAAGCAAGGGCAGAGCGCAAAAAAGTGTCAATTGTGGAATATGTGGAAACTGAAATGGCCACTTTCCGGGAAAAACCATTTTCTGTTGTTGACTCCACTGTGCTTTCCCAGCTTACCTATCTGAATATGAGCAATGTTGTGCCGGGCATAGGGGATAAAAAGCCTGTCACCATTGCACAGCTGTACAGGGCAGAGCGCTTTACTGAATATGTGGAGGATACCATTTTTCCTAAACAGAACAGACAGCTGCTGAACGCCCTGTGCGCCAGCCCCCGTTTCAGGGATATAAAGATAAATTACTACATAGATTCTGTGGATGAAGAAAAGGAAAAACAGTTTGCCGCGATGACATTTTTTCTGCCCACAGGAGAAATCTATGTTGCATACCGCGGAACGGACAGCACTATAAACGGCTGGAAAGAAGATTTCAATATGTTCTTTCTGGACGTTATCCCCGGCCAGATGTCTGCGGCGCGGTATCTTAAATGGGTAGCTGCCAGAACAGAGGGCAGGCTGTATGTTGGCGGCCATTCAAAAGGCGGCAACCTGGCAATGTATTCTGCATCCTTTGTAAATAAAGAAATTCAGGACAGAATTATCACCGTATTCAACCATGATGGTCCCGGCCTGACAAAAGGTGCCATGGCCAGGGAGGATTTTTCTGATATAACAGGAAAAATCAATATCACTCTGCCTCATTCATCACTGATTGGCCTTATTTTCTGCCACGGCAACTACACTGTGGTGGAAAGCAAGCGGATTGGCCTTATGCAGCACGACCTTTTTTCCTGGGAGATTAAGGACGGCAGTTTTATCTATGAAGAAGAGGTAAAACCGGGCGGCAACAGAATAGTGGACAGCGTTTATGACCTGATGGAAGTGCTTTCCGAAGAAGACCGTCAGCTGTTTGTGGACACAACCTTTGAAATCATCGAATCCGCCGGCGCGCTGACTTTCAGCGAATTTCCTGCCATGGCCATAAAAAGTCGCGATAAAATAATGCATACAATGAAAAATATTGACCCACAGACAGCGGATATAATGAAAAATGTGCTGGGTGAATTTATCACCATCTCAGCCAGAAAAGCCTTTACCCTGCCGGAAAATGAAGTTACGGAAAAAATAAACGATGCATTGAACAGGATAGGTGAAACGAAAGACAGGCTCAGCGAAAAAATAGCACAACAGACAATCAAATCCATTGAAGCAGGCGAAAAACTGGGTGTAAAAATAACCGAAAGTGTAAACCGTCTGGGCGAAAAAGGCTCAATGCTGACGGATTTTATCGCTGACACTGTTATGAAAGCCAGGGAAAGAATATCACCGGATGAGGAACTGACCGATGAGGATTCTGACATCAGGGAGCTTTAAAACATAAGTGCAGAATAGCTGTACTACTTGTTCCGGGAGATTCATTAATCCCACCATGCATTTATTGTGACGGGACGGGTAACCCGTCCCCTACATGTGTGTATTGCGCACTGACTACCACCATGTCATCCTGAGCAAGCGAAGCGCGTCGAAGGATCTTTGCTGTCGCAGGCAGCAATAAAACGGGCGATTCATGAATCCGCCCCTACGCGAAATACGCTGGTTCTAAAGTTGAATGTAGGGAACGGTCTTGACCATTCCGCAGTATAATCAGATAACAAAAAAAGACAGGGCAGTCCCTGTCTTTTTATTTGCTATTTTTCCGGCACAATTATATATTCATACATTCTGTATATCTTTCTGGCAAAATTACCGGCGTACAGCCTGCGGAAAATTGCTTTTTCGCTGCCGTCCAGCTGGTTTATCAGCTCTTCCGGCACCATATCCCATTCCTTTGCGTGAAACCAGCGCTTTGCCGTACAGCGGAATATACAGTGTCTTGTTGGTTGAATCCATAAAATCACCTGCATTATTTTTTATCATTTTAACATATATGATTTTACATTTCCACAGTTTATGACTTGTTTATTTGAAGCTATGAACTGATATGTGAAAATAAAACAATAAGAATTTAGATAATTTGTCCCAAATGTGGCGAAAAACTTAAATATTGACAATTTCACCCTTTGTACATACAGCAGTATTATGATAAAATAAAAGAAAAGCCAATATTTTACATTTTCTGCAGGTGACTTTTATGAATTTACATCTCAACACAGAAAAAAGAAAGCACGCAACCCGGACACGCAACAAAATCAAAACAGTAAAAAGACTGGGGCTTCTGGCAGCGGCAGTCAGTGCAATTGCGCTGTTTGCAGCCATCAGGTCATCTGGTACTCTGCCGCTGATAGCCCTGACTGTTTCGGCTTTGTGCCTGCTGTGCACATTTTTCAGCCTCGGGCAGGTAAAGAAAATGAAAGCCGAAATTGCACGGCTTATAAACGGTGAAACAATTGATGAATTTTTCATCACAGGCAAGCTGGAAAGCATCAGCGAACTGACCACCCAGATGCTGACCTATTCCGGTATGATTCGTGTGTCTGACGGCAAAATCCCATTGCTGACACAAAAAGGCTTTATGATGACCTACACCGCCAGAATCCGTGCCGGTGTGGACCTGTCCCAGGCGGTGGTGGACTGTGCCGACACCACAGTGAATATCACTCTGCCAAAGGCAACCATACTCCAGACCACAGTGCTGCCGGAAAGCATAAAGTTTTATGATGAAAGAATAGCCCTGCTGAACCCAGGCCGTAACGAAGATGTGACCAAAGCCCTTATACTGGCAGAAAAGGATGTGCAGAAAAAAGGCGATGTGACCGAACTGCTGAAACAGGCGGATATGAATGCCGCCCTGCTGATAATAAATTTTCTGAAAGATGCAGTGGATGGCCGCAAAATAGAAATAAATATGATGGAACCAGCCGAACAGGCCGTATGATAATAAAACCACAGCGTATTACGGCAGTGTTCGTAAAACAGTTAAACCGACCTGTGATTGTAATCACAGGTCGGTTTTCTGTAATGTGTACCGTATTCGGAAAGGCTCCCTTGTGTAAAGGGAGCTGTCAGCGAAGCTGACTGAGGGATTGCTTTACCACAGCATCGATATACTCACAAACTCCACGGAAGTTCCTGTTGACTTCATTGTTAGGGATACGAACGACTATCAAACCATAGCTCTCCAAGAAAGCCGTTCGCTGTGCATCTTTCTCGATATTCATGTTCTCGTAATGCTGAGAACCATCCAGTTCAATCACCAGTCTGGCTTCCGCACTGTAAAAATCAGCAATGTATTTTCCAATCACTTTTTGCCTGGAAAAACGGACAGGATAGGTACGCAAAAAGTCATACCAAAGATGTCGCTCCTCCTTGGTCATTCCTTTTCGCAGCTGCTTTGCCAAAGGGACCAACTGCTTATTATGTTTATACTGCATTACAATCCCTCCGTCACGGCTTGCACCGTGCCACCTCCCTTTACACAAGGGAGGCTTTGGTGTATGTATAACCCACACCGCACGATACCCCAAAAGGTGTATATAAGTGCGCCCTTACTATTATATAAATCCTCATTTGTTTGACTGTC
>JAFUNP010000024.1 GCA_017473015.1 Oscillospiraceae bacterium | reverse complement strand
ATAGCCATACCCTGGTCGATTGTTTTGTTGAAACGTTCTTCTTCGTTTTTGATAACTTTTTTGATGTAGTCTTTGTTTTCTTCCAGTTCTGGGTATGCAGTTTTGCTTTCAGCGATAACTGTATCGCACAGTTCGTTGAGGAACAAGCCTTTGATACCAATCATTCTGCCATGACGTGCAGCACGACGCAGCAGACGGCGCAGAACATAGCCACGACCTTCGTTTGAAGGCAGAACACCGTCAGAAATCATGAATACAGTACTTCTGATATGGTCAGTGATAACACGAACAGAAATATCTGTTTTTGCATCTTCTTTGTATTTTACACCGGAGATTTTTTCTACTTCTTTGATTACATTTGCAATGGAGTCAACTTCGAACATGTTGTCAACACCCTGCATAATGCAGGCAAGTCTTTCCAGGCCCATACCTGTATCGATGTTGCCTTTTGGCAATCTTTCGTAGTTGCCTTTGCCGTCAGAGTCAAACTGTGTGAAAACGTTATTCCAGATTTCGATATATCTGTCGCAGTCACAGCCTACGCCGCAGGTTTCTTTGCCACAGCCGTATTTTTCGCCGCGGTCAAAGTAGATTTCGGAACAAGGGCCGCAAGGACCGGAGCCGATTTCCCAGAAGTTGTCTTCTTTACCCATGCGTTTGATATGGCTTGGGTCAACGCCTCTGTTCTTTTCCCAGATGTCCCATGCTTCATCGTCTTCTTCGTAAACTGTTACATACAGCAGCTCTTTTGGAATCTGCAGTTCTTCTGTCAGGAATTCCCATGCCCATGTTGTAGCTTCTTCTTTGAAATAGTCGCCGAAGGAGAAGTTACCCAGCATTTCGAAGAATGTGCCGTGGCGTGCTGTAATACCTACGCGCTCAATGTCAGGAGTTCTGATACATTTCTGACATGTGGTTGCACGGTTGTTTGGCATTTTAGCCTGACCCATGAAATATTTTTTCAGCGGAGCCATACCGGAGTTAATCAGCAGCAGGCTGTTGTCGTCCTGTGGAATCAGTGGAAATGAGTCCAGACGGGTATGATCTTTTTTCTGGAAGAATGACAGGTATTTTTCACGCAGGTCATTCAGTGAAGTCCATTCCATAATAGTCACCTCTTATAAAAATTACAATTTATTGTATGAAAAACAAAAATCCCATAGGAATAAATCCTATGGGACGATTAAACACCGTGGTACCACCCAAATTACACACCAATGGTGTGTCACTTTGATATGCGTTAACGCCGCATATACGACCGGCTTGTTTCGCCGGCAGCAAAAGGGTGGCTCTTAATATTTCTTATAAAGCCTCGCACCAGCCGGCTTCTCTCTGATAAAAGAATATATTATTATTCCCTTTTATGGCTTTTTATTATTCATAACAAATATATTTTAATAGTTTTTACACTATTTGTCAAGATATATACAGTTATCCGGCATATCTGAGGTAATATAATTCGTCGCAAATCTTTTTAAACACAGGAGTGGTGGAATAACTGCTTTCACCGCCGTCATACATTGTGATGCATATGGTGTATTCCGGCCGGTTGCCGGGATAAAAACCACAGAACCAGGACACAAACACCTCTTCCCCACTTTCCTTTGTTTTACCGGTCTGTGCAGTGCCGGTTTTACCGCCGGCTGACAGATACGAGGGCATTGCGCGGCTGCCATTACCTTTTTCCACTACTTGCTGAAGCATTTTCTGCACAGTGTGAGCCGTTTCGGAGGAAATCACCCTTTTGCCGTTAAAATTATACAGTTTTTTCTCCAGTTCACCGCTGCTCTCTCTGTAGATGCCCTCCGCAATCTGTGGATAAACATATATACCATCATTGGCAAAGATATTCATATATGCTGCTATATGCACTGGACTGACCAGAAAGTTTCCCTGACCGAAACTGGCGGTAGACTGCACACCGGTATTGGACATGTTTTCTGCAGTGGGAAAAGTACCGGATTTAGTATAGTAGTTTTCACACAGCAGCAAAGGTGTGCCGAAATTCACCTGATTGGCGTACTGCTTCTGTACAAAACCTTTATCCCTGATATAAGTATCTATAAAATAGCAGTTACATGAAACCACCAGTGCCTGTTCCATATTTATCATACCGTGGGCATTGTTGTTTGCACAGTGATACACATGGCCATTTACCTCCGTGTAGCCTTTGCATTCATACAAAGTATCTTTGTTCACCCCGTTCTCAAGAAAAGCCGCCGCCCACAACGGTTTAATTACACTGCCCGGTTCATAAGCCTGCAGAGCTTTGTTTACCAAGGGAGAATTTTCACCTTCAAGGCTGGCCGCTATATTGTTGGCATCATATACGGGGGTTGAAGCCATGGCGCGTATTTTACCTGTTTCTGTTTCCATTACAACTATACTGCCATTGGGTATATATTCCTTTGCCACACTTTCACACAGGCGCTGCAAAGAATTATCTATTGTCAGGGATAGCACCTGTGCATCTGACGATATTTCACTGTGTACATCCCCATAAATTATTCCGTTTCCGTTGACATTGAAATACAGGGTTATCTGCTCACCTTTGTCTTTCAGATAGCTGTCCATCGCCTTTTCTATACCCGTCACTCCGTTGCTGTCAGAATCGGTATAACCTATGAGGTGCTGGGCTATATTAGTGGAGGAGTAGCGTTTGGAAGTGGTGTAAATGGTGTCAGAAGCAATAGGATTGGTAAGATTTACTACCACTCTTGTTTCATTCTGTATGCGGTTATAAAACTTTTCTCTGTCCTGCTGTCTGATGTTTTCAAAAATATCCTGCAGGTCTGTCTGGGTGGTAATCAACGCTTTTATCACATCTTCTGTGCCGGTGATTTTTTTCAGGTTGCAGTCTGTTATTTCTGCCCTGCCGGTGGAAATTTTTATTGATTTTACCGTCTGTTTTTCGGCTTTTTCATAATAATCAGAACACATTATATCCACCATCTTCAACTCAAGTATAAAAGCAAAGCTGATGAACGCCGCCACAATAAATATCAGTTTTTTCTCTGTCATAAAATACCCCCGTCATTTAAGTGTTGACAGGGGTTAAACAGGTATTCATTTATCAATATTTTCACGCAGTATCTTTATGGCCTTTGTCTCTATTCTGGAAACATAGCTACGGCTGATACCCAGTATTTCACATACCTGCTGTTGGGTCATGGGAGCACTGCCTCCCAAACCATAACGCATTATAATGACCTGCCTCTCTCTGCCGGACAGCTTTTCTGCCACAAGCGCACGAACCATCTCTCTTTCTTCTTTCTGTTCGCACCAGTCAGAAATATCAAAATCATCAGGAATACTTTCTTTCAGAGACAGCTGGCTGGTATCATTGTTTACCTCCAGCGTGTCATCAAGGGAAATAACATTTTCATTGCCTTTCTGCCTGCGAAACGACATAAGTATTTCATTTTCGATACATTTGGCGGCATAGGTGGAAAAACGGGTGCTTTTTTCATATGTAAAACTTTGTACCGCTTTTATAAGACCTATTGTACCTATGCTGATAAGATCTTCATTTTCCTGTGGATTGTTACAGTATTTTTTCGCCACATGGGCAACCAGACGCAGATTGTGCTTTATAAGCCTGTCACGGGCCTGTTTGTCACCTGCATGATACTTTCTGAACTCTTCTCTTTCTTCTTTCTCATTCAACGGTCTGGGTAATGTGCGGCTTTCCAGATGAAGCGCAAAGAAAAGCATTTTGCCCAGTATAATTCCTATAACAGTTGAAAACATAAATACCTCCCGGAATGTTTTAATAAATATTATTCATCAGGGTGAAAAAATAACCCGGGAAATAAAAATACCCCCATCAGGGGGTATTCTGAAGCCGTTATAAAATCACAGGCACAGGTTTGTCTATCACCATGGTATCAGGTGTAACAACACAGCTGTATGCCAGTATATCCACTCCGGCATCACGGGCATCTTTCAGCGCCTGACCAAACCGGGCATGGGTATCGTAATTGGGAGAAAAAGACAATACATTTTCCATCTGTATCACAAAGAAAACCTGGGCCTTGTATCCGTTTTTCACCCGGTCAATCAGGCCGTGGATATGCTTGATTCCCCTTTCGGTAGGGGCATCAGGAAAGCGTACGTGGCCGTTTTCTTCAAGTGTAACGCCTTTTACTTCGGTAAATATTTTTTCACCGTTATACTCTAAATAACAGTCAAAACGGGAATCTTTATATGTGGTTTCCCTGCGGATGACCGCACCGGGATAATTGATAGCTGCCCATTCCCGGAAGGCCGTATTCGGTGCCTGGGAGTCCATATTTACCACTCTCTCACCCTTTTGAACTGCAATCAGGTCATAGGCTGTTTTCCTGGCAGGATTGTCGGAATGCTGCAGATAAACTGTGACACCGGGTATCAGCAGTTCTTTGCAGCGTCCGGTGTTTTTTACATGGACTGTGTGTTCTGTGCCGTCTATTATTACTTTTGCTATAAATCTGTTGGGTCGGGAAACAAAAGTTCCCTGTACAATATTTGTGTATTTCATATTACTGTGGTATTGCTTTCAGAACTGCCTGAACTGTACCCCAGGCTGCTCTGTAAATATCTATATCTGAATAAGTTTTGGAATAATCCCGTGGGTTAATGATAAATGAGTATTCCATAAGAACACTTGGAGCAATGTCTGTACGGGTTACATAATAATAACCTGTTTTTTCACCACGGTCGCGTCTGTTGGTAGCCCGTGCAACATTACTGCACATAAGGTCCGCCAGCTTTTTACTCTGGGATGTGAAATAATAACATTCGCTGCCGTAAGCTTTGTTTGAGTCGTAGGAATAATCCATACTGTTGTGGTGTACAGAGATAAACAGGTCCGGTTTCACTGTGCGCACAAGGCTGCGTCTTTCTTCCAGTTCCAGGAAGGTTTCACCGTCATTTCTTGTCATAATCACATCTGCGCCATATTCTTTCAGCAATGCTGCTGAAGCCTGGGCTACAGCAAGATTCAGATGGCTTTCCCATACACCTTCTGTACCAGCTATGCCAAGTGCGCCGCTGTCTCCACCGCCGTGGCCTGCGTCCAGCATTATGGTTACTCCTGTGAGAGGTTTTTCACCATCTGCCAATTTCGGCGACTGTTTGAGGTACAGTTTTACGCCTGTTTCAGTGGATGAAATATCATACCCCCACAGCTGTTTTTCCCGTGAATAATTCATTGTGATTCTGACGCCGTTTTCCTGTTGAATCACCGAATAATCAGAGAAAAAAACTGACTGCGGAAGCGAAATATCAGCAATTTCCGTGTCAAGAAAATGCAGTGTAAGCGCATCTTCGCCAAAGTGTGAAAAAACAGCAGGGCTGCTGTTTACAGCAAAATCTATCACCTCATCACCATTGTCCAGCACAGATGCATAGGCAGATGATATAACGGGTTGCTCGATAAGTTCATATCGCGTTGCAGTCACATTGGTTTTCTGCTTTTTATTCTTTTTGGACGGGGTGTATTCTGAAGTGATATAGTTTGTTACTTCCACATTCTTCGCCAGAATATAGCCGCCGTTGGACAGCTGATATGCATAGGTTTTTTCGCCGCTGCGCTTCGTTTCAACAGAATCTGTAACCTGCAGATATGTGTCAGGCTCAAGACCTGCAATTATTGCAGAATCATCATCCGGGTCTGAAAGTACGCTGGTGAGTGGTTTTACAGTTTTTACCACACTGCCCGTGTCCAGTTTTACAGTATTATCCCACGGTGTGGCTGTTACTGTTGTACCGCTGCTGTAAGAATAGGTTTTGCGGGTTACTGTTCTGGTATGTGTGCCATATGCCGATTTGATGGTCAGAAGGTTTTCGCCGGGTTCAAGATTGACATATACACCAAAAGTGCCATCATACTGGGCAGGATAATCAGTACCGTTTATATTTACAACGCCATCTGTGGCCCCTGTACCTGTGACAAAAATACCGTCATAATAGGTGGACATATCGTCTGCCGGAACAGTAACCATAAATTTTGTGGGCATAGTGTAACCGAATACAGGCAGCGATGAATACTTCGTAAAAATATTTTCAAAATTCTTGGCTGTAGCATTACTGTCATAGGAAGCAAGAACAGCACCATCCAGTTCACTGAAATTTGTGAGCACGAAAATATCGCTTTCCATAGAATCTGAATTGTAATGGAAAAGCAACTGTTTATCGCTGTATCCATTATTTTTAAGCTGCTGATAATCGTGGACATTCATATTTTCACCGATTACCACATCAACGCCCGTATCATCAAGGTTGCCGCTGATATTGGAAATATCATCAGTCTGAATAATAAAATCTATCTTTCTGATGCCTTTTTTCAATATTTTCCCGATATCCTGAACAACATTGATATAACCGGTATAGTTATCAATAACAAGACCGGCCAGAGCATAGTTATCGTGAATATAATCCACTGTAGCCAGAACCTCAGAATCTTTCATATCTGTACAATCAAGAGAAACATACAATTGGATTTTTTCTTTTTCCAATGCTTTTTTCAGCCGATTGATTATATCATTCTTTGAAAAATTCTCATTGTTTATATAAATATAATCATATCCCGGTATATCCACCACGCTGCTTGCACCGCTGTTAAGCATAAGTATGGCAGTGTTTATACCATTGTTTTTATAATACTGAACTATTGTTTCAATATCGTTCTGTGGCTGTGCGCTGTCAGCAGGGATGACAGAAGCAACATCTATTTCCGCTGCTGTGATTATACCGCTTTTTATTTTATACCGTCTGCTATGCATAAGCATAAACAGCAACAAAATAAATACAAATAATACCGCAATTATTACTGCAGTAATTGCTTTGTTTTTCCTCTTATTCATTTTATCACCTCACTAATAATATATTACCATCAATTTGTGAACTTGCCATCGGTCATTGGTGAAAATATGGTGACTAAAATGACACTTTATGTTTACATTTTATTAATTATTTGCTGTTTTTGTAAATCTGTACTTCTACTTTCTCATTTACAAAATCCAGATGATAAATCCGGCTGTCCCCTTTTTCATACAGCCAGTCGATGGCTTTTTCCGGGACAACCTTTATAACCACCTCTGTTTCCACACCGGCGTACATTTCAAAACTTTCAGGGTGGTGTTTTTTCAAAAGCTGTGCAAATTTTTCGTTTTCTTTATCCAGAGGATGACCGCACAGCACTGCTTTTCCCTCCACCTGTACAGGACCTTTGCACAATGCCACCTGGCTGTTGGCCATAATCTGGTCGTATTTTGGGAATTTTTTATCTGTCTGCATCCATATTGCATCGTCAAAAACCAGGCATGTCATAGTACTGGCCAGAGGATAGTCATTGTGGGTGGTAGCCAGTACCATGTAACAGCTTTCACCCAGACGGTTAAAAAATTCGTTTTTCTTGTCTGTAAAATTCATAATACCTCTCCTTTGTTTTTATAAATTTTATCATCTGAAAATAAAGTTGTAAATAGATGTTGTGAACAGGAAAAGTTAATGTTAAAATTATATAATAAAGATATTATATTTTAAGGAGTAATATTATGAAAAGAATTATAGGCCACAGAGGCTGGGCATCCCTGGCACCCGAAAACACAATCCATGGCTTTAAACTGGCACTGGAAGATGACAGAGTATGGGCAATCGAATGTGATGTACATCTGACAAAGGACAGAAAAATAGTTGTGGCACATGACCCGTTCCTGGGAAGATGCTGCAACGCTACCGGCAGAATTGCCGACTATACATACGAAGAGCTGCTGGAATTTGACTTTGGCGGTTGGTTCGGTGAAGAATTCAAGGATACAAAAATCATGCTGTATTCCGACCTGTTGAAAATGATTGACGGCAAAAAACGACTGGTATGTGAAATCAAATCTGAATTTGGTCTGAACAATGAAATCGTGCCATATATTCTGGAAGAAAGCAAGGGCGTGCCAAAAGAAATGCTGTGCTTCAAATCATTTGACCACCGCATTATGAAAGCACTCAGCGATGCGGGCTGTGAGTATGACCTGGGCCTGCTGTTTATGGATAAACCACACCTGATGGTAGAAGAGCTGAAAGCCTGTGGCTGTAACTTTATTTCAATGCTGTATTACAACTATGACCAGAAAATTTTTGATGAGCTGAAGGAAGCCGGCATCGACTGTTATGCATGGACTGTGGACAGCATAGAAAATGCTGACTACATGTATCAGTTCAAAAACCACGAAATTGCTATTATAACCAATAAACCTCAGCTGTTCTGGGAATATTGAGCTATAGCTTTTCCTTATTGGAGACAAAAATGATTTTTCTTACTTCAAATGGTCTGACCAGCGAAAAGCTGCAGACAGAATTTAAAAAAGCCATTGAAAACACTGGCAACAAATGCGTGGTAATCCCTACTGCCATGGAAAAAGACAAAGATAAGGACATCTGGCTGGAAGAAACCAGACAGGAGCTGGCAGGTTTTGGACTGGAATGTGATTATTTTTACTTCGGTACCGATTACAATGAAAAACTGGCAGATTACGATATTATCTATATCTGCGGCGGCAATGTTTTTTATCTTATGCAGATGATAAAACAATGTTGTGCAGAAGAAATACTGGCCAAAGCGGCCAGAGAAAAGATAATAGTGGGAGTTTCTGCCGGTAGTCTGATAATGCAGGCAGACCTGGTTCTTATCCGCGACCTGATTCCCCGTATGAACAAGCGTGTAAAGCTCAAAGACTTAACAGCATTAAACCTCACAAACGGGCTTGAGCACCTGCCTCACAGGGCCAGATATACCGAAATAATCGATGCTTTTGAAAAAAGAGTAAAGACTTACCAGAGAAAAGCAGGCCACGAGGTTATCTGCCTGGAGGACGGCCAGGGAATTATTATAGAGGGCGAAACGCACAGAATAATTATGTGAGTTTACATATTGTTAACATATTTTAACTGATTATTTACACTTTATCCTACAATTTTGATTATAATTGTTATAAGGAATATTGTGTAAGGAGGTGCAGGCTATGCTGTACAGCGTCGCTTATGACAGGTCGGCTGAATATCTTATGATAGATACTCTTTTTACTGAACCTGTATTCCTTTTGCTGGTATTGCTTATTCCTGCCGGAGTATATCTGATTAAAAAGGATATTTTCCATGCAAAACTTATAGGCACTATGTCTGTGATGGCCGGCATCATATTTATATTATCCCGTTTTCTCTATAATATATAACCATATAATGAAAGGCACCCGTCAGGGTGCCTTTTATATTGGTGCTATGCAAGATAGATTTTCATGGCTTCATACAGAAAATCTGCACAGCCGGGTGCGATGTCTTCGTAATACTTTCTGAAGCGGTCATCCTGAGTATACATCATACACAGACCCAGATGAGCTTCTTTACTGTAAAAATCCCAGTAAGAGGACAACCATTTCTTGTGCAGCTCACAGGCTTTCTGTGCAGTTTCTGATGCAGGATTTCCCTCTGTAACTGCACAGTACAGTGTTTCATTCAATACAGAATTCAGTTCTTCCACAGTATGATATTCTTCCTCTGTCATACTGAGAATTTTCCGGTTTGTTGCCTCTATTCTTTCATCTCCGTATTTATCTCTGGCTTCTTTACCATATTTTTCTTCATTTTCTTTTACAATATTCTGTTTAAACGCAGAAAATTTTTCATTGTTGTTCATCTGAACCTCTCCTTTCAGCATTTTTATAGTCTTGTCAGCATTTTCTATAAGGTCATCTATCCTTCCCCTCTGTGCCAGCAACTTTAGTTTATGCCGTTCCATGGCTGACAACGGGTCAAAATCAGGGGACATGATTATGGCTTTTATATCTTCCAGAGCCATGCCGGACTGCCTGTAAAACAGTATCTGATGCAGAATGTCAACTTCTTTCATTGTATAAAATCTGTAGCCCGACCTGTTTTTGCCGCTGGGTTTCAGCAAATCTATTTCATCGTAATATCGCAGTGTACGGCTGGAGATTCCCGCCAGGCGTGCCAGCTGGCTGATACTGTACTCAACTTCCATAAAAAAACCTCCCAAAAATAAAACCTGTATACATGTTCTGATAACAGTATACAGGTTTACGCTGCGTCAATGTCAATATATATTTTTAAAATTCTTCTGATTTTTTTCCTGTTATTTTATTCATTGTCGCTGTGCCGGCGAGAATACCCCACCAGATACCTACAGCAACTTTAATTACGCTTAACCGCTGCCGTACCATGACAGACCACTGACAGTTAAACATCGCAAGGAATAATTTATAAAGAGAACCGCCCGGACCGATACAGTATATAACCGGAATAACTATAAACAGATAGCCATGCCTGCCCAGGCGATGAGAAATACCTATAATAACGGCAGCAGTAAAGCCGCCGGCAAGACCGGCAACAAAGGAATAACCTGCATTGTTTATAAAGCTAAACACAAATGCCGTACAGAAAGCAGCAGGATAAATATACAGCAACAGCTGAAGTTTTGTATGTCTGAGTACTGCCAGTCCGCAGCTGAGAAAGCCGCAGTAAAAAGCTATTTTTAAAAGGTTTACCATGTTATCACCGGGACTCCTCTGAATTTAGTAAATGCCACAGCCAAAAATACGGCCAATGCAAGAAAAACCGAAATCAATATTGCATTGATAATCTTTTTTCTTCCTGACTGCCGGTGCGAGGTAGATAATCCTTCCACCAGCATGGCACCCGCCGCCACTGGAGGAATCATAGATGCAATTACGGTCATAACGCTGCTGTCAGCCCATCCGGTGAAAAAACAGATTTCTATAATAACGAGAGAGGCAAAAAATGCCCCCATACCACGGCAGATGTATACAGGCAGCTTCAGCTTTTCTGCCATTACAACTACAATTCCCAGCACAACACCTGAAAAACCGCAGATAAGCATATCGTTAAAACTCAAAAAATCTCTGCCTGCCCTGCTGAACGCCATAACCGCGTAGGTCAGCACTAGCAGCCAGTCGGGATGTCTGGTTTTATCCATAAAGCCTCCAAAAATAATAGTTATTATAATATTATCTTTATCGGTAAAATTTGTCAATTAATATTGAGTATTTATAGATTTTGAAAGCAATATATGATATATTAATTTATATACTATCGATATTAAAGGAAACTGAATTGAAACAGATATATATACAGAAAAACGCAAAAAGTCTTTCGGAGTACCTGACAGGCAGCTATCCTCTGCTGAAACCGGGTACACTGAACAAATTTCTGCGAAATAACAAAATCAAAGTAAATGGCAAAAAGCTGCCACTAAGCACTCCGCTGGCAAAGGGAGATGTTATCAGTCTTTATATAGACGACAGCTGGTTTGAAAAACCGGAGAAAAACAACGCTTTTAAATTCAGCGGAAAAAACCTGGAAATCATCTATGAGGACGAAAACCTGCTGGTGGTGAACAAACCTGCCGGCATACCTGTTATGGATGATAACTGGCAGAACTTCGATACGCTGATAAACAGAGTTAAAAACCATTATTTTTCAAATAATATCCCTGTTTCCCCTGCACTGTGTCACAGGCTGGATACCGGTACACAAGGGCTGGTGATGATAGCAAAAAACGAGGACTTCCTGCAGTTCATGCTGGAAATGTTCAGGGATAAAAATCTGGAAAAAGAATACATCTGTGTGGTAAAAGGAATACCTGAAAAGAAAAAAGCCCTTTACTCCGCTTATCTGACCAAAAACGCAAAACAGGGTTATGTAACCGTAAGCGAAAAAAGCAGAGGCTCTCTGTCAAAACCCATACAGACACATGTTTCTGTTATAGAGAGCTACGGTGATTTTTCCCTGTTGAAAATAGGTCTTATCACCGGCCGCACCCATCAGATACGCGCCCATCTTGCTTATCTGGGCATGCCTGTGCTGGGCGACAGTCGTTATGGTATAAACAGCCTGAACAGGCAGCTGAAGCTGAAATACCAGCTGCTGTGCAGCCATAAAATCACCTTTAGCCGTGTAGGCAGCACGAAATACAGCTATCTGTCCGGTAAAAGCTTTGTATGCCCTGACCCGTGGTTTGTGGAAAGCTTTAACAAAAGAGAATTCTGACACATAAAATAAAGTACACTCCGGTTGGAGTGTACTTTTTGTTTGTATAAAAGATTAATGTCTGGAACATACCCGTGGCAGATTGTCTTCTGTGTAGTAGCCCTGTTCTTTTGTAGGACAGTTGAAGTTTGCAATATTGCCGGAGTCTGCACAGAATTCCAGTACCAGGACTGTTTCAGGTACAGCAAAACTCTTTACAGGCAAGTTTTTCTGTGCTGCATTCATCACATTGCGCCATGCTGTTGTAGGCGGATGTGTGGTATAGTTTACAGAAAGTGTGGCTGGCTCGTCATAGCCCCACCATACTGCTGTGGAGTAGTATGGTGTAACACCGATAAACCAGTGGTCTTTGTCATCAGATGTGGTACCTGTTTTACCTACAGAGTCCATTCTGTCTGTTGCCAGGCCTGCACCTGTACCATCAACCAGCACCTGTTTCAGTGCGCGGTTCATAATATATGCTGTTTCTTTGGAAATAGCCTGAACTGTAGTAACCTTTGTTTCCAGCAGAACTTCACCGTTGGCATCTTCTACTGTGGTGTAGCAATAAGGTGTGGTATATTTGCCTTCATTGCCGAAAATAGCATAAGCAGCAGCCATTTCCAGCGGAGAAATACCATAACCCATAGCGCCAAGTCCCATTGGTGCATAGTCGGCGTCGCCGTCTACCAGTGAAGAAACATGAAGTGTGTTTTTCACAAAGTCATAGGATGCGGATGGTGTAACCATTCTCAATGCCCAGATAGCACAGGTATTCAGAGATTTTTTGATGGCGTGTACCATAGGCACATCAACCTTGCTGTAGCTTCTGGAATAGTTTCTTGGCCATTCAATTTCTTTAGTAGGGTCATCAGGGTCTTCTTCCATCCAGCAGTAGTCATCATACAAAGGATATGAATAGTTTAGATAATGATAATCCAGCGCCAGTGCATAGGCACCGATAGGCTTCATTGTGGAACCTGTCTGACGTACAGAGTCAACAGCACGGTTGAGAACACGGTCATCTGTCTTTTCGCCAAGACCGCCAACTACACCTACAATTTTACCATTATAATCAACAGAAACCATAGCTGCCTGTGGTGTCTGTGTCACCTTTTCACCATCTTTATTTGTATATGTGTTTTCTTTCATAGGGAAAAGGTATGTGCCGTTGGAACGCTGTTCGTTCAGCATTACACTTTCCATAGCAGACTGAACATCAGGGTTTACTGTGGCGTAAATTTTCAGACCGTCATTGTAAACCATATCTGTGGCAACAGCCTTTGTGATATTGTATTCAGCCATCAGGTCTTCGATAACCTGGTCGATAACCATATCAGTGAAATAACTGTTTACGGATGATTTGTCTCTTATCCGTTTGTTCAATACCAATTCTTCAGCCAGTGCTGCTTCGTATTCTTCAGTTGTAATTCTGCCCTGTTCATGCATGAAGTACAGAATGTCGTTACGGCGCTCCAGGTTGTTTTCCGGCTGGGTGTAAGGATTGTACACCGACGGGTTTTTGGTTATGCCTGCCAATGACGCCGCCTCGGCTATTGTCAGTTCGCTGACATCCTTGCCGAAATAGTTGTTGGCACCGGCCTGCACACCTGCCCAGTTGTGGGACAGACGCAGTGTGTTCAGATACGCTTCAAGAATTTCTTCTTTGGAATACTGTTTTTCCAGAACAAACGCACGGAAAATTTCCCTTATTTTTCTGAAAGCACCGGCAATACCGTTACCCTCATTATCGTTTGTCAGGTTTTTGATAAGCTGCTGGGTGATTGTGGAGGCACCTGTTTTGCTGGAAAACAGCTTGATAGGTGTGTACTCGTTAATCATGGCGGCAACTGTTCTGACCAGATTTACGCCGTGGTGTTCATAAAAATCTTTATCTTCTACAGCAATATATGCATCCTGCACATGCTGTGGAATATCTTCCAGCTCTACCCAGATACGGTTTTCAGTGCCGTCCAGGCGCTGATACTCATAGTTTTCGCCGGTTTCTTCGTCAGTGTAGTAAATAACACTGGTAAAGCTCAGCTTTCTGTTGTGCAGGTTCAATGTGTCGCCGTCCCGTGCGGTAACATTCACCAGATAAAGAGAAAGTGCTACTGCTGCAACGCTGCCCACCATCACGCCAATACAGATAAGATAACCGAAAATTGTGAAAAGCTTTTTCCAGTTAAAACCTTTCCCGGATTTCTTTTCTGTTTTCGGAGCGGCTTTTTTTGTACTGCTTTTTCTCACAGGCTTTTTCTCGCCTTTTGCAGAGGATTTATCGTTGTTTCTGATAATGCTCCCTCCTGTCCTATTTGATTTACTTTTTTAAACAACAGTATTATTTTCAGAAAATCAGCAACACTAATATGTAAGTGAGGTGCTTTTATGAAAAAAATTTTTTTAGCCTTATGTACAATATTTTGTACAGCTTTAATCGCCATAAGCATTTACAGCATGAAAAACGCTGTCCCTGCCCCTGCAAACACACCGGCCGAAACCATGTATATAGTAAAGGAATACGGCGGTAAAGTGGCTGTGTTTGACCCGGACGAAACCGAGCCGGTAGCAGTGTATGAAGTATATGTCCATCTGCTGCCCGAAAATGATATAGAAATACTGAGAAAAGGTATAAAAGTGGATGATGATTATACCCTGCTGAAAACATTGGAAGATTTCGGACTGTAGTTCACATACTTTTTCATTATATGCTTATGATAGATATTATACTTTTTTCGTCATTAAATTTCAACCTTTAAATGATAACAAAATAGTCACAGTTTTATCCAGCGGTGGCACCCCTCTGCTTTGTTGCCACCGCTATCCTGACTGCTGTTTTAGTATATATTGTATATATTTTATTAAAAAATTTAATAAATAATTTAAAAAAACCCGACTTTTGATTATTGCCCGTAATGGGATATTATGGTATAATTTTATCGAATATGGATTATATAAAGGAGTGTAAAAATATGTCTGTATTAAAATATCCTTTTGATAATGCTTACATACTGAAAAAGAAAAGAAGCATTAAAAAAGAACTTCTGGCAAAAGAAAACTTTATTGAAAAGAAAATCGCTGTTATGAGCGGTTCTACTATAGGTGAAATAGAAAAGATTCTGGAGCTGTTCCTGCTGGATTATGGCATTAAACCTGAATTCAGAGTAGGCGGTTACAACCGTTACTACGAAGAACTGATGTTTGACGATGGCAGCCTGGCAGCATTTGCACCGGACTTTATCTATATCCACACATCAAACAAAAATATTGAAAACCTGCCTGTTCCACAGGACACAGCTGAAGAAGTACAGGCAAAACTGGAAAAAGAATTTGCAAAATACAAAGCTGTTGTTGAAAAAGCTCTTTCCTACGGTGCAGTAGTTATTGTAAACAACTACGAAATGCCATTTTACCGCATGTATGGCTCAAAAGATGCAGTTGCTGTACAGGGTGTGGTTAACTTCACTACAAAGCTGAACATGATGATTGCAGATTACATCGCCACAAAGGACAATGTATATCTAAATGACATCAACTACCTGTCTGCTCTGGTTGGTCTGGACAACTGGCACAACCTGGAAAACTGGTACCTGTACAAATACGCACTGTCTGTGGACAAAATTCCTGACCTGGCCTTTGCTATTGCTAAAATCATCAAGTCTGCACTGGGCAAAAACAAAAAGAGCGTTGTGCTTGACCTGGACAACACACTGTGGGGCGGAATCATCGGTGATGACGGCGTGGAAGGTATTGCCATCGGCAATGAACAGCCAGCCGGCATGAGCTACACAGAATTCCAGAGCTATCTGAAAAAGCTGACAGGTCTGGGCATTATGCTGAATGTATGTTCCAAAAACGAAGAAGCAATTGCAAAACAGGGATTTACAGACAGAAAAGAAGCACCGCTGTCTGTGGATGACTTTATCTGCTTCAAAGCCAACTGGGAACCAAAATCAATCAACATCGCAAACATCGCCAAAGAAATCAACATCGGCGAAGACAGCCTGGTGTTTATTGATGACAACCCTGCTGAAAGAGAAATTGTACGCCAGTCACTGCCAACAGTAACTGTACCGGAAGTAAAATCCCCTGAAGATTATATCAAGGCTATTGACCGCGCAGGTTTCTTTGAAATCACATCCTTTACAAAGGACGATGCAAAGAGAAACGAAATGTACAAACAGAATGCACAGCGCGCCGCAGCCGAAAGCAGCTTTACTGATTACACTGATTACCTGCTGAGCCTGAATATGACAGGTGAAATTGGTGCATTCTCCACAGCACACTGCGAAAGAATCACACAGCTGATTAACAAAACAAACCAGTTCAACTTCACTACACGCCGTTACGCACAGAGTGAAGTGGAAGCTATTATCGAAGATAAAACAAACTATATTTCCGCCTATGCAAAGCTGGTGGACAAATTCGGTGACAATGGTATCACAGCCTGCTTTATCGCTTCTGTTGAAGGCACAAATGCAAACATTGACCTGTGGGTAATGAGCTGCCGTGTGTTCAAACGCCACTTTGAATACGCTATGCTGGACTATGTAATCGGCAAATGCAAGGAAATGGGCGTAAAAACAATCACAGCCAGCTGGATTGGCACAGCCAAAAACGTGATTATCAAAGACTTCTACGAATCTGTAGGTTTCGAAGTAACTCTTGACACTGAAACAGAAAAAAGATATATTCTTAATATACCTGAAGATTACGAAGTTAAAAACAAAGTTATCGCTATGGAAATTGTATAAGGAGATACCAATATGACAAGAGAAGATATTTTTGCTCAGCTGACAGAAATTTTCCAGGACGTTTTCGACGATGATGAAATCGTTCTGACAGATGACACAACAGCTGATGATATTGAAGACTGGGACAGCCTGGAACAGATTAATCTGCTGGTTGCCATCGAAAAACAGTTCAAAATCAAATTCCAGCTGGCTGATGTAAGCAATCTGGAAAATGTAGGCGCTATGGTTGACCTGGTAGAAAAACTGGTTGGCTAATCCGATATAAAAGTTTAAGGCACTGCTTTTGCAGTGCCTTTTTATGTGTGTCAAATAAAATAAGCGGACGATTCGTGAATCGCCCATACGGGATAATTTTATGTAAAAAAGGGACGATGTGGGCATCGTCCCCTACGTTTTGCATTTATTAAACATCAGAATTCTTTCATTTCAAGGAATGTCATATCGTGGTCTGTGGAGATTGCAGCGTAAAATTTATCATTTAATCTGCCTTCCTTCAGCCAATGGCGTGTGACATGATGGGATGTGAAAGGCATTTCCAGATTTGGTATTTCTTCTATACTGAACCATTTCAACTGACCTTCATCTGATTTCAGCTGTACATCTTCCCTGCTTTTCAGTTCTGCAAAGAAATAATAATTCCGGCGCAGTTCATTTGGCTTATTATAAAGAGAAACATAGCGCAGTGTCAGTTTTTCAAGGCTGTCTTCTTTTATTCCCAGTTCTTCTTCCAGTTCACGCAGCACACAGGCACGGGCATCGTTCACCTCCTGCGGTTCAAAATGACCGCCGGCGGAGCCAACCCACATATTGTTTACCACTCGTGAGCCCTGACGGTACAGCAGAAGAATCTGACCTTTGTATGTTAAATAAATTGATGTCATATTTCGCAGTTTGCCTATTGGCTGCATAGCATTTTCTCCCTTTTACGGTTTATGTCTCTGTAATCAATTATATCCTCTGACCCGGTGTAAATCAATAACATATTGCTTTAAAAGGCCGGTATATGGTATACTATTTTATTAGAATAAGTAATTTACGAGGTAATTATGAACAGTTATAAATTCAGCGACTTGTCCGTAGGCATGAGCGAAAGCTTCACAGTGACAATCACAGAGGAAATGATGGATAAATTTATTGAAATCACAGGTGACGTAAGCCCTATTCACGTAAGCCGTGAATACGCAGTGGCACACGGCTTTGCCAACAGAGTATGCCACGGCATGCTGTTCGGCAGTATGTTTTCTACCATGGCCGGCGTATACCTGCCTGGTGAACACTGCCTGCTGCACAGTGTGGAAACAAAGTTTTCACTGCCTGTATTCCCTGGTGATGTGCTGACAGTTACAGGTAAAATCAGCGAAATCAACGATACCTTTAAAACTGTAAATGTAAAAGGCACTATCACAAACCAGAACGGCAAAAAAGTGTGCAAAGCAAATATTCAGTTGGGAGTAAGAGAATAATGAGCGTATATCTGATTACAGGTGCCACCAGCGATGTGGGGTTTGAACTGATTAAAACAGTGGCAAAAGACGGCGACAAATTCCTGCTGCAGGGTTACAGTGACAGCGGTAAGCTGAAGGTATTCTGTGCTGAAAACAATATTGATTACAGATATTTTGATGTTGACCTGACAGACAATGCCGCCACAGATAAATTCATGGCACAGCTGAAAGATTGTGAAACACCAACTCATTTTGTTCACCTGCCTGCACTGCGCGTGGTAAATACAAAGTTTAAAAACTTTGATGAAGAAAGATTTCTGCTGGATGTGAATGTGCAGATTATGAGCGCAGTAAAAATATGCAAATATATCCTGCCCAAAATGGCAAAGGCAAAATTCGGCAGAGTACTGTTTATGGCCACCAGCTATGTGCTGGCAAACCCACCTAAAAATACAGCGGCATACATTATGACCAAAAATGCTGTTGTCGGTCTGGTAAAAAGCCTGGCAGCAGACTATGCCGCAAACGGTATTACTGTAAACAGTGTAAGCCCAAGTATGATTGAAACAAAATTTCTGGCTGAAACCAGCCATCTGATTGTGGAAGCTGCAGCAAACGAACATCCGATGAAGCGCAATGCTCAGGTAAATGATGTGGTGCCTGCAATGGCTTTCCTGCTGAGCGAAGAAGCAAGATTTATCACAGGTGTAAACCTGCCAATCACAGGGGGTAGTGTAATTGAATAACAATATACGCAGAATCCCGATGAATGAAAAACAGCTGGTGGTGAATTTTCTCAACCGGCACTGGGGTTCAAATCATCCGCTGGTAAATAATGAAACACTGTTTGAATACTACTATGCTGACGGCAATATGACAAATTTTTATGTCCTGGAGGACGGCGGTGAAGTAGCAGCAGTGTGCGGCTATATCAAATGTAGTGAAGAAGAAAACAGCGATATATGGATTTCCATCTGGTGTGCTAAAAAAGGCAAAAACGGTCTGGGACTGGCGCTGATGGGTGCCATGAAGGAACTGACTGGCGCAAAAGTGATGTCCTGCAACAATATCCGTGAAAACACTATGCCTTTCTATACATTTTTGGGTTATCACCCGGACAAAATGGACCATTTTTACCGTCTGGCGGACAGAAATGAATATAAAATGGCTGTGGTAAATAACAAAGGCATACCTGAAAGTGCAAAAAGAGAAAACACCAAACTTGTACAGATGGCAGATATTGAAATGGTGAAACAGAATTTTGCCATTCCGCAGAATATGAAACCACAGAAAGACTACTGGTATATCAATAAACGCTACTTTGAATACCCACATTATGAGTATAAAGTATATTTACTTTACAGCGAAAACCAACCGGTAAGCCTGGTAGTTTTCAGAGTAAATGAAAGTGACGAAGGTTATGTACTGCGTCTGGTGGACTACATAGGCAGAAAAGAAGATTTTCACATGCTGTCAGGCTTTATTGATGAGCTTATGGCACAGTATGACTGCGAATACTGCGATATGTACTGCTGGGGTGTGGACGGTACACAGGCCGGATTTGTGCTGCGTGATGAAGCCGATACGAACATCATCCCGAATTATCTCAATACTCTGTGGCAGAAAAATATTGATTATTTCTTCTTCACATCTGACCCGGACGGCTTTATGATGTTTAAAGCTGACGGTGACCAGGACAGAAAAAATCTGGGTTAATCTATTACAGGGAAACCGCCGGGTGCAGTTTCCCTGTTGTTTTAAAACAAATAAAGAAAGAGAAAAATATGACCGCAAAACAATACGAAAAAATAAGTGCTCCTTTCCGCAGTGAAAGCAGGACAAAAGCGCTGAAATTTACAAACAAGCTGCTGACAGCCATAGGTTTTGCCGCTTATCCCCTGCTGCTGATTCATCTGTTTATGTCAGCACAGGATAAACTGGCAGCAGCTGTGATTGTACCTGCATCAGGGTTTATATTGCTGACAGTGGTAAGAAGAAAAATAAACCGTCCCCGTCCATATGTGACGCTGGATATACAGCCTATAATCCACAAAGAAAAAAAAGGCAACAGTATGCCAAGCCGACATGTGTTCAGCATGACAATGATTGCGGCGGCATGGTTTATAGTGTCCCCTGCTGTGTGCAGTGTGCTGATGATATTCAGCGTAGTGCTGGCAGCCATCAGGGTTGTGGGCGGCATCCACTATCCTTCTGATGTTGTGGCCGGCGCAATATGTGCAGTTGTGTGGGCAGCGGCAGGTTTTGCAGTGTTATTATAAAAGTAAAAGCGGATGCGATATGCATCTGTTTTTTTATTGCAATATATAAGAGCCGCTAATATTTCAGCGGCTCTTTATTATTATCACTGTTTAGTGGGCCTTTGTAATGTTCTTTCTTTTGCTGTATGTGGTACTGTTTCGATGTTAATATATAACTTTCTTTACAATTATATATTGCATATTTCCTTTTACATTTATTCACATATTTTTAAGCAATCTGTATGGTCGCGCCATTTTAGATGATACAATAAATTTTTAACTTTATTATCTTCTTATCTTTTTATTTTCTAACTATACAGATTTGTCATTCAGATTTTCTATCTTCGTTTGTATCTTGTTATAGTTATTTCACTACTGTAGATATTTTTATTGATATTATTTTATCTTCCGATAATATTGTATTTTATTGTGACTGCTTCGTTTCTTCAATATGCTTTTGTATCCTACATTTTCAGCACAGAACATCTGCAGAAAATTTATATAAATATCTATCCTGTCTCCTGATATAATTTTAATATCCCTGTGATATTGTTTATATCTGATAGGTATTCATACTTTTGTCAATTTTTTATAATCTTCTTTACGATTATATTTTTTGGCTTTTCTTTTTATTTTCTGCTCTCGCCAGGAACAGCATTTAAACTAATGTGCCATCGGCCCCACATCCTTTTCTTTGGTTTTATATTACCATACACAAATTAAGTTGTCAACGATTGTTATTTATTTAATTAAGTTTTTAGCCCGATTTTTACATAGTTTTTATTTTTTAAATTAATTTAACTGCAAATTTATTTATTAAATTAAAAACACTTTTCCTTTTACTGTTTTTAATATTTAGCCACCGCAATATTTTTTATTATATTATTCTTATTTTTTCTTTTACTTCATATAAGCAAAAAACTGCCGGAAAACCGGCAGTTTCTGAAATTATCTGTTGTGTTTGTATTCGATGTATTCATCGTATGTCATTGGCTTGTCCACAATAGAACCGTCAGGCAGAATTTCAATAATTCTGTTTGCGATAGTCTGGATAAACTGATGGTCATGGCTGGCAAAAAGCACTGTTCCTTTGAAATCCACCAGCCCGTTGTTCACTGCTGTGATGGATTCCAGGTCCAGGTGGTTTGTAGGTTGGTCAAGCATAATCGTATTTGCCTCTTTCATCATCATTCTTGAAAGCATACACCTTACTTTTTCACCGCCGGAAAGAACACTTACTTTTTTGAATACATCATCACCGCTGAACAGCATTCTGCCCAGGAAGCCGCGCAGATAGCTGTCTGTCTGGTCTTTGGAATACTGGCGCAGCCAGTCAATGATGGTTTCATCATTGTCTTTGAAAAATTCTGTATTATCTTTAGGAAAATAACTGCGTGAAGTGGAAACACCCCATTTGATGCTGCCTTCATCCGGTTCCATTTCACCGTTGAGGATTTTGAACAAAGCTGTCTGGCCTGCTTCATTGTCACCGATGAGGGCGATTTTGTCCAGACGGTTGATATAGAAGGAAACCTTGTCCAGAACTTTGATACCGTCAATAGTTTTGGAAACTTCTTTTACTTCCAGAACATCCTTGCCCACTTCCCTGTCCTGCACAAAACCTACAAAAGGATATTTACGGGAGGATGCAGGCATTTCTTCCAGCTGGATGTTGTCCAGAATTTTCTTTCTGGATGTGGCCTGTTTGGATTTGGATTTGTTTGCGGAGAAACGGCGGATAAATTCTTCCAGCTGTCTGATTTTTTCTTCTTTCTTTTTGTTCTGGTTTTTAATCAGCTGGTTCATCAGCTGGCTGGATTCATACCAGAAATCATAGTTGCCGGCGTACATTTTTACTCTGTTGTAGTCAATGTCAACAGTGTGTGTACATACGGCATTGAGGAAGTGACGGTCGTGGGATACAACCAGAACTGTGCCAGGGAAATCGATAATGAATTCTTCCAGCCATGCAATGGCATCAATATCCAGGTCGTTGGTAGGTTCGTCCAGCAGAATAATGCTCGGTTTGCCGAAAAGGGCTTTTGCCAGCAGAACCTTAACTTTGTCACGGCCTTTCAGATTTTTCATCTGCATATAGTGGTATTCTTTGTCCACGCCCAGACCGTTCAGCAGCTGAAGGACTTCTGTTTCAGCCTCCCAGCCGTCCAGTTCAGCAAATTCGCCTTCCAGTTCAGCTGCTCTTTCGCCGTCTTCTTCAGTAAAGTCGGCTTTGGCATACAGCTCGTCTTTTTCTTTCATAATTTCGTAGAGACGAGGGTTGCCCATAATAACAGTTTCCATTACATAAAATTCATCGAATTTGAAATGGTCCTGTTCCAGAACGGACATACGGGAGTTTTTGTCCATGAAAATTTCGCCTTTTGTAGGCTCACGGACACCGGATATAAATTTAAGCAATGTGGATTTGCCGGCACCGTTGGCACCGATAATGCCATAGCAGTTGCCGTCTTTAAAATCAAGGTTTACATCTTTGAATAAGGTCTGCCCATCAAATTCATGGGTCAAGTCTTTAACTGTAAGCATCTTGTACTCTCTTTCTTGTGAAATAAAAAACTACATAACTATATTATTATACTATATATAAAATATTTTCTCAACTGTTAAACTGTATAGTCTGTATTGATTGTATTGTTCTGTATATCATCAATAATTTTTCTGATTATCCGCAGTGCTGTTTCCAGCTGTGATACTGTCCGGGGACCTGTTGGGGAAATGCGCAGGTAATATCTGCCCCCTGCATCCCCTGTGAGAAAGCGTTCTGAACCGTAGACCTTCACCCCTGCTTTCATAGCCACAGACTCAAAAACCGTGCTGCTGATACCGGAAGGCAAAGGCAGCCACTGATAATAGGAATTGATATTGGTTATTTCAAAATAACGGCCATATATCATATTCCTGTTCTGTATCCTGCGGCGGTGTTCGTCGATGGTGTCAGCATAAATGTCCTGATTTATTGCAAGAGCACCTACCTGGGCAGCAAACCAGTTCACAACCAGATTGCAGCTGTAGTTTGCCTGCTGCAGACGGGGCAGAAATCTGTCACTGCAGCATATAATTCCCATATTCACCGCAGGGCTGATGGCTTTGTTAAGTTCGGTAAGATATATATAATTGTTGCCTGTCATCAAAGAAACTGGCTGTGGCTTGTTTTCTGCAATAAAAGCATAGCAATCGTCTTCGATCAGAATAAGATTATGCCTTTCAATAAGATGTGCTATCTCTTTTCGCCTGTTTTCCGGCATACATATGGCCTGTGGGTTGGAGCAAGTCGGCGACAAGTATATTCCCTTTACACTATTTGTGTTCAGTATTTTAGCCAGTTCAGCAGGGTCCATCCCCTTTTCATCCCCGGAAACAGGCACAAGTGTGATATGCAGAAGATTGGCAAGGCTCAGAAAATTGGGATAGGTGTACTGGTCTACCACTATTTTATCACCGGACTCAAACAGTGATGTGAGTATAAGTGTAAGTGAATTCTGGCTGCCTTCAGTTATCAAAACATTGTTGCATTTATCAAAGCCAAATATATTCAGCCACTTTTCCGCTGCCTTCTGCTGATATTCCGTGCCTATCGGTGTGGAATACTGTATGGATTTTTCAAACATAGAATCACTGATTACACTTTTTATAATATCACACAGCCTTTCTGTGTTCGGCATAGGTGAAATTGTACTGGAAATATTGATTGCAGTATTTGTTTCAGGTTCCACAATAGTTTTCCTGGTGTTTATTGCACCGTTTACAAAAGTACCCTTACCAGTCACAGCAAACAATAGCCCCTTTTTTTCACACAGGGTATATGCACGGGTTATGGTGTTCAGGCTGACGTCCAGATAATCAGCCAGTTCCCTCTGTGGAGGCAGTTTTGTGCCGGCGGCGAGTGTACCCGACAGTATATCTTTTTCCATAAGGTCAGCCAATGAAATGTACAGCGGTGATTTCAGCTGTGACCTTTCCGGTTTCCAGGAAAGTATATAGTTTTCAAAAGAGTTTACAGGCATAATAATCCCTCATAATATTTATTGATTGTACTGATTTATATTTTAACATTGAAATGATTGTATTACAATCTCACAATTATTATCAATACAATATTATTTTCTTTATTTTACTTGATTTGACAAATAAATAACTTAGATTGTTTTTGTATATATTAAATGCTATAATTATTTAGTTAAAAGAAAAGTAAAAAAGGAGATAAATATGAGTTTAAAAAGTATGTTTGTTGCCCGTGATATGACTGAAGGCTCTCCTTCCAAAAGAATTCTGGAATTTTCTATTCCAATGCTTCTGGGTAATGTTGCACAGCAGCTGTATAACACAGCCGACTCCGTTATCGTAGGTCATTATGTAGGGGACAATGCGCTGGCTGCAGTAGGCAGTGCCAGCCCTATTCTTAATCTATTGCTTGCACTGTTTGTAGGTATTTCCACAGGTGCAGGTATTGTAGTATCACAGGCTTATGGAGCAAAAGACAGAAAAAGACTGACATTGAGCATCGGTACTTGTCTGGCACTTTCACTTGTTGCTACTGTTGTTATTATGATTATCGGTCCGATGATTACCATGCCTATGCTGGAACTGCTGGGCACACCGGAATCCATCATCTACTGGTGTTCTGATTATCTGAAAATTTATTTCTACGGTATTCTCGGCTTCTTTATGTACAATATGCTGTCCGGTATTCTGCGCGGTATGGGTGACAGTGCTTCCGCACTGGTTTATCTGCTGATTGCCGCCGCACTGAACGTAGTGCTGGACATCATTTTCGTTGCAAACTTTGGACTGGGTGTTCCCGGTGTGGCTCTTGCTACAGTTATTTCCCAGGCTATTTCTGCAGTATTCTGCTATATCAAACTGGTTAAAATGTCTGATACATTTGACCTGGGGCCAAAAACAATCAGAATCGATGGCCCTATGGCCAAAAACATCATCAAAATAGGCGTTCCTTCCGGTATCACACAGGCTATTATGGCCATGGCAGGTATGGTTGTGCTGAATCTGACAAATGCCATGGGTGAAATGGTTATTGCATGTAATGTTATTATCATGCGTGTGGACGGATTTGCCATGATGCCAAACTTTACATTCGGCCAGGCAATGAGCGTTTACACAGGTCAGAATGTTGGTGCAAACAGACCTGACAGAGTTCAGGACGGTGTAAAAGAAGGCCTGAAAATTGCTCTGGCATTCTCAACAGCCATCACACTGATTCTGGTACTGTTCGGCAAAGTATTGTTCGGCTTCTTTACCAACACACCTGAGCTGATTGAACTGGCAACAAAGATGATACGAGTTATGGCTGTAGGCTATATCTGCGTTTCTGTTACACAGATTCTGGGTGGTGTAATGCGCGGCTGCGGTGACACGCTGACACCAATGTGGGTTTCCATGATTCAGACTATTCTGCTGCGTGTTCCTTTTGCATACATAGTGGCTGCACTGACAAAGAGCGCAGAATTCCCACACGGCCATCCTGTGGCACTGTTTGGTTCCCTCTTGTTCTCCTGGTCAATGGGTATGGTTATTTCCATTATCGCATTCCGCATGGGCAAATGGAAAAGAAAAATTCTGTAATACATATTATCTGTATAAAAGACTGCCTGTGTGCAGTCTTTTTTCTTTTAATATGTTGATTTTCATCAGCTGAAATGATAAAGTATAATTAAATAATTATATGATATTGGGCTGAAACCATTGTATAACGAAAGGAAATCAATATGGAAAGAAACAGAAATTTCGAGAGCTGGGACAACTGCAGTACAATCATCGTAGGTAAAAACGCATCAAAAACCGGCAGAGTTATTCTGGCACACGGTGAAGATGATATGAACTGTGTTATCCAGGTACATAAAGTGCCAAGAATGGAGCACAAAGAAGGCGAAGTGCTTACATTTGATGACGGTACAGCAGTGGTACCACAGGTTCCTGTAACATGGGGATATCTGTGGAGTGAACTGCGCTGCCCGGGTGGTGAGCCATTTGCCGACGGTTTTGTAAATGAATGGGGTGTTGCAGTAGTATCTGACAGCTGCGTGTCCACAAAAGAATCCACACAGCCATACACAGGCGGCCTGGGCTATGGTATGCGAAGACTGATTGCCGAAAGATGTAAAACAGCCAGAGAAGGCGTTGAAGTTGCAGCACAGCTGATGAAAGAATTTGGCTACCGTTCAACCAGAGCATACCACATCTGTGACAAGGATGAAGGCTGGGTAATTCAGCTGACAGTTGGCAATAACTATGTGGCCAGAAGAATCGGTGATGATGAAATTTACTACATTCCTAACTGGCTGACCCTCCATGAAGTTGACTTTACAGATACAGAACACAAAAACTACTACTGGTCTGAAGACCTGGTGGGCTATGCTATCCGCAATGGCTGGTACACACCTGCTGTAGAGGGTGATTATTCTGACTTTGACTATGCAGCAGTATATCAGGGCGAAGGCAGCGATGTGAAATCCAACTGGGACCGTTCAGACATTGCATGGAGCATGATTACAGGCGGCGACCCTCTGCCACACCGCACAACAGCTATCAAAGCACCAAGAAAGTTTGGCGTGGAAGACCTGAAACCTATTCTGCGCGCACACTGTCCTGAACACGAGGACATGCTGAAAGAAGACCCGGCCGCCACACCACATTGCTACTATGGTATCTGCCGTGACACAACAATCGAAAGCATGATAGTAGAATTCCAGGACGACGCAGACCTGACAACAATCTGGAGAACAACACTGAGACCATGCGTAAGTCCATATCAGCCATGGTTCCCTGCTATCACAGCTGCACCAAAAGGCTGGTACTGGCAGGATATCCAGTCCACACAGTTCACACATCTGAAACCTGATATGGATGATTTCAGATACCACGGTGACAGAGCATACTGGGCATTCCATATGCTTAATATGACAATGGAAATGAACTACGGTTATGCAGAAGACATGGTGCATGAAGAAGTGGCAAAAATGGAAGCTGAATGGGCAGTCACAGTACCTGCCGTAAGAGAAGCTTATGCAAAATTGAAAGAAACAAATCCTGAATATGCAAAAGCATTCCTGACAGACTTTGTTCATGCACAGGCCGCAAAAACATGGGACTGGGCACAGCAGATGACACTGAAAATTGTGGACAAAAAAGACCGCGACAGCAAAGCTGCCTGGAGAGCAACACTTTAATTGTTATTCACTTTCATCTAATTCAAATTATAAAGAAAGACCGGTACAGCTGTACCGGTCTTGTTATTTATTCATTTTTATCCTGTGGAAGCACACTGCGTATCACTCTGCATGGGTTTCCTGCAGCAAATGTGTTCCGTGGAATATTCTTTACTACCACACTGCCTGCACCTATAACACAGTTATCCCCTATTGTAACGCCGGGGCAGACTGTGACACCTGCGCCGAACCATACATTGTCCCCCACTGTCACGGGTTTAAAAATCTGATACCCTGCCAGTCTTCTTTCCGGATCGGTAGGATGTACAGCAGTGACAAAAGTACAGTCTGGACCTATCAGCACATTGTCACCAAAAGAAATTTTTCCGCCATCAATAAGCTTGCAGTTATAGTTGGCAAAAAAGTTTTTACCCAGATGAATATATTCACCGTATTCGCAAATAAAAGGAGATTTTATGTAACAACCTTCTTCCCTGTCAGGAATCAACTGTGCCAGGATTTCTTCTTTTACATCCCGTCTGTCCGGCGATGTGGAGTTATATTTAAAACACAGCAGTTCTGCTCTGTCTCTCTGTTTTTTCAGGTCTTTATCTCCTCTTATAAACTCCAGCCCAGCCAGAGCCTTTTCTCTTTCTGTCATAACATTGCACCTTGTCCTGTTTTGTTACATCAATTATATCATTATAAAACGTCTATGTAAAACATTTGTATTTACAGTTTTACATAAATATTTACTTGTATCAAAGAGTATTACATTGTATAATGAATAAAACAAATATTTTATCAGGGGAAAATTTATGACATTAATGGAATCTCTTTTCGGCACAACTCTTATTACTGCTGACAATACCTGGGGATTGCTGGGTATAATGTGTGTTACTGTCGCTTTGTCTATATGGCTGGAACAGACATACAAATGGGCCTCAAAGGTATCCGGTGCTATTATAGCGCTGATTATAGCAATGTTTGCAGCCAATATAGGCATTATTCCCGTAAACAGTCCTCTGTATGACGATATCGTATGGGGCTTTATTGTTCCTATGGGCATTCCGCTGCTGCTGTTGCAGTGTAATCTGAACAAAATCGGTAAACTGACCGGTAAAATGCTGATAGTCTTCCTTATGGGTGCTGCCGGTACCACAATAGGCGCTCTGATAGCTTTTAATATGCTTAAAGGTGCTTATGTTGCCAATGGCGGCAATATCAATGACCTGGCTGGCGTTGCCTCTATGATGACAGGCTCTTACATAGGCGGCGGTGTAAACTTTGCAGCTATGGCCGATGCTCACGGGCTGAAAGGCACAGATATTGCGGCAGCTGCCACTGTTGCTGACAACCTGCTGATGGCTGCATACTTCTTTGTGCTGATATTTATTGCTGGAATGAAATGGTTCCGCAATAAGTTTTCCCATCCTTATATTGATGCTGTGGAATCCGGCATGGATACCGGCAAGACACAGGCCGCATCTTTCTGGAGTCGCAAGGATATTTCCCTGAAAGATATTTCATTTAATATCGCTTACTCTGTGGCTGTTGTATGGGCATCAACAATTATTGCAGATATTTTCATGGGTATGGTGCCGGCAGACAACCGCACTGTGTTCCAGGATTTTGTGTACAAATTCTTCGGCTCACAGTATGTGTGGATTACCACAATATCAGTTATAGTGGCCACCTTCTTCACAAAGCAGGTTGTGGAAAAAATGAACGGCTCACAGGAAATAGGTACATATCTGATTTACCTGTTCCTGTTTGTTATAGGTGTACCGGCAAACATTATGACCGTAATCAACAAATCGCCGCTGTTCCTGGTTCTGTGCTTTATAATGGTTGTTGTAAATATGACTTTCTGCTTTATTGGGGCGAAGCTGTGCAAGGCTTCGCTGGAAGACGCTATTATTGCTTCCAATGCCAATATAGGCGGCCCTACAACCGCTGCAGGCATGGCAATATCTCAAGGGTGGACTGCTCTGGTAGGGCCTGCAATGCTGGTAGGCGTACTTGGTTATGTTATAGGTAACTATATGGGCACACTGGTAGGCATTATTCTGGGAATATAAATTATATTAAAAATCCGTCGGATTACTCCGGCGGATTTTTTATATACTATTATTTTCTGAATTATTTTCTGATTGCTGTGATAGCTTCATATGGACGGAGAGTTACTGTGCCGCTGATTTCTGCAACATCACCGTAGTTTGTCAGCAGAACTCTGAAATCACCGGCAGGCAATACAACCTGCACATTATAATCTTTGAAGTTGTTGATGCTGATAACCTGTTCATCTTCATAGTCACGGCTGTAGCATACTGTGGCGTCGCTGTCCGTGTCAAAAGGTGTAACTGTACCGTTGATAACGCTTTTCAGTGTTTTTCTTACGCGCAGCAGATGGCGGTAGAAGTTCAGAGGGGATGTTTCGTCTTTGTCCTGAAGGGCAACATTAATTTTTGTGTAGTTGCCGTTGGTTTTCTGCCATGGTGTTACCTTGGAGAAACCGCCGTTTGCTGTGGAATCCCACTGCATAGGGCTGCGGCCGCCGTCACGGGAACGGGTGTTGAAAAGGTTAATCCATTTTTCTTCGCTTTCGCCGCCTTCAATTACCTTTTCCTGCCACATAAATGGTACTTCAACATCATGGAAATCTTCCACTGCTGTGTAGTCCAGGCTGGTCATACCCAGTTCTTCGCCCTGATAGATATATGGTGTACCTTTCAGCATATACATTGTGTTGCCGTGCATTTTTGCTGACAGGTCGCGGTATTCGTCACTGTCATTGCCGAAACGGGAAACGCTTCTGGCCTGGTCATGGTTTGAGAAGAACAGTGCCAAGTGGCCACAGTCTTTCATTTCTTCCTGCCAGGTAAAGATGGCTTCTTTGAATGCTTTTACATCAAAAGGCAGCGGAGCAAATTTATCGTAGCCGTCCTGGTCAAAGTTCAACAGTTCGAACAGGTACAGCATATCAATTTCCGGTTTGTGAAGACCGCAGTATTCTCTGGCTGTATCGCCGTTGATGTAGGCTACTTCTGCCACTGTCATCATATTGTATGGTGAGAATACTTCCCTGTTCAGTCTGTTGAAGTGTTCGTTTACCTTTGGCTTGTTGGCATAGTGTTCTGTGCCAAAACCGAATTCAGAACCCGGCATCGGTTCAACATCAGGAAAATCAGGTTCTTTGTAAAGGTAGTTGATTGCATCCAGACGGAAACCGTCCACACCGTACTCCGCCCAGTGTTTCATAATACTGATAACTTCGTCCACAACCTCTTTGTTTTCCCAGTTCAGGTCAGGCTGTTTTTTGTGGAATGTGTGGAGATAGTATTTGTTCAGATGAGGTACATATTCCCATGCGCCGCCACCAAAAACACTGGCCCAGTTGCAAGGTGCTTTGCCGTTTACAGGGTCACGGAAATAGTAGTAGTTCATATACTTTTCGTCCCCTGCCAGAGCTTTCTGGAACCATTCATGTTCATCAGATGTGTGGTTTGCAACCATATCCAGAACAAATTTCATATCCATGGCGTGAATATCGTCAATAAGATTTCTCAGGTCATTCATATCACCGCCGAAAATAGGGTCTACTTTAAAATAATCTGCAACATCGTAACCATTGTCAGCCTGTGGGCTTTTGAAGAACGGACATACCCAGATAACATCAACACCCAGAGATTTGATGTATGGCAGTTTCTGGCGTATACCTTCTATATCGCCGTAGCCGTCACCGTTTGAATCGTAAAAGCTCTTTGGGTAAATCTGATACACTGCGGCATCTTTCCACCAGTTTTTTTCTTTGTGTAAAATCATATTCGGTTTCCTTTCTGTAAGTATTGCTGTCTATGATACCATCATAACATATTTGTTTCAAAACAAAAAGAGCATACTGTACCTTTGCAACATTTCAGCATGCGCAAGGTTGTCTGCCCTTAATATACTATTTAATTACCGGAAATAAGTTTAGCATTAATTCTGTGCAATGTCAACCAGTTTCAGGTCAGGATTTTTTTCTGTGGCCCAGTTGATGTTCCACTGGCTGGTAAACAGCAGCAGTTTTCTGTCACGGAAGTCTTCCAGTGCTTTTGTATCACTGGTGATATTCAGTGAACGCAGGTTTACATCCTCATTTTCAATCCAGCGTATAAACTGATATGGCAGGCTCTGCATTCTTATGTCAACATTATATTCTGTTTTCAGACGATGCTCCAGAACTTCCAGCTGGAGAACACCTACAACGCCAACAATAACTTCTTCAAAACCGGCACCGGGTTCTTTGAAAATCTGGATAGCACCTTCCTGTGCAATCTGTTCCATACCTTTTACGAACTGTTTACGCTTCATAGTATCAACCTGGCTGATACGCGCGAAGTGTTCCGGTGCAAAAGTAGGGATACTGTCAAAGCTGAAAGGTACTTTGGCTGTGGTGATTGTATCGCCGATAGAGAAAATACCCGGGTCAAAGATACCGATAATGTCACCGGCAAAGGCTTCGTCCACGGTTTCCCTTTCACTTGCCATCAGCTGTGTAGACTGGGAAAGGCGCACCTTTTTGCCGCCCTGAACATGGAAAACATCCATACCTCTTTCAAACTTGCCGCTTACAATACGCATGAAAGCAATTCTGTCGCGGTGGGCTTTGTTCATATTGGCCTGAATTTTGAAAACAAAGGCGGAGAAATCGCTGTTTTCTGTAGGCTCAATCATGCCGGCAGAAGAATGGCGTGCCAGAGGTGATGTGGTCAGTGCCAGAAATTCTTTGATAAACGGTTCTACACCAAAGTTTGTGAGAGCTGAACCGAAAAATACAGGTGTCAGCTTACCTGTGTTTATCATTTCCCTGTCAAAATCATATGCAGCGCCGTCCAGCAGCTCAACATCATCAGAAAGTGTCTGGTGCAGCTGTGGTGTAATCAGGTCGTCCAGGTCAGCATCGCCCAGCTTGGCACTGATAACCTGTGCCTGGTTTACACCGATTTTACCATCGTGCTGGAAAGCCAGGATTTCCTGTCTGTGTCTGTCATAAACACCTTTGAATTCTTTACCGCTGCCGATAGGCCAGTTCATAGGGTATGTCTGGATGCCCAGCACATTTTCGATTTCTTCCAGCAGGTCAAAAGGGTCCTGGGAATCGCGGTCCATTTTATTGATAAATGTGAAAATAGGGATATTTCTCATTGTACATACTTTGAACAGTTTTTTGGTCTGTGCTTCAACACCTTTGGCGGCGTCGATAACCATAACCGCACTGTCCGCTGCCATAAGAGTTCTGTATGTGTCTTCTGAGAAGTCCTGATGGCCAGGGGTATCCAGAATGTTTACACAGTAGCCGTCATAGTTGAACTGCATTACTGATGATGTAACAGAAATACCACGCTGCTTTTCAATTTCCATCCAGTCAGATGTAGCGGCTCTGGCACCTTTTTTACCTTTAACAATACCGGCCTGCTGAATAGCGCCACCGTACAGCAGCAGCTTTTCTGTAAGAGTGGTTTTACCGGCGTCAGGGTGAGAGATAATAGCAAAAGTTCTTCTTTTTTCTATCTGATTCAAATAATCTTTCACGAAAGCCTCCGTAATAATATATCAATTAAGTGAAATTAAACATTAACCATATTATTTTATCATATCCGTTAAATAATAGCAATAATTTTAAGCAATATTAACAAAGAAAAAAGGCAGGTTTTCCTGCCTTGCAAATAAATATTTATAAACTGATACTGTTATCAGCTGCCCATTGTGGACGGATTATGTACGCTTGGAGCTTTGAGAGTTTCCACCAGCTGTTGTGACTGGGTTTCATCCAGCTGCATAGGTGTAATACCGTAATAATATGCCGCTGCCTGCTTTACGCCATAACAGTTCTGGCCAAAATATGCCAGTGTACAGTACAACGCAAGTATTTCTTCTTTGGAGTACATGCGCTCCAGGTCAAACGCCACAAACAGTTCTGCCACCTTTCGCTCCAACTGCTTATCAAAAGAAAAATACATATTCTTTGCCAGCTGCTGAGTAAGGGTGCTGCCGCCCTGACTGTAGCTGCCGCTGAAAACATTGGCTACTACCGCTCTGGATAAGGAGATTATATCAAAGCCAAAATGTTTATAAAAACGCCTGTCTTCCGACTGCACCAGCCGGTCTACAAAAACAGGCGAAATTTCTTCATAGGGAGTATATGCATCACCGGATTTAATCCGTGATACCTTCATATCCACAGGAGTTTCTGTCACAGCCTGTACATAAAGGCTGTAACCATTTTTTATAACCGGAAAGGACAATGTGCCCATTACCGTAATCACCACCAATAAAAAGCAAATCAGCCTTTTCACAAATTTCTTCATACTTTTATACCTCTTTGATACAGTATATCATAAAAAAGCAATTTGTGTGATAAAAGGCTGATAATTAATGCAAATTTAATCAAATTGTAATATTTTATCTTATTTCTATCTGACTGAGCACCTGTCCCACACTGCCGTGGATTACCAGGTCAGCAGATGAATCCAGTGCGGTGGCATCGCGGTTGATAAGAACCAGGTTTGTACCGTTAAAATATCGTATCAGACCGGCTGCAGGATAAACAGTAAGTGATGTACCGGCAACTATCATTGTGTCTGCATTGCCGATGGCACGGATAGCGCGGTTGTACAGGTCCATATCCAGATTTTCATCATAAAGTACCACTTTGGGTTTTACAAATCCACCGCATTCACAGCGTGGGATACCTGTGGAATTCAATATTGATTCAGCAGTATAAAACCGGCCACAGGACAGGCATCTGTTGGTATGTACCGTGCCGTGGAGCTCATAAACACGGCGGCTGCCGGCAGCCTGGTGCAGACCATCAATATTCTGAGTGACAATGGCAGACAGCTTTCCCTTTTCTTCCAGCTTTGCCAGCCATCTGTGAGCGGCATTTGGCTGTGCATCCAGCGCCAGCATTTTGTCGCGGTAAAAATCATAGAAATCTTCCATCTGATTAAAGAAAAAATCATGGCTCAATATAACTTCCGGCGGAAATTTATATTTCTGGTTATACAGGCCGTCTGTGGAACGGAAGTCCGGAATGCCTGATTCTGTGCTTACACCCGCACCACCGAAAAACACCACATTCCGGCTGTTGTCAATAATCTGCTGTAATTTCTGTATTTTCTGCTCCATAACTCTCTCCCAGTATAAATTTATATTATTTTAATATGATTTGCCGACAAAATCAATAAAATGTAAAAAATGTACATAATAAGGGAAAAATTTACAAAAAAAGAGCAAGGCTGTAATACCTTGCTCAAAAAATCTTTAACAGTTGCAGTCAAAATCTGTACTGTTTGCCGCATGTGGCACACGGCCTACAGTAACATTATCGCAGAAGCGGTCCTGCAGCGCATTATGAGGGTTTGGCTTTGTTTCGTAACGGTAATCCTTGCCATACAGCTGAATATGCTTATCTATCACCAGATGTGACTGAACTATTTCAGCATCAGGAATAAGCAGTTTCTGATGACGGAAAAAATCCGCATCATGGGGCAGGTTTTCCAGTTTTTCATAATCTTCCCTGTTGCCTGTGAACTGTACCGTATCCGCCAGAATATCGCGTACATAATCAATATTTTCATGAAGTGACAGCGGCCGTGGGAATTTGCCGTCAGGTATAACCTGCTGCCAGTGTTTGTTTTCGTATTTTTCCAGCAGATGTGCGGCTTTATGCAGGTGTGAAATTTCTATTTCCAGCTGTTCCTCCCATATCTGTTTGATATAAGGGTGAGTTTCTGTCATAAAACAGGACCAGTACAGATAACATTCCACATATTCATGCCACAGCAGCATTTCCAGCCAGGTTGCGTTGGAGTCTATCAGTGAGCCGTACTGAGTGACATGTTCTTCTTCCACCAGTGCTATTTCCTGATAAAGACGGCGTGCCGCATCGTTTGTGGCAAAGTTTGAAATATTCATATAATAGTTCATTGTCTGCTGTTCTGCTGCTGTGATTATCATTGTGGCCAGAACTGTCTCTTTATCGGCTGTTTTTGAGTTGATATTGCGTTTCACATTGTCTTTAGGATGACGGTGATGTGCAATTGTGGGGCGGCCGGGCATTATTTCTGTATATCTGCCCACCAGGCGTTCTGCCTGTATTCCCTGTTCCATCTCCAGCTGGTTTGCATATCGGTACAGATGGTCAAAATCCTCCAGCAGTGCAAAATCCAGCGCTTTTTTCACATAACAGTCTTTTTCTCTTTTGGCCAGTTCAGCAGTCAGGTCAACTGCCAGCTGTTCGTAACCGATAGTATGCTCCAGAGGACTTTCGTCACAAGGTTTCAGCATAGCCAGCTTCTGCTGCTGTTGTTTTTCCACAGCACGGGTGAGAGCCAGCTCCCTGCGCAGGTCATTGTTTGTAGTATGGCGTGTAAACCGATGGGAAAACCAGTTAGCTTCAAACTCTGTACCATTCATAAGAATAATACGGGTTTTGGTATAAGGGTCAGTTTCGTTTTTATTGTATGCTTTGGGATAAATCTGTTTAAAATTCCCAAATCCTGAGATTATTGGCATGGGTTTATGCTCAAAAGGGTTCATCGGGGTCATTCTCCTTTCATTTTCTAAAGTAAGTATATGCAGAAATCAGGTGATTATGCGACGAAAAAATCAGGCTGCAGAGAACTCTCTGCAGCCTGCAGTGCTTTACTATTAAGTTTCTGTGGCGGTAAGAGTGCCATTGTCATCTACTGTGATAGCAAATTTTTTACTGCTGCCCTCAGTGGAAGAGCGCAGAACTACACTGTCCACGCTGACAGGCAGAAATTCTTCCGGAAGATAGTTTACATAGCGATAGCTGAGTTTTATTGTATGTGTACCTTCTTCAGTAAACTGAACATAGAATTTTTCTGTTATAAAAGAGATATTGAAAGGCAATGTCTCACCTACAAATCCTACTCCCAAGCCGTCTACAGAATTACCGGTAATATAGCATTTATATTTCACATTGTCCCAATAGACATATACATATTTCACCGATTTTACCACAGACCATGCATCAGTACCATCACCGTAAGGGATAAATGTACCGGAAGTGTCCACCGTACATTCATTACTGAGAGGTCTTTCCTCTGCCACAGGCAGCCAGGACAAATCAAGAAACATATTGTCTAATTTGTGCACACTGCCACTGGAAACTGACAGAGCTATGTCCTCCGTAGAACCATCTGTAACAAGAACTCCTGCCCTGAAACCAATCTCCAGAGCAAATTCTTCCGGATAAACAACCAGTGCAAAAGGCTCGCCGGTGTCGCCTGTCTCCGTCATCGCAGCATAGTTACCCAGGATATAAACATCAAAACCTCCGTCATTCTCCACATACACAGGACAGGTGTATTCGGTACCGTTGAACACCACAGTGCAGGTTATATCTGGTTTGAGTGTCCCGAATTCATAGAGGACATGGGCACCTATTTCTTCGCTATATGCGGCTGTTGTCCGGGGCAATATTTCACTGTAATCTGACCAGTGGGTTTTGTTGGCAATAAATGTGACTGCTTTTTCATCTGTCTGGGCAAAGTCCGGATGAGCAATAACCGTCGCCACTGTTCTCACCCTGCCCCGCAGTTCACCTGAAGGACGACAGATTTCAATATATGTGCAGTCCTCAGGTATGCCTGGCTTCAGGTGTGTGACAGTACCCGGGTGGCTGAACTGAACAAGCTGTGTGACAACACCATCACCGTTTACAGCCCTTGCCAGATAGTCACCTGCCTCCAGATTGTCTACCACAATTGTACTTCCGTTTCGGTACCCCACGGCCCCCGGCAGAACCGACAGTTTTTCGTCGGTATAGGTTTTTGATTTTTTCCACAGGTACTGCAGATTTTCTTTACTTGCGTATTTACTCATATTATGAGTCTCCTTTTTTATTATTTTCACTTTAATTTTAGTGAAAAAAGGAGGTTTTCTCATCTTGTGAAAATCCCCTCACAATCCCCCGGACAAAAAAATCAGCAGATGCCATATAGCATCTGCTGTATATTTAATCATGTCTTATTGCGCTCAAAGCTGTAATCTTTACCGCACGCAGTGCAGGCACATAACCGGAAACTATGCCCACCAGTGTGGAAAAACCTGTGCCGAACAAAGCCAGCCACACCGGAATAATAGACAGCGCCGTTTCTCCGCCACCCATAAGGGAAGCCCCCACAGCGTTTATAACTGCCGACAAGCCGTAACATATAACCAGACCGGTTATACCGCCCAGGAAACCAATAGCTGCCGCTTCTGCAAGAAACATATTTTTGATATCTTTCAATTCACAGCCCAGCACCTTCATAACGCCTATTTCCTTGGTGCGCTCATATATTGCCATTGTCATGGTGTTGGCAATACTGATGGCTGAAACCAGCATAGCAATACTGCCCAGACCGCCCAGAATAAGCTGAATCAGCTGTGTCTGCTTTTTCATCTCGTTGCGGTAGCTGGTAGCGGACCAGGTGTTGTAACCGTAGGATTCAATAGTCTCGATAACTGCATCCACATTTTCGATGTCATTTACTTTGACCAGCGCCTGGTCATATTCACGCTTTTTGCCTTTGTTCTCATCGCGGATGTCCGCTTTTTTCATATATTCCTGTTCAAGTGCAATCAGGTCTTCAATATCCATAATAACGCCTGAATAGGTTTCGTAGCCTTTTGATTCGTCCTGTTTGATAATACCCACAACATTGATTTTATCCTCAATCAGAACCTCTTCGCCATTATCAGTCCAGGTGTAGCCCTGAATTCTGATTTCATCGTCAAGTACATCTACAAATGGGTCCGGATAAACACCATTTTCATCAGGAATGGCGTCCACATAGTTGTTTGGGTATTTTTTTCGTGTGTTTTCAAAGCCGTATGAAAAGAACTCACCTACGATAACGGTGAATTCCTTGTCATTTTTCCGCGGGAAACGGCCGTCAACCAGTTCGTAACCATAGACTTCGATAGCTTCCCTTTTGATGCCTCTGATATTGCCCCAGGAGCGGTATTTGTCATTGTTGCCGCTGGTAAAACGGGCATTGAAGTATCGCGGCTGATACAGCGGTGTAGCCACACGCACATTTTCTATATTCATAAAACCGTCAATAACATCGTCTGTCAGAGGCTCGGTTTCGCTGTTTCCACCCCAGTTATAAACTTCTATAAGGGTCAGGTCTCCCATGTTCTGCAGCATATCGTCAAAACTTTTATCCAGGGCAACACCTATGGAAACCATCATTACAATGGAACAAGTACCGATGATTACCCCCAGAACAGTCAGGAATGTACGGCCTTTGCGGCGTTTAAGGTTATCAAAAGACAATCTAAGTAAATCAGATATCTTCATCTTCGTCCTCTAATTCTGCCTTTCTTTTGGCGGCCTGTTTTTTCTTCCAGAAGAAGAAACCGCCTGCTGCTGCCACTGCAAGTACACCCACAACAATCACAGGTGAAACTGATGTTTCAGGCTCGTCTATTGCCGGTTCTGTATACATAGGTTCATCCCATACAGGTTCTTCGATTACCTCAATGGCAAATTCCTGTTCCATAGTTGTTTCTGTACCCTGTGCATCTTCATAAGTAATCAGTATTTTGCCAGTGGAAGTACCCAGCTGAGAAGCTGTGAAATCAAATGAAGCTTCACTGCTGGAGCCTGGTGTGATATTGCCAAGGAATTCTACTTCATAAGCAGTGAGAGTTTCGCTCACCAGTTCAGCTGTGACATTGTAAACTGTTGTTTTGCCTTTGTTTACGAGAGAAGCAGAAATATAGCTTTCGTTGTTCAGGTACATTTCAGCATCGTTTGTAACGCTCTGGATGGCAAAGCGTGTAGGCTGCTGGACATTGATGGAAATATCCTGTGTAGAGGTAAACTGTGTGCGTTTGCCGTTTACAAATGCTTCAAAAGTATAAACCAGCTGTACAGGCAGTGATGTCACATCATTTGCCACACCTTCGGCAATAAGGTTGAATGTGTGATTGATTGTGCCGGATTTGCCTACAGTGCCGACAAGTACCTGGCTGTTGCCGCTGGCCATATTAATGCCGGCAGGCAGCACTACTTTTACAGAAACATTGTCCAGTTCCAGATTGGAGCTGGTGTTTGTGGCTGTAGTCACCAGGCTGAACGGTTCGCCGATTATGGCAACCTTGCCATAGTTTGCACTGTTGAGAATAACTGTAGGTGCAGGCACATCGTCTGTGGCCTGTGTAACAGACAGTGACAGTGTTTTCTGCGGATAAGGCAGCGGAGTATTATTGCTTACAAGAGGGTTGGAATCGTAATCTGTGTAAGCTATGGAAAAAGAGAAATCAGGTGTGCCGCCCAGATATGTAACATCGCGGAATTCAATTGTGTAGCACAGTGCATTATAGCTTCCGGATGTGCCATTTACAGAAACATTATTTCTGATACGCGCTTTTATATTGCCGGAATATGGAATGGTAAAAGCCCCCTGTGCCATAGTGGCGTGGATTCTGTCAGTCTGCGCGCTGTTGGCCAGGTTGCCGAAATCCTCTGCTCTTACTCTTTCGTCAATAACAGTAACAGCTACAATAACCTTGTCACCAGGTCTAACCTGTGCCAGAGGGTTGCCGTTTTCGTCTACTACCTGATAGTTAGTAATATACACATTGTCATTTGTGGCAAAATTGCGTGGGCAGTCTTTGTCCATATGCCGTGTGCCGTGCTGTACACACCGGGATGGGCAGTCAGCCGCTTCATGACCTGTTTTGCCGCACAATGTACATACTGTGCTGTGACGCGGACAGTCTGTATCCAGATGCTGTGTGCCATGTTCTGTACACTGTGACGGACAGTCAGCAATTTCGTGACCTGTCAGTGAGCAAAGTGAACAGGTAATATGGCGTGAGCAGTTCACATCCAGATGGGCCGTGCCGTGTTCCTTACATTTGTTCGGGCAGTCCAGGTCTGTATGGCCTTCACCGCCGCAGAGAGTACATACTGACACTGGTGTTGGCTGAGGAGTCGGCTCCGGTGTTGGTGTTGGCCGAGGTGTAGGCTCCGCAGTCGGCCGTGGTGTAGGGTCTGCGACCGGAGTAGCCTCAGGGGTGGTTTCCGGTATTGTTCCTGTGTCCGGTATGGTTTCAGTTTCTGTAACTACAGCCTGGTTTGTGGTATCCAGTGTGGCTGATGCTGTAACTGCAAAAGCATCGAAGCACATTGAAAATACCATAATTGCAGCCATAGCCATACTTACAATTTTTTCAATCTTCAATTTTCTCATGATTATTCATCCTTTGCTGTATTTATATTGTCACCGGCGGTTTTATCCGGCTGCTGAATCACTGTTTCAGCCAATGTCTGCCGGCTTTCATGTGGCCGGTCCTCCAGAGCCAGCAATCTGTCCTCCTCCATCAGGCTGATGCCATCACGGGTATCAGATACAATCCGGCCGTCTTTTAAAGTAATAACCCTGCGGGCCATTTTGGCCAGTTCCGGGTCGTGGGTAACCATAACAAAGGTAATGTTATTCTGCTGTGAAATATCCAGCAGCATTTTCATCACCTGCTCGGTTGTGGCGCTGTCCAGATTGCCTGTAGGTTCGTCGGCAAAAATCACCTTTGGTTTGCCCACAAATGCACGGGCAATGCCCACACGCTGCTGCTGACCGCCGGACAACTCACCGGGTTTGTGCTCCATTCTTTCCCCCAGGCCCATTTCTTTAAGTATTTTTCTGGCTTTCTTTTCCCTGACTTTTTTGTCCACACCTTTGAACATCAGCGGGAAAGCCACATTTTCTACCGCTGTCAGTGTAGGCATAAGATTGTAAGACTGGAATATAAAGCCTATATTTTCCTGGCGAAAAACCGCCAGCTCTTTTTCAGTCATTTTGCTGACCAGCTTACCGGCTATTTTCACCTTGCCCTTTGTGGGCTTTTCCAGACCGGCCAACATATTCAGCAGTGTTGACTTACCACTGCCTGAGGTACCTACTATACAGCAGAATTCCCCCGGCTGGATATGTACGCTGATATTGTTCAGCGCCACCACTTTTTCACCACCGACTTTATATACCTTTCTGAGATTTTGTACTTTTATCATTTTTCACCTGTTTTAAAAGCAAATAAACTGCATTTTGTATGATTTTCAGTATAACACAGCTGATGACACAAAGCAATTTATATGTTACAATAATGACAGAATTGTAATTAAATTAAGGAAATCTTAATAATTATATTCTACACATCATAATACGAATAAAAGGTGAATTTATTGCGAACTTTTTTATATATTATTTCTGCAATTTTCATGTTGAACAGCATTGTGCTGATATTCCGAAAAAGCTTTACTCTGGGTTTGGCAATACTGATATGTATTTCAGCCGGGCGGTTTATACTTGGCAGGTATCTTGATTTCTGGCTGTATATAACCGACAGCGGTATTGGCTACATGCTGAAAATGGTTTTTCTGCTGGGTATAAGCTGTTTCATGTTGCTGACAGGCTATGTGCTGTCCTTTGCACACACTACAGCCACCTGGGATGAATCGGCGGTTATAGTGCTGGGGTGCGGTCTGGAAGAAGACGGTACTCCCGCCCCCACACTGCGAAACAGGCTGGACGGCTGTGTGGAATATTTCAACAGGAACAGCGACTGCTTTATAGTAGTCACGGGCGGCTACAGCAGGCATCGAAATGAAACAGAAAGCGCCGCTATGAAAAAATACCTGACAGAAAAAGGTATTCCTGCCCACAGAATACTGACAGATGACCAGGCGGTGAACACCAGAGAAAATTTTGAAAATTCTATGGCTCTGCTCACTGCAAATGGGATTTCTGTGGACAATGTGTGCTATATTACAAACTCTTTCCACATATACCGCCGGAGTGTGTACGCCCGGCAGTCAGGTTTTTGGGGTATAAAGGCTGTCAGTGTAAAAACCGACCGGGCGGTATTTATTCCGGCTGTACTGCGCGAAGTGTGCGGTGTGGCAATGATGATGTTTTTCGGTTATTAAACGGAGGTATAAAATATGAAAACTTTATTCAAAAACGCTAATCTTATCGATGAAACAGGCGAAGTGAAAACCAATCTGGACCTGCTGGTGGCTGACGGCGTAATCGCTGACATAGGCGAAAATCTGTGCCGGGACGATGCAGAAGTAATCGACTGTACAGACAGATTTATCACACCGGGTTTTGTTTCCATGCACTGCCATACACCTATGAACATTTTCAAAGGTATTGCAGAAGATGTAAACATTGACGACTGGTTCAACAAAGAACTGTGGCCCTATGAAAGCAAAATGCAGGACGAAGACATTTACTGGGGTGCAAAGCTTGCCTGTGCTGAAATGATAAACAACGGCGTGACAGCATTTGCAGACCATTACTTCAAAGGTCATCTTATCGCTCAGGCTTGTGAAGAAACAGGTATCAAGGGTGATATCGCCTGGACAATTTTCGGCTTTGGCGGCGATTGCAGTGAAGAACTGGCACGGGCTACAAAATTCTGCGAAGATTATAAAAATGCAGAACTGGTAAACCCAAGAATGGGACCTCACTCTCCATATATGTGTTCCCCTGCTGTTCTGAAAGAAATTGTGGACAAGGCTAAAGAGCTGGGCGTAGGCATTCACCTGCATGTTAGTGAAACAAAAGCACAGGTAGATACAAGCAAAGAACTGCATGGCGGCAAAACACCATTTGAAGTGGTGAATGATGCAGGCGGTTTTGATGTGCCATGTATTGTGGGCCACGGTCTGTGGGTTGAAGAAGAAGACCTGAAATACATCAACGAGAAAACTGTATTCGCAGTTTCCCCTAAAACATACACCAAATTGGGTATGGGCGCAGGCGGTCTGTGGACATATAAAGACAAAATCAATATCGCATCCGGCAATGACGGCTCTGCCAGCAGCAACAGCATCGATGTAGTAAAACAGATGAGAATGTTTGCTCTGCTGGGCAAATGGGATGATAACGCCGAAGGCTTTACACTGAAAGAAATCTGGCAGTATATGATGAATGGACACAAATACCTGAATTTCAACAGCGGCAAGCTGCAGAAAGGCTGTGCTGCTGACCTGAATATTTTCAATCTGAATACAGTTGCTACAGCACCTGTTTACAATCCGCTGGCTGCCATTATCTACTCCTCTGTACCAAGTGTAAACATCACAGATGTTATGATTAACGGTAAATTTGTAAAACGAAACGGCAAACTGGCCTTTGATGAAAAAGAAATCGTGGAAAAAGCATCCGCCTGTGCAAAAGAAATTTATGCACGCGGCAGAGGTGTGACAAAACTGTATTTCTAAGGTGAGTTATGATAAGATATTTTGAAAACCGGGATAAATATGGTATTCTTGAACTGGCCGCACAGTACAACGGCGACGATTTCGACCTGGGTACTTTTGCAGGCAAGTTTGATGATATTGTAAACAGGACTGTTTCTGACATAGGTATCGCCATTCTCCATGCCGGTGAATACCTGGGCTACTGCACAGCTTATGTACAGGAAAACAAAATTATTGTAAATGAGCTGTACATAAAGCCTGAATTTCAGAAAAAGAAAGTGGCACCACAGGTGTTTGACTTTATTGAACAGCAGTTTCCAGGATACAGCTATCAGGCTATAGTGCCGGAAAACAATGAAATCGCACAGAAAGTATTTTCCAGACGCGGTTATGATATAATCATTCTGTAAAACATTGTTCCTATAATAAAAATTAAGCAGAATTCTGATTTCCTTCAGAATCCTGCTTTTAATTTTACGTTTTGCTTTACTAAATTTTATTATTCAACATCTGTAAAGTTATATTACTTTACAGATAACTTATTCAGGAAGTCTGTCAAAATCCAGCTGTGCATAGTCTGTCACATACTGGTCAGCGATTTTTTCCAGCTCTGTGGTGTGTTTTTCATTCACATCGTACATACCAACCACATAAAAACCGGCTTCTTTAGCTGTGGAAGCTGAATACAGGGCATCTTCAAAAACTGCCACTTCTTCCGGTTTGGTGGCACCCAGACGCTCCATACAATAGAAGAAGGTTTCAGGTTCGTTCTTTTCCCTGCCGAACTGACGGCAGTGGAGTGTAAACTGGAAATATTTGTCCAGGTCATATTTCTGCAGTACAGGCTCCATTATGCTGCGGTCTGTGGAAGAACAGATACACATTTTTACTCCCTGTGCTTTCAGCTTATCCAGCAGGTCTTTTGCGCCGGGTTTGAAATCTATAACTTCAGCATATTTCCTCATCATAAAGTCAATGCCCCACTGGTGAAATTTTTCCGGTGTAAGTGAAAAGCCATACTCTGCATTAAAAAACCCGCATAAAGCTTCTATCCAATCGCTGCCAATCCAATCATTTTTTGACAGTTTTTTTATATTTTCTTCCTTGATTCCATTTTCAAGCAAAAAAGCTTTTTCAAAGCCCCTCCAGTAACCCATTGAATCAACTATTGTACCGTCGAGGTCAAGTATTGCAAATCTCATATAAGACAATCTCCATAAATATTTTAGGCCTATTTTAACATAATAAAAGTGATTGGGCAATAAAAAACAGGGGATTTCTCCCCTGTTTTCAGAAAATAACGATTATTTCAGAAGCTGTGGCAGAAGGCTTGGTGCGTCAAGGTCTGCTTCAACGCCCAGGTATTCAGCAACTGTTGCACCGATATGAGCGTAAGATTTGATTGTACCGATGTTGTGGCCTTCTTTGATATTTTTACCGTAAACGATAAGTGGAACACATTCTCTGGAGTGGTCTGTAGATGGTGTGCCTGGGTCACAGCCGTGGTCAGCTGTAATCATCAGAACATCATCATCTTTCAGCAGTGGCAGCAGTTCAGCCAGCTGTTTGTCAAAATCTGTAGCAGCCTGTGCATAGCCGTCAACATTGTTTCTGTGACCGTAAACCATGTCAAAATCAACCAGGTTGATAAATGCCAGACCATCAAAGTCTCTCTTTGCCAGGTCGATAGTAACGTTCATGCCTTCTGTGTTGTTAGCTGTTTTGATTTTTTCTGTAATACCGTCACCGTCAAAGATGTCGTAGATTTTACCTACACCGATAACATCTTTGCCTGCTGCTTTCAGATAGTCCAGAACAGTTTTCTTTGGTGGTTTCAGTGAGTAGTCATGACGGTTTTTAGTTCTTGTAAAAGCACCTTTGCCTGTGCCAACGAATGGGCGTGCGATAACACGGCCTACAGCGTGAACGCCTGATTCTGTCAGCATATCGCGTGCCATCTGGCAGTATTCATACAGCTGTTCAACAGAAACTACTTCTTCGTGTGCTGCAACCTGGAATACAGAGTCAGCTGAAGTGTAAACAATCAGGTCACCTGTTTTCATATGTTCTTCGCCGTAATCATCCAGTACCCGTGTGCCGGAATATGGTTTGTTACAGAGAACTTTGCGGCCTGTCATTGCTTCATATTTTTCAATAACATCTGCTGGGAAGCCGTTTGGATAAACAGGAAGTGGTGTATCTCTTTCAACACCGGAAATTTCCCAGTGACCGATAGTTGTGTCTTTACCATTGGATGCTTCAATAATTCTGGCGTAAGCTGCTTTTGGAGCTTCAACCTTTGTACCACATTCTACATCATCAATGTTGAAAAAGCCCAGAGAGCCCATTACAGGCATATCAAACTTGTCGCTTTTGGAAATAGAGAGAAGTGTATCACTGCCCGCATCGCCGAATTTTTCTGCGTCTGGTGCTTTGCCGATACCAAAGCTGTCCAGAACAATCAGAAATACTCTTTTTTTGTCTGCCATAATAAAAAATCTCCTTTAAATTATATTAATAAACCAAAGTTCATACTTAAATATATTATACCTCTTTTTCTTTATTTTGCATAGTACTAAAATACCACAAAAATAAGGTGGCTTTATGCACGAAAAATACATATTTCGGGCATTTTACAACTATTTTCTATGGCAGAACAACAAAAATGCGGTTATAATAATTAAGGAATTTGTTATATTTTAAACAAATAAAGTATGTTTATTTATATACAGGGGGTTTATTATGAGAAAAACCAAAATTATCTGTACTCTGGGTCCTTCCACTGATAATCCTGCAGTTATGAAACAGCTGATGCGTGAAGGCATGAATGTAGCACGTTTCAACTTCTCCCACGGCACTCATCAGGAACATCAGGACAGACTGAAAATGGTTCAGAGATGCAGAACTGAGCTGGGTCTGTGGGTTGCCACAATGCTGGACACAAAAGGCCCTGAAATCAGAGTAGGTCTGTTTAAAGACGGTCCTATCTATCTGGAACGGGGTGACAGATTCACACTGACAACAGAAGAAATTGAAGGCACAAAAGAAAAAGTTCATGTTCGTTACAAAGATTTTCCAAGAGATGTTCAGGTTGGTACAAGAGTTCTGTTTGACGACGGTCTGATTGAATCCATCGTAGAAGAAATCAACGGTGAAGAAGTTGTGGTAAAAATCATGAACGGCGGCAAGCTGTCCAACAACAAAGGTATCAATGTACCTGATGTTAAACTGTCTATGCCATTCGTAAGCGAAAAAGACAGAAACGATATTATTTTCGGTATCGAAAACGGTTTTGACTTTATTGCTCTTTCCTTTACAAGATGCAAAGAAGACGTTCTTGAAGTAAGAAAAATTCTGGAAGAACACGGCTGTACATCTATGCGTCTGATTGCAAAACTGGAAAACCTGGAAGGCGTAGAAAAAATCGACGAAATCCTGGAAGTTGTAGACGCTGTTATGGTTGCCCGCGGTGACATGGGTGTTGAAATTGACTTTGCTGAAATTCCAAGAATCCAGAAAGAAATCATCCACAAATGTTTCAACTCCGGTAAACCAGCTATCACAGCTACACAGATGCTGGATTCCATGATGGAAAAACCACGTCCAACAAGAGCGGAAGTAACTGACGTTGCAAACGCTATTTACGACGGCACATCTGCTATCATGCTGTCCGGTGAAACAGCTGCAGGTAAATACCCTGTAGAAGCTGTAAAAACAATGGCTGCTATCGCAGAGGCTACAGAAAACAACATCGACTACAATGCTGAACTGCGCACAAGAGACTACGGTACAGGCCTGTCAATTACTGACGCTGTTGCTCACTCTGCATGTTCCATCTCCATGGACATCGGCGCACAGGCTATCGTAACTGTTACACAGTCAGGCTACACAGCAAGAAACATCTCCAAATACCGTCCAGGTCTGCCAATCATCGGCTGTACAGACACCGAACAGACATGCCGCCATCTGGCACTGTCCTGGGGTGTAACACCTGTTCTGATGAGCACAGTAAGAAGCACAGACGAACTGATTGACCTGTCCATCGCAGCTGCCATCAAGGAAAAACTGCTGAAAGAAGACGACACAGTAGTAGTAACTGCCGGTGTACCTGTAGGTGTTTCCGGTTCAACAAACATTCTGAAAGTTCAGACAGTAGGCAAAATCAGCCTGGGGCATCTGAAACTGTAATTCAGCACAACATAACAAATCAAGGCACTCATAAGAGTGCCTTTTGTTTTTTCATATCTGCTGCAGTTTTTACAGCAAAAAGCACCACTCCCCTTCCCTTTTTGCGTTGTTCCGGTAATTATTCATTGTTTGTTTCGGCATTCACCAAACTGTCTCCTATTGAATAATATAGCTTCACAGGAGGTTTTTACTATGAACAATTTGTTTAATGATGAAAATACACTGGGAATGATGAATGGCGAGGATTTTGTAGAACAGGACGACATGTTCAGCGACCAGGATGATGTTTTTGTGGATACAACAGTATCACCACCATATCCAGGCACACCGCTGAGAGTGGGCAGCGCCGGCACAAATGTGTCTATTATGCAGTCCTATCTGAACGCAATACGCCTGCAGATGTTCCCTTCAATGAACAGGCTGACTGTTGACGGCGTATATGGTCAGGAAACAAGAACAACTGTTTCACAGTATCAGAGGCTCAGTGGTCTGTGTGTAGATGGAGTAATCGGCGAAGAAACATGGAACTCCATCGTAACAGACTACAATTCTCTGCCTACACAGCCTGGGGATGAATATCCGGGTACAGTGCTGCGACCAGGCTCCACAGGTACTGCTGTACGAAACATGCAGACCAGACTGAACAGAATTGTACCTGTATACACAGCCATCAACTATCAGACTGTAGACGGTATTTACGGAAACAGCATGACAAATGCCGTGCGCCGCTTCCAGGGACAGTTTGGCCTTACAGTTGACGGCCTTATCGGTCAGCAGACATGGGACAAAATAGTGTCAGTTCATACAGGTGTTATGAACAATAACAACACAAATGTAACATCTGCTTATCCGGGCTATGTGCAGACTACAGGCAGCAGAGGTGACAGCGTAAGATTTATACAGAGCTACATGAACTCTGTAAACTCCTATAACTCTCACAACTGGCCTGTACTGGCCATAGACGGCATATATGGCCCTCAGACACGACAGGTAGTTCTGGCATTCCAGAACAGATACAATCTGGCCGCTGACGGCATGGTAGGCCCTAACACATGGCGCAGAATGATAACAGAATTTAACAACTCTATCTGATAACGCAAAACAGGGGTAAGGATTCAGACCTTACCCCTGTTTTAATTTATATACTTTTTATTGTTCTGAGAAAACTGTTTTTCAATACAGGCTTTCAAATTTACAGCACACGCAGTACAGATTTTACTGCAAGACCGTCGAGGGCTGTCTCCAGCCGCACCTGTGTCATTTTTTCTGTTATGAATGCAGTTTCAGTACCTTCAGCGATAATGCGCACATCACCAAAGGTTTCTTTCACTTTTTCTGCACCGTCAGCTGTTGCTACATAGAACTGTAACGGTACTGATTTATAATCAGCAACTGCTTCCGGCTTTTCATCATCCCATACAGGATAAATAGTTCCATCAGCCTTTACACATTCCACAATATCGTTTACAACTGCGCTGGCTGTCGGAAGACTGCCTGCACCGCGTCCGTAAAATGCCATTGTTCCGGCATTGTCTGTTTCCAGCTGTGCTGCGTTGAACACATCTGTAGCTGCAAAAAGAATTCCCTGATTGAATACAACATGAGGTGCTGTCATGATAAAAAGTTTACCGTCTGCTGCGCGTTTTGCCACACCCAGCAGTTTGATGCAGCCGCCCACTGTTTTCAGTGTGTCCACATCTTCAATTCTCACATTTCTGATACCCTCTGTGTGTACATTTTCAGGCAGAATGTGATTGCCGAAAATAATGTCAGCCAGTATGCAGATTTTTCGGCAGGTGTCAATGCCGTCCACATCAGCAGACGGGTCTGCCTCGGCATAACCCAGCTCCTGTGCCCGTTTCAGCGCCACATCAAAGGACTGTTTTTCTTCAATCATCTTTGTCAGAATATAGTTTGTGGTGCCATTGAGAATACCGGCCACAGAGTTTACTGTATTTGCCTCCAGACAGTTGCGCACACCGTGAATAACCGGGATAGCACCACCTACTGCCCCTTCAAACATGAGATTCACATTTTTTTCTTTAGCAATATTCATCAGCTCACAGCCATGCTTTGCAACCAGCTCTTTGTTGCTGGTTACCACATGTTTTCCCTGCTCCAGTGCGGCTTTTACATATTTATACGCCGGGTCTGTACCGCCGATAGCTTCCACAACAATATCAATTTCTTCGTCTGTTTCAATAGTTGTGAAGTCTGTTACAAATTTTTCTTTGTAATCAACATCATAATCATGACGGACAAGTATATATTTCAGTTCCAGTTGTTCACCTGTCAGCTTTTCCAGCTGTGCAGCTTTGTTTTTAAGTACATTTACCACGCCCGTGCCTACAACACCGTGGCCTAAAAGAGCTATTTTCGCCATACTTTTCTCCTGTTTTCCGTGGGAATTATTGTTATATATATCCTATCACAGATAACAGATTTTAGCAATTGTAAAGAAAAATATTTAACCTGCAGCCTAATCCATTCTGAAAACCACAGATTTCACCTCGTTGTCCAGGGCAGCAAACTGCCAGCCGTCCTCTTTCAGCTTCGTTATTATCCTGTCCAGTGCCCGTACAGTTGTATTTTTTGTAACGGAATCATGCATTATAATAACAGCTCGCTGTTTGCCGCTGCAGCCTTCAATCACATTTTTATATATGGCATCGGCACTCATACCGGCTGAGCTGTCATTGCTTTCCACATTCCAGTCAAAATATATAAAACCCCTGCGTCCCATTTCCCGCACTATGTCCTTGCGTGTGGAAGCATTGTAATTGTTTACACTGCCGCCGGGAAAGCGGAATATGGTGGGAGAATAACCTGTGTTCACCTGAATATAGTCATAGCACTGTGTGAAGTCCCGTAGGTAATCATCCACACTGCGATAAATTTCTTTATATTTGTGGCTGGCAGAGTGTACTCCTATAGCGTGACCAGCCTCCACTGCCATTTTCATATACGGGATATACTCTTCTTTATTTATTACAACAAAAAATGTGGCTTTCACATCATGCTTTTTCAGTATATCCAGTATTTCTTCTGTCCTGGGTGACGGACCGTCATCAAAAGTAAGGTAAACTGTCCTGGTTTCTTCCACCTGCTGTTCCTCCCGCAAAGTTTCCCGCAAAATTATATCCTGGGTTGAAAACACTGTTGAGTATGTATTTTCATATCCCAGCTGGTATTCCAAGGTTTCAATTGCCGCAGAATACCGGCTCGGTTCAGTATCTTCTATGCTGTTCCGGCAGTATCCGGCACACACAAAAAATATGGCGGCATATACTGCCATAACTGTAATTTTTTTCTTCACGCAATCACCTCATCATATAATATTCATTTGGGTATTTTTTTATTCAATATCTATTTGCAAACAGACGAAAATGGAGTATAATGATATAAAGTAAAAAAGAGGAAATTTTAAAATGGAACTGCTGAAAGAAAAAATACTCAAAGATGGCATGGTCAGAGAAGGCAATATTCTGAAAGTGGACAACTTTCTCAACCATCAGATTGATATTGAATTTATGAATGAAATCGGTAAAGAGCTTTACCGCATTTTCGGGGATAAAAACATCACCAAAATACTGACAATTGAAGCATCCGGCATAGCTATCGCCGCTATTGCTGCACAGTATTTCAAAGTGCCGGTGTTATTTGCCAAAAAAGCAAAAAGCAAAAACCTGGATAGTGACCTGTACACCAGCGTGGTTAAATCCTATACATACGGCAGAGAATATACAATAACTGTGGCAAAAAAATTCCTGGGCAGTGATGAACGAGTACTGATTATTGACGACTTTCTGGCAAACGGTGCCGCGCTGCGCGGACTGATTGATGTTACAAAGCAGTCTGGCTCAACGGTGGAAGGTCTGGGCATTGTTATCGAAAAAGGTTTCCAGGGCGGTGGCGACAGACTGAGAGCAGAGGGCTACAACCTGCACAGCCTGGCAATAGTTGACAGCATGGACAACTGTGAAATCGTATTCAGAGATTAATAATAATTCATATAAAAATTCCGGAGGTTTTTATGAAAGTTTTATTCCTTGGCAACAGCCACACATTTTTTAATGACATGCCTCAGATTTTCAAAAACATCTGCGCTGAAAAAGGCAAAGATGTGGAAGTAGGCATGCTGGCACACCCTGGTGTAACCTATGGCTGGCACTACAACCAGTTTACTGACCTGCGCTTTGCACTGTTGTGGGGCGGCTATGACTATATTGTAATGCAGCAGGCTGCACACTCTCCTTGCCCTGAGAAAGAAGAAACACTGGCAGATGCAGGCAAAATCATTGAACTGGCAAAAGCTAACGGCGTGACACCAATCCAGACAATGCCATGGGCAGAAAAAAGAGACCCTGACCATCAGAAAGGCATGTATGATATTTACAATACACTTTCTGAACAGTACGGAGTTAAACTGACTGTGGCCGGCAATGTATTTGAAGATGTTTTCTTCAATCACCCTGAAATTGATATGTACTACGAAGACGGCGAACACGCATCTCCATACGGTTCTTACACAATTGCAATGGCCGCTTATGCAGCTATCTTCGGTGAAAGTGTTAAAGGTCTCAAGGCTGACAGCTACTGCACATACGAACCAGGTTTTAAAGTAATAAACGACAAAACAAAAACCCCGTTCGCACTGGCCCCTGAAAAAGCTGCAAAGCTGCAGGAACTGGTAGACAAATGGGAATTTGGCAAATAATAATCCATATATACAAGAAAAACCACCCTTTTGGGTGGTTTTATTTTATTTCATCATATCGTCCATTGCTTCCTGGCCGGCTCTTGCAATTTTTTTGCCTGTGCGTTTCACATTGTTCACTGTTTTCTGCACTGTTCTGTTTTCGTTCACATAAATTGCACCTGCTGTAAGTGCAGCGGCACCCATTACGGCACCTACTGCCATATTTTTAACGGCTTTCATCATTTTGTTTTCCATAAATTCACCCCTTTTTCAGTTCTGAGTATAGTCTGTGCTGCAGCGGTAAAAATATTCTTAACAATTATTTCAAATTCTTATTAACTGACAATGAATTTTCAAAGCAGTAAAAACTGCAGATTTAACAATATTCCGTTTATTCTTACACAATAAAAATTTATACTGAAATCAAGAAAGATACAAAGCGAGGTCATATTTATGAAAAACAAAAAGTTCACTGTGAAGGATATAACCACCATTGCACTGATGGCAGCACTGGTGTTTGTAGCTACCAATATAAAAATAGACATCCCTACCCCATTGGGAAAGACCATGGTTCACATGGGCAATATAATATGCGTATTGTCCGGTATGCTGTTTGGTCCTGTGCACGGCGGTCTGGCGGCAGGTATAGGCAGCGCAATATTTGACCTGACTGACCCTGTGTTCGCCCCTGAGTTCTGGATTACATTTATTATGAAATTCTGTATGGGTTACATCGCAGGCAAAATCGCCCACAGCGGCAAAAAATCAGGTGCAAAAATCATTATTGCTGCTCTCTGCGGTATATTCTCCTATAGAATCATCTATGTGGCAAAAGAAGTTATTCTGCACTATTTCATTCTGAAAAGTCCATGGGAAACAGTGCTGGCTGTGCTTGTATCCACAAACCTTATCAGCATTCTCAGCATGATATGGAATGTGATTGCTTCCATTCTGCTATACTCCATGCTGGCACCGCACCTGAAAAGAGCAGGCATTATCGACCATTATGCTCCGATAAAAAAAGAAAAGCAGAATACATAAAAATCTGTAATACCGGTATGATTCCCATACCGGTATTTATTTTTGTCTATGACTGCAAATCTTGACTAAATTTGTACTATGGAGTATCATTTAAACAGTGATAAAGCACTAATTATGAACAAATTGTTAATAAATTAAATTCATATTTTCTTAACATTTAACACTATTTTAAACAATACATTGGCTATATTTATTATAATATAATCAGAAAGCAAGAGGTAAAATATGACACCAAAGAAAGCTTTATGCATACACAGCATGTCAACTGTAGGTCGCTCCAGCACAGCGGTTATCGCACCGTCACTGGCGGCAATGGGTATCCAGCCGGTTATGCTTCCTACTGTGGTATTGTCCACACATTATGGTTTTCAGGGTGTGGCAAAACAGGATATGACAGATTTCTGTTTTGAAGCACTGGAACACTATAAAAAACTGGGACTGGAGTTTGACTGTGTGTACAGCGGTTTCCTTTCTTCCACACGCCAGATGGACCTGATAAAGCAGACCTATGCACTGGCAGAAAAAGGACTGAAGCTGTGTGACCCTGTAATGGCTGACCACGGCAGACTGTATGCTTCCATCACAGATGAACTGGTAAAAGGTTTCAAGGAACTGTGTACAGCCAGCGACCTGATTACGCCTAATCCTACAGAGGCCCTGCTTCTGCTGGACAGAGAATATACACAGGAAGTGTTCACAAGAGATGAAGCCGCAGAAATAGCTACTGCTCTGGGTGAAAGATATGCCGATGTGATAATTACAGGTACAAAATTCACCGATGGCAGCGTGGCATGTGTAGGATACACACAAAAGGAAAAAGAAGTTTTCTTTATTGAGCTCAACTATATTCCTGTTTCCTATCCTGGCACAGGTGATTTGTTTGGTGCATGCCTGGCCGGTTTTATGACCAAGGGATTCAGTCTGAAAGAATCCTGTGAAAAAGCCGCCCGATTTATAGAAAAAGTAGTGGCCGAAACCTTTGAAACAGGTGATGAAACAAGATATGGTGTACATATAGAACCTATGCTGAAATATCTGACAGACTAATAAAGAGAGCGTGTTATTATGAAAAAGAATAAGTCCAGAGAACTTGCATACATAGGCCTTATGGCTGCCCTTGTATTTGTTACAACAAACTTTATCAGCATCAAAATACCTGTGGGCGCGGGTCAGACACAGATTCATGTAGGCAATGCTATGTGCATATTGTCCGGTCTGCTGTTTGGTCCTGTGGCCGGTGGTCTGGCATCAGGCATAGGCAGTATGTTTGTTGACCTTCTGAATCCCGCATGGGCACCTGAATTCTGGATTACATTTATCATGAAATTTGTTATGGGCTTTATGGCTGGTCTTGTTTCCCATCTGGGCAAACAGACAAAAACAAAAAACATTGTTGCCGCTGTAATCGGCGCAGTAAGCTATGTAGCCTGCTATCTGACTAAAAACTACATTCAGGAAGCTATCCTGATGCAGCAGCCTTGGGAAACTGTTTCTGCTATCCTTATTACAAAAGGTATGGCCAGCTTTACAAACGCAATGATTGCTATGGTAGTTTCTGTACTGCTGTACAACATCCTGTACCCTGCACTTAAACGCGCAAATATTTTAAAGGATTAAAATAAATAATGAAAAATATAAATATTGTACTGTTTCAACCTCAGATTCCTCAGAACACAGGCAATATCGCAAGAACCTGTGCCGCCACAGGTGCCAGGCTCCACTTAGTGGGGCCTCTTGGTTTTGTATTGGACGATAAAAAACTTAAGCGTGCAGGTCTTGACTATTGGGATAAACTTAGTGTAAAATTATATGATAACACAGAGGACTTTTTCGAAAAAAACAAGGGCGGTAAATTTTACTATTTCACCACCAAAGCTCTTAACCGTTACACCGATATACAGTATGAAGACAACTGCTATATCGTGTTTGGCCGCGAGGACAAAGGAATAGATGAAGAAATCCTGTTTAATAATAAAGAAAACTGTGTACGAATGCCTATGTTGCCCCGACTTAGAAGCCTCAACCTGTCCAACACTGTGGCTATAGCCACATATGAAATATTGCGACAGTGGGATTTTGAAGGGTTTGAAACAACAGGCCATCTCACTAAGTATGAATGGGAGTAATTGATTTTGTATAACATAAAGATTATTACTGACTCCGGATGCGATATTCCTGTAAAAGCAAAACTGAAGCATGTGGAAATTCTGGGTTTTTACATCACTACTGAAGATGGCAAAAGCTATGAAGAAAGAACAGATATTTCCAATAAGGAATATTACAGAATTCTGGAAAACTGCGATAAAATTCCATCTACAGCACACATCACAATGATGCGTTACGGCGAAAAATATGAAACTCTGGCACGCCAGGGTGTGACAGATATTATTGTTGTTACAATAAATGGCGGTGCTTCTGCAACATACAACGCTGCTGTTATGGCAAAAGACTTTTTCTACGAGGACAATCCTGACAGCAAGGTAAATATCCAGGTGGTTGACAGTGTATCCTACTCTGTAGGTTATGGCTGGCCCATTATGCAGGCTGACAAAATGATTGATGACGGCATTTCACCTGATGCACTGGTGACTTTCCTGAAAGACCAGTTTGCCAAAACAGAAATTGTACTGGCTTCATACACACTGAAGTTTATGAAAAAATCCGGCAGAATTTCTGCTGCAGCTGCTTTTGCAGGAGAGGTAATGGGATTGAAACCTGTTATACTGCTGAAAGACGGCAATACTAAAGTGCTGGCAAAAGTGCGCGGTGACAGACTGGTAATCCCTGCTCTGATACAGCAGTTCAAAGCCAGGACAAGCAATCCAAAACAATATGTAATCGGTTATACTGATGAGGAATATGGTAAAGAGCTGTATTCCGCCTGTGTGAAAGAACTGGGCGTACCGCCGGTGCTTTCCGTAGAACTGGGCAGTGCCGTAGCCACAAACGCCGGCAACCATAGCGTAGGTATTTTGTACTACACAGGTGATTAACCAGATACAGAAGCCTTCCAAGCTTTTCTTCTGTATATTTCCAAAGCTTTTCAATATTAATTGCAAAGCCGGAACTGTCTGTTCCGGCTTTATTTATGTCTTTTTGAGGTAATTATGAATAAATCAAAAACAATATCACGCCAGGCTATGATAGCTGCAATGTATACAGTTACAGGTCTGATTTTTGCACCTGTTTCATTCGGCACTGTTCAGGTGCGTTTCAGCGAAATGTTCGCTCTGCTGCCTGTTTTCGGCACCAGTAATATATGGGGCGTAACCGCTGGCTGCTTTATCACAAATCTTATCGGTCTGATGACCGGCGCAAACATACTGGGCAGTCTGGATATAATCTTTGGCACTGCCGCCACCTTTATTGCAGCACTGCTTACATATATGATGAGGAATATCAAATATAAAAATCTGCCTGTGGCTTCTGCATTGCCCCCTGTTATTGTCAATGCAGCCGTTGTGGGCTGGGAACTGTGTATAATGATAAACGGCAGCTTCAACCCCGTAATATTCTGGGCACAGGCTATAAGCGTAGGTCTGGGACAGGCCGTAAGCTGTCTGGGCCTTGGGCTGGTAATGATAAATATAATAGAAAAACACCCTGCCCTGAAAGAAATGATGACCAGATAATTTTTCCAGTCAATACATCTATAAAAAATCTATAATTACAATTGACAAAAATTGTGAAACTATATAGGATTAATCTTAAGACTGAATATATCAGGAGTTTTAAATGAAAAAATTTATATCTTTTATTTTTTGTTGTCTGTGCTTTATTTTTATTTTATCCACACCAGCCTTTGCCATACAGACAGAGCTACTGACAGAGAACATTCCAGATGATGTAAAAATCAGACTAACAGAAGTATATAAACAGAGCAGAAATGCCCTGACTGGAGAGCAGTCTGCCCTGATGCTGTATGAACCAGAACTTATAGGCACCAGTAATTTTGGACCGGAAATAATGGGTGGTTTGTTCAGTGACGGCAGTTTTGTATTAACCGGTATCGGTTCTATGACCTATCGTCCGTCAGATACCTATGATGATTTTATCACTTCTGTGTATGTAGACAGCGGAATTACCAGCCTGTACGACGAATGTTTCAAAGACTGTACCGCCCTTGAGTATGTGTATATAATGGGGACGGTAACAGACCTGGGGGACTATACATTTGCTGGTTGCATTGCCCTGCACACCATAGTATTGGAAGAAGGTGTATCCGGTATGGGACAGTACACCTTCTCTGGTTGTACGGGTATACAGAACCTGCAGCTGCCATCTACCTTACAGCTAACTATTACAGGTTTCAGTGGATGTACTTCTCTGGTAACAGCAGGACCTAAAAACGGTAGTTATGTGGTGGAATTTAATCGGGGCAGCACCATTCCTGACAACGCATTCATCGGAATGTATTATATGCAGGAAATCACCATACCAGATGGTGTTACAGATATAGGAAGCTATGCATTCGGCGACTGCACTTCCCTTTCACTGGTATGTATTCCTGAATCTGTGAAAAATATAAGCCCTGTAGCTTTTTATAATATGCAGGATATATCCTGGGTTTATTATGGAGGCAGTCAGACACAGTGGAATGAAATAAATATCGCTGACGGAAATGAAAAGCTGAAAAACGCTTATTTCTATTATAATACTGTGCCACAGGTTACAGTAACTACATCCTACAACCACACACCGGAAATATCCTGGGAAGCAGTGCCTTTCGCATTAGGATATGAAGTATTTTACGCGCTGGATTCTGGTACATATTACGAATATCTTACATCTGCCTCTTATCCTGCAACCAGTGTGACACACACAACAGCGGTAGAGGGAGAAACATATCATTATGTTGTAAGAGCACTGATGCCTGAAAACAGATATGCTGATTTCAGTAAAGATGTGAAATTCACTGTTCCTGAAACAGCCCACCGGTATGAAGACAATATGGATAAAACCTGCGATATCTGCGGATATGAAAGAATTATTACAATATCTATGTATCGTCTGTACAATCCTAACAGTGGTGAACATTTCTACACTGGCAGTACTGAAGAAAGAGATACGCTTATCAACGCAGGCTGGCATTATGAAGGTGTGGCATGGAATGCACCTGTTGAGGGTGAAATATACATACACAGGGTGTATAACCCTAACAGTGGCGACCACCACTATTCTGCAAGCAAAGAAGAAATTGATATGCTTACCTCTCTGGGCTGGAGATACGAAGGCATTGCCTGGAACTCTGCAGAAGAAGGCAATGTACCACAGTACCGACTGTACAACCCTAATGCTGACTGCGGAAGCCACCATTACACCAGCAGTACAGAGGAAATGAATTTTCTTGTAAGCCTTGGATGGATTTACGAAGGTATAGGCTGGTATGGCATATTATAAAAATAGCTCCTGCTCTGTCGGCCAATGCCATTAAGTTAAGGGATTTACAAAAAAAGTTAACTTAATAAAATAAACTAAAATGTCATTCTGAGCGAAGCGACGCGTGCCCTTTAGGGTAAGAATCTCATCATAAATGAAACTTGAGATTCTTCGTCACGACCTTCCTCAGAATGACATATTTTTGTTATCTTAATGACATTGCTCTGTCAGCAGGGGTGTTTTTATTGGATTACTATCAATTTCAAATTTTGAATACCTTCTGAATAATCGCGCTGAAGGATTATCAATTTTCCATCTTCCTGTATTACAAAAGAATTCATATTAAAACTGCCTGTATTGTAAACAGGATTAAGTAAAAGTTTTCCATCATTATAATAATATCTGTAAAGATAACAGTTATTATCCGCCGGTTGACTGTAGGTGGTAATTGTAACATATCCGCTGGTACTGTCAACAGGCACTAAATCACCTACACCGAAGAATGACATTGATGCCTTCTCTTCCCCGTTTTTGTCCCTGATTTTCAGAAAGAAAGATTCTTCCCCGTCCTTTTCTATACACAGTAAATCATCACCGCATAATCGCAAGCTGCCGGCAGTTACCGGCACATCTAATATCTGAACATCATTTTCAGATATTAGATACATCTGACGCAGCTTTGTAACAGAATCTTCAACAATAAAAGACATACGCCCATCGCCTGTGGTTTTAAGGCCGTAAGGAGCTGTTTCATACGAAAGCGGCATACTGTAATATTCGCTGCAGCTGTCAGCCTCTGCTTTCATAATTCTGTAAATAAAATCGTCACCTATAAATCGCTGGTCTTCAAAAAACACTCCGTCAGCTGTCCTCACCAGAGGGTTATAGTATGGACCGAACTGACTTACATAGTTTCCTATATTCTCTGCTATCAGAGTTTTCACACCATTTTTATAACTGTAAATATTGTGATAATTTGTTCTGATATCAAATTCTGAAACATAGAGAATATTTTCCCACAGCAATGCACCATATACCAGCACATCATTGCCTTCAACAGTGTAGGTGAAATCTGTTTCGCCTGTTGTAAGGTTGTGCACAGTAATATCTGTTGTTTTATCCGCCAGACCGAAATAAACATCGCGTGAAACATTGTTTCGGATGACTATTCTGTCCTCATAACAGTCCATAAGTTGAAAAAATTTACCGCTTTCACCAAAGTTATCCGGTGAGTGAAGTCTCATAACATTCAGCGGATTTTCGCTGTCAATAACAATTGATTTTCCTTTATTTTCCTGGGGTTTGCAAGCTGTAAAGCTAAACAGCATTACAGCCATAAAAAGTAGAATCTTCAAATGTTTTTTCATACTCTCCCCACCTTCCTGTATACATCATACCACCACTATATTCATCACGGCAACAAAAAACAGGTGACTGTTCAGTCACCTGTTTTAATATAGGAGTTATTTCTTTTCTACCATTGCGATGTAGAGTTCATCCAGCTGTTTCTGTTCAACTGTGTCAGGACAGCCTGTCATCAATTCGCTTGCATTCTGTACTTTAGGGAATGCGATAACATCACGGATAGAATCTTTTTTACCCATCAGCATGCACAGTCTGTCAAAGCCGTATGCCATACCGCCGTGTGGTGGTGCGCCATATTTATATGCTTCAATCAGGAAGCCAAAGCTGTTCTGCATTCTTTCTTCTGTAAAGCCCAAAATTCTGAACATTCTCTGCTGAAGTTCAGGGTTGTTGATACGGATGGAGCCACCGCCCAGTTCAACACCGTTAAGAACCATATCGTAAGCTTTTGCACGGCATGCACCAGGGTCTGTTTCCAGTTTATCAATGTCTTCATCTTTAGGCATTGTAAATGGATGATGAACTGCAACATAACGCTGTTCTTCTTTGTCAAATTCAAACAGTGGGAAGTCTGTAACCCACAGGAAGTTGAACTGGTCAGGGTCAAACAGTTCAAATTTTTTGGCGATTGCCAGACGCAGTGCACCAAGTGCTGCATAAACAACACTGTTTTCTTCGCTTGCTACTACCAGCATTACGTCGCCTGTTGCTGCGCCGCATTTTTCTCTTGTAGCTGCGATTTCTTCAGCTGTCAGGAATTTTTCGTAGCTGGATGTGGTGTTGTCTGCTGTCATTCTTGTATATGCCAGACCTTTTGCACCGTAAGTTTTTGCAACTTCAACCAGTTTGTCGATTTCTTTTCTTGTCAGCTTATCTGCCAGACCTTTGGCAACGATACATCTTACGCTGCCACCGTTGTCGATAGCGTTTTTGAACACAGCAAATTCTGTGTTCTGTACACACTCTGTCAGGTCACACAGTTTCATTTCAAAACGGGTGTCAGGTTTGTCAACACCGTAGTTGTCCATTGCATCCTGGTATGTCATACGAGGGAATGGTACAGGAACATCAACATTCAGAACTTCCTTGAAAGCTTTTTTGATAAAGCCTTCGTTCATTGTCTGGATGTCAACTTCGTCAACATAAGCCATTTCGATGTCAATCTGAGTAAATTCAGGCTGACGGTCAGCACGCAGGTCTTCGTCACGGAAGCAGCGTGCCAGCTGAACATATCTGTCATAGCCGGACAGCATCAGCAGCTGCTTGTACAGCTGTGGTGACTGTGGCAGAGCAAAGAATCTGTTTGGCTGTACACGGGAAGGCACGATGTAGTCGCGGGCGCCTTCCGGTGTGGATTTAACCAGAATAGGTGTTTCAATTTCAACGAAATCATTGGCATCAAAGTAGTCACGGGCAATTTTTGCCAGACGGTGACGAACCATCAGACCTTCGTGAGCAGTTGTTCTTCTCAGGTCCAGATAACGGTATTTCAGACGAAGTTCGTCATTTACATTGATGTTGTCTTTGATTTCAAAAGGAGTTGTTTCTGCTTTTGACAGGATTTTCAGTTCTTTTACCAGAACTTCAATTTTACCTGTAGGAATGTTGTTGTTTGGGCTTTCTCTCAGTGCTACAACACCTTTTGCCATTACAACATATTCACCGCGGAGCAGTTTAGCTTTTTCAAATGTATCGCGTGGACATTCGTCGTTGAAGTTAATCTGGATGATACCTTTTGTGTCTCTCACATCACAGAAAATCACTGCACCCAGGTCTCTGTTTTTAGCTATATAACCAGCAACTACAACTTCCTGACCCACCATAGCTTCAGTTACAGCTGTGGAATAGTGGGTTCTGCGCATATTGCCCATTGTTTCCATAAGTTTTTACCTCGTTTTAAATTACAATTGTTCTCTGATTGGTTTTGTCAGGTCCAGAGTAACCTGTTCTTTTGTAGCCATATTTTTGGCAACAGCTGTTTTATTGGCAATTTCATCATCACCCAGAACAACTGTGTATTTTGCGCCGATTTTGTCAGCGTATTTCATCTGTGCTTTCAGGCTGCGAGCCATCAGGTCACTCTGTGCGCGCAGACCTTCTGCTCTGGCTTTTTCTGCCATTGCAAAAGCGAATACTTTGGCCTCTTCGCCGATGTTTGCAAAGAAAATATCCGGCACGCTGTCATCACCCAGGGAAATACCCTCTGCATCCAATGTCAGCAGCAGTCTTTCCAGACCCATACCGAAACCTACAGCAGGTACATGATTGCCGCCCAGTTCTTCAAACAGACCATCGTAACGACCGCCGCCGCATACTGTGCCCTGTGAACCGATACCATCGTATACAAATTCAAATACTGTTTTTGTGTAGTAGTCCAGGCCACGAACGATTTTTGTATTGATTGTATAATCAACACCCATTGCATCCAGTGTCTTTTTCAGACCTTCAAAGTGGTCATGACATTCATCACACAGATGTTCGATAACAACCGGCGCATTTTTTGCGATAGCTGAGCATTTTTCTTCCTTACAGTCCAGCAGGCGGAGAGGGTTCTTTTCAAAACGTGTTTTGCAGTCTTCACACATACCATCGATATGTTCTGCAAAGTATTCTTTCAGTTTTTCATGGTATTTAGGACGGCAGTTTGGACAGCCGATGGAGTTGATGTTCAGTTTAACAGCTGTAAGACCCAGGTCTTTCAGGATTTTTGCACCTGTAGCGATTACTTCAGCATCGGCTGTATAGTCCTGTGCACCGAACAGCTCGATACCCAGCTGGTGGAATTCACGCAGACGGCCGGCCTGTGGTTTTTCATATCTGAAGCAGGACAGAATGTAGTATGCTTTCAGTGGCAGACCTTCGTTGAGGATGCCTTTTTCCAGCACTGAACGGACTGTGGATGCTGTACCTTCAGGGCGCAGTGTGATGCTTCTTTTGCCTTTGTCTTCAAAGGTGTACATTTCTTTGTTTACGATGTCAGTAGTATCACCAACGCCACGCAGGAACAGTTCTGTATGTTCAAAAGTAGGTGTTCTGATTTCTTTGAAACCGTACTGGTCAACAATTTCTCTCAGTTTATTTTCCAGCTGAATCCATTTGTAGCTTTCGTATGGAGAAACATCCTGAGTGCCGCGAGGGCCTGTAATTTTCTGTGCCATAATAATCTCCCCTTTTTTGCAGTAAAAAAGTAGATAAAACTGCAAAAAATTTATTTTTTATCTTCTAATTATACTACCACAAATAGCCATTTCAGTCAACATCAGCCGGGTATTTATACATCTTTACAACTCTACCTGAAAGGTATATAATCTTCAGTAGTGTTAAAGTATTTTTGAATATATTCAGGTGAGCAAATGGAAAAATATATAGTGAACGATAAGGCTTTCTATCAGAAATTATTTGCAATAGCCATCCCAATGGCAATGCAGAACCTGATAAATGTAGCCGTAGGTCTGCTGGATACAGTGATGCTGGGACAGTTGGGCGAAGTGGCCATGTCCGCCTCCAGTCTGGGCGGTCAGCTGGGCTTCATGTTTATGATTGTAAATATGGGGCTTACTGCCGGTGCTGGCGTACTTACCAGCCAGTATTGGGGCCGTGGTGATGTGGACAACATCAGAAAAACTATGAGCATGACATACAAAATATCCCTGACTCTGTCTGTGATATTCATGACAGTCGCATTGGCTGTGCCGGAATTTATACTGAGCATATACACAAATGACCGGGATGTAATTGTCAGCGGTGCAGGCTATCTGCAGGCTATTTCTTTTACATATCTGCTGAGCGGCATTACAATGAGCACACTGAATATGCTGCGTACTGTGGGTACAGTGAAAATATCGCTGTATGTCTATGGGGTTTCATTCTTTGTGAATGTATTTTTCAACTATTGTCTGATTTTCGGTAAATTCGGCATGCCTGCCATGGGCGTAGTGGGCGCAGCCATAGCCACTGTAATCGCCAGGCTGGTAGAAATGATAATAGTGCTGGTTTATCTGCTGAAAGTAGACCAGAAAGTGCAGTTCAGACTTTCCGACCTGAAAGAAAAAATCGACAGGGATATTTTTACCATATATATCAGATACGGCCTGCCTGTGCTGTGCAACGAAGTGCTGTGGAGTCTGGGAAGCAGTGCGCTGTCAGTGATTATGGGACACATGGGCAAAGAATTTGTGGCGGCGAACAGTATATGCAGTGTGATGTTCCAGTGCATAACAGTTGCAACACACGGTATAAACGCTGCAGCAGGAGTTATTGCTGGCAACACCATCGGTGAAGGTAAATACAACCAGGCCAGAAAACAGGCCACTACCCTGTTTGTAATCAGCATAGGCGTAGGTGTTTTCTCCTGTCTGGTGACAATAATACTGAAAGCGCCGTTGGTAAGCTTTTATAAAATAACCTCCGAAACACAGGCAATAGCCCTGGAAATGCTGACAGCAATGGCTTTTGTAAACATATTCCAGGCTGTGGCAAGTATTAATATGTTCGGCACATTGCGAGGCGGCGGCGACTCCAAATTTGTGGCTGTTGTGGATGTGGGCAGTATGTGGCTGCTGAGCGTTCCCCTGGGATGGATAGCCGGGTTGGTGTTGAACCGGCCTGCAGGCGTCGTTTATATCTGTCTGAAAGCCACCACAATATTTGAATGTTTTGCATCTGCATTCAGAATTCTGTCCGGCAAATGGGTAAAAGATGTTACCCGAAGCGAAAGCGAACAGCCACGGAACACATAATAAAAATAATTTCAGTATAAACACAAAAATCCCCTGCAGTTTTCTGCAGGGGTAATTATTTGCAAATTTATCTCATATTTTTAGGATTGATAATATTGCGCCAGTCAAGGTCACCGCGTTCCAGACCGTGGATAAGTACCTCGGCTGTAGCGATGTTAGTAGCTACCGGAATATTGTTTTCATCACAGAGGCGCAGCAGTGTTTTATCACTTGGTTCGCCTGCTTTTGCTGTGATAGGGTCGCGGAAGAACAGCAGCATATCGATTTCGTTGTACTGCAGACGCGCTGCAATCTGCTGGTCACCGCCCTGTGAACCGCTATAAAAACGGTGAACTTTCAGCCCTGTGGCTTCGGCTACCATTTTACCTGTGATACCTGTAGCCAGCAGGTTGTGCTTGGCCAGGATACCGCTATACGCGATACAGAACTGTACCATAAGTTCTTTCTTTTTGTCATGTGCTATAAGTGCTATATTCATTTGTCGACCCTCCATTTATTTATATGATAATTTGTACATCTTTACCCGTAACACGCTGTGCCACAGCGGTGAAAATCTGTTTTTCCTGTGACGATGGAGACAGCTGTTCGCCCCTGATGGCGTTGACAGCAATCCGGCGTGACATGGGGATAACACCCAGCAGTCTGGCACAGGTGGCATCGATGATTTCGTCCATATCTTCAAAGCCGGAATGCCTGAAAGTCTGCTGCACGAACTTGTTGATAACCAGACGGATATCCTTTACCCCGCTGTTGTACATTTCATCAGACACCAGTCGCCCGTCGCGTACGCTGATAATATCCGGGGTAATAACTATGATACCCATAACGGCTGTTCTGCACGCCGCCTGAAATGGTGCGCCCAGGCCGGCAGCAGTGTCGATAATGATATAATCAAAATCTCTGTAAACACTGTCCGTCACCCGGCGGAAACGGGAGAAATCCGCATTATAGTCCCTGTAAGGAGCTGCTATTATTTTCAGATTTTCTGTATGAGGGCTGGTAATCATTGCTTTGTATACATCGCAACGGTTTTCCAGCACATCGCCTAAATCGTAAACTGCCTGCTGGCCTGTGCCTGATATAACATCAATGCTGCGCAGACCTGCATCAAGTTCAATAAGCAATGTTTTGTATTTGTTTATTGCCAGTTCAGTGGCAAGATAGGTGGCAAATGTGCTTTTACCAGTGCCGCCTTTGCCGGAGGCAATCATTATCACCTGCGCCATAATGCCCTCCCGAACTTTAAAAAATAAATAAAGTCAATGTCAATATCTGACATATTTCCAAAAAATATTATATCACAAGGTTTTTGGATATACAACATTATTTACAAAAAGTCTTTGATTTTCTACCTGTTTTTTAAACAGTTATTGTGCAATTTGTGCATTCTGACGAGCATCCTTGATTTCATAATAAGCTCGGAACACATTCCGCACCCCATAGGCCAGATTGTAACCGTTACCGCCCTTTTCGGCAATGATTGCCACAGCGATTTCCGGATTTTCCACCGGACCATAAGCCATAATAGTAGAGTTGTACAAATCTCCCGGTACCTGCGCAGTACCTGTTTTGGAAGCTACTGTATAGGGCAGCTCTGAAAGGTAAATAGATGCATTGCCCTCTGTGGAAGCCATAATCATACCTTGCTCCACAATATCAAAAGCATTGTTGGTATTAGGAGTTTCAGACAGTATTGTAACAGGTGTTTCATATATCACCTGCGAATTGTCATAGCTGACAATACTGTCGACAATATGGGTAGCATAACGCACACCTTTATTGGCTACAGTGGCTGCATAAGTGGCCAGCTGTATGGGTGTGATTGCTGTGTCCAGCTGACCGATGGAAGCCTGGATAACATTACCCGCCTGCCAGGTGCCGCCCAACAGCTGTGTGTAGTCAGGGCTGGAAAGTCTGCCCTGCTGCTCGTTTACTTCCAGGCCTGTGAGAACGCCAAGCCCCATATTGTGTGCTGACCGGTTGACAGTATCTATACCCAGTCGCCTGCCCAGGTCGTAGAAGAAGCAGTTACAGGAAACCTGCAGGGCCTGTTTTACATTGATAGTGCCGTGGGCAGTATTATTTGCACAACCCGGCGGAGTACCGCCCCATTGTGAGCTGGTGTAATAACTGTACACACCGGTACATTTATAAGTAAAGTTTTCATCTATAAGACCGGACCGCAGAGCTGCGACAGCCACATTAACTTTAAAAACAGAACCCGGTCTGTACAGCCCCTGCAAGACACGGTTGAACAGCGGTGTGTTCTCATCTGCCACATAATTGCTATAGTTTTCTGTATAGTTGTTCAGGTCGTAGCTTGGGTAGTTTGACAATGCCAGCACAGCGCCTGTCTTTACATCGATAACCGCCATGGTGGCAGCGGTACACTCTTTGCCCCAGCCGGCTGAACGCCGCTGCAGCATAGCTACCTGGTCTGCCAGAATCCGGTTTACTCTCTGCTGAAATTCATAGTCAACAGTCAGTCTTACAGTATCGCCTGGCTGAGGCTGCTGAACGATTTCCATATCGGTAATTTCACCGTACATATTTTTTTCAATCTGTACAATGCCATCTGTGCCCTTCAGGTAGCTTTCGTAGGCTTTTTCCAGCCCGGATTTACCCAAAGTATCATTGAGTCCATAGCCCTGACTTTTCAGCTGCCGGTATTCTTCTGCCCAGATAGGGCCTACTGTGCCCAGAATATGAGGCAGCAGAGTACCGTCAGAATAATAACGCTTGCTGCTTTCGGTGATTTCCACACCTGTCAGCTCACGGGACAATTCTTTGAAAATTGTGGCGGTCTGCACTGAAACATCCTTTGCCATGTCAAAAGGGTATGAGGCAGAATATCCCTCTCGCTCCATGGTGTAGCGGATACCACCCACAATACGACGGTATTCGTCAGGTACTTCTTCAAGGGTATATCTCTCTGTCAGCTTTGCCATAACATCCTGCTCAGTGGCATATACAGCCAGTTTCAGAGTATCTCTCAAGCGACCGATTTCCACCTCTTTGCCTTCTATAAAAGTATATGGGTATTCATAGGCCATAGGGAGAATATCATTCAATTCTTCTCCCTGTGAAATCAGTATTTTGACTGATTCAAGTATTCTCCGGTTCAACATACCTGATGGCATATAGGCTTTGTTCAGTGTAACATCAAACACAACCTGACCGCCGGCAATTGGTACACCGTTAACATCGGCAATATCACCGCGGGCAGCCACAACAGTCTGATTTATACGGGTGGTAGCGTTTGATTTGCTGTAATACTCCTCCCCGTCTATAACCTGGAACTGCACCAATCTGAGCGTAAATGCAATAAACACGGCAGCAATGCACAGTACCAGTATATTCAGTCTTGATTCTAATACTTTTTTCACTGTTACCTCGCATCAAAGCGCATAAAACGGGCGCCAATATAATCGATAAAAACATAAAACAACTGGCTGAACAACGCACTGTAGGCACTAAGCAGCACAACATTTTTAATATAGAAAAAAAGCATTGATGTGTAATCGCCGCTCATAACATAAGAAAACAGGAAGTCTACTGTCAGCATTATCACCATGGATACAAAAGAAAACAGATAGAAGTTGCGTCGGCTGGGACGGAAAAAGAATTTTACCGCAATCATACCAGCCACACACACCAGCAACATCTGTATAGAAAATGTACCCACTACCCTGCCGCAGGACAAATCGGTAAGCAGGCCGCCCACAAGATACACAATGCCTGACTGCCAGTTTTCATCCAGCATCGACAGCGTAATGCAGAAAGGCATGATAAGTACAGGTTTTATTCCGAAAACGGAAAGAAAACCCGGTATAGACTGTAAAATATATAAAACAAAAACGCTTAAACAGAGAATGCCATATCTGGCAATCTGTTTTATAATTATATCTCTTCTGTCCATTCTGTTCCTTTAAATCAGGTGTAGTCTGTGATTACAAAAACAAATTTTACATTGGCAATATCAGCTACAGGTCTTACAGTAGCTGATTTTGAGTTTCCGGATTCTTCAATATCCACAGTTTCAACCAGACCAACAATCAGGTCTTTTGGGAATACAGTACCGTAACCTGTGGTGCTTACCAAATCTCCTGCTGTGACCTTTGTTTCCTTTGGCAGATGGTACATTGTGCAGGTGCCTTCTTCGCTCAGGTCATAGTTTCCGCTGACAATACCTATATCTCTTTCACTGCCGGCAAAACATCCCACACTGACAGCCGGGCTGAGTATGGTAGCCACCTTGGAAAAATTCGGGCCTGTTTCTATCACTACACCCACCACGCCATCTGCGCTGATAACAACGTCATTCACTTCAATACCGTGGGAGTCACCCTTGTCTATGGTAAAAGCATAGAATTTATCCATGCCGTCACGGCCTATAACACTGGCAGATACTGTGGTATACCGGGATACATCATCCACGATATTCAGCAGCTCTTTATACGCCTGATTTTCCATAACTTTCTGGTCATATTCCAGCTGTTTGACACGCAGCTGGTGCAGTTCTTCTTTCAACTGCTCGTTTTCCCGTATGATTTCATCTATGTTCAGATTTCTGTCGGCCCATGCATCTATTTTATTTCCGGCAACAGCGCCTATTTTCTGAAAAGGCACAGCAATAGCCCCCATAATATTTTGTGGCAATGTGGTCAGCTGGCCGGTGGATGCAGCATAAGCCATTATACCTGACAGCAAAAGCAGTGCAACCAGCAATGCTTTTGTAATTTTGGAATTTATATTCACCTGTATTCTCCTTTTAAAAACAGTGAAAACATCACATATTCAATGTGAGAAAATATAACAAATTTGCAAGCCTTAAAATAAAAGCTTGCAAATTGTAAATCAGATTAGATTGTTCTGTTATTTTCCTGAAGAACCTCTTTCATTGTATCCATGTGGTCCAGTACATGACCTGTACCATTGGCAACGCAATCCAGTGGGTTTTCAGCCACATAAACATCGATGCCTGTTTCAGCACAGATAAGTTTGTCAAGGCCGCGCAGCAGAGCGCCGCCGCCTGTCAGTGTGATACCTCTGTCGATAATATCAGCAGCCAGTTCAGGTGGTGTTCTTTCCAGAGTTTCTTTGATAGCTTCGATGATTTTTTCCAGACTTTCACGCAGGGCATCTCTTACATCTTCTGAAGAGATAATAGCGTTTTTAGGCAGACCGTTGATAAGGTTGCGGCCTTTAACTTCCAGAGTCATATCTTCATCCAGCTTGTAAGCTGTGCCGATTTCAATTTTTATTCTTTCAGCAGAGCGTTCACCGATGAGCAGGTTGAATTTTCTTTTGATGTAGTTGATGATAGCGTTGTCAAATTCGTCGCCGCCTGTTCTTACGCTGCGGGATGCAACGATACCGTTCAGTGAGATAACAGCAACTTCAGAAGTACCGCCGCCGATGTCAACAACCATGCTGCCGGCTGGTTCCTGTACAGGCAGGCCTGCACCGATAGCTGCTGCCATTGGTTCTTCAATAATCATAACCTGTCCTGCGCCTGCGCTGATAGATGCTTCTCTAACGGCTCTTCTTTCAACTTCTGTAACGCCGGATGGGATACAGATAACTACTGTTGGTTTGAAAACCAGAGAAGAACCGCATGCTTTTTTAATAAAGATTTTCAGCATGGCAGCTGTAACATCAAAGTCAGCAATAACGCCGTCTTTCAGAGGGCGCACTACCATAATGGAGCCAGGAGTTTTACCGATAACTTCTTTAGCTTCATTACCTACAAATTTTACTGTGTCATTTTTTGTATCAACAGCAACAACGCTTGGTTCACGCATGATAACGCCTTTGCCTTTCATGAAAACCAGAGTGTTTGCTGTACCAAGGTCAATACCTATGCTTTTGTTCAGTCCAAACATAATTTTCTCCTTACATATTATTCAATATATCAAAAATAACTTGATTTCAATTAAAATATTTATACTTATTTAAAGTACAGATTATTTTATCATATATCATACAAAAATTGCAATTACAATTTTGTCATTTTTACTAAAATTCACACTATATTCAAAAATTTTAATAATTTTTTAAGTTTTTTGACCGGTAAACCTACGACAGTATAATAATCTCCGTCAATTTTGTCAATATATTCCTGACCGAATGGTGTCTGGATTCCATACCGTCCCCGTTTGTCATAAGGAATATCGGTTTTCACATATTCCCTGATTACCTCGTCGGGTATATGTTTGAAATGCACCTGGGTGGTATCACAGAAGGTAAACAGACTGCCCTCAAAATAAACAGTGACAGCGGTATGCACATAATGAAAATGCTGTGAAAGGGCAGAAATAATGCGGTAGGCATCAGCCTGGTCCACAGGCTTGTCCAGAGTTTCGCCGTCCAGGTCAACAACTGTGTCGCTGGAGATAATCACGGCATCCGTGTTTTTCAGCATATTTATGGCAGCGATGCATTTATCCTTACTGCGTCGCACGGCCTTTTCCTTCGGTGTGAAAGCCGGATATTCTTTTTCTTCCGCCATTGGAGAAATCCGGATAAAACCCGGCGTTATCTCCGCCATCAGCTGACGGCGGCGCGGTGAAGTGGACGCGAGATAAATATCCATAATTACCTCGCTCTGTTATAGATGAACATAGCCAGCAGAATAAAGATAATCTGTGCCACTGAAACAGACATAGCAAAGCCGAAAGTGATTTTTACAATAATAAGGTCCAGCACTGCCGGATTGGCTGCGGCAAATCCGATGGTTCTGGCATAGCCCATCCATGTAAGTCCCGGCACACCCAGGCATACATTGCCCACCAGCGAACCTACCATAATACCTGCCAGCAGGTAAAACAAAAACATAAATGTATTTCTCATAAAATTGATATTCTCCCCAAAATATTATGGCGAATATGCCCGCGGCCATCCGCCATAATAATGTTTTATTGTGTTTTTTTTACTATATTACAGCGATGCTTTATAATAAAGACCACGGGTGAAATCCGCACCCAGAGGCTGGCCGGAGATAAATTTTTCAGTGATTTTTGCGGCCTGTTTCCGGCTTTCTACTGTAAAGTTCAGTGAAATATAGTCTGCATTTATATCGCTTTTTTTATCGCCCAGATAAATAGGTACAGCATTGAAAATTTCCCTGTATCCGGCGATTTTCCCGTGGCAAAGCAGCGGCAGCTGCATGCCTTTGCGGTCGGTGAGATAACCACGGCCGTTACATTCGGCACAGGTTTTCACATTGTGTAAAGGACATGCCTTTACAAGCATAACCGGGATATGACCGTACCCTATAACCATGGTTTTTACATCCATCGTTATTCTGGAAATCTGCTCCAGAGTGATTTCCGGACTGATTGTTATGGTATCAATGCCCAAAGCCTTGTATTCCAGTGCCGCAAGGCTGTTTGAAACATTGAGTGTGAAAGAAGAATAAATCTTGCAGCCTTTAACCAATGGTATATGACCTATATTCTGCACACAGAATTTTTCAAATCCATTTTCTCTGGCTCTATCAACCAGTGCCTTTATCTTTTCTTCCCTGCCGAAAATATCTCTGGAGAGTTCCAGTACGGTTTTGTCCTTTATTTCTGCAGGCACTTTTTCCCATTCTTCCAAAGGCAGTGTAATCAGTTCATAATAGCAACATAAATCCATAGGAATCTGGCTTACTGTTTCAAATCTTGCCACCAGACGGTTGGCTCTCATACAGCCTGTAGGTTTCAGTATATGGTACTCGTTTGTTTTCCAGCCGGATACCGCTTCCCTTTCGGCCAGCAGTTTTTCCGCCAGTGTGCGGCGGGCAGCATTGATGCCGGACAGCGGCATATATTTACCCGGAATAAGATTCAGGGTGGCATCCTCCATATAGAAAGGTGTACCGCCCAGCTTTTCCAGTGCTTTTGTCAGCGACTGTGAAAAGTCTTTGTCAGTATCCTGTAATTCTGAAACTATAGTTTCTGTAAAGGTGTTTTTGCCGTCTGTCACAGTCAGGCGGCTTTTGTTTTCCGCCATATCGAATGTGAATTTCACAGGCACATACTGACCTTCACGGCGGTAAAGCTGACGCAGTTTGGGTAATGTATCCTTTGTTCTCCGGCTGTCTTCTTTTGTGCGGACACCGAAGGCGTTTTTATCCAGCTTGCCTTCCAAAAAGCCATTTGTGAAGCCCGAACGGCTGAAAGCATCTGCCAGCAGCTGTTTATCAAAAGGCTGGCCGTCCAGAGCTTTTCTGGCACTGTCCACCGCTGCGGCCACATATTCAGGTGTGCGCAGACGACCTTCGATTTTTACACATTTAACCCCTATTTTTTCAATGGCAGGCAGCATTTCCATGGCACACAGGTCTTTCAGGCTGAGGTGATTGTCGTCCATGTTGCCACGGGCTGACATAGGCAAACGGCATGTGCCGGCACATCTGCCACGGTTGCCGCTGCGGCCACCCAGATATGCGCTAGCATAGCACTGTCCGGAAAGAGACATACAAAGAGCACCGTGGACAAAGATTTCTGTTTCGATGCCACAGTTTTTTGTGATGTGCTCCACCTGTTTCAGAGTCAGTTCCCTGGCAAGAATAACACGGGAGTACCCCATCTCCTTCAGCAGCAGAGCACCGGCCAGATTGTGCACAGCCATCTGTGTAGAACCGTGCAGGTCAATGTCCGGCCGGACTGATTTTATTATTCTGGCTGCAGCCAGGTCCTGAGCAATGATAGCATCCACACCACAGGCTGCCACCTGTTTTACTGTTTCTTTAAATTCTTCCAGTTCCCTGTCATACAGAATTGTATTCAGGGTAACATTTACTTTTACATTTCTGGCATGACAAAAACCAACAGCCTTTTTCAGTTCTTCAAAACTGAAATTTGCTGCTGATGCGCGTGCGTTGAAACTTTGCACACCCAGGTACACAGCATTGGCGCCGCTATATACAGCGGCCACCAGATTTTCCATACTGCCTGCCGGTGCCAGAATTTCTGTTCTGTCAGTCATTGTTACCTCTTTGGTTTTTGAGATACTGAATGTCTACTTTCAGTTTTTCCAGTTCCATTTTCACTTTTTCAGCTTCAAATCTGGCTTTGTTTGCATCCTCCAGATACTGTTTTACCTGGGAACGCATATTGTCTGCGCCGCGGTTGGATTTTTCCAGCTTGTCCAGATATGTCAGTGCGCAGATAACTGCGGCAGCTGTTATGGATGCAGATGGGCTCTGTTCCAGAATGGCGCGCATATCACTGTCCAGAGTGGAAGCCAGTGCCAGCACATTTTCTTCGCTGTCTGTGGAGTTTATAACATAGCTGGTACCTGCTATGTTCAGTTTAATTTTATTCAAAGGCATTTTTAATCCCTCCAATAATATTACAAAATAGTTATAAAACCATTATATCACAAATTAATTCAAGTTAATAATACTATATATTGCATTTTTACGCAACAAATTTATATAAATTTTTTAAAAAAACTGTTGCAACCGAAGCCCTTTATCTATATAATTAATATGTATGACTATAATTTTGTCATATATTTAACATAGTTTTTATAGTTTATATTATAAATACACTAAAAGCAAATCTAAGAAAGGAACTTTATAACATGCACTATAAAATTACTGCGAAAGAATTCGAAAGCATGATTGTTGACACTCTGCTGCACGAATTCTCCACAGATATTGAAACTGCGTCTTATGAAGATGTATACAAAGCTGCAGCTTTCAATGTGCGTAAAATCATGAGTGCCAAACAGAAAGAGTTTATGGCCAAAGCCAATGGTCAGGGCGCAAAACAGATTTACTATCTCTGTATCGAATTCCTGATGGGCCGCAGCCTGAAAACAAACCTGTTCAATCTCGGCATGAACGAAATCGCTTCCCAGGCATTTAAAAATCTGGGTATCAATGAAGAAATTCTTTACGAATGTGAACCAGACGCAGGTCTGGGCAATGGCGGTCTGGGCCGTCTGGCAGCCTGCTACATGGACGGTATCGCTGCTGACAGCTATGCAGGCGGCGGTTACTCCATTCTGTACGAATACGGTATTTTCAAACAGAAAATCGTAAACGGCTGGCAGCAGGAAATGCCGGACAACTGGCTGCCTGGCGGCCAGGTATGGCTGAAAGCTCATCCAAGCCAGGCTATCGAAGTAAGATTCGGCGGCCGTGTGGAAGACAAATGGTTTGACAACTATCACCATACAATCCACAAAGACTATACAAGCGTTATGGCTGTACCGCATGATATGTATGTATCTGGTTACGGCAGCGAAGGTGTTTCCAAACTGAGACTGTGGCAGGCAAAAAGCCCTACAATCGATATGGAAAGCTTCAACAGAGGCGACTATCTGGCTGCTATCAAATCCGGCAGTGACGCAGAACTGATTTCCAAAGTTCTCTACCCTAACGACAACCACCTGGAAGGTAAAATCCTGCGTCTGAAACAGCAGTACTTCCTGTGCTGTGCTTCCATCAACGACATCGTTAATAAGCACATGGCCAAATACGGCAGCCTGGACAATCTGGCTGACAAAGTGGCTATCCACATCAACGACACCCATCCTACACTGGCTATTCCGGAACTGATGAGAGTTCTGCTGGACGACTGTGGTTTCAGCTGGGAAAAATCCTTTGAAATAGTAAAAAATACTTTTGCTTACACAAACCACACTGTTCTTCCGGAAGCTCTGGAAAAATGGAACGCAGGTATGTTCAAGGAAGTTCTGCCAAGAATTTATGAAATTCTGGAAGAAATGAACAGACGCGCAAGAGCAGAAATGTTTGAAGCATTCCCTGGCGACAACGGCAAAGTGGACTACATGAGCCTGATTGCCAACGGCGAAGTAAGAACAGCGAACATCTGCTGCTATGTGTGTCATTCTATCAACGGTGTTTCTGCACTGCACAGCGAAATCATCAAAGAAACAGTATTCCATGATTTCTACCTGTTCACACCTGAAAAATTCAAAAATGTTACAAACGGCATTGCATACCGCCGCTGGCTGCTGCAGTCCAACCCACGTCTGTGCAAACTGCTGGACGAAAAAATCGGTGAAGGCTACAAGAGAGATGCTTTCCAGCTGAAAAAACTGGAAGCTTTTGCTGACGACGAAGAAACACTGAAAGCTATCCTGGATGTAAAATACCAGAACAAAGTGGACTTTGCAAAATACCTGAAAACACTGACAGGCGAAGAAATCAACCCTGATACAATCTTTGATGTACAGGTAAAACGTCTGCATGAATACAAACGCCAGCATCTGAACGCACTGAACATCATCAGCGAATATCTGTATATCAAGCAGAACCCTGATGCTGCATTTATGCCAAAAACATATATCTTCGGTGCTAAAGCTGCTTCCGGCTACTATATGGCAAAACAGATTATCCGTCTGATTCATTCCATCAAGCACATGGTTGAAAACGACCCTGCAACAAAAGGCAAACTGAACATCGTATACCTGGAAAACTATTCAGTTTCCACATCTGAAAGACTGATGCCTGCTTCTGAAGTAAGCCAGCAGATTTCTCTGGCCGGCAAAGAAGCTTCCGGTACAGGCAACATGAAGTTTATGATTAACGGTGCTGTAACATTCGGCACATACGACGGTGCAAACATTGAAATCAAGCAGAACTGTGGTGCAGATAACTTCATCCAGTTTGGTATGCTCCCTGAAGAAGCCAAAAATCTGGCACAGGAAGGCTACAATCCTAAGAAATATATTGCAAGAAGCAAAACTCTGCAGGATGTACTGTCTGTTCTGGAAAATGGTATCGAAGGCAACTACTTCAACGAAATTCTGGACAATCTGGTGAACAGCGACCCATTCATGGTATGCGCTGACTTTGATTCATATCATAACGCCCAGATGGAACTGCAGAGAATTTATGCAAACAGAATGCGTTGGGCAAGAATGAGCCTGATGAATATTGCAAATGCCGGTATGTTCTCCGCAGACAGAGCTATCGAAGACTACGCTACAAATATCTGGAACCTGCAGAAAGTTAAATAATAATGTACCATTTCAACAGTCGAAATGATTTTTTTAAAAAACCTTTCGGTGCGGTAAAACAGGGCGAAACCGTACATTTTACCGTTACCAGCGACACCGAAGCCACCGCTCCTTTTCTTTGCGTAAGAAAGGACGGCGGCTACGAACGCCGTATCCACATGGATAGGGTAAAAAATGAAGACGGCATTTACCAGTTCACCGCCAGCTACACCTTTGACGATATAGGTCTGTACTTTTACTGCTTCAGATTCTATAACGGCAGACTGGGCCTGTTTAATGCAGGTAAAGGCTATGGCTATATGACTGACGGCGGACCGTGGTTTATGCAGACTGTTTACAGCAAGGATTTCTCCACACCCGACAAATTCAAAGGTGGCGTGCTGTATCAGATTTTCCCTGACAGGTTCTATGAAAGCAGACCAAAAGAGCACCGGGCTTTCCCGGATAGAGTTTACCGTACAGACAAAGACGGTCTGCCTTTCTACAGACACGGCCGGGGAGAAAAACAGCGGATTAACACCGACTATTTCGGCGGCGATCTGAAAGGTATAACACACAAACTGGACCATCTGAAAGGTCTGGGTGTTACCTGTATTTATCTCAATCCGATTTTTGAGGCACATGCAAACCATCGCTACAACACAGCTGACTATATGAAGATTGACCCGGACCTGGGTACAATT
>JAFUNP010000023.1 GCA_017473015.1 Oscillospiraceae bacterium | reverse complement strand
TTCGTGAATAGTCCCTATGCTGCACATTTAATTTTATGGTAGCGGGACGATGTGGGCAAGCGCAGCGCCAGAATGGTTTTGCGCAGGGCGCAAAAGGCCGAGCTCGTCCTCCGAGGCCAGTGGTGTCCCCTACGCGATATATATTTAACATTCCTGCAACAGGACGGGAAACCTGTCCCCATAGGATAATTTCTTGATGACAGTTTGAGCGGAAGTACATCTTGAAAAGCTGTGCTTCCGCCAATTTGAATTGAGTATAAAATTATTTGTACAATATAATAAATAGTAAGCTATTTAGAGGTATTGTTTTCCCTGTAACACAGCCATCCCATAAAAATATAATAAACTATAACCATTACTGTAAATACCCAGGGATTCCAATTATGGTAGATAACCATATCTTTATATTCGACAAGCCAGCAATTATACCAGTATTCGGTCATAGGCATAATTGCAAACAGTATACCGAAGAAACTGCCTTGCCAGTGGTTTGCAGCAAACAGAAAGGATGCGATTACAACGGGAGTACAGCAAAATAAAGTCAATAATGTGGGTCCAAAGGGAATAGTACCCAGTATTGCAATTGTAACTACCGTCCATGCAGGCCAGGTGTATTTCCATTTTGCTGACAGTTCTATTAACTTTTTCTTATTAAGGAGAATTCTCATATTTCCTCCGGAAAATTTAAAATTATCAACATAAAAAGCAGTTATTGTTGAAAATATTATATTTATTACAATACAGCTTATAAACTGTCGTAATATGTAGACAGTGATTGTAAAAATTGCGGTTATAGTCTATAATTTTATCATAAACGGCTATTGAGGTGAAATTATGAAAAGTCTGAAAGTTGCGCTGTTGCAGATAATGCCCACAGGCACACAGCAGGGAAATCTTGAAAAAGGAACAGAATACTGCCGTCTGGCCCGGGAAATGGGGGCGGATATTGCGCTGTTTCCTGAAATGTGGAATGTGGGGTACTGTATTCCTGAAGATATTGATTTGCTGAAATCCATGGCTGTGAGTGAGGAAAGCAGCTTTGTACAGACTTTCCGCACACTTGCCGCAGAACTGAATATGGCTATAGCCATCACTTATCTTGAAAATTATCCTGATGCTCCGTCGCCAAGAAACACTGTTACGCTTTTTGACCGTTATGGAAATACAGTTTTTACCTATGCAAAGGTGCATACCTGTGATTTCGGCGATGAGTGCCGACTGTCACCGGGCGACGATTTCTATGTGAAACCGCTGGATACAGCCGGCGGCAGTGTGAATGTGGGTGCTATGATTTGTTATGACAGGGAATTTCCCGAAAGTGCCAGAATTATGATGCTGAAAGGAGCAGAGCTGATTTTGGTGCCCAATGCCTGTCCTATGGAAATTAACCGCATCAGTCAGCTGCGCGGCAGGGCATACGAAAATATGCTGGCCATCGCTACCTGCAATTATCCACAGGGACAGCCAGACTGCAACGGCCATTCCACAGGTTTTGACGGTATTGTTTACCCTCTGGACGGAAGCGGCAGCCGTGACACCTGTATACTGGAGGCCAGCGGTGAAGAGGGAATATATATTGCAGATTTTGCTGTGGATGACATCAGGGCCTACCGTGCCGCAGAGGTACACGGCAACGCATACCGCCGCCCGGATAAATACTCTTTGCTTACAGAAAAGGATATAAAAGAGCCTTTTAAAAGAAAAGATTACCGCTGGTAGAGGAAAAAATCATATTTTACTTTAAATAGCTGGCTGTTTATGGTAAAATATATAGTTGAGATAATATGAATCAACTACTTTACATATACAGGAGAAATATATGAGCAAGACACTGGTGCTGATACCTGCATATCAGCCGGATATGGTGCTGGTTTCCCTGGCGCAGCAGCTGATTGACGGAAATGTGGACGTTGTGGTGGTAAACGACGGCAGTTCACCGGAAAAAGAAGCTGTTTTCAGCCGGGTGGCACAGACAGGTGCCACTGTGCTGGGCTATGAAACCAATCACGGCAAAGGCTATGCCCTGAAATATGGTCTGCAGTGGGCGTGGGACAACGGATATACCGCCGTGGTTACTGCTGATGCTGACGGCCAGCACACTGTACCGGATATACTGAATATAGGTGAAAAAACCATTGAATACAAAGGCCGGCTGGTGTTGGGCGCAAGAAACAAAGCAGAAATGCCGCCAAAATCAAAAGCCGGAAACACTCTGACCTGCTGGCTGTTTCACGCGCTGAAGGGTGTGAAAATCTCTGACACTCAGACAGGGCTGCGTGGCATTTACCTTACAGAAGAAAGCACAAAACGGCTGTGCAGTCTGGAGGGTGACCGCTATGAATACGAAACCAATATGCTGATAGAGTCACCTAAAATATTTACCGAAATAAAAGAAGTTCCCATACAGACAGTTTACGAACCGGGCAACCCTACTTCTCACTTTCGTCCTATCAAGGACGGCATGAGAATTTACCGTCTGCTGTTCAGACAGTTTCCGATTTTTGCTCTGGCATCATTTATGTCATTCCTGGTTGACTACCTGTTTTTCAATCTGTGTGTATACAAAATCGGTACCACTGTGGTTGTCGCTACTGTGGCCGCCCGTGTAATCAGCGGAGTATTCAACTTTCTGCTGAACAAATACATGGTGTTCAAAGGAGCAGGCAAATACTATACCCTGTGGCGTTATGCACTGCTGGCACTGACAGTGCTGGCTGTGAACTGTAGCCTTATCTGGCTGCTGACCGATGTGCTGAGAATAGCACCGTGGTTTGCAAAAATACTGGTAGAGCTGACAGTTTATTTTATAAATTTCTTTATCCAGAGCAACATGACACAGAAAAAGTAAATAATAAAACCGGGTGAAATACCCGGTTTTGCTTTTTTGCGGATTTAAAGAAGGCCTGTAAATGAGAGGATAGCAGAAAGGGATTACAGATTTTTTCTGTAATAAATCACCTTTTCACCGCCCTCCTGTTCAGTCAGGACTATTTCATCATATCCCCAGTGGCGGTAGATGGCGTTGTTTCTTTGGTTATCAGCTGAGGCACCTATGGTCAGCCGGCTGTATCCCTGCCGGCGTGCGTAGTTCTCCACCACCTTAACCAGCTGTGAAATATGCCCTTGTCCCTCGTGAGCTTTGGTTATTCTTACTGCATTGACATTGGCCACTGTTCTGCCATCACACAGCGTGGGCCTGCCTTTCACTGCCAGACACCGGGGTGATGTAATCAGCGTAGTTTCGCCCACCGGCTCACCGTCTATAACCACCAGAAATGTGATGGCCATGCCGGTTTTATTGTAGCTTATATATTCGTCTTTCCATTTCACCCATCTGATGTCACCCGGGTGTGTGGTGATAGTTTTGTCCCATTGCTTTTCCAGCAAGGGCAGAGTGGCCGGTATGTATTGGGTCATGGCTGTGCTCCTTATGGTAATATATTGCTTATATTCTATCATGACATGGCAGTTTTTAAAAGCAAAACAAAAAACACAGGCTATACCGGGCCTGTGCTTTTTGCGGATAATCTTAATTATAGCTCTAAAACTGATTTTAAATCTGTACTGTGCCATCGGCCAGTTGCTGAATGGTAACGCTTTCAAAAAAGCTGTCTGTCATCCGGTACAGCTGTTTCCACATGGGCAGGGTAGGACAATTGTCCTTGCGTGGGCAGTTGTTTTCGCTGTTATTCAGACAGGCCACCGGAGCCAGCGAACCCTCGGTAGCTCTCAGAACCTCTGCCACTGTATATTCGCTGGGATGTCTGTTCAGCTTGTAACCGCCGCTTTTACCGCGGATAGAGTCCAGCAACCCCTTCTTTGACAATGAGGAAACTATACTTTCCAGATATTTTTCGCTTATTTCCTGTCTCTCCGCCACATCGGCCAGCGGAATATAACCGGCCGCATTTTGCAGGGTCAGGTCCACCATGACTCTCAGAGCATAGCGGCCTCTGGTAGAAATCATCATTCTGTTACCTCCCTACTGTATTAATACATTCTGATTTTATTATATTTATATATTAACATAGCAGGGAGGTGAAAACAATACAGGCAGGTGTGATTTATTTTGACAAAAATGCCATAAGTGTAGTATTATAGACAGGATATTTTAATTCAGTGAGGTATTATGAAAAAACATACAGCGATTTTTCTTTTGATAATAGTAACTATCATATGGGGTGGCGGCTTCGTGGCCATCAAACTGTCACTTGATGCCGGTGTGTCTGCCGGTATGCTGAATATGATACGCGGCCTTATCTTCACCGTGATAGTATTTGCAATCTTTCCGCGACAGGTGCTGGGTATGAGCAAAGAACAGCTGATAAACGGCCTGCTTGTGGGGGTGTTTAACTTTATCGGCTTTATTCTCCAGGCCGTGGGTGCTATGTACACCACACCGTCAAACTCATCATTTCTCACCACTACAAATGTGGTTATGGTGCCTTTTCTGGCGTGGATACTGTACAAAAACAAACCCAGACCACGCAATATAGTGGCGGTATTCGTATGTATGGCTGGTATGGCAGTGCTGACTGATATTGTGAATGTGGGACTGCGGCTGAACATTGGCGATATTTACACCATCGCCGGCGCACTGGGCTTTGGTCTGTCCATCGTTCTGCTGGCAAAACAGCCGGAGGGCGGTCACTTTGCAGCAGGCTCATTCCTGCTGGGACTTACGCTTTTCCTTGGCGGCCTGGTTTATATGTTGTTTTTTGAAAATGCCAGCTTTGCTGCGGTTGACTGGAAAGCTGCTATTCTGCCTATACTGTATCTGGCCATCGGCTCAAACTTTATTGCCCAGAGTATGCAGATTGTGGCACAGCGCCATCTGTCTGCATCTACAGCCAGCCTGGTAATGATGCTGGAGGGTGTTTTCGGCAGTGTGTTCAGCATTCTCTACGGTTTTGAAAAATTCACCATGGGCCTGCTCACCGGTGGCGGTCTGATTCTGGCCAGCCTGATTATCAGCGAAGTGCAGATTATAAAAGCAAAGAAATAAATTAAAAAAAGAACAAGGTATGGAAACATACCTTGTTCTTTTTTGTTGTGTTTTTATAAATATGTCTACGGTTATTGTATCAGTGGTTATCGCTGATGTGGAATGCTCTGTCAGCTTTGAAAAAGTTCTTTTAAACTTTTACGTCAGGGTTTTTCTCACCGAATTTTTCCATAAGCATTTTTTGGATTTCTTCTCTGCTTTTTCCCTGTTTTTCCCCCTGCTTTATGGATTTGTATGCTGCAAAAAGTGTAGATGGACCAATTTCTGAGCTGAAATAGCCGATGCCCTGATTCCAGGCCAGCAGTTCAAATATATCGTCAAAAGCTGCGGAGTCAACACCGTGGAAATATGCTTTCACCAGTTCCCTTGTGGCCTGACGCATACGGCCCGCACCAACAGCGTTTGTCAGGGAAAGTAAAAGTCTTGTTTCATAAGGCAGATAGCGGTTTTCATCATTCCATGTCAGGTCCCAGAAATTCACTGCAATATTGCCAAGTTTTTCGTCAATCAAAGGCATATTTGTCAATGCAGCAGGCTTCATAGGTACGCCACTGTTATCTTCCTTATTTTCTGTACGGTAAAAGTATGCGCGATATTCGTTGTCAGCCACTTTTTCTGTGTGTCGCTCAAAACCCATGTTTTCCACCACGCTGTACAACGGCAGCGGTTCAAAAGTCTGTACTACTACCACGCCACTGCCTGCAGGAATTTCAGCCAGCTGTTTTTTCAGTCCCCGGAAAAAATTCCCGGCAATTCCTCGTACATCAATCACTTTAAAGTCATCTTTTTTGTTTTTCCAATCTATATATGCCATATCAGTACCTCTTTAAGTAATATTTGATTAGCCTATGCTAACTGTTTTGGGTATAGTATATCTTAATTGATATATTATGTCAATAAGGATTGTGATTAAAACACAAACAGGATATATTTATTTTCTGCTGTTAAATGATATTATTTATGCTCTATAAATATAAACAGAGTATTTCTGAAGCAAAAAGGCGGACAGTGTCCGCCCATAGACTATTTTGTTCAATAATTAAAGCAAACTAATTATTATTTCAACGGGAAAACAATCTCTGTGTTTTCCAGTATTTCCAGATTTTCTTTCAGCCGGTAAATATGTTCTGCACCAAAAACCACCAGTATTCTTTTACTGGGATTGCTGTTTATCACATCGGTTATATTTCTGACTATATTGCGGTTTCGCCTGTTCCATATAATTTCGTGGGCATCAGGAGCGTGTTTTTGCTGATAATCCTGCTTTTCCCTTACAATTTCATTAAAATTTTCAGAGTTGAAAGGCAGTTCTCCCATATTACTGGAGGCCATATATCTGTCCATTATTTCTTTCCACCGGGGTGCATTTTCGTCTATATCTTCCGATACAGACAGTGTCAGCTCATCAAAGCTGTCGCAAGGGCAGAATGTTATGCCATTGTTTTCACATAAGTCGAATATAAATCTTCTGTATTCACCGGGACCTCTGTAGCCTTCAGCTTTCGCATAGTCCTCCGGGCGCACCTCGCCGCAGATTATATCTGGGTCAAATTCTGTAAACAACTGCCGCAGCATATCTTCTGTCCAGCCATATTCTTTCAATATGTCCGGGTTGTGCACAGAGCCATATAAACCGATTACTGTTTTCATATTATAATTATTCCTTACTGTTTTATCATAATATCTTTCACCGCTGTCATAACTCCGTCGGCCAGAATATATCCGCTTCCGCACAGTTTTTCGCTTTTCCCGTCGCCGTAAACAAAGCTGCCGTCGGGCAGCACCAGAAACTGTCTGCCCATACTGTCGGCAAAAGTAACATCCTCAAACAGTCGCAGACCGTCGATTACATCGTTCTTTACCATATTGTAGTGGGGCAGGATATTGGTTTCTGTCAGTCCCAGACCGGGGATGAATTTTTGGTACAGCGGGTCGGTGGCTTCGCCCTGCAGCTCCGGCTGGGCGTAAACGGTGGCAGCGCTGTTCATACTGCCTGCGCTGATGCCCATAACCACCCCGTCAAAGTCTTTTATCAGCTGTGCCAGATTGATTCGGTCAAAAAATTCGTTCTGCGTAGGCACATGACCGCCTGATAGAATAATAAAATTGCAGTTTTTTACAAGTTCAGCGGCACTGTCCGCGTTGCGGCTGTCCAGAATGGTAAAACTGTTTATATCATAGCCTTCATCGGCAAATCGGTCTTTTTCCCAATCGCCGTACATATCGTTTTTGCCGGTGTCATCGAGGGAAGAAGCTATAAATAAAATATCCAGCGGGTTGTTCCCCAATGCATTTTTCAGCATTTCAGAAAAGCCGTTTTCTCTGTAAAGTCTGGGGGAGTCCGGAGGACAGTGGCTGGATGTGAGAAAGTATTTCATATTTTTCTCCTTTGATATAGAATTTGCAATGGGAGTGTTGTCAAAGAAAAAGAAAGGTGTTCTGTACAGACTATAATTTTGTCATTCCGGGCGGATGTGGGCATCCGCCCCTACGAGCTTACTGCCAATGGACGGGAAAACCGTCCCTTACGAAATCATATTATGGAAACACCTTAGAACAGCACCATACCGGGGCCCAGGCCTGCGTCGGCGCGGGTTTCAAAACCAAAGCGTCTGTAAAAATCCTCTTTGCCCCGGCTGGCACCCAGATAGGTGCGGATGCCTTTGTTTATCTGTTTGTATTCATTCACTTCTTCAATCAGCTTTTCCATTATGCCTGTGCCAACTTTCTGTCCCTGATATTCAGGACGCACCATCACATCCTGTACATACAGGAAGATAGTCCGGTCGCCGATAAGTCGGCCGAAGCCCACTATTTCTTCGCCGTCAAAGGCGCACACACAGCACAGGCTGTTTTCCAGCGCGGTCTGTACCACGCCTTCGTCTCTTGTGCCCCAGTCCACACTGTCAGTCAGGCTGTTGAACAGGGCAGGAGAGGGAGTATATTCTCTGAAAGTTATCATAATTATCTCCTTTTACAAAAACAGCGGCTTACGCCGCCATTTTTATTTATAATATAATTTTTTCACCATTTCCCACAGAGGGTGGTCTTTGGACAGATGCTCTTCTCTTTCGCCTATATATTCCAGATAATGTGCATCAGAATTGGACATATAGGGAGTTTCACCGGTAATCAGTCCCTGAGCAATCAGCTTTGGCCTGTTGGCCAGGTCATAAATTTCCACTCCGTCAATTTTTATTTCCGGCGGCAGAGTACCAAGCACGCTCAATGCGGAATAGCTGTTTTTGTCTATATGGGCGTATACCGCCACACCGTCCATACTGTGGCACAAATCCACTGCTTCCCACAGGCTGTAGGATGAACCCAGAATCAGCAGATTTTCATATTCACCTATGATTTCATCATCTTCGTTGCGTATCAGCTGGTTGCCGTAAATATCCTTGCGGTTTTTTATTGGCGGCAGACTGTCCAGCACAATTTTTTCAAACTCCAGGCATCTTTCCACCGTTTCAAAATAACACAGCAGGTGAATGTCTTCAGCGGTACACATTTCAATGCCCGGAATTATCATTATACCGTAGGCATCAGCACACTTTTTCACCGCCGGCAGATTGGCTGCAGCGTTGTGGTCAGTTACGGCCATCACCTCAATCCCTGCCAGATGAGCCATACCTGTTATGTTGTTTGGTGTCATTTCGTCATCGCCGCAGGGGGACAGACAGGAATGAATATGTAAATCGTATAACATTACGGCTCCTTTCATTAGCGGGAGAGGTGTAATGGAGAGGGCGCAGCGCCTCTCCTTATATAAAATATGTATTTGCCGATAACAAGGCAAACACTAATGCGCGTTGCACACGGAATTGTGTGCAGTAGCGCTTCTGTCTGTAAGGCAATATGGTACATATTCCGCGTTGGGGTCTGGGGGAGTCGCAACCCCCAGGACTTTTGGTTACTTTTGGTCTCAAAAGTAACAACGCTTTCAGCGTTCATTTATTCATTTCATTATACAGCAGGGCGCACATTTCAAACATGGATTTATCTGTGGCATACAGATTTATTTCCTCTTCCTGTGCTTTTTCCAGTGCCTGCCGGTTCATAGGACTGTTCTGGCACAGCACAACGCCGGCCACATCATTGAGAGATGCCACCGCCACGGTGTTTATATTGCCCATGATAGTGAACCAGACATGGTTTTCCTCAGCTTTTGCCATTGCCCAGCTGTGCAGGTCGCCGGCAAAGCCCCCTTCTATTTCTCTGTCTTCGCCTTTTGACAATGGTTTCAGACTGTATTTTTCGCAGAATTCAAAAAATGTCATTTATGTACTCCTGTGTTTGTATTTTAATCAGATATTCTGCCGGACATAACGGCGCAGTCCTCTTTTTTGGCGTAGCCGCGGATAACATCGTTGGCAAAAGCACGGCAGGATGGCGCACCGCAGAAACCGCAGTCCAGCCCCGGCAGTTCTCCCATCAGATGTTCAATGGCTGAATACTTCTGGAAACGCTCCATTCTGTCACCTTTCAGTTCAAATACCGGGTTGTAAACCAGTTCTTTATCCATCAGCATATTCTGCGGCACTTCTTTGCCTATGGTATTCATAGACACCGGCATATATTTGCGCAGCGCTTTCAGTTTTGTTTTTGCGATGAATGGGTTTTCCACTGTCAGAACACCGCCTACACAGCCGCCGGGACAGGCGTTCAGTTCTGCAAAATCCAGATTCTGAAACTTGCCGTCCTCCAGGTCGTTCAGCACGCCCATTACATTTTCTATACCGTCACAGGCGAGATAATTTTCCACTGTCAGCAATCCGCTGCCCTCGCCGCCGCCACTGGCCCAGCTTATGCCTATTCTGCCGGCAGAAGCTTCCACAGTCTGGGTTGGGTGCTTCATGCTGTCCAGCAACAGAGGGTAAATATCTTTCATAGCCACCGCACCGTCTACACTGCTTTTCCGTGTTCCTATAGGATTATTGATAGAAGTGATTTTTGCAGGACATGGAGAAATGAAAATACAGCCTATCTCTTCTTCAGCCAGGCCTGTTTCTTTTATTACTTCTTCCTTTGCCAGTCGGGCAGCCAGCTCCATAGGGGAAACCAGCGGCAGCACATGGTCAATCAGCTGTGGAAAACGCACTTTTATCAGACGCACCACAGCAGGACAGGCGGAAGAAATCACCGGCTTTGGCAGAGTGTCTATCATTTTTCTGGTGGCGTCGGTTATCAGTTCAGCAGCCTTTGCCACTTCAAAAAAGCTGTCAAAGCCTATATCCAGCAGTCCGGCCAGCACCGTTTCGGTTTCGTGCAGATTGTTGAACTGAGCATAAAGGCTTGGTGCAGGCAAGGCCACCAGATGTTTGAAATGACGGTAATCATCCAGCACATTATACACCGCTTTTTTGGCGTGGTGAGGACACACGCGGATACATTCGCCACAGTCTATGCAGCGGTCCGCCATAATAGTGGCTTTGCCGTCACGCACGCGTATGGCGTTTGTGGGGCAGCGCTTTATGCAGTTTATGCAACCCCGGCACAAATCACTGTCCAGAGTTACAGAATGAGTATATGTATTAGCCATAAAATCACCTGAAAACAGCTTAATATTTATCACAAATCTGCGGTTTTATATATCGCAGCAATATAATTATAAAATAGAAATGTAAAAATAATGTAAAAATAATATGAACAGATAAAAGTATATCGTATCAATTTTTAAATTTTGCCCGCTGAACCGCCATAGCCATTCCGCAGGGTATATTTTATGAACTTCAATCCATATAAACCTTGCTGAAATCTTTCAGCACTTCTTTGTTTTCCACCGGGTTGCCGCGGAGATAAATGGTGCAGTCCTTTGGCAGATGTTCCAGTGGGCTTACATCGGAAATATTGTTGTATGTCAGTGAAAGGATAGGTATTCCTTTACATTCTGCCAGAGGGGAAATGTCAGATATATTATTGTTGCGCAGGTTCAGATAGTTGAATGCGCCGCCTTTCAATGCGGAAATATCAGTGATATTGTTGTAGCTCAGCACCAGCTCGTCAGGAATGGATTCCATATCAGCCAGCGGAGAAATATCAGAAATATTATTGTGCTGCAGGAACAAATCCCACAGATTCAGCCCGGACAGCGGGGAAATGTCGCTGATTTTATTGTATGGCATATACAGGGTACGCAGATTGCTGCAACCTTCTATGCCATTCAGATTATCTATGTCACAGCAGCCCATGCCCAGCGCTTTAAGCTGTGGCAGCCGGCTGGCAAAGGACAAATCTTCCACATTAACCAGATGGATATATAACTCCTCCAGGTTGGTAAAATATTCAAGGTCGTCCAGGCACAGCGGTACCATTTCCGTAAAAGTGGCAGTCACATGCTCATAGCCATTATCGGTTTTCATTGTGCCGGAATAGCGTATTTCGTATGGTTTTTCCGGTTCTATGTCCTCATAAGGTCTGCCGTTGAAGCTCATTCTTTTGTCTGCCAGAATATACAGCGAGGTTACCTTTTCCAGCTCACTGGGGTATACATCCTCGCTGTAATCTTTCATCAGACAGTCATAAACCATTTTTTTAACGGTTTCGTCTTTCCATTCTATTGGCTGTTTCCGGCTTTCTGCCGGTGTGGCCTTTGACTCAGGCTGTGATGAACTCTGCTGCACAGCACCTCCGGCGCAGCCTGAAAACAGACTGCACAGTACAATGACAGATAAAATAACAGAAAATATTTTTTTCATAATGCTATATTTGGATTTTTGCAATTTGTCGCTTTACTGCAGATATACTACCATTTTTATGTGGGTGCCTTTGCCCACTTCGCTTTCTATGTAAAATTCATCTGCGTATTTTTTCATATTAGGCAGCCCCATGCCTGCGCCAAAGCCCAGACTGCGCACTGCGTCACTGGCACCGGAGTAACCTTCGGTCAGTGCCAGTTCTATATTTTCGATACCCGGGCCTTCATCGTCCAGATACATTTCCACCTTTTCAGGGTAAACCAGCACAGTGATGTCACCGCCGCCGGCGTGGATGGCCAGGTTTATTTCCCCTTCATACAGAGCAATGTTTATATTGCGCAGGCTTTTTGAGTCCACACCCATCACCTTCAGCTTTCGCTTCAGGTCAGTAGATGCCTGCCCCGCACTGGTGAAATCATCACCGGAAACAGTATATTCAAATTTAATGGCTTCCATCAGGCACCTCTCAGTCCGTTTTCATAGAGAATACCGCAGCATGCAAACATAGGTGTAGTAGTTGTCAGCACACAGATACCAAAATCTCTGGCCAGTTCCAGTGACAGTTCATCCGGCTTTTTGCCGCGTACATAAACCACGCATACCATATCCATCATATCTGCAGTGCGGATAACCTGCGGATTGTTCAGACCTGTTACCAGTACAGCCTGGTCTTTTACATAGGCCAGTACGTCGCTCATCATATCACTGCCGCAGGCAGTGTGTACTTCTGTTTCTGTGCTGATTTCTGGTGTGAGGATTTCTGCGTTGAGCAGCTGGGCAATGTCTTTGATTTTCATTTGTTTTCTCCTGTAAATGTGGGATGTATTGTAAAATGCAGGATTGTATCTCTGCATGACAGTCCAATAATGGTTGATATGCATATATGCTGCCACAGTGTAAATGGTCCACAATCTGCGTCATTTGTGCTTTTTGATGGGTTTTATCGATAAAATATTGTATAAAGTGGCTATATACATACTAATTATATCATAGTTTTTTATAAATAACATATAAAAAATTTACATATTTTAATGTCTTTTTTTGTCATTCCGTCGAAAATGTTAAATTGGCACAAAAAAGCTATTTTTTACCAATAAAAACTATAGATAACTTATTATTTATTTGATATAATTATTCTGTAATAATGCAGCAATTTTTTGTTAATTTATTAACAAATTAATAGGAGGATAATATGAAGAAAATTTCAAAATTGCCTTTCAGCGGCACTCCTGAACAGGAAGCACAGCTGAGAGCATGGCTGGATGAAAACGGCAAAAAAGCCGGCGCTGCAATGCCAGCACTGCAGTTTGCTCAGGAAGTTTACGGCTACCTGCCGGTAGAAGTTCTGCGCATTGTTGCTGAAGGCACAGGCAGAAGCCTGGAAGAAATCTACGGCATCGCTACTTTCTACGCACAGTTCTCACTGTCACCAAAAGGCAGATACAAAATCGCTGTTTGCCTGGGTACAGCATGCTACGTAAAAGGCAGCGGCAAAATTCTGGAAAAACTGGAAGAAAAACTGGGTATTCAGAGCGGCGACTGTCAGCTGGACGGTAAATTCTCTCTGGAAGCATCCCGTTGTATCGGTGCTTGCGGTCTGGCACCTGTATTCACAGTTAACGAAGACGTTTACGGTCGTCTGAAAGAAGACGGCAGCGAGCTGGACGCTATTCTGGCTAAATATCAGGACTAATTTATGCAGGAACTTTCTTTAAACATTCTGGATATTGCACAGAACTCTGTGGTTGCCGGCGCCAGTCTGATTGAAATCAGCCTGGACGTGTACGACGGCGGCAGAATGATGGCTCTTACCATCACAGACAACGGCAAAGGCATGGACCGGGAAACCCTGGCCAGCGTGGAAAACCCGTTTTTCACCTCCCGTACCACCCGTAAGGTGGGTCTGGGCATTCCTTTGTTCAAACAGGCAGCAGAGCAGACCGGCGGCCACTTTACCATCACATCACAGGTGGGCGTTGGTACCAGCGTGAAGGCCGTGTTTGATACCGCCAGCATAGATTTTACCCCTTTGGGTGAAGTTTGGGACACTGTGGCCATTCTTATACAGATGAACGAAGCCATAGATTTTGTTTACACCGTCCGCGGTGAAGACGGTGAGTTTGTGTGCGATACCCGACAGCTGAAAGAAGTGATGGAGGGTATGCCTTTGTCAGACCTGTCAGTTGTACAGTGGATTAAAGAATTTATCAGAGAAAATCAATTTGAAATATTAAAAAGGAGTTATTGATACTTATGAAAAGTTTACGGGAACTGCAGGCTATCAGAGACAAAATGAAAGCCAATGTAAACACTCGTGATGGCATGGAAGGCAAAATGCGCATTCTGGTAGGTATGGCTACATGCGGTATCGCAGCAGGCGCACGTCCTGTTCTGAATGCATTCAGCACAGAACTGGCTGAAAGAGGCGTTACACATGCTGTTGTTTCTCAGACAGGCTGTATCGGCATCTGCCAGTACGAACCTGTAGTAGAAATCATCGAAGGCGACACAAAAACTACATATGTTAAAATGGACGCTGAAAAAGTAAAAAGAGTTGTATCCGAACATGTTATCGGCAAAAAACCAGTAACAGAATTTACAATCGGCGCTCTTAAAGCAGAATAATAAGGAGAGGTAAAGAATGTTTAGAAGTCACGTTATGGTTTGTGGCGGTACAGGCTGTACCTCCTCAGGCTCACAGAAAATTATTGATGCATTCAATGCAGAAATCGCAGCAGTTGGCCTCCACGACGAAGTAAAAGTTATCAAAACAGGTTGTTTTGGTCTTTGTGCTCTGGGTCCAATCGTTGTTGTATATCCAGAAGGCGCATTCTACAGCATGGTTAAAGAAGAAGATGTTAAAGAAATCGTTGACGAACATCTGCTCAAAGGCCGTATTGTTACACGCCTGCTTTATGATGAAACAGTACAGGGCGACACAGTTAAATCCCTGAACGACACAGATTTCTACAGACACCAGATGCGTGTTGCTCTGAGAAACTGTGGTGTTGTTGACCCTGACAATATTGAAGAATATATCGGTTATGACGGCTATGCTGCTCTGGGTAAAGTTCTGACAGAAATGACACCAGCAGAAGTATGCCAGACTATCCTTGACTCCGGTCTGCGCGGTCGTGGCGGCGGCGGCTTCCCAACAGGCAGAAAATGGCAGCTGGCTGCAATGAACCATGCTGACCAGAAATATGTAGCATGTAACGCTGACGAAGGCGACCCAGGCGCATTTATGGACCGTTCCATCCTGGAAGGTGACCCACATGCTGTAATCGAAGCTATGGCTATCGCTGCTTACGCTATCGGTGCTACACAGGGTTATGTATATATCCGTGCTGAATACCCAATCGCTGTACAGCGTCTGCAGAAAGCTATCAACGACGCAAGAGAATACGGCCTGCTGGGCAAAAACATCTTCGGCACAGACTTTGAATTTGACCTGGAAATCAAACTGGGTGCAGGCGCATTCGTATGTGGTGAAGAAACAGCTCTGATGAACTCCATCGAAGGCAACCGTGGTGAACCACGTCCTCGTCCTCCATTCCCAGCACAGAAAGGTCTGTTCGGCAAACCAACAATCCTGAACAACGTTGAAACATACGCAAACATCCCACAGATTATCCTCAAAGGTGCTGACTGGTTCCGTTCCATCGGTACAGAAAAATCTGCTGGTACAAAAGTATTTGCTCTGGGCGGCAAAATCAAAAACACAGGTCTGGTTGAAATCCCAATGGGTACAACTCTGAGAACTGTTATCGAAGATATCGGCGGCGGTATCCCTAATGGTAAAAAATTCAAAGCTGCACAGACAGGTGGTCCTTCCGGCGGCTGTATCCCAGCTTCCCTGATTGACACTCCAATGGATTACGACAGCCTTATCGCTCTGGGCTCCATGATGGGTTCCGGCGGTCTTATCGTAATGGACGAAGATACATGTATGGTTGACATCGCTAAATTCTTCCTGGAATTCACAGTTGAAGAATCCTGTGGTAAATGTGCACCTTGCCGTATCGGTACAAAACGTCTGCTTGAACTGCTGGACAAAATCACATCCGGCAACGGCGAACTGGAAGACCTGGACAGAATCGAAGAACTGGCAAAATACATCAAAGAAAACTCCGCATGTGGTCTTGGCCAGTCTGCTCCTAACCCTGTTCTCTCCACACTGCAGCATTTCCGTGACGAATATGTAGCACATATCGTTGACAAAAAATGTCCAGCTGGCGTATGTAAAGAACTGCTCACATACAAAATCATTGCTGACAAATGTAAAGGCTGTACTCTGTGTAAACGTGTATGTCCTGTTGGCGCTATCAGCGGCGACGTAAGAAATCCACACGTTATCGACCCAGCTAAATGTATCAAGTGTGGCGCATGTATGAACGGCTGTAAGTTCGGCGCTATCATCAGAGAATAATGTAGGAGGATTAAAGCTACTATGGATATGGTTAAAGTTAAAATTAACGGCATTGAAGTTGAAGTACCTGCAGGTTCTACTATTCTCGAAGCTGCTCACAAAGCAGGTATTGAAATCCCAACTCTCTGCTACCTGAAAGACATCAACGAAATCGGCGCTTGCCGTATCTGCGTTGTTGAAGTAAAGGGCGCACGCGGTCTGGTAACAGCTTGCGTATACCCAGTTGCTGACGGTATGGAAGTGTTTACAAACACTGAAAAAGTACAGAAAGCAAGAAAAATGAACCTGGAACTGGTTCTCTCCACACACAACCAGGACTGCCTGGGCTGTGTAAGAAGCGGTAACTGCGAACTGCAGAAACTGTCCAAAGACTACGGCATCAAAGATACTAAAAAATGGGCCGGCGAAACAATCGACTGGGCTGTGGACAACTCAGCTGCTCACATGTACCGTGACAATACAAAATGTATCCTCTGCCGTCGCTGCGTAGCAGCATGTGGCGTTACACAGGGTATCGGCGTTATCGGCGCTAACGAACGTGGTTTCGAAACACATATCGCTTCCGCATTTGAACAGCCACTGGACGCTACAGCTTGTGTATCCTGCGGTCAGTGTATCGTAGTTTGCCCAACAGGCGCTATCGCTGAAAAAGACGACACAGATAAAGTATGGGCTGCTCTTGCTGACCCAACAAAACATGTTGTTGTTCAGACAGCTCCTTCCATCCGTGCTACACTGGGCGAATGCTTCAACATGCCTGTAGGCACAAACGTACAGGGCAAAATGGTTGCTGCTGCACGTCGTCTGGGCTTTGACAAAGTATTCGATACAGACTTTGCAGCTGACCTGACAATCATGGAAGAAGCTACAGAATTCCTGCACAGAGTAGAAGAAGGCGGCACACTGCCTCTGATTACTTCCTGTTCACCAGGCTGGGTAAAATACTGTGAAACATACTTCCCAGAATTTATTCCTAACCTGTCCTCCTGCAAATCTCCACAGCAGATGTTCGGTGCAGTAGCAAAAACATACTACGCACAGAAAATGGGTCTGGACCCAAAAGACATCGTTGTAGTTGCAGTAATGCCATGTGTTGCTAAAAAGTTTGAAGTAGGCCGTGAAGACCAGTCTGCAGCAGGCGTACCAGATGTTGACGTAGCAATCACAACAAGAGAATTCGCACGTATGATTGAAAAAGCAGGTATCAAATTTGACATTCTGCCAGACGAAGAATTTGACAGCGTAATGGGCGAAGCCTCCGGCGCTGGCCACATCTTCGGTGCATCCGGCGGTGTTATGGAAGCTGCTCTGCGTACAGCTGCTGAAGTTCTCACAGGCAAAGAACTGGAAAAACCAGACTTTATGGAAGTTCGTGGCACAGACAAAGGTATCAAAGAAGCTGTTTACACTCTGGCTGGCAAAACAATCAGAGTATGTGCTGTTTCCGGTCTGGCTAACGCTAAAGAAGTTCTGACAAAAGTTCGCAACGGTGAAGCACAGTACGACTTTATGGAAATCATGGCTTGCCCAGGCGGCTGTATCAACGGTGGCGGTCAGCCAACACAGCCAGCAAGCGTAAGAAACTTTGTTGACCTGAAAGCTCTGCGCGCTAACGCTCTGTACACACAGGACGAAAGAATGACTCTGAGAAAGAGCCATGACAACGAAGAAGTGAAAGCTCTGTATGCTGAATACCTCGGCGAACCAGGCAGCCACAAAGCTCACGAAATCCTGCACACATCTTATGTTGCAAGACCAATCAAATATTAATAGTAATATTTCATATTATTAGCTCCACAGAAAGGCGGGACCGTATGGCCCCGCCTTTCTACTTTGTTATGTTGTTTTTTTACAGGGGACAGCTCCCCCCTGCGATGCTTGTGAATAATCAGGATTAATACGCGTAGGGGACATCGACCTCGACGTCCCATGGGCGATTCGTGAATCGCCCCTACGCGCATCATTCCGAGATGTCCGGGACCATCCTCTACGCGAATCAGCGAACAAACTAAAGGTCTGTCATTTCGAGCGAAGGAAGTGAGTCGACGACCTCCGCAGAGGTTGTGCAGAGCCGCAACCGAGCGAAAGCGAGGCTCTTGGCGGCGAGCAGAAATCTTTGCCGTCGTAGACAGCAATTAAAACGGGATGTCGGGGCATCGTCTTGGCTTGCTTGCATTTGCACATGAAAGGCTCCTCTGCAGGGGAGGTGGCTGAGTGTGGCGAGGCCTGAGGGATTATTTATTCAAACCGCCACGGGACGGGAAACCCGTCCCCTGCAAGTGTACCGGATAACATAAAAAAGCTGCGGTTAAACCGCAGCTTTTATTTTGTCTGAATATATTTAATTATATTTCACCGCACAGCTTATCTGTTGCCGTACATTTTTTCGTAGTAGTTCTGGTATTCGCCGCTGATGATTTCTTCCCACCATTCGCGGTTGTCCAGATACCACTGGATTGTCTTTTTGATGCCGTCAGCAAATTTTGTTTCCGGCAGCCAGCCCAGTTCTGTGTGAATCTTTGTAGGGTCGATGGCATAGCGCATATCGTGGCCTTTTCTGTCTGTTACGTATGTAATCAGGCTTTCAGGTTTATTCAGTTCCTTGCAGATAATCTTAACGATATCGATGTTGCGCATTTCGTTGTGGCCGCCGATGTTGTACACTTCGCCCACACGGCCTTTGTGAATAATCAGGTCGATGGCTTTGCAGTGGTCTTCAACATACAGCCAGTCGCGCACATTGATGCCTTCGCCGTATACAGGCAGAGGTTTGTCTGCCAAAGCGTTGGCAATCATCAGAGGAATCAGCTTTTCTGGGAAGTGATATGGGCCGTAGTTGTTGGAACAGCGGCTGATGGTAACAGGCAGACCGTATGTTCTGTGGTATGCCATAACCAGCAGGTCAGCGCCGGCCTTTGATGATGAGTATGGGGAAGAAGTGTGGATAGGTGTTTCTTCTGTGAAGAACAGGTCAGGTCTGTCCAGCGGCAGGTCGCCGTAAACTTCGTCTGTGGAAACCTGATGGTAGCGCTGGATGCCGTATTTGCGGCAGGCGTCCATCAGCACAGCTGTACCTTCGATGTTTGTTTTCAGGAAGATGCCTGGGTTTTCGATAGAGCGGTCAACATGGCTTTCTGCGGCGAAGTTAACCACAATATCCGGTTTTTCTTCTTCAAACAGTTTGTAAACAGCTTCTCTGTCGCAGATGTCAGCTTTTACAAAGCGGAAATTAGAGTTGTCCATAACAGGTGCCAGTGTGGAAAGGTTGCCTGCGTAGGTCAGTTTATCCAGACAGATGATTCTGTAGTCAGGATATTTGTTCAGCATATGGAACACAAAGTTGGAACCGATAAAGCCGGCACCGCCTGTAACAATAATTGTCATAATGTATATCTCCTGTTATTTGTCGTTTTCAAAATATGCGGCCAGGGCGTCTTTCCAGTGGCGCATTTCGTCCCCTACAGTCACACGCAGCATCATATTGTCAAGGGATGAGTAAGCAGGGCGTTTGGTAGGTGTAGGGAATTCGTCGCTGGTGCAAGGCTTCATACAGCCTTCAAAACCTGCCAGTCTGGCGATTTCTGCGGCAAATTCGTACCATGTGCATTCGCCGTTGCCGGTGCAGTGGTAGATGCCGTATTCTTCGCAGGCTGCGATTTTCAGCAGATGGTGGGACAGGTCAGCGGCATTGGTAGGGTTGCCGTGCTGGTCGTTTACCACAGAGGCGCCGCCGCGTTCGTTGCACAGGCGCACCATTGTTTTCACAAAGTTTTTGCCGTGATAGCCGTACAGCCAGGCTGTGCGCACAATAAAGTATCTGGAACAGAACTGTTTTACAAATTCTTCGCCGGCGTGCTTTGTTTTTCCGTAAACAGAGATAGGGTTTGTGATGTCATATTCTCTGCGTGGTGTGGCTTCGTCACCTTTGAACACATAGTCTGTGGAAACGTGAATCAGCTTTGCACCGATGTTTTCACAAGCGATGGCCAGATTTCTGGCACCGATAGCGTTTACTTTAAATGCATCGTCCTGATGGCTTTCGCAGCCGTCCACATTGGTGTATGCAGCACAGTTGATAACCACATCAGGTCTGTTTTCTGCCATATATTTTTCTGTGGCGGCCTTGTCTGTGATGTCCAGTGTGTCCACATCGGCGGTGAGGATTTCTGCGTCTTTCAGTGCTGCAGGCACTTGGCCCAGCTCGGTGTAGCCGCGTGTCAGGTCGCACACCACCTGTGTGCCCAGCATACCTGCTGAGCCTGTAATCAATACTTTCATATATACCTCATCAATACATCAGTTTGTCTTCGGCCACTTTGTACAGGTGCTGGCCGTATGGGCTCTTGCCGTAGCGCTGTGCGCTTTCCAGCAGCTGTTCTTTTGTAATCCAGCCGTTTTTGTAGGCGATTTCTTCCGGAGCGGAGATTTTGATGCCCTGACGTTTTTCAACCATGCGCACAAAGTCTGCAGCGTCCACCAGGCTGTCCATTGTGCCGGTGTCCAGCCATGCAAAGCCACGGCCCAGCAGTTTTACATCCAGTCTGTCTTTTTTCAGGTAGATGTCGTTGAGAGTGGTGATTTCCAGCTCACCGCGTGCAGATGGTTTTACCTGTTTTGCATATTCCACAACATCCCTGTCGTAGAAATACAGGCCTGTGATGGCGTAGTTGCTCTTTGGGTTTGCAGGTTTTTCTTCAACGGAAATAACTTTGCCGTTTTCGTCAAATTCCACTATGCCGAAGCGTTCAGGGTCTTCCACGTGATAGCCGAAAACTGTGGCTCTGCCTTTTTCGCTGTTGGCAGCTGCTTCGCGCAGGATTTTGCCAAAACCGTTGCCGTAGAAGATATTGTCGCCCAGCACCATTGCGCAGGCATCGTCACCGATGAATTCTTCGCCCAGCAGGAAAGCTTGTGCCAGACCGTCAGGACTTGGCTGTACTTTGTAGGACAGTTTCAGACCGAACTGGCTGCCGTCACCCAGCAGTGCTTCAAAGCGTGGTGTGTCCTGTGGTGTGGAGATAATCAGAATTTCCTGAATACCTGCCAGCATCAATGTGGACAGCGGATAGTAAATCATAGGTTTGTCGTAAACAGGCAACAGCTGTTTGGATGTAACCATTGTCAGCGGATAAAGGCGTGTGCCTGCACCGCCTGCAAGAATAATACCTTTCATATATGTTCTCCTTAAAAGAGCCTGAAGCCCCATTTTTTAAAATAAATAAACATGGATTTCACCTGCAGCATAAACATTCTTTTGCTGCTGGCTGTTTCCCTGTGCCAGAAGTGGATAACATCCGCACAAGGCGCATACCAGGCTTTGCCTTTCTGCTTGGCTTTCATGGTGATGTCCGCATCTTCAAAATAGAGGAAATAGTCCGGGTCGAAACCGCCTATTTCTTTGAAAACCTCGGTGCGGATTACAAAAAAGCAGCCGGTACAGAAATCCACCTCAAAGTCTGTGTCCTGGTCCATGTCTTTTGCCAGATAATCGTCCTCCACTTTTTTCAGAAAAGGCAGATGAATTCTTCTGGCCACCAATGACATCAGACTGGGTTTTCTTTTTGCTATATACTGCACTGTGCCGTCCGGGTGCAGCACCTTCGGGCAGGCTATTGCCACATCAGGATGGGAGTCCATAAACCGGCACAGATTTTTTATTGTGTTTTCATTTATCAGGATATCCGGGTTGATAATAAAGTGATATTTTGACTCCAGCCTGTCCAGCACCTGGTTGTGCCCTTTGCCGAAGCCCAGATTTTCATCCAGTAAAATATACTGTGCGTCAAAGCTTTTCTGCAGGGTTTCACCTATCTTTTCGGCGCTGTTATTGTCTATAACATACAGGGTGAAATTATCACCGCCGTATTTTTTTATGCTCTCCACTGTTTTGCAGGCATCGTCTGGCTTGTTGTACACCACAACGCTGCCGGAAACACTGTAGTCCATCATCTCACCTCCCGGCTGTAAATTCAGCACATATATATTATATTTTACTATTTTTATACTATTTTATCAACTGTAAATAATTTGTTCTTACAGTTTAAGTGTATAAATTGTAAATTTTCTGTTTCAGACAGTCCGTAAGCAGGCGCTGTTCATTTATAGCCTTCAGAAGAAAGCACAAAAGGAGATTCTTGGTCACGACCTTCCTCAGAATGACATATTTTTATTTTCTTAATGGCATTGCTCATTACGGGGCAGTTTTTGTTTGACAGTTAAACATCTGCAAGGAAAAAGGGCGGCTTATTGCCGCCCTTTCCGGTGATGATTATTTATGCTATAAAGAGAAAATCCATACCGCATGCCATAGGTGAGGCGCATGCGGACCTTATGTTTTTTGTTTTGCAGGAAAATCTTGACTATCTTTTGTCTATAATATATCATTTATATAGAATTAAAGCAAATTAATGCTTTTTATCAAAACGATAAAAGATTTTTATATCGGAGAAGAATTATGGAAATAAGACAACTGGTCACTTTTATATCCGCCGCCAGAATGGGCAGCTTTTCAAAAGCTGCCGAGGAGCTGGGTTACACCCAGTCGGCAGTAACCATACAGATAAAAAATCTGGAGGATGAGCTGGGCGCCCGTCTGTTTGACCGCATGGGCAAGCAGGTGACTCTCACTGACCGGGGGCGACAGTTTCTCAAACGCGCCAACAATATTGTCAACGAAATTACCCGGGCGAAAAACGATGTGGCCGAAGGCGGGCAGCTGACCGGCACCCTGACCATAGGCACCAACGAATCACTCTGTTTTTCCAAACTGCCGGCCATTCTCACATATTTCCGTCTCCACCATCCCGGAGTGAATATCTGCATTGTTTTCGACTCCCCGGACCCTCTGCTGGAAATGATGGAGCACAACCAGGTGGACCTGGTGTATTTTCTGGACGAACCCCGTTACAGCAACCACTGGCACAAGGAAATGGAAGAAAAAGAGCCAATTGTTTTTGTCTGCGCCAGCCGTTGCCGTTTCAACGGACGGGAAAATGTAAAAGTGGAGGATTTTCTGGACCAGCCTTTCTTTCTCACCGAGAAAAACGCCAACTACCGCCGTGCTCTGGACAAATATCTGGCATCAAAAAATATTCTGCTGAAGCCCTTTGTGGAAATCAGTGACACGGAATTTATCCTGAAAATGGTGGAGCTGAACAACGGCATGTCCTTCCTGCCGCGATTTGCCATTGAAAAAAGCGTGGAGGAGGGCCGTCTGGCCATAGTGGACACCGACGAACCGGAAATCTATATGTACCGTCAGATTTTTTATCACAAGGACAAATGGAAAACCCCGGAAATGGATGAATTTATCCGTGTGGCAAAGATGGATTTGAAATAAAAAATATATTACATTGATACGAACGGGACATTTCCGACATCCGTTGCCGCCAACGGCGGCAAAGATTCCTGCTCGCCGCCAAGAGCCTCGCTTTCGCTCGGTTGTGGCACGACCACTACGCTCGCTCTGCGACTCGCCAAGAGCCGCCTGCGGCGGTTGCTCGCTTGCATTCAGCGTAGCTGACTGAGCGGTTTGTCCACAGGACAAAACACGAGTTCGTGGTTACGAGTGTAGCGGTGCCTGCGGGCGTCAAGAATGACAGGATTATAGTTTGATGAAAGTGCGTAGGGGACGATGCTCACATCGTACCGTTGGCGGTAAGCGTAGCGCCGGAATGGTATTTCGCAAAGCGAAATAGGCCGAGCTCGTCCTGCGAGGCCAGAGGGGCCCTTGGTCGTAACAAAGCGGAGACCTTGGTGCAAATGCGAGCTGTGGCGAAATGCGAGCAAGCCAAGACGGGTTTCCCGTTCCGCAGCACAATAAAGGCACGGCATAAATCTGCCGGCGCAGAGTAAGGCAGGACAAAATGTAATTTATCTGTTACAGATTGGTCAAAATTATTGCCACTGCAGCGATATTCTGTTAAACTGAAAATAACAAAACAATACAAAGGATGATAATATGAGAATAGCAGTTACATATAACAACGGTATGGTTTATCCGCATTACAGCCGTACACCACAGCTGAAAATCTATGATGTACACGGAGGACGGATTGTTGCCACAGAAATTGTTATGGCTTACGGCAGTATGCGCCGTTCATCAGTTACAGACCTGCTCCGTGATTACAAAGTGGATGTGGTTATCTGTGGCCGTATGGGTCTGGCCACACGCCTGGTGGTGTCCGCTCTGGGCATAGAGATAGTGGACCGTGCTTCCGGCAGTGCGGACCACGCTGTATCTGTTTACACAGGTATTCCTTCCGGCTATCATGCCCCGGTACGGCCACCTGTAACCCACAGCGCTTCTTTGCCACGCTACAGACTGACCGCGAAGGATAAACCGCCGGTACAGCCTCCTCAGCCACAGACACCTCTGCGCACTCCACAGCCCAAACCACCGGTGAAACAGCCTTCCAGACAAAAGCCCCGGTCTTCCCGTGTGGCACCGTCTCCTTTTGACCGCAGCGCCCAGGGCGCAAAACCGCCAATGACAGGCAGACAGCCTCAGCAGCCGTCCCGTCCACAGCAGCCTGTACAGCCTGGAACACAGTCTTCCAGCCGTGGCGGCGGTTTCAGAAAGCCTGCACGCAACGGAAGATTTAAATAAGCTAAACAAAGAATAATAGCCCCCGGCTGAGCCGGGGGTTATTCATCTGCGGGCAAAAACCTGTGTTACTATCAGCGTCTTAAGATGTACTGTATCCTATATCTGCGTATCCGTTTTATTGGCTCCCTCTGGCGAGGGAGCGTTTTTTGCTTTAATTTTTCTATTTTTACATTGTTTTTTGTTATATAAACAGTACATACAGCCCCAGCAAAATATAAATCGCCGGAACTATTGCGTTTTTGTGCTTTTCCAGAACGGATTTCATCAGGTAAGCGGAAGAAATGTGGTAAGAGACAAAGCACCATACCGCAGTCATCACACCAAATACCGCCGTGAACACCGCCAGCTTCCCGGTATCCGCACCTGCCAGCAGGGGAATATATACGCCTATGTTATCGCCGCCACTGGCTATGGTCATCATGGCAGTGCTTATCATCACGCTGCCGGAAACCTGCGGAGTGTTCTCCTTTTTTTCGTCCTTGTGTTTTATCCGGCTGTACGCCGCACTCAATCCCATGGCCAGAGGAATTGCCCCCAGCAGATGGGAATACTGGCCTATTGCGGTCTGCACACCTTTTGCTCCCAGCAGGCTTATACCCAGCAGGGTAAAAGTGCCCAGATATCTGCCTGCAACTATACCGCCCCTGTCCGTCGAGGTACCGGCTGTACCAAACAGCAGTGTAGTGATAAAAATATCGTCTATATTTGTGCCGATGTAGGCCATTACAGCTATAAAAATAATATCCATATAAATTCTCCTGTACCGCTGATTTTATCATATTCTGCGGTATATGTAAAATAACAGTAAGAACTGTTGACAATTAAATACTGTAATGGTATAGTTTCTTTTGGTTATTATGATGTAAAGGAGAGATTATATGAATATTATTACCATCAGCCGTCAGTTCGGCTCCGGTGGCAGACAGCTGGGCCGAGAGCTTGCAGCTCTGCTGGGATATGATTATTACGACAAAGAAATCATATCTGCCATCGCCGCCAACAAAGGTATGGATGAAAACTATGTGAAAACTGCTCTGGACAGTGGCAGATTGCAGACCTTGCAGCAGAACTACCGTGGCAGTCTGGCAAAGTATACCACCACAGCAAACACATCGCTGATGCTGGAAGAAAAGAAAATTATTGAACAGATAGCAGCACAGGGCAGAGACTGTGTAATCGTGGGCCGTAACGCAGATATAATCCTTTCACGGTACAAACCGCTGAATATCTTTGTCTGTGCAGATATGTCTGCCAGAGTACAGCGTTGTACAGACCATGCTCCTCAGGGTGAAAATCTGACAGCAAAAGAGCTGGAAAAGAAAATAAAGCAGATAGATAAAGCCCGTACCAAATCCCGCCGGGTACTGACAGGCAAGGAATGGGGACGGAACGACGCATACCATCTGACTGTAAACACCGCCGCATGGAATATTTCCGGCCTGGCTGTGGCTGTGGCAGATTTTGCACAGAAATTTTTCGGGAGGACTGATGTATGATACAACTTTCTGACCATTTCGACTATAAACGACTGCTGAAATTCACACTGCCGTCCATCGCCAGTATGATTATCGGCTCGGTTTACAGCATTGTGGACGGCTTTTTTGTGTCCAACTTTGTGGGTAAAACAGAATTTACTGCCCTTAATCTGATTTTTCCTTTTCTGATGATTCTGGGCGCAGTGGGCAATATGATAGGCGTGGGCGGAACTGCCCTTGTGGCAAAAACCCTGGGTGAGGGGGATAAAGAAAAGGCCAACGATATGTTTTCCTTTTTTATTTATGTATGCACGCTGTCCGGTGTGCTGTTTTCGGTTTTCGGCACAATCTTCCTGCCACAGATTTCTGTTATGCTGGGTGCTACAGAAGAACTGCTGCCACACTGTATAGATTACGGCAAAATCATGCTGATAGGTCTGCCGCTGATGATGCTGCAATACACCTTTCAGGGCTTTCTTATAGCCGCTGAAAAACCGCAGATAAGCATGTATATCACCGTTGCCGCCGGACTTACAAATGTCGTGTTGGATGCGCTGTTTGTAGGCGTGCTGGGCTGGGGGCTTGGAGGCGCTGCTGCCGCCACTGCCATCAGCCAGTCTGTGGGCGGTCTGCTGCCGGCATTTCTTTTTGCCCGCCGAAATACTGGCTGGTCGCTGCATCTGGGTCGCTGTGTAGTGGACTTCCGCGCCCTGGGCCAGGCCTGTTCCAATGGCGCATCCTCATTTCTGTCCAGCATATCCAGCTCAGTTGTGGGTATCCTGTTCAATTTCCAGCTGCTGAAATACGCCGGTCCTGACGGCGTGGCTGCCTACGGCGTAATTATGTATGTGGAAATGATTTTCCTGGCGGCGTCCTTTGGCTATACCTCCGGTATTTCCCCGGTTATCAGTTACCACTACGGTGCAGAAAATCACGATGAACTGAAAAACCTGGTAAAGCGCAGTATTGTCATTGTGGCGGTGTCCTCTGTGCTTATGTTCGCTATGGCACAGCTGCTGGCCCGTCCTGTCACAATGATTTTCACCAGCTATGACCAGGCACTGACAGATATGACTACCCATGCTTTCCGCCTGTATGCATTTAACTTTATCGTCAGCGGCATGGGTGTCTGGGGTTCTACACTGTTTGCTGCCCTGAACAACGGCAAGGTGGCCTCTGTGCTGTCCTTCCTGCGACTGGTGGTTTACCAGGCCGGCTTTGTAATGATACTGCCTGCCCTGTTCGGCATAGGCGGCATATGGATTACCATGGCTGTGGCCAACCGGTGCAGTGCTGTTACGGCCGTTGTGTTTATGGCGCTTTACAGAGAAAAATATCATTATTGATAATAAATACATTAAAAAACCGGATTGTGATTGCACACAGTCCGGTTTTATTGTTATATGGTATTGTTTTGTTTTACCGCTCAAATTTTGCCCCCAGCATATTCACTGCTGTTACTGCCAGGTCCAAATCCACCCTCGCACCGGAAAAATTGGTGGTGGAAATATCAAAGCTGTTGAAGCGGTTGCACCTTATATCTGCCTTGTGAAAGCTGGTAGCTGACAGCAGACAGTCGGTAAAATCACAGCCGTGGATAATACTTTTTTCAAATGTCCGGTTGCGCAGGTCGCTGCCGGTAAAATTTATATCCTCCAGATTTTTACCGGAAAAATCGCAGTATCGCAGATTGCACCAGCTCCAGTTGCCGCCGGTCACAGTCACCGATGTCATATCTATTTCGGAAAAAGATGTGCCGGTGGTCTTACAGTGCTTAAACTCTGCTCCGAACAGGCTGCTGAAGCGGAAAGTGCAGTTCACCACACCACAGCGGTCAAATATGACGCCGCCCATTTTGCAGGAAACAAAGCTGCAGCGGTCAAAGGTGATTTTAACCAGGTCACTGCCGGTAAAATCCACACCGGTGAAAACACATTTTTCAAATTTTATATTTTCCATCACCTTTTCAGACCAGTCCAGGTCGGTGAATTTCTGTTGTGTAAAAATCTGCATTTCGTCCATAAGCCACCTCGTATTGTTTATATATAAAGTATATCGGTTTTGTGACTTTGACACAATACCCATTATATTACATTGACAAAGCCGTTATCCTGGTGTTATTATATACCTATACCCCCGGGGAGGGGGATGTTAAAGGAGTATAACATTATGGTTGCTGACAAAACAAAAGTTTTGCGCCTGCTGAAAACCGCCCGCGGTCAGCTGGACGCTGTGATAAAAATGGTGGAAGATGACCGTTACTGTGTTGATATTTCCCATCAGCTTATGGCGGTGGAAGCACTGATGAACAACGCCAACCGCACAGTTCTTACTGAGCATCTCAAACACTGTGTGAACAATGCCGCTACCGAAGACGACCGCAACGAAAAAGTGGATGAACTGGTGGCACTGATGAGCAAAATTATGAAATAGAACATATACAGTTTCTCTGGCCTCCCTTGTGAAAGGGAGGGGGACCGCTTGCGGTGGAGGGATTCCACAGAGCAGTCTCCGAAGGACTGAACAGCAGTTCTCTGATTTTGAGAGATATGCAAAAGAGAGGTAAATAATGAAACAGAAATACGATATTACAGGTATGACCTGTTCGGCCTGTTCCTCACGCGTGGAAAAAAGCGTGGGCAAGCTGGCAGGCATAAACAATGTGAGTGTAAACCTGCTGACAAACAGTATGCAGGTGGAATATGACGAGGCCGCGCTGTCCACAGAGGATATTATCACCTGTGTGGAAAAGGCAGGTTACGGCGCATCACTGCAGCAGACTGGTGCAGCGCAGCCGGGCAGCAAAGCCCCTGCAAAACCAAAGGAAAATGTGGCTGAAAAACAGATTGCACAGATGAAGAAAAGACTGATTACTTCATTTATCTTCTGGATTCCGCTGATGTATGTTTCCATGGGCAGTATGTACGGCGCACCGCTGCCGGCATTCCTTACAGGCCACGAAAATGCCATAGCATTTGCATTTACACAGTTCCTGCTGTGCCTGCCTATTATGTATATAAACAAACATTATTACGAAAAAGGTTTCTCCACTCTTTTCCACGGCGCGCCTAATATGGACAGCCTGATTGCTGTTGGCTCCACTGCGGCTATCGCCTATGGCGTGTTCGCCATCTACCGTATGAGCTGGGGCATGGGCATCGGCGATATGGCTCTGGTGGCAAAATACCACATGGACCTTTATTTTGAAGGCGGCGCCACTATCCTGACCCTTATCACCCTGGGCAAATTCCTGGAAGCAAAAAGCAAAGGCAAAACCAGCCGGGCTATCTCCCGTCTGCTGGACCTTGCGCCAAAGACAGCCACTGTGGAAAGAAACGGCGTGGAAATGACAATCCCTGTGGAAGATGTGGTGGCAGGTGACATCGTACTGGTAAAACCGGGTATGAATATCCCTGTTGACGGCATTGTGCTGGAAGGCGTTACCAGCGTGGACCAGGCAGCCATCACCGGCGAAAGTATCCCTGTACACAAAGAAGCAGGGGACAATGTTATCGGCGCTACTATAAACAAAACAGGCTTTATCAGAATGCAGGCAACAAAGGTTGGGGCAGACACCACCTTCAGCCAGATTATCCGTCTGGTGTAAGAAGCCTCTGCCTCCAAAGCACCTATCGCCAAAATGGCTGACAAAATCGCCGGCGTTTTTGTTCCTGTGGTTATGGCCATTGCTCTGGTTACTTTCCTTGTGTGGTACTTTGTTGTGGGTGCAGGCTTTGAATTCGCCCTGTCCTGCGGCATCACAGTTCTGGTTATCTCCTGTCCTTGCGCTCTTGGTCTGGCCACCCCTGTTGCCATTATGGTTGGTACAGGCAAAGGCGCTGAAAACGGCATTCTTATAAAATCCGGTGAAGCACTGGAGGTTGCCCACAATGTAAACACTGTTGTGCTGGACAAAACAGGCACCATCACCCAGGGCTGCCCTGTGGTTACAGATATTATTGCCACAGCAGGTGACAGCAGACAGTTTATGACTGTGGCTGCTGCCCTTGAAAGCAAAAGTGAACATCCGCTGGCAGTTGCAATTATGGAATATGCAGCGGAAAACAATATAGATTATCCTCAGGTGGACAATTTCACCTCCATTCCGGGCAAAGGCATCTTCGCCCAGCTGAATGGTGAAGACTACATCGCCGGCAATGCCAAGCTGCTGGCTGACAACAATGTGGATGTAACAGAATACAAAGAACAGATTGACCTGCTGGCAGACAGCGGCAAAACACCGCTGATGTTCGCCAGAAACCATAAGCTGATTGGTATTATCGCCGTGGCTGACGTGGTTAAGCCTACCAGCAAACAGGCTATTGAAAAAATGGCAGATATGGGTATCGAAGTTATTATGCTGACAGGTGACAACGCCAGAACAGCCCAGGGTATCGCAAAAGACCTGAAACTGTCCCGTACCATTGCCGATGTACTGCCTCAGGACAAAGAAAAGGTTGTTTCTGACCTGCAGGCACAGGGCAAAGTGGTTGCCATGGTTGGCGACGGCGTAAATGACGCCCCTGCCCTTGTGCGCGCTGACGTTGGTGTGGCCATTGGCGCAGGTACAGACGTTGCTGTGGAAAGCGCAGACATCGTTCTGATGAAAAACGACCTGCTGGATGTTGTATCAGCTATCCGCCTGTCAAAAGCCGTTATCCGCAATATCAAACAGAACCTGTTCTGGGCATTCTTCTACAACAGCTGCGGTATTCCTCTGGCAGCAGGCGTATTCTACAGCCTGCTGGGCTGGAAGCTGACACCGTCCTTCGGTGCTGCCGCCATGAGCTGCTCCAGCATATTTGTAGTGTCAAACGCTCTCCGTCTGCGTCTGTTCAAAGTGGATAAAGACGAAGCCGCACAGCCTGTACAGCAGGCAGTGACAGCCGTAACAGAAACAGCACCACAGGAGGAAGCTCCTGTATGCCCGGCAGCCTGCCCTGCAGAAGCTCCACAGCGGCCTGAACAGCCAGCCCCACAGGGCAACACCACATTTATGATAGAGGGTATGATGTGCCAGCACTGTGTGCGCCATGTAACCAATGCGCTGAACAGTGTGGAAGGAACAACAGACATTGTTGTGGACCTTGAGGGCGGCAAAGCAACCTTTACAGCCGCCGAAGACAAACTGGAACGGCTGAAAGCCGCAGTAACCGAAGCCGGTTACGAGGTGACAGAAGTAATCAAAGCACAGACCGTGCTTGAAAATACAGAAAATACAAAGGAGAACACCACTATGGTACTGAAAATCGAAGGCATGATGTGCAAACATTGCGTTATGCACGTAGAAAAAGCTCTTAATGCAGTTGAAGGCGCAGGCGCAGTAGTTGTAAACCTGGAAGAAAAACAGGCTACAGTTGAAGCAGCACCTGAACTGGAAGCAGCACTGGTTGCAGCAGTTAAAGAAGCAGGCTACGAAGTAACAGAAGTAGTTAAATAATCAACCAAAACAAAAAGCCACCGCAAGGTGGCTTTTTTCTTTGTACCTGTAATTTATTACTCTATAACACTGCCGTCAGGAGTATAGTATGTGGAGCCTGTACTGTTGCCATTGGCATCGTAAGTGTGAATGCCGTACAGCCGCAAAACACCATCGGCGCTGTATACATCCTCACGGACAAGGTTGCCGCCGGCATCAAAGGTGTTGAGCTGGTAAAGTTCAAGCCTGCCTTCAGTGTCATAGGCGAATATGCAGATTGTATTATCATCTGCATCGTAGCCGTAGACTGAATATGTGCCGTCACTCCAGTCCACGCGGCTTGTTTCGGTTACACCCGGCACTTCTTCAACTGTCAGCTCATCACTGCCGCTCCGCGCGGTCTTTATATCTTCCAGCTTGCTTTTCGCTGTAAGCAGTTCATCGGTTTCGCCTATTTCTGCTACAGCTTTATCCAGTGTTTCATCTGCGGCAGTATAGTTTTCCTGCCATACATATATTTCTGCCAGAGCGATGTAAGGCGGAATCTGCTTCGGGTCAAGTTCTATTGACTTGCTGAATGCAAGGATAGCTTCCTCCACCTTTGATTCGTTTACATATTTCATGCCCAGGTCGTACTGTTCTTTCCAGTCTGCCTCCCCTTTTGTTCCGCAGGCGGTGAAAGACAATACAAGAGCAAGGGATAAAATAATGGATATTATCTTTTTCATATTATTCTCCTTGTGAGGTTGTTGCTTTTATTATATTTGACTTTCGTCAATTGTTCAAGATGCGTATAAAATTTTATATAAAGAATACGTCCGCCCCTGCGCTGAGTTTATGCACAAATTAATCATGCTGTCATTCTGAACGCAGTGAAGAATCTCATCTTGTACTTCTGTATAAAATTGTAAATCAGGTTTCCCAAAACAAAAAGGCGGCTGATGCCGCCTTTTAATAGATGCTTTGTTATTCACCCATGATTTCTTCCCAGATTGTTTCATAGTTGTGCACATTGTATGGGCTGTTGAAGTTCGCTACAATTTCCTTTGTTCTTGCAGCATCATCAGCCAGCAGGTCGATGGCTGTACATGCCATGATTTTTGCAGGTACAATGTATGTCAGCTCTTCATCACTCGGCTGGAAGAATTTGGAATGGAAATTGTTTTTAAAGCCGCCTACGCCGCCCTGAACACAAGGAATAATAGCCTGTACATCGCCTGCGTCGCCGGCGGCTCCGCCTATTTCTTCCATGTGAACTATATTCTTTTCAGGATACAGCAGTCTGGCGTTTTCTTCAAATACCTTTGACATGCCTGGGTCGTCAACCATCGGCAGATAGCCCGGCAGGTCGGTGATTTCCACTTCACAGTCCAGAGCGTAAGCACAGCCTTTGATAGCTCTGTTTACCTTTTTGTTGGCGTCCTTGATAGCTTCGATTGTAGCACCGCGCACATACATTTCCATTCTTACATCGTCAGGCACAATGTTTACCAGTGTGCCGCCCTTGGTGATAATAGGGTGGATTCTGATACAGTCCTGGTCTTTCAGTGTTTCACGGATGGCGTTGATTGCCATCAGTGCCAGGGATGCGGCGTTCAGCGCATTTGCACCGTCCCATGGTGCAAAGCCTGCGTGGGCTTCGCGGCCGATAAATTTCACATTTTTGGCGATAAAGCCTACATTTCTGGCAGAGCAGTTGATGTTGTCGTCAAAGTTTGTGCCGTGCACCATCATGGCCACATCAATATCATCAAATACGCCTGTGCGTATCATTTCCTGCTTGCCGCCCAGATATTTCAGCTTGCCTTCGGCAATCAGTCCTTTTCTCCATTCCAGTTCCACGCATTCTTCTGCAGGTGTGGACAGGAAAATTACGTTTCCGCCGTCGATTTCGTCCTTTACAGCGTTGAGGCCTATGGCTGCGCCCAGCATTGCGGCTGTCTGTGCAAAGTGACCGCAGCAGTGTGCAGCGCCTGTCACAGGGTCAGCATTTGGGTGGTCAGGGCACACTACAGCGTCCAGTTCGCCCATGATAGCTACATTTGGACCGGTGGTGTTTTCTTTCAGTCTGGCTTTTATACCTGTCACTGCCAGGCCGTCTTCGTATTTCAGGCCCAGTTCATCATATACTTCCTTTACTCTGCCGCTGGCAAACACTTCTTTGTAGCCCAGCTCAGGGTTAGCGTAGATGGAACGGCCTATTTCGCAGATTTTTTCTCTGTTGGCATCTATTGTGTCACAGATTTTCTTTTTCAGTAATTCTCTGTCCATGGTGGTTCTCCTTTACAAATTTTACGGTTATTATACTGTTTTAATTATACACTGCGCTGTAAAAATCCGCAAGGAGTATTACCGCCGCCAATAACTCAAATTATAATAAAATAATGGTTTATATGTATCTGCATTTGTGGTAAAATAATCTGGTAAACCATAAAAAAGGACGGAAAAGATGAAAAAATTACTCAGTCTTATACTCACAGCGGCCATGTGTCTGTCACTGGGCGGCTGTGGCACTAAATATGAAAAAGGCAGCACGGTTTTTATGGGCGTGTTTGACACTGTTGTCCAGGTGATTTCCTATCAGAAAAACCAGGCCGAATTTGAAGAAATGGCGGACTATGTGGAAACCCGTTACAGACAGCTGAATAACCTGTACGATATTTACAATGAATACCCAGGTATAAACAATATATGTACAATAAATAAAAATGCCGGCATACAGCCGGTGGAGGTGGATAAACAGATTATCGCCTTGCTGCTGTTTTCAAAAGAATGGGAAGAAAGATCCGGCGGTAAAATGAATATTGCTATGGGCAGTGTGCTGAAAGTATGGCATGATGTCCGTGACGAATACTCAGCCATCGGCACTGTTACCCTGCCGGAATACAGCCTGTTGCAGGAAAGGGCACAGCACACCGATATTGACCGGGTGGTGATTGATGCCGAAAACAACACTGTCTTTATCACTGACCCTCAGGTGCAGCTGGATGTGGGCGCAGTGGCCAAAGGCTACGCCACAGAGCTGATTGGCGATGAGCTGGTGGAAATGGGCTATGACAATTTTGCCATTTCAGCCGGCGGCAATGTGAAAACCTACGGCGCACCGAAGGATGACCGCAAAAGATGGGGTATAGGGGTACAGAACCCGGCCGTGGACGAAAATTATATCAGCCTGGGCGGCAATATGGATATGGCCTACTTCAATACCGAAATGAGCCTGGTGTGTTCCGGCGGTTACCAGCGCTTTTTTGTACACGAAGGCAGACGCTACCATCATCTCATTGACCCTGTTACCCTCTACCCGGAAGAAGTTTACCGGGGTGTTGCTGTTTTCTGTCCTGACAGCGGCGTGGCAGATGCCCTGTCCACCACCGTGTTCCTTATGGAGCCTGCGGCGGCACTGGAATTGATAGAATCCATTCCCGATACAGAATGTATCCTGATGGAAATGGATGGCACAGTGCATACATCTTCCGGTGCAGGTGCTTATCTGGCCAGCCGGGGTGTTACAAACCAGACACCATAAATTCTGTCATATATAATATGGATAAAGTTGGCAAAAATATACTATGCCGGCACAGACTATATTCTGGAGCTGACTGATATAACTGAAGCGTATAAATAAAAGGCACCGCAATGGTGCCTTTTGTTTTATATGTTATACCTGCGCAGGGCGGATAGCATCTGCCTGTAAAAGTATACAGCATACTTATAGTTTTGTTCAAACCGTACAAGAGGAGATTCTTCGTTTGTTATTTTGCGTGCAAAATACTTTGCCGGTTTGCCGTGGAAGGCGATTTGTCGCCGACCGTGTGCAAATGCGAGCTATGGTGGTGCGCGAGCAAGGCAAGGCCACGCCTTTCGAACCATCCGTCGAATCATCACAAAATAAAAAAGTACCAGCACTTGCTGATACTTTATCTGTTAATTAATGGTGGATGGATTCGCCCTTTGGGCCACGGCCTGAAAACAGTCCACCGGACTGTTTTCTATACGGCCTTTCGAATCCACGGATATTGCTGCGCAATATCTGCTCCCACCGTCAGGTATAGTGAAATATTACACAAATAAAAAAGCACCGATAATTCGGTGCTATCTGTTAATTAATGGTGGGAGCGGATGGATTCGAACCATCGAAGTCACTGACAACAGATTTACAGTCTGCCCCCTTTGGCCACTCGGGAACACTCCCACTTATTGGAGCTGGTGGACGGATTCGAACCCCCGACCTGCTGATTACAAATCAGCTGCTCTACCGGCTGAGCTACACCAGCGTTTTTAGCGTTATCGCTTAACGCTTAATTATAATACCACAGGAATATCCGGTTGTCAACACTTTTTTTGAAAAAATTTTTAATTTTTTTGTTTTTTTCAAAATAAAATTTTCTGATGTAAAAATATTCCCCCAATCATAGCAAAAAAGGCGGCACAGGCCGCCTTTTATATAGTATTCATTATTTTACCAGTGAAGACGGATACACGCCGATGTCGTGCAGGCGTTTCAGAGCTGCCACTACCTTTGGCTTGTCCTCTTTGTATGTAACGCCGTACCATCTGTCACCACTGTGCAGTACCTTTACTGTGGCTTTGTCACTGTTGATAAGGTTTGTCACCACGCTTGGCAGATAGTATTCACCCTTCAGTGGGTTTGTTTTCAGGGCGTTGTCCAGGAAAGCAGGAAAACCCTCCCATGCTTCTTTTACAAAATCAGGTGTAAAGCCCCACAGGTTCATGGATACCAGGCTGTCCGGTGCCAGCGGCTGCCATGTAGCGCCGTCGTCCTCTGTGAATTTTGCACCGTACATATCGTCTTTTTCGATATGGGTGTGTTCTGTCACATCTGTCAGCATATCGTTGGCATCTGTTGTACATACACCGCGAGAAACATAGCCGTTTTCTGTCAGTGTGTTTTCCAGTTCGTAAGCCACCATGGTGAAATCATATTTATCTGTCTGTTTTTCTTCTGCCAGATATTCAAAAATCACTCTGAAAGCATCAGGGCCATAGTAGTCGTCGGCGTTGATAACAGCAAAAGGTGCATCAATCAGTTCTCTGGCGGCACATACTGCGTGAGCAGTGCCCCATGGTTTTATTCTGCCTTCCGGCAGGCTGTAGCCCTCTGGAAGGTCGTCTGTATTCTGGAAAGCATACAGCGCTGTCATACCCTGTGGTATGCGGCTGCCGATGCTGTCTTTGAAATCTTTTTCTATTTCTTTTTTGATGATGAAAACCACTGTCTCAAAACCGGCTTTTTTGGCGTCGTGCAGTGAATAGTCAATAATAATTTCGCCGTTTGGTCCCACAGGGTCAATCTGTTTCAGACCGCCGTAGCGGCTGCCCATACCTGCAGCCATAACAACCAGCATAGGTTTTTTCATAATATATTACTCCTTGTATCCGTTAGGGTTCTTGCTCTGCCAGTTCCATGCATGAGCACACATATCTTCTATTGTATACTGTGCCACCCAGCCCAGTTCTTCTCTGGCTTTTGTCGGGTTGGCATAGTTTTCTGCAATATCGCCGGCTCTGCGCGGCAGAATATTTCTTTCCAGCTTTTTGCCACAGGCTTTTTCAAATGCTTCAATCACCTGGAATACGCTGTAGCCCACACCTGTGCCCAGGTTGTAAACAACCAGACCGCATTTTTCAGCCAGCTTTTTCACTGCGGCCACATGGCCTCTGGCCAGGTCCACTACATGAATGTAGTCACGCACCCCTGTGCCGTCCGGTGTAGGATAGTCTGTGCCGTACACCCTCACTGACGGATGTTTGCCGATGGCAGCCTGTGCCACATAAGGCAACAGATTGTTTGGCACGCCGTTTGGGTCTTCACCTATAAGTCCGGAAGGATGCGCGCCGATAGGGTTGAAATAGCGCAGGATTGCCACATTCATTTCCGGGTCTGATTTGCACAGGTCAGTGAGAATCTGTTCCTGCATCACTTTTGTCCAGCCGTAAGGATTGGTGGCACCGTTGGCAGCACAGCTTTCGTCGCTGGGGATTCTTTCAGGTTCGCCGTAAACTGTGGCAGAGGATGAAAATACAAAGTTTTTAACACCGTGTCTTTTCATAGCCTGCAGCACGCAGAGCGCACCGCCTATATTGTTCTGATAATAATCCAGTGGCTTTTCCACGCTTTCGCCCACAGCTTTATATGCTGCAAAATGTATAACAGCGTCTATTTCAGGGTGAGAAGCAAACAGGTTTTCCACCTGCTGTTCATCACACACATCGCATTTTACAAAAGGTATCTCTCTCCCTGTGATGATTTTCAGCCTGTTCAGCACTTCAGGGGAGGAGTTATAGAAATTGTCGGCCATCACCACATCATATCCTGCGTTCAGCAGTTCAATGGTGGTATGAGAGCCGATATAACCGGCACCGCCGGTAACCAGAATAGCCATACTGAGCCTCCGTAATTTATTCTTACAGACTATTTTACTACACTGACGGCATAAAAACAATGAAAATAAAGTAAACTTTCTTATTTATGAAGAATTAAAACACTGGCAGCATAAATAAAAGCCTGGAGATATTATTGGCACTATGGCCAATCAAAATGCCGCTCTACAGAGAGCGGCGTTGTTTATTCAAATTCTACAGTAACTATTTCAGGATAGTTGAACAGGCGGAAAGGGAATACGCTGTTTCCTATGCCGCGGCTGATAACCATGGTGGTGTTGTCCAGCTGTTTCATTCCTGCGGCGTATTCCGGGAACAGCCCCTGGTTTGGCACAAAAACTCCCATATCGGTAAAAGGAATACCAAACTGTCCGCCGTGAGCGTGACCTGTCAGTGCCAGGTCAATGCCTGCATCACGGTAGGTGTGTATAAATTCAGGCCTGTGTGACAGCAGCAGAGTGAAATTTTCCTTGGTTTCCATAAATTTCAGAACCCGTCGGCGGAAATACTGTCTGTTGCCGTCATCGTGGTCGCTTTCTGCATAAAATCGGGGGTCCCGTACACCCCGCAGTGTGATTGCCCCCTCGCCACGGTAAAGATTTATCTTTGCACCATCCATCACAGTGGCTCCCCGCCGTGCAATCTGCCTTTTCAGCTTTTCCGGCTGAGGGATTTTGGCTTCGTGATTTCCTGTCACATAGTACACCGGCGCAATCTCTGCCAGCCTTTTTATCAGTGACAGCCCTGCCGTAATATCCGTTTTGCGGCAGTCCACCAGGTCACCTGTCACAACTATTATATCAGGTCCTTCAGCAGCGGTCATATTCACAACTCTGTTTTCCAGTATGGAAGTGTTGTGATAGTCGGAAATCTGCCGTATCCTGAATCCGCGGAACCGGTTTGGCAGCCGTGGTGATGAGTACACATAACGCCTTACTTTCAGTGCGGTGTTCTGCCGGTGAAGAAAAACTGCGGCGGATACCGCTCCCGTCCGCAGCCGCCCCAGCCCCGTCACAGGACCAATTCTTTTTTCAACTGGTACTCTCATATCTCCACCTGCTTTTCATAGTTATACCTTTAATATATATCACAACAAAGAAAAAATAAACCGTATATTGTAATTTTTGTAAATTTTTTTACCGGCAAAGCTGTTTTCAATAAAAATCCCCCATGGACAGCATGGCATATTTCTGTATTGCTTTGTCTTTCAGGCGGTAAATCTGGCTGCGCTCAACGCACAGCTTTTCGTTGAGTATCTCTATATAGTCGTAGGTGCGCCGGACATAAAAGTGCCACAGAACACAGCGCTCTCTTTCGTCCAGGTACTCCAGGCAGCTCTCCACATCCTGTATCACCATACTGTCGGCAGTCATGGTGCATTCCACCCTTTTCAGCACCGCCAGGGTTGTCCGTTTGTCGCCTATATTATTTTCCAGTCGCTCTTTCAGCACCTGTGCCTTGGCCGCCAGAAAAGGCGCTCTTTCTTTTGCACGGGAATATTCCCTCAGCTGCTCCACAGCCTGTTGTTTATACATTTTATGCACCTCCGTTATCACTTATTGTGATTATATTATAGTAATATTATCACATATTGTCAATATTTATCTGAAATTTTAACTACTAATAGTTGTATTTTAGGCGAAAGACCAGTGATTTTTAGTGTTTTACATTTATCACAATTTGTGATATAATTTCAATAAAAAGGAGTGAAAACAATGAAAAACCTGGCTTTTCTGCGTAAAAAAAGCGGACTGACACAGATGCAGTTCGCAAAAAAAATAGGTGTGTCCACCAGTACTGTTGCCATGTGGGAAACAGGCCGGCGCAAACCGGATTACCCCACCATTATGAAAATCTGCCGGTTTTTCGGAGTGGAGTTTGAACAGCTGCTGGGAGTTGCTCCTGCGGGCAGATTGCCGGATGAGGATATACAGATTCCGGTGGCAGGTTATGTGCGCGGCGGCCAGCCGGCACAGGCCCGGCAGGAAATCATCGGTTACGAGCTGGTCAACAGTCAGCTGGCGGCAAAGGGGGAGATATTCGCCCTGAAAGTAAAGGGCCACAGCATGGAGCCGAAAATGAGCCCCGGTGATGTGGTTATTGTGCGCCGCACCCCTGTCGCTGAAAACGGTCAGACGGTAGTTGCCATGGTGGGCAGGGAAGAAGCCACTGTGAAAAAAATAGTGTTCCAAAAAGATGGCATCACCCTTGTGCCTACCAATCCGGATTATATGCCTATGTACTACACCGCACGGGAATGCGAGTCATTGCCGGTAACCATACTGGGCGTTGTGATAGAACTGAGATGCAAATATGAATAAACAGTGATACACAGATACAAATGTCACACGGGGCAGTTTCATATCAGTCATTGCTGTCATTTACAATAAGATTCTTAAACAAAAAAACAACCGGGCTGCTGATGCAGTCCGGTTTTGCTGTTTATTTGTCATTTTCGCCGACTTTTTCAATTTTTTCGAAAATCTCTGCCGCCAGCTTGGAGTATTTTTTACAAAGATTATAGGTGCGCTCTGTGTATCCTTCAAAAACTTCGCCGTTGGCTGTTTTGAACACACTCCACAAACTCCACATCAGTCCGGCAGTGGCAATGTAGGTATAAAATCTGGCGGTTTCTTCCGGTGTGGCTTTGCGCTGCAGGTAATTTTTCAGCAGGCGGTCGCTCTGTGCTTTGTTCAGCGCCGCAGAAATACAGAACATTGCCACATCAACTATAGGGTCCTGTCTGCCGGAATATTCCCAGTCTATCAGTACCACATGGCCTTCCTTTGTCAACAGGCAGTTACCCGGAACAAAATCGATATGGCAGAAGCAGGTGGGAACATTCAGTCCTGCCACCTTTTCCAGCAATTGCTCCACATCTGCCCTATACTTTCTGTAAGTGGGGAACAGTTCGGCCTCCATATTGTGGCAGATTTCTTCGTAGTAATCGATGGTTTTCAAAAAATTAAAATTGTGTGGTGGCTCTATATCTGCGCTGTGCAGATTTCTCAGCGCCTGAAGCGCCAGTTCAATATGCCGTGGGTTGTCAATGTCGATACTGCTGCAGTCTTCGATAAATTCTGTAATTTTGGTGCCGCTGACAGGGTTGTGATATACCACCACATCACTGATACCGCGGCCCTCCAGTGCCAGATAGTTTGAGTATTCACGGTATCTGTCCACCAGCATTTCGCTGCCCTGACCGGCCTGACGGTATATGTATTTTTTGCCCCTGCAGAAAAATACATAGCTGTCGTTGGTCATGCCTTTGTCCATCAGCGTAAAACGGCTCAGTTCATCTTTGTCAGCCCCCAGGGCACCGGCTGCAATTTCACTGGCCTCTTTCAGAAATCTGGCGTTTTCCGCTGCTTTAACCCTGTCAAAATTTTTCAGTGCCTGCAGACCTGCCTGTGTTATATGCCAGTGCAGGTTTTCGTCCTTTTCCAGATAGCCGTTGTCACCCAGAAACTTTCTCTCATGTCTTATCATCCGGGGAGGAACGCCCAGAATATGGTTGATTTTACCTGCAGCTGCGTGTGGGTATCGGCTGTATATAGCCAGTACTGTCAATGTAAATGTCTGCATATCTTCCTCCTTGTAAATATTTAAGTTTATCTATATTAATTATTTTACACCAAAAATGAATAATTTTCTGTAAATTAAGTGTAAATTCTGTGAAACATTTTAAAAATTAAATTATTCATATTTTTATCTTTAAAAATGGGAAAAATGGAATAAAAAGTCGGAAAACTGCCGGAAAAGCATATGAGGAATAAGCTGTAAAAAAATTTGCAAATAAAAACCAGTTTAATTGGTAAAAAAATATTTAATATGACGAATTTTTTGTTTTTATGGTAAAATCAACGCTTATTTCTTTACATATCCGATTATTAGTGATAAAATGTTAATTGTAAAAAAGGCATAAGTATGCCCTAATATAAGGAGGACAAATCCAAATGGCAAGAAAAAGAATTTCCATGGATGGTAATACAGCTGCCGCTCACGTTAGCTATGCTTTCACAGAAGTAGCTGGTATTTTCCCTATCACACCATCCTCTCCAATGGCTGAACAGACAGACGTATGGTCAGCTGGCGGCAGAAAAAACATCTTCGGCACAGAAGCTAAAGTTGTAGAAATGCAGTCTGAAGCTGGTGCTGCAGGTACAGTACACGGTTCTCTCCAGGCCGGTGCATTCACAACAACTTACACAGCATCTCAGGGTCTGCTCCTGATGATTCCAAACATGTACAAAATCGCTGGCGAACTGCTGCCAAACGTTATTCATGTTTCCGCTCGTACAGTTGCTGCACACGCTCTGAACATCTTCGGCGACCACTCTGACGTTTACTCATGCCGTCAGACAGGTTATGCAATGCTTGCTGAAACAAACCAGCAGGAAATCATGGACCTGGGTGCTGTTGCTCACCTGGCAACAATCGAAGGCCGTGTTCCAGTTCTGAACTTCTTTGACGGTTTCCGTACATCACACGAAATCCAGAAAATCGAAGTTTGGGAAAACGAAGACCTGGCTGAAATGGTTAACTGGGAAGCTGTTGAAAGATTCCGCCGCACATCCCTGAACCCTGAAAGACCAGTTCTGCGCGGTACAGCTCAGAACGGCGACATCTTCTTCCAGGCTAAAGAAGCTGCAAACCCATTCTACGATGCTTTCCCAGCAGTTGTAGAAAAATACATGGGCAAAGTTAACGAAAAACTGGGCACAGATTACAAACTGTTCAACTACTACGGCGCACCAGATGCAGAACGCGTAATTATCGCTATGGGTTCTGTATGTGACACAGCAGAAGAAGTTATCGACTACCTGCTGGCAGCCGGCGAAAAAGTTGGTCTGGTTAAAGTTAGACTTTACCGTCCATTCTCCGCTAAACACCTGATTGAAGCTATCCCTGCAACAGCTAAGAAAATTGCTGTTCTGGACAGAACAAAAGAACCAGGTGCTCTGGGCGAACCTCTCTATCTCGACGTTGTTACAGCTCTGTCTATCAACGGCGCTATGGAAGGCAGAACAGTTGTTGGCGGCCGTTACGGTCTGGGCTCCAAAGATACAACTCCAGCTTGCATCTTTGCTGTTTACAACAACCTTGCTCTTGAAACACCAAAAGCTAACTTCACAGTAGGTATCGAAGACGACGTTACAAACCTGTCTCTCCCACTGCCAGAAGAAGTTCCAGCTACAGCTAACGAATCCATCGTATCCTGCAAATTCTGGGGTCTCGGCGGTGACGGTACTGTTGGTGCTAACAAAAACTCCATCAAAATTATCGGTGACCACACTGAAAAATATGTTCAGGCTTACTTTGAATATGACTCAAAGAAAACAAACGGTCTGACAATTTCTCACCTGCGTTTCGGTGACACAAGAATTAAATCTACTTACTACATCAACAAAGCAGACTTCGTAGCTTGCCACAACCCTTCATACATTCTGAAAGGCTTTGCTATGGTTCGTGACTGTAAACCAAACGGCACATTCCTTATCAACTGCCAGTGGTCTGATGAAGAACTGAACGAACATCTGCCAGCAGTAGCTAAGAGATACATCGCTGCTAACAACATCAACGTTTACACAATCAACGCTATCGACCTTGCAAAAGAAATCGGTATGGGTAAACGTACAAACACAATCCTGCAGTCTGCATTCTTTGCTCTGGCAAACATCCTGCCAGTTGACGAAGCAGTTGACTACATGAAGAAAGCAGCTTACAAATCATACAGCAAAAAAGGTATGGATATCGTTGAGCTGAACTACAAAGCTATCGACCTGGGCAAAGACGCTCTGCACAAAGTTGAAATCCCAGCTGACTGGGCAACAGCAGAAGACGCTCCAAAAGCAGAAGATGCAACAGTTTACGCTAACGACCTGCAGAAACACTTCAACGAAAAAGTTGTTACACCTGTTAACCTGCACAACGGCGACAGCCTGCCAGTATCTACATTCGTAGGCGTTGAAGACGGTACATTCCCTCTGGGCCTGTCCGCATTCGAAAAACGCGGTGTTGCTTCCGCAGCTCCAGTATGGCTCCCAGAAAACTGTATCCAGTGTAACCAGTGTTCACTGGTATGTCCACATGCTGCTATCAGACCATTCGTTCTGACAGAAGAAGAAGTTGCAGCAGCTCCAGCTACACTGAAAACAACTGAAAAAGTTATCGGTAAAGGCATGGAAGGCAAAAAATTCACAATGGCTATCTCCCCACTTGACTGTATGGGTTGCGGCGTTTGTGTTGGCGTATGTCCAGCTAAAACAAAAGCTCTCCAGATGGTTGGCCAGGAAGAAGCTATGGAACAGCAGGCAACATTTGACTGGGCAGTTGCAGAAGTTGCAGTTAAAGAACTTCCATTCAACGAAGCATCCGTTAAAGGCAGCCAGTTCAAACAGCCTCTGCTTGAATTCTCCGGCGCTTGCGCAGGTTGTGTAGAAACAGCTTATGCTAAACTGATTACACAGCTCTTCGGTGACAGAATGTACATCGCTAACGCTACAGGTTGTTCCTCTATCTGGGGCGGTTCTGCACCATCTACTCCATACACAACAAACAAAGACGGTCACGGTCCAGCATGGGCTAACTCCCTGTTCGAAGACAACGCAGAATTTGGTCTGGGTATCTACACAGGTCAGAAAGCTATCCGTGAAAGACTGGCAGCTAAACTGAGAGAACTCAGAGAAGCTACAACATCTGAAGAAAAAGCAGAAGCAATCGATGCTTACTTCGCAACATACGAAGACGGCAAAGCTAACAAAGCTGCAACAGCTAAACTGGTTGAAGCTCTGGAAGCTACACCAGATTGCCCATACTGCGTAGAAATTCTGAAAGATAAAGAATACCTCGCTAAGAAATCCATCTGGATCTTCGGTGGTGACGGTTGGGCATACGACATCGGCTTCGGCGGTCTTGACCACGTTATCGCTTCCGGCGAAGATGTAAACATCATGGTATTCGATACAGAAGTTTACTCCAACACAGGTGGTCAGGCTTCTAAAGCTTCCAAACTGGGTCAGGTTGCTCAGTTCGCAGCAGCTGGTAAAGCTATCGGCAAAAAAGACCTTGCTTCTATCGCAATGTCCTACGGTTATGTATACGTAGCACAGATCGGTATGGGCGCTGACATGGCTCAGACAGTTAAAGCTATGACAGAAGCTGAAGCATACAACGGTCCATCTCTCATCATCGGCTACGCTCCATGTGAAATGCACTCCATCAAAGGCGGCATGACAAACAGCCAGGCTGAAATTAAGAGAGCTGTTGATACAGGTTACTGGAACCTCTTCCGTTACAACCCAGCTCTGAAAGCTGAAGGCAAAAACCCATTCACTCTGGACTCTAAAGCACCTAAGGGCGGCTACCAGGAATTCCTGATGAACGAAGCTCGTTACGCTCGTCTTGCTGCTGCTAACCCAGAAAGAGCTACAAAACTGTTCGCAGCTAACGAAAAAGCAGCTATGGACAGATACGACTACCTGAACAGACTGGTTGAACTCTACAAGTAATATCAGTTTTTAAGATAGTATAATTGGCTATTTTCCTTCTTGAGTAATGATAGGTAAATCTCAACATCCATGGAAAAATGCTGACGAAAACAAAATCAGGGCACGGTTTATCCGTGCCCTTTTTGTTTGTTCAGACTGATTTTTCTGATGATTAGTATGATAAGATAATAATTGTATTTAATTATGTATTTTGGTTTGATGTAATATAAGCAGTCAGGAAAATTTGAATTTGCGTAACAAATATTATATAAGATATAGAATATATAAAAGAGAGTAGATGTTTAAAATCTGGTACTCTCTTTTGGTTTATAAAATTTTGATTTATTACACAACTGAAAGCGTATGCTTTCAGTACTTCTTCGCCTTTTCCACCAGCAGTGCGTACACCGGTTTCATCTTTTCTTCGGTGACGGCACTGTTTATATCAGCTATATTCACCCAGCTCACTGCGCTGTTTTCGTCTTCTTTCACGCGCAGCGGCAGGGAATCGTCTGCTTCAAACAGATACTCCACATCCAGATGGAGATGGCTGGCCACAGGCCGGCCTTTTTTGATGTGGCGTTCCACAGTCAGCACATTTATGGCAAAAATGCCATCACACAGCGGTTTCAGACCGGTCAGTCCCGTTTCTTCTGCGATTTCGCGGCGTGCCACTGCCTCAAGGTCGCTTTCACCGTCAGCGTGTCCGCCTGACCAGGCCCATGATTTGTAAATGTTGTGGTAAACCATCAGCACTTTGGTGCGGTCCTTGTTCACCACCCACGCAGTGGCCGCAAAATGGGCGGCCTTATTGCTGCGCAGCAGGGCATCAGGGTTTCGCTCCATAAACTCCAGCATCAGCGCCTTGTCTGCATCTTCCTGCCGGTTGTAAGGTTTATATTCTTTCAGTTGTTGATATAATTTTTTCATAAGTCAAAGTTAAGTAATGTCAATAAGGGGTGGGCATTGGGAGGAAACCACTATGCTCGCGACCACTAGTCTCGCAAGACGAGCTCGACCTATTCTGATTTCTCAGAATACTATTTCATCGCTACGAGACCGGCAGGGAATATGGTAGACAAGTACGGGACGTCGAGGACGCCGTCCCCTACGCGGCTTTGTACGAACTAAAGGTTTGTCATTCTGAGCGAGCATAGCGAGTCGAAGAATCTCCTCTTGTGCTTTCTGCAGAACACTATTCCATCGCTGCATTTACACCAAGCTTTTGGCTGCTTTTGACAGCAAAAGTAGTGTCAATCTATTCCACTCCACTCATTATATCACTTGCAATCACATTTTCTGCCAGAAAGCCTGCAGGTGTCAGCGAAATGCAGTTGTTTTCAATGGTTAAAACCCCCTGCCGTCTGTAAATTTCCAGTTTTTTCATTGTACGGCTGTCGATTTCCAGCCACCATTTTTCTTTAAGAGTGTTTATGTCCAGGCCTGTTTTCAGTCTCAGTGACAGCATAATGTAGTCATCCGCATCTACTTCGCCGTCTGCCACAGGCTGACAGCCCTTTATAAAGGCATCTACATTTCTTTCGTAATAAAAACGCTTTCCGTCCATACAGGAATGGGCCGACGGGCCGATGCCCAGATAATTGTCCAGCTGCCAGTAGATGGAATTGTGTCGGCTGTGGTAGCCTTCGTGGCAGAAATTGGATATTTCGTACTGAATAAAGCCTTTTTCCGCCATATACTCACAGCAGGCCAGATAATAGTCTGCCAGCTCTTCTTCAGTGGCCAGATTTTCCGGGCGGTTGGTGTAGAACGGTGTGCCTTCTTCCACCTTCAGCAGATATGCGGAAATATGGACTGCTCCGTGGTCAATAAGGAAATCTATGGTGTCTTTCATTTCCTCTACAGAATAATTGTCCAGCCCCAGCATCACATCACCGCTGATATTGACAAAGCCTGCCGCCCTTGCCATATCAAAAGCCTGTCCTGCTTTTTCTGCACTGTGTATTCTGCCCAGCACCTGCAGGGATTTGTCATACACTGTCTGCACGCCTATGCTCAGCCTGTTTACGCCGGCAGCATAATAGCCGTCCAGTTTTTCCTGTGTCAGTGTATCCGGGTTTGCCTCCAGGGTGATTTCCGCTCCCGGCATAATATCAGCTACAGCCAATATTTGTTTCACCTGATTAGCAGTCAGCAGGCTGGGAGTGCCACCGCCAAAATAAACTGTTTTGCATTTCAGCCCCCTGTGGCTGCCTATCTCTCTGACAACTGCGTCCACATATTCCTGTGGCACAATATCACAGCCGCCGCAGGAATAAAAATCGCAGTAATTACATTTCTTTTTACAGTATGGTATGTGTATATACAGACCAGCTTCCATGATTTTCCTTACCTTTATAATGTATATTATTATATATAATTGGTTATTATCCTTTATACCGGCGTTTTTATCGCCTTTATAATATCATACAATATTATACTTCCAAATGCAATTTGTAAAAACTTTGTGAATAGCGGCGAAACTATTGACAAATACCAAAAAATGTTTATAATATAAATTAGCAATCAAAGAGTGAGAGTGCTAAAAATGAAAGGACTGAGGATATGGATATAAATCAGAGACATAAGCTTATACTTGATGCCATTGTTTCCATGTACATCCGCAACGGTGAGCCGATTGCTTCTCAGGCTCTCCAGGATGCGCTGGACATCACCGTTTCATCCGCCACACTCCGCAACGAAATGGCGAGACTGACAAAGCTGGGTTATCTCAACCAGCCTCATGTTTCCGCCGGCCGTATACCCACAAACAAAGCCTACCGCTACTATGTTGACAATATCGACCGCAGCAAAGAGATTGCACGGTCAGACAAGGAAAACATAAAACAGCATTTCGATATGCTGGACGGTGACAGCTCCCGCTTCTTGCAGGGTGCCGCCCGACTGTTCAGCGACATCCTGGGTTACACAGTGGTTATCATACCGCCACAGGATGAGAACCTGCAGTTTGTAAACTTCACAGCCCTGAAAACCGGCCGATACAGCGTGGTTCTGGTGGCTACCACCAGCCGCGGCGAGGTATACACCCGTGTTATCAGGTTGGCAGAGGAAGTGAACAACGCCCAGCTGGCTCAGCTGACACAGCTGTTGAATATGCGCCTGTGCTTCACCTGCTACGCTGACATTGACAGAACCTACTTCACCACACTGATAAATCAGCTGAACAAAGAAAACAAAGCTTTTGGCCGGTTTGTCTCAGGTGCTCTGGCACTGGTGGCAGAGGCCAACAACAAGTCAGTTTATGTTTACGGACAGGAAAAAATAGCCGATACAGACCATTTTGAACACAATATCGGCGATGTTCTGAAACTGCTGGCTGACCCGGACACATTAAAACAGATTATAACCCCGAAATACGATGGTATTTCAGTGGTTTTCGGCGATGAACTGCCGATAAAAAATATAGAAAACGCCTGTTTCATCTCCACACGCTACTTCGCAGGCAGCGCGGTCAGCGGTACTCTGGCGGTTATCTGCCCCCAGACAGTGGACTATCAGCGACTGTTCCTGGCTATGGAATATTTCTCACAGTTGCTGACACAATCAATCACAGGTACAGAAAGGAAATAAACTCCCATGGAAAACAAAGAGAAAATGGAAACTCCTGAACTGGAAAACGAAACAGTACAGGAAGAAAAAATTGATGTTATGAAAGGCATCGAAACACTGGAAACCCGGTTGATTGAAAGCGAAAAGAAACTGGCAGAAACCCAGGCTGAACTGGAAAACACAAAAGGCACTTTCCAGCGCACCCTGGCAGAGTATAACAACTACCGCAAAAGAACAGCCAAAGAAAAGGCTGAAACATATAACAACGGCATGGTAAATGCAGTGACAAACATCCTCCCTGTGCTGGACACACTGGAAATGGCACTGAACGCTCCATGTACCGACGAAAATTATAAAAAAGGTATTGAGCTGACACTGACAACAGCAAAAAATGCACTGTCCAATATGGGTATCACAGAAATCGATGCTCTGGACAAAGAATTTGACCCTAACCTGCACAACGCTGTTATGCAGGAAAGCGTGGAAGGCGTGGATGCAGGCATCTGCACCAAACAGTTCCAGAAAGGCTATAAGCTGGGCGAAAGAGTTATCCGCCACGCCACAGTAGCTGTAAGCTGCTAAAGATAGCCTCCCTTGTCAAAGGGAGGGGGACCGCTTTAGCGGTGGAGGGATTCAGAAAGTCCCAGCTCCATCTGGCAGATGGACGCAACCACAAACCCGTTTATAAAAAATTATCTATATACACTTTCTTTAATCAAAAAGGAGATTATGAATTATGAGCAAAATTATCGGTATTGACCTTGGTACAACAAACTCCTGCGTTGCTGTTATGGAAGGCGGCGAAGCAGTTGTAATCGCAAACCCAGAAGGCAACAGAACTACACCATCAGTTGTTGGCTTCTCCAAATCCGGCGAAAGACTTATCGGCCAGGTTGCAAAACGCCAGGCTATCACAAACCCAGAGGGCACAGTTTCCTCCATCAAAAGAGAAATGGGCTCCAATTACAAAGTAACTATCGACGGCAAAGCTTACACACCACAGGAAATTTCTGCTATGATTCTGGCTAAACTGAAAGCCGACGCAGAAGCATACCTGGGCGAAACAGTAACAGAAGCTGTTATCACAGTTCCTGCATACTTCAACGACGCACAGCGTCAGGCTACAAAAGACGCAGGCGCAATCGCCGGTCTGAATGTTAAACGTATCATCAACGAACCTACAGCTGCAGCTCTGGCTTACGGCGTGGACAAAGAACAGGACCAGAAAATCATGGTTTACGACCTGGGCGGCGGTACATTCGACGTTTCCATCATCGAAATGGGCGACGGCGTACAGGAAGTTCTGGCTACAGCAGGTAACAACCGTCTGGGCGGTGATGACTTTGACAACAGAATCATCAACTGGCTGGCTGAAGAATTCAGAAAAGAAACAGGCATTGACCTGAGAAACGACAAAATGGCTGCACAGCGTCTGAAAGAAGCTGCTGAAAAAGCTAAAATCGAACTGTCCGGCGTAATGCAGACATCCATCAACCTGCCATTTATCACAGTTGATGCAACAGGTCCTAAACACCTGGATATGACACTGTCCCGTGCTAAATTTGACGAACTGACACACGACCTGGTAGAAAAAACAATGGCTCCTGTACGTCAGGCTCTGGCAGACAGTGGCCTGTCCGTAAACGAACTGGACAAAGTTCTGCTGGTTGGCGGTTCCACAAGAATTCCTGCAGTTCAGGAAGCTGTTAAAAAATTCATCGGCAAAGACCCATTCAAAGGCATCAACCCTGACGAATGTGTAGCTCTCGGTGCTGCTATCCAGGGCGGCGTTCTGGGCGGCGATGTAAAAGGCATCCTGCTGCTGGACGTAACTCCACTGTCACTGGGTATCGAAACATACGGCGGTGTATTCACAAAAATCATTGAAAGAAATACAACTATCCCAACCAAAAAGAGCCAGGTATTCTCTACAGCTGTTGACAACCAGCCATCTGTAGAAGTAAACGTTCTCCAGGGTGAAAGAGAAATGGCACGCGACAACAAATCTCTGGGTATCTTCAACCTGGACGGTATTGCACCAGCTCCACGCGGCATCCCACAGATTGAAGTAACATTTGACATCGACGCCAACGGTATCGTATCTGTTTCTGCAAAAGACCTGGGCACAGGCAAACAGCAGGCTATTACAATCACATCTTCTTCCAACATGTCCAAAGAAGACATTGAAAAAGCTGTACGCGAAGCTGAACAGTATGCAGAAGAAGACAAAAAACGCCGTGAAGAAGTAGAAACAAAAAACCAGGCTGACAGCCTTGTTTACCAGACAGACAAAGTTCTGAAAGACCTGGAAGGCAAAATCAGCGAAGGCGAAGTTTCTGACATCAAAGCTAAACAGGAAGCTCTCAGAACAGCTCTCCAGGGCGGCGTAAAAACAGAAATTGAAAGCAAAATGACAGAACTGGAAATGGCTCTCCATTCCGCAACAGAAAAACTCTACGCACAGGCACAGCAGCAGGCTAACGCCGGCGGCGCACAGGGCGGCTACGATGCAGGCGCACAGCAGTCCAATGACGGTGCTTACGACGCAGATTTCAAAGATGTTGACTAATTAAAATCACCATATAAAGTAAAACTCAGGGCGGATGCAAATCCGCCTTGTAGTTGTAAACAAACTACTTAAATTCGTTATTAAATGAGGACTTGAACAGTGGCAGAAAAAAGAGATTATTACGAAGTCCTTGGCGTTGACAAAAAAGCCAGTGACGCCGAGATTAAATCTGCATACAGAAAAAAAGCAAAAAAATATCACCCGGACTTAAACCCAGGTGATGCAGAGGCTGAAAAGAATTTTAAGGAAGTCAGCGAAGCTTACGAAGTGCTGTCTGATGCAGAGAAAAAACAGCGTTACGATGCTTATGGCCATGCGGGTGTAGACCCTAACTTTGGCGCAGGCGGCGGTGGCTGGGGCAACTACTCCGGCGGCTTCGGCGGCGCAGGCATGGACCTGAACGATATTTTCGAAAGCTTTTTCGGCGGCGGTTTCGGTGGCGGCACACAGCGCCGCGCTGACCCTAACGCACCTAAACGCGGCGGCGATATTCATGTGGGCCTGACTATTTCCTTTATGGAAGCAGCCCACGGCTGTACAAAAACCGTTTCATACACCAGACAGGAAACCTGTCCTGACTGTAATGGCAGCGGTGCCAAGAAAGGCACTTCCGCACAGACCTGTTCACATTGTCATGGCTCCGGTTATGTTATGGAACAGCAGCGCACTCCTTTCGGCGTAATCCAGAACAGACGCGTTTGTCCGCACTGTCAGGGCAAAGGCAAAATCATTTCTGACCCATGTAACAGATGTAAAGGCAGCGGCCGTGTACAGGTTACAGTGAAGAAAGAGGTTAACATCCCTGCAGGTATCGATGATGAACAGAATCTGGCTCTGCGTGGCCAGGGCGATGCAGGTCTCAACGGCGGCGGCAGCGGCGATGCTATTATCATCATCTCCGTTCGTCCGGACCCTGTTCTCAAACGCTCCGGCTACGATGTTTATGTGGATGTGCCGATTACTTACTCCCAGGCTGTACTGGGTGCAGAAATTGTTGTGCCTACAGTGGACGGCAAAGTGCAGTATGATATTCCGGAAGGCACACAGTCCGGCACACGCTTCCGTCTGCGCGGCAAAGGTATCAAATACCTCAACGGCCGTGGCAGAGGTGACCAGTATGTGACTGTAAATGTGGAAATCCCTAAAAAGATTACCCGTGAACAGCGCAAAGCTCTGGAAGCATTTGAAGCCACACTGAAAGACGAAAACTACGAACAGCGCAAAGGTTTCTTCAAAAAGATAAAAGATATGTTTGACGGCAAATAATCCGTTATCCCAACACCCCGGCACCACCGGGGTGTTTTTATGTTTGTGTTCAAAAATGTTGTAATAGCTGGCACATTGGGCGATGTCCATGTCATCCTGCGCCATGATAATATATCGCAAAATTATTTTCCAGGGTTGAATTTTTGCGGAAGCAGTCAGGTTTATTGCAGGGGAATCGACAGTCTTTTGCCTGTGGCAAAATCCCGACTGGCCTCGCTTGGGGCGCTCGGCTCAGCTGCCTATAAACAGTCCGCTGGACTGTTTACTTTACGGCATCTACCCTCTCGGGGTTCGATTCCCCTAAAACAAAAATACAGGCATCCAAATGGATGCCTGTATTTTTGGTGACCCATAGGGGAATCGAACCCCTGTTTTCGCCGTGAGAGGGCGACGTCTTGACCGCTTGACCAATGGGCCGGATTAAACTGTAAATATATTTTACTACTGCAAAGCCTTTTTGTAAACCACTTTTGTTGAAATTCTATCTGTATTTTTCTGCATCAGGCAATATAAAAGGCACCTGTGAGGCAATGCCGTTAAAATAACAAAAAACATGTCATTCTGAGGAACAAGGTGACGAAGAATCTCAACTAATATCGACGATGAGATTATTACCCTAAAGGGCACGCGTCGCTGCGCTCAGAATGACATTTTAATTTGTTTTATCAAGTTAAGACTTATACAAATTCCTTAATTTAATGACATTGCCTGTGGGGCTATTTGTTATTCGCCTCTGTATCCCCAGGTCAGTTCATACAGCTGCCGGCTGGTAAATTCGGTTGGTTTTAAAGTAATCTGTGCACCGTCACGGGAAAGGGAAATTTTTGTCCGCTGTGTAAATGGCACACCTGTAAAAACCTGCTCTCCTTCTGATTCATTAAAAGGCAGTGTCCATTCCATAAGGAATTCGCCTGTGGACGGGTGCAGGGAATAAATGCTCACCGTCACATCCCCCAGAGCCAGCTGCGGTGTGTAAACAATATCGTAAACACCCACAGGAAAGTCCGAACCTGCGTAGGAATAGCGGTCAAGGACATATTCGCCTGTGTAGCCTGTTTCCACTTTGTCCGGCAGAGGGTCCAGGTTATTATTGGTATAAAAGCCCAGTTCGTCGCCCGGTTCAATCACAATATAGCTTCCATTATTCAGAAAATGGGAATTTTTCTCATACCTGTGTTCCCGGTCGAAATGATAACCACTGACACCATAAAAAATATCTTCTTCAAACCGATATATGCCCATTATACTGCTTTCATTTTTTTCGGTCTGGATATGGTATTTGCCGGCAGGAATATCGGTACCTACGTGATGCATACCGGGGCCCAGCACAAAGCTGTGTTTATAGTCTTTTTCCATGTTGATGGAGGTATGGACAATAGCTATTGCCAGAGCAGTGAATATTACAGCCGAAGCGATAAGAATAACATAGCCGAAGCTGAAACCAGATGCACTGCTTTTTCGGTTTTTCAGAGTAGGTCTGTTGTTATAACCACACTCGGTGCAGATGCCGTCAGAGTTGATTTTTCCGCCGCAAAGGGCGCATTTGTTTTTTCTCATAACACATACCTCCTTTGATTTTATTATAGCATTACAGAGATGTATCGCAAGTGAAAATACTGTGACAGATTTGTCAGGTGGGATTGTGAAGAAACTCGCGTAGGGGACGATGCCTACATCGTCCCGTTTTAAATTTTGGTTTGCGGGCGGATGAAGGCATCCGCCCCTACGCATAATTAAAAAATAAAAAGCAGTAAACTTTTCAGTCTACTGCTTTCTGGTGACCCGTACGATATGTGACACCCGAAAAACATAAGCCACAGGCGAAAGGTTTTTCGATGGTGGAACTTATGCAGTGAGCGACCTGTCGCGAACAGCAGAACGAACGCAGTTCGATTCTCGCACACAAAAAAATAATGGACACTCAAAAGAGTGTCCACCATGGTGACCCGTACGAGAATCGAACTCGTGATACCGCCGTGAAAGGGCGGTGTCTTAACCGCTTGACCAACGGGCCATCTATATAAACGGCTTTCGCCGTTATTTGAAAATTACTGGGCTGACTATTGCCAGTCCTGATATCTATATTATCAGCTATCGCTGTTATTTTTCACATAATTTTCGGCACTATATTATATAGTGCCGAAAAGTGGTGACCCGTACGAGAATCGAACTCGTGATACCGCCGTGAAAGGGCGGTGTCTTAACCGCTTGACCAACGGGCCGTATGTGGTAGCGGCAGTGAGATTTGAACTTACGACCTACCGGGTATGAACCGGTTGCTCTAGCCACTGAGCTATACCGCCACATATACGCGCTCTCTTGAGTGCTTGATTATTATATTACAGAAAATCCATTTTGTCAACACTTTTTTAAAAATTTTTTTAAAAAATCTGAAATTTTTTCTTGGAATTTTTATTAATTGCTATTATATCAGAAAAAGGGTGGTTTATACCTCCCTTTTTCTGTGTATAATTACCGGTTTTCCGTCTTTTTTTCTTTCAGACTGCGGAAAAATTCATTCTGCCGTTTTTCTTCCCACTGACCGGTGTACATTCTATAGTACTGCCCTTCGGCTTTCAGCAGCCGGGTGTGAGTACCCATTTCCACTATTTTACCCTCGTCCACCACAATTATAATGTCTGCATTTTTCACCGTGGACAGTCGGTGTGCGATGATAAAGCTGGTGCGGTCTTTCAGCAACCGGTCGGTCATGCCGTTTATCAGCTGCTCTGTCTGGGTGTCTACCGATGAGGTGGCTTCGTCCATAACCAATATTTTGCCGTCGGCAAGAATGGCACGGGCGATGCTTACCAGCTGTTTCTGACCGGTGGACAGCCTGTCACCGCCCTGACCTACTTCTGTATCATATCCATCAGGCAGCTTTTCGATAAAGGAATGAGCCTGGGCCTGTTTTGCCGCGGCGATTACCTGTTCCATTGTGGCTTCGGGGTTTGCATATTTAATGTTTTCCAGAATTGTGCCGCTGAACAGGTGAGGGGTCTGCAGAACATAGCTTAAGTTTGACTGCAGCCACAGATAGCTTCTTTCGCGGTAGTCTACCCCGTCAATAAGAATCTGTCCGCTGGTAGGCTCGAAAAATCGACATACCAGGTTTACCAGGGTGGATTTGCCTGCGCCGGTAGCACCAACTATGGCCACGCAGGTGCCGGCCTTTACTTTCAGATTGAAGTTTTCAAGCACATAGGTTTCGCTGTCAGGGTATCTGAAGCTGACATTGCGGAATTCTATATCGCCGGTGATTTCTTCCCAGTTTTCTTTTACAGGATTATATATGTCACCGTATTTTTCTATGATGTCCTTTCGGTCTGTCACTGTAGGACGAGCGTCCATCAGGCTGTTTACCCTTTCCACATTGGCCTGCAGTGCCATAATCTGGGTAAAACTGCGGGTGATGTGTTCAATAGGGTCCAGCAGGGTAAAGGTATAGCTGATAAAAACCGACAGACTGGCCACAGTCAGTGCACCGCCGCTTACCATAACAGGTCCCATGCCCAGCACAAAGGCCAGGGCGGCGCTGCTGATAACCATGATACAAGGAAAAAACACCGTCTGCAGCCATTTGGCAGCAAGGGATTTGCGGCGCATTTCGTGATTTATACCGGCAAATTCCCGGTTGATTTTTTCCTTGCTGTTCAGTTCTTTTATAGTCACAGCACCGTTTATATTTTCGTTATAGGCGGAGGTAATAAGACTGTTCTGTCGTCTCACAATGCGGTTGGCCGCCAATAGTTTGCGCTGGAAAGTGCCGGCCAAAGCGGTTACCACCGGAATAGTCAGTAACACCGCCATTGACAGGGCAGGATTGAGGATAAACATATTCACAGCCGCCGAAATTATATATGCCACATTCCATGCAAAAGCCGCCAGCTGCCAGGAGAAAATAGCCCCCAGGCTCTGTGTATCAGACATAATTCTGGCCAGAATAAAGCCTACTGGAGTGGCGTTGAAGTAATCCAGAGACAGCTCCTGTACATGGCTGAACAGGTCAAAGCGCATATCACGCCCTACTCCCATCTCTATATTGATACAGCGCTGGGTGTAGATGACATTGAAAGCCAGCTGTATCAGCGCCAGGACAAGAAATACAGTGATAAACGGGCCTATGCCCTCCAGGGTTTTTGCTTCTATAAAGTTTGTTATGGCATAAGCTGTCATCATGGGGAAGATGGCGTCAAATATGCCTGTACCCACCGCCGCCACTGACAACACAGCAATATCTTTTTTATAAGGACGGACATAGGCAAAAATACGTTTCCATTCTTTCAGATTAAAACGGTCAGCCAGAGCGTATTCATCGTGTTTTTCCATTATCCCTGTGCCTCCTGTCTTGTCTGTTCTATAATATCAGACTGGATTTTTACTATTTCCCGGTAAATGCCAGGCTGGGATGCCAGCTGTGAGTGACTGCCCTGCTGGACAATTCTGCCCTCGTCCAATACCAGTATTTTGTCAGCCTCCATAAGCGTGTTTACACGCTGGCTGATGATTATTGTGGTTATGCCCTCCACACGCTTGTGCAGTTCTTTTCTGATGTTGGCATCGGTCAGGCTGTCCACTGCGGAAAGTGAGTCGTCAAAGCACAGCACCTTTGCGCCGGAGTACAGGGTGCGTGCTATGGCCACACGCTGTTTCTGGCCGCCGGAAAGAGTAACGCCTTTTTCACCCACCACAGTGTCATACCCTTTTTCAAAATTGGTTATACTGCGGTGTACCTGGGCGATTTCGGTGCTTTTTATCATTTTTTCTTCGTCAGGGTCAGCATCGGTGATAGTTATATTTTCACGGATGGTTTTGCCGAAAAGGAAAGGCTCCTGCATCACGATACCCACGCTGCGGCGCAGGGTATGGAGATTTATATCTTTTATATTTATTCCGTCTATGGTTATTTCGCCGCTGTCCACATCGTAAAATCTGGCCAGAAGTGCCAGAATGGTGCTTTTGCCACTGCCGGAAGCCCCCAGTATAGCCACAGTCTGCCCCCGTGGAACTGTAAAGGAAAGATTTTCAAAAATCTGCTGTCTGCCGAAGGAGAAGGACACATTTTTAAACTCTATATCCCCCTTAATCTCCATATCCACGCCGCTGTCATAGTCTTCCTGGTCGGCAGTGTAGACTTCGTTTATTCTGCCCAGAGCCACGGTGGCTTTTGCCATATTGCCCACAATTCTGCCCAGAGAGCGGATAGGCCAGGCCAGCATATTGTTGTAAACCATAAAGGAAATGATTTCGCCGGGGGTGATGTTGCCGGTAACCGCAAAATATGTGCCGCTGGACACCACCAGTATCACCTGCAGCACCGGCAGCAGGTCGCCTATGGCCCAGTACCAGGCCAGCAGATTGCCCATTTTCATCCACATACCGGAAAATTCATCGTTGCCTGTGCGGAATTTTTCTCTTTCCTGCAGTTGTTTGCCGAATGCACGCACCACTCTTGGCGCAGACAGATTTTCCTGCACATAGGACTGGAGACGGCCCTCTGATTCGTCGGCCGCCAGAAAGCGATTCTGGATTTTGCCGTTGAAGAAAACGGAAAACCGGGACACCAGTGGCACTGTAGTAAAGGAAATCAGTGCCAATGGCACAGAAATACCTGCCATAAACCAATAAGCGATGATGATTTTGGCTATGACACGGATAATGTCAGTCATTTCCAGCACAAAGTTGCGCACTGTATCAATGTCGGTGGAGCAGCGCTGGATAATATCGCCGGTGTATATGCTTTTGTGGTATGCAAAGGTTGCACCCTGCAGTCTTTCAAACAGACTCTGGCGCATGTTGTAGCCCAGATTTTCACTGAGGTGATTGGAGGCATACAGTCGGGAAAATTCGCATATCGCTTCGGTTATTTTTATGGCGGCAAATATGCCGATAACCACCATAATATTTTCCAGGAAAAACTGCCTGCCGCCCATGCGGTCTATGTATTCCACCATAAACTGTGGCAGCTCAAAAGGTTTATTCCCGATAATGCTGTCCACCGCCACGCCTATAAGCTTCGGCCCTAAAAAAGAGAAGAAAGAGCCTGTCAGTATAAATACAACAGATGCCAGCAGGTATCTCCAGCTGCCCTTCATCTGTTTTACAAGAAAATCGTATTTGCTTTTTTTCATAAATATATCCCGTCAGATTTAATTCTGTCTATATTATACTATAAAAGTATAAAAACAAAAGCACAAAATGCACAATTTTTTACACATTTTTTATATTGACAAATTTGCAATAAAGGACTATAACATACACCCGAGAGGTGATGAATAATGTCATTAAAAAATAAATATAATCTTTTTTATTTTCTTTTCTGTATAGTAGGCTGCTGTATGGCCGGTTTTGTAGCAGTATTTCTCCAGTACAAAGCTGTGTCAAACACCATGATTGGTGTGGTGACAGGGGTTGGCTGTGTTTCTTCCATTCTGCTGTCCCCGTATCTGTCCTCGCTTATAATAAAATATGAAAAACTGACTGCACGCAGAATGACTGCGGCTATTTACAGCCTGCTGTCCGTGGGATTTGTGCTGATAGCTTTTCTGCCGTTGCCCCCTTCTGTAGTAGTTGTGGGCTACACGGTGATGTATGCGCTGTATGTGGCATCTGCATCTTTTCCTCAGGTTATAGCCGGCGGCTATATGCAGGGCGGGGAGGATATTGATTTTGGCTTTGCCAGGGGACTGGGCAGTGCCTCATGGGCAATCACTGCACTGGTTATGGGGCCGATGGTAGACTTTTTCAGCCCATTGGTACTGGCTGTGGGGTTTATGGCTTCCACAGCGGCAATGCTGCTGCTGATAAAATCCATGCCGGAATCCGCCTCTGCAGCGAAGAAAGGTGAAAAAAGCGGTACTGTATTTGATATTATCAGAAAATACCGAGTGTATTTTATGGTGCTGATAGGCTTTGCGTTCTGCCTGTCCGCTCACAGCTGTCTGGGTACCTATCTGTCAAATATTGTTACCAGCCTGGGCGGTAGTACTTCCATGTACGGCATGGCGGTGTTTATTATGGCACTCAGTGAAATGCCTGTCATGGCCATGGCTTCACGCTGGATGAAAAAGGTGGACAGCCTTACACTTATTGCTATAGGCGGCCTGGCTTATGTGGCCAGAAACTTTACCATCTGTCTTGCGCCTAATCTGCCGGTGCTGATTGCCGGCCTGCTGTTCCAGTCTGTGTCCTACGGCCTGCTGACTGCGGTGGTTACTTACTATGTTATCTATAATCTGGCTCCGGAAGACCAGGTTATGGGTCAGGCTATGATAGGTATTGTTACCAGCGGCTTTGGCTCTACTCTGGGGAATGTGCTGGGCGGTATATTGCAGGACAGATTTGGTCTTGGCGCCATGTATGTTTTTGCCTGCACCGTCACAGCCATAGGCTTTGCTGTGCTGATAATGGCAAAAATTACTGATAAAAAGCTGAAAAAAGTATAGAAATACGGAGCTAACGGAAAAAGGGCAGCGGTGCGTTTTTTGCACACTGCCCTTTACTATTGCCGGCTAAAATGATATATTTATAAAAACACCGGAATTAACTGTATACTGATATTCAAGGAGATATATATAAATGAGAATGCGCAGAAAACCATGGGCCCGTCCGGAGCTGGATGCCAGCGAGGTTTATATCAAAAATCCCCACGATTTTTACGAAAACTGGCAGGCAGCCTTTGATAAAGAACAACCCCTGTGTATGGAACTGGGATGCGGCAAAGGCGGCTTTATCAGCCAGAAGGCCTTTATGCATCCGGAAAAAAACTGGATAGCCTTTGACATAAAAAGCGAAGTGCTGGCCATAGCCAAAAGAAATATCGAGGCAGTTTACGGCAGCACCCACTGCCCCAATGTGAAAATCACAGCCTTTGATATTGAAAGAATTCCGCTGGTGGTAAGCCCACAGGACACAATCGAAGAAATTTACATCAATTTCTGCAACCCATGGCCCAAGGACCGCCACAAAAAACGCCGTCTGACTCATACCAGACAGCTGAACAACTACAAAACATTCCTGAAGCCCGGCGGCAAAATTTACTTCAAAACTGACGACGATGAGCTGTTTACTGAAAGTCTGGACTATTTTGCAGAAGCCGGTTTTGAAATCGAGTTTATCACCTACGATATGGCAGAAAATCCTCTGCCGGAAAATATTGTGACAGAACATGAAAAAATGTTTACCGAGCAGGGTATAAAAATCAAAGGTCTGATTGCAGTGAATAAAGCGTAAAAAAAGCTCCCCGCGGGGAGCTTTTTGTGTGTGTGGTTTTATCAGTAATAAAATCTGAAGCCTGTTTTGTGGTAATATGTTTCTCCGCGGTGGAGCAGCATATTCGGCAGGTGTGAAAAGTTCAGATTGTTTGGCGGATACTGTGTTTCTATGGCGATGCCGCAGTTTCTGCCGGCCTGTCTGTCTTTTGCAGGCATCTGTGGTGTGAAGTTAGCTGTATAAATCTGTGCGCCGCACTGGTTTGTGAAAATATCCATTTTCAGACTGCCGTCCGGGGCGGACAGCGTGCCGAAACGGCGGTATTCGCTGAGAGCGTTGTCACAGAAGAAATGGTGGTCTATGCCTTTTACTGCTGGCTGTGCTGTGGCTGCTGCATCGATGGCAGGTCCCAGCTCTTTTTCTGTAGTGAAGTCAAATTCTGTGCCCTTTACCGGCAGTACCATGCCTGTGGTCAGCACATTTTCGTCCACTTCCATATAGTAATGGCTGTTCAGCTGCAGGCGGTGGCTGCGTATGTCGCCCTCACCGGCCAGATTGAAATATGTGTGATTGGACAGGCTCACCGGGCAGGTGGCAGTGGTTGAGGCCAGATATTCTATCATCAGCAAACCATTGCGTAATGTGTACTTCACGCTCAGAGACAGGTTTCCGGGGAAGCCTTCTTCGCCGTCCATGCTGAAAGTGGAAAAGGTCATATAATCGTCTTCTGCATCAGTCAGGTCAAAAAACTTTTTGTCAAAACCGTCTTTGCCGCCGTGCAGACAGTGACCGTTGTTGTTCTGAACCAGAGTGTATTTTTCACCCTCAATATAAAATTCGCCGTTGGCTATTCGGTTGGCTACACGGCCGCATACAGCGCCGAAGTAAGTGCGGTCGGTGTCATCTTCATACTGTTCCAGATTATCAAAACCCAGTACCACATCTTTTTTTACGCCGTTTTTATCGGTGATAATCAGGCTTTGGATAGTTGCACCATAGTTCAGTACAGACAGGCTGTTGCCCTTTTCGTCTGTCAGAGTGTAACGGTAAATTTCGTTGCCATTTTTGTCAATACCAAATAACTGTTTGTCCATAGTATCTCCTGTAAAAGTTGTTTATTGCCTATAATTTTACCATAAAATGCAGATATTACAATATTGTAATTCTTTGTGAAAAATATGGATGAATTATTGAAAATCAATAATCTATAGAATATAATATGAATTACAACAGCCCTGTTTTCGCTTGAAACCGACAGGGACGAGATATATAATAAAAAGTTGGAAGGAGTGATGATGTGGCTAAATATACACCGGAAGAAAAGAAACGGCGCAAACGCCGCAGAAGAAGAAAGAAAATGCTGCGTCTGGCAGTTATGGGTGTAGCTGTGGTTGCCATGGCTTTTGGCATGGTGAAACTGGTAGAGGGTATGATAGTACCCGGTGATGCCACAGTGGAAACAGGCCGGACTCACACAGTATTACATATACAGCAGCCAAACACCGATGTTTCCAAACAGATAGACAAATGGTACGGATATACCGGCGAAGTGGCACAGACCATAAACCTGGAAAACACCATACCGGAAATAGATATGGTGCGGGTACCTGAAAGCGACCCTGTGGCCATCAGCTATTTTGATGATGTTATCTTTCTGGGGGACAGTCTGGCAGACGGCTTCAAAGTATACACACGCACCGGTTCTCTCACACTGAAAGACTCCAAAGCAGTGTATCTTACCCAGAAAAGCACTTCTCCCCGAACATTCCTGCAGCCTGGTGTAAAAATTGATGCCGGTGAAGGCCTTGTAGATGTGTGGGCTGTAATTGAACAGCGCCAGCCGGGGAAAATGTACATCACCCTGGGTACAAACGCCCTGATGGGCATGACTCCTCAGGAATTTATCGCCAGCTATGAACAGCTGATAGACAAAATCCGCCGGACAACCCCAAACACTGTTATTTATGTGACTACTATCACGCCTACCACATACAGAACAAGCATACAGAAACCACAGCTGTCCTTTGACCGCATTTACGAGGCAAACCAGCTGATTGCCCAGATGTGCCGCAACAAAGGCCTGGGTCTTATAAATCTGTATGATGTGCTTAAAGATGATTCCGGTTATCTGCGCAGCGAAATCGCCCGGGCAGACGGCTATCATCTGACACCGTCCGGCTACCAGCAATGGCTGGATTATCTTATCACCCACACACTGTATGCCCCGTGGAATCCTTATGTTACAGCGGCGCCTGCAGCGGAGGAAGTACAGCCGGTATAAAACGGAATAAAGTAAATCTAAAAGCGATGCCTTGCCGAAATGAAAATGCATCGCTTTTTGTATTGTTATCCGTATTATTTCAGTTTTTAAATCAGATTATTCAACAAATATGGAAAGACCAATATAAATCAGTGTCATTCTGAGCGCAGTGAAGAATCTCCGCCCAAATGACAGAACAGATTAAATTATACACGCAGTGGGCGGATATTATCCGCCCACTGTTTAAAATGCAGTTATATAAAACATCTGTCCCTGTCTTATCTTTTGTTCAGCGGACAGTACTTTATGCACAGACCGCACACTGCCCCACGGCCTATATGTTTGTATTCGCGTTTCATATGATTGGAGCATTTGTCCCGGTTGAAAAATTCTTCCCTTTCCATGCCAGGCACCCACATTTTGCCGCTTATTGCGCCGGACGGGCATTTTTCTTTGCATATGTTACAGCCGGTGCATGGGTTGGGTGGCAGCCGCACCGGATTTTCAAAAGGCGCATCGGTGAAAATTGTGCCTAGTCTTACTCTCGGACCATAATCCTTGTGGAGAAACAGACAGCTTTTGCCTATGCTGCCCAGACCGGCCTGGCGTGCCACAGCCTTGTGGGAATAGCGGCCACGGTAAAGCCAGCCCTCGTCATTTATACTCTGGCTGGCGGCCACAGTAATAAATTTGTATCCGTTTTTCTCCAGCAGCAGCCCAGCCTGCAGCAGACACTGGTCTATAAAAAAGTTCACTGTACGGTAGTGGTTGAAATATGTGTGGGTAGGCTGTGTCTCTATTTCGTCGATTATGGCATCGGACAGTTTCACAACTATGCTCATGGCGTTGTTCAGCCCGGACGGGCCGTCTGTCACCTGGCAGAAGCCCACATCGCTTATACCCAGTTCTTTCATTCGCTCTGTCAGTTTTTCTCTCATAATACCTCTCCTTATCTGTCAGATTTTATCTTAACAGAAAAGCGGCTGTTCTTCAACAGAATATCCCTGCAGTACCGTGAAAATATTTGTTGTGTCTGTTTGCTTTTGCGGCTAACCGGGAAAAATTGTGATATAATCACATATAACTTGAAAAATCTACCAAAAAAGTATATATTAAAATTGTGATAAAAAGCAATAAATATCCTGTATGATATAAAATTAACTATGGCATTTTATCACAGACTATTGTATAATAATAATGTTGTACCGCTGTGTACTTATTATGAATAAAAAAACTTTACGGAGTAAAAAATGTTAGAGTTAAAAAATATCAGTTATTCAGTATCCGACAACGGCAGAACAAAGGATATTCTGAAAAATATAAATCTCACAATCGATGAAAGATTTGTGGTTATCACCGGTCCTAACGGTTCCGGCAAATCCACACTGGCAAAAATCATCGCCGGTATCATCACACCTACCTCCGGCCAGATTCTGCTGGACGGTCAGGACATCACAGAAATGAACATCACAGAGCGTGCAAAAGCAGGTATCAGCTTTGCTTTCCAGCAGCCTGTGCGTTTCAAAGGTATCACTGTAAAAGACCTTATCAACCTGGCAGCAGGCAGAAAAATCAACTTTACAGAAGCCTGCAACTACCTGTCAGAGGTTGGTCTGTGCGCCCGTGACTACATTAACCGTGAGGTAAATGCATCTCTGTCCGGCGGCGAACTGAAAAGAATTGAAATCGCCATGATTCTGGCCCGCAGTACAAAGCTGTCCCTGTTTGACGAACCGGAAGCAGGTATCGACCTGTGGAGCTTCAACAGCCTTATCAGGGTGTTCGAAGCTATGCACGAAAATATCAAAGGCAATATCCTGATTATCTCCCATCAGGAAAGAATTCTGGACATCGCCGACAAAATCGTGCTGCTGAAAGACGGCGAAATAGCACAGACAGGTACAAAGGACGAAATCATGCCTCAGATTCTGGGCGTGGCTACAGTATGTCCTCAGATTAAGGAGTAAACTATGGCAATGAAATTGGATAAAATTCAGCTGAATCTTCTGGAACAGGTGGCTGACCTGCACGAAGTGCCTTCCGGCGCTTACAATATCCGTACCAACGGCAAAGCAGCTGCACGCAACACTACAGCCAATATTGACATCGTTTCCAAAGAAGATAAAGACGGTATTGATATTATCATCAAACCGGGTACAAAAAAAGAAAGTATTCACATTCCTGTACTGCTGTCCGAAAGCGGTATAGAAGAAATGGTATATAACGATTTCCACATAGGTGAAGACTGCGATGTAGTTATCGTTGCAGGCTGTGGCATCCACAACGGCGGCGACGCTGCCAGCAAGCACGACGGTATCCACAGCTTTTTCATCGGCAAAAATGCAAAAGTAAAATATGTGGAAAAACACTATGGCTACGGCGATGGCCGCGGTGAAAAAATCATGAACCCTGTAACCGTTATCGAAATGGGTGAAAACAGTTATTTCGAAATGGAGACAGCCCAGATTCGCGGTGTGGACTCCACAAACCGCAAAACAATTGCAAAGCTGGCAGACGGCGCTACACTGATTATCGGCGAAAAACTGCTGACACACGGCAGCCAGACAGCTATCACAGAGTTTGAAGTTGACCTTTACGGCGAAAACAGCTCTGCCCATGTGGTTTCCCGTTCTGTTGCACAGGATGACTCCTACCAGGAATTCATCTCCCGTGTTTACGGCAACAATGCCTGCAGCGGCCACACAGAATGTGACGCCATTGTTATGAACAATGCCAAAGTTACAGCCGTGCCGGAAATCAAGGCGAACCATGTGGAAGCCAGTCTCATTCACGAAGCTGCCATCGGCAAAATCGCCGGCGAACAGCTTATCAAGCTGATGACACTGGGTCTGACAGAAAAAGAAGCGGAAGAACAGATTATCTCCGGCTTCCTGAAATAATATGAATAATTCAAGCGTGTATCCTACCCGATACACGCTTTTTGTCTGTATATCAGCTTCAGCGTACGGTATTAGGATAATTAAAAAGCCATGCTCTATGAACTTACCCCCCCAAGCTGCCATTCTGAATGAACGAAGTGAGCCGGAAAATCTTCTTATAAATGATATTTTCGATTGAAATGACAGAAAAGCCCCCGCGTTAGTTGAGTATCCGTAAAACAGTTAAACCGACCTATGATTATCATGGGTCGGTTTTGTTTGTTGCAGTGGCGTAGGTGCGCCCAAGGCTCCCTCGTGTAAAAGGAGCTGTCAGCGAAGCTGACTGAGGGATTGACAACCCCTCCGCCCCTGCGGGCACCTCCCCTTACACAGGGGAGGCTTTGGTGCGGCGCAAGGCCGTACATCGCAGGGTATACGCAGTAAGTGTATAGAAGTGCGCCTTTGTATCTGTTCGTTCTTTTATTGCTTATCAGTATACTTTACCCAAGCCAGCGCGGATAATATGCAATAATCTTCAAAACACCACCATCACCAAGACCCGCTGAAGTTGCGGACAAGATAAGCTGCGTTGGATTGTGAGTAAAATGTGATACTAAAAAATGCAACTCCGGATTCCTTGCCAGAATTGCATTTGGATGAAGTATACACCTTGATAATTGTATTTTTACAATTTCGTAGTATAATGATTGTAGATATGAAATCAGAAAGAAAAATTAGAAGTTAACAAGTTAATGGGAGGCAATTATGGGACGATTAGATAGAATAAAGCAAGCTCAACAAGAAAGTAATGAAAAATCATTTCATCCAACAGATTTGAACGAAGGTAATGTACAAGCAATATTTAACAGATGCCTGCGAAAAGCGGAAAGCAAGGAAATAGCAAGAGCAGCTTTATTTTCAAGAATAATGGGTTATTCAGAGGAAGAAGAACTTGTTGTTGACTTTGATGAAAATGCTCTTTTAAAAAACGAGAGAAACATAAGGTATCTGTATGGACAGCTTTCTGCCGTTCATACAGGAAAAGGTCTCAAAAATCGTTTATCAATGGCAGATTTTTCAACGAATTATCAAGGGAGTGTATGGAATTTAACCGAAGCTGCTGTGAAGGAGTTGCTTTACTTGGGTTGCAACAAAGCTGTCGCTCTTTCCTATCCGTTTAGTAAGGCCGAAAACGATACCACTGTTATCAGTAAAGATATAAAGCCAACTCTTTCCCCTAAAGACCCTAACTTCCCGGAATGGTGGGAACAGCATAAAGCTGAGTGGGAATAACACTGAAACCATTAAATTTTATCAGGTTGATAGCAAATCCATCCGAATCAGTAACGGTCAATAGATAAAAACAGGCACAACAGATAAACTGTTGTGCCTGTTGACTGTTTTATGGGCCTCCGCAATGCGGAGGCTTTCGGTTTTTATTCAGCTTTTTTTGTTTTTCTTGTTCTTTTTGGCTTTTCAGCAGTTTCTTTTTCAGCTTTTGCTGTTTTCTTTGTTTTTACTGCTTTTGTTTCTTTCACTTCTTCAGCTTTTGCGGCTCTTGGTTTTCTTTCAACCTTTACCTTTTCCAGCACAACCGCTGTTCTTGCAGGCAGGTAGATGGAGAAGCCATAGTCGCCGTTTTCCTGTTTTACTGCTTTGTACTTGTAGTCCATAGCGATTCTGTCCCAACCGCCGAAACGGCCTTCATCTGTGGACAGTGCAGGAATGTAATCGCCTCTTGCAGGCACGCGGATATAACCGTCGTATGCATTGAATGGTGAGAAGTTGAAAGCATATACTTTGCCGGCGCGTTCAAATACCAGCACCTGTCTGCCTTCATCGCCGAACATATAGTTCGGTGCTTTGGCATGGATTTTTGCATCCTGTGCCTGATGAACCATAGCCTTGTCAAATTCGTTCAGCAGACCGTATCTCAGCAGGTCGTTGTCTGCCAGACTCCACTGTCTGCGGCAGTAGTAGTGGCTCCAGCCGTTGCCTTCGCGAGGGAAGTCAATCCATTCAGGATGACCGAATTCATTACCCATAAAGTTCAGGTAGCCTTCGCCGCCTGCAGCCATGGAGATAAGACGAATCATTTTGTGCAGGGCCATGCCTCTGTCCACAATCATGCTGCCGGAATCTTTGTTCATGTCTGTGTACATAGCACTGTCGCACAGACGGAACATAATTGTTTTGTCTCCTACCAGTGCCTGGTCATGGCTTTCTGCATAACCGATGTTCTTTTCCATTGGTCTGCGCTGCTGCAGTTCGTACCAGATGTGGTGGATGTTCCAGAATTCGTCCGGTGTGTTTTTCAGCAGTTTAATCCACAGGTCAGGCATACCCATTGACAGACGGTAGTCAAAGCCTATGCCGCCTTCCTCAATAGGCAGACACATACCAGGCATAGCAGACATATCTTCTGCAATACAGATGGCCTTAGGGTTGATTTCCTTAATAAGCTCTGTGGCCAGCTGCAGATATGTCACTGCCTCTGTATCGGTGTTCATTGAGAAGTATTTGTTATAGCTGTCAAAAGCTGTGCCCAGACCGTGGTCATGGTACAGCATGGATGTGATACCGTCAAAACGGAAACCGTCAAAGTGGTATTCGTCCATCCAGAATTTCAGGTTGGACAGCAGGAAGTGGATAACTTCGTTTTTGTTGTAATTGAACAGCTTTGTGCCCCATGCCGGATGGTCGCCGCGTGGGCCGTCGTGGAAGAACTGGTATGTAGTGCCATCAAATTCATTGATGCCTTCAGCTGTGTTTTTTACAGCGTGGGAGTGTACCACATCCAGCAGAACAGCAATGCCCATTTCATGCGCTGTGTCAATCAGGCTCTTCAGGTCATTTGGCAGACCGAAGCGGCTTGATGCAGCAAAGAAGTTGGATACCTGATAACCGAAAGAGCCGTAGTATGGGTGCTCCATAATTGCCATAATCTGGATTGTATTGTAGCCCAGCTCTTTGATTCTTGGCAGGATGTTGTCGCGGAATTCTATGTAAGAGCCCACTTTTTCCTCTTCCTGTGCCATACCGATGTGACATTCGTAGATGAACAGGTTTTTGGCAGGTGTGAATTTTTTCTTTTTCCATTTGTATGGTGCTTCGTCCCATACTTCACACACAAACAGTCTTGTCACAGGGTCCTGCACCACTCTGCGTGCGTATGTAGGAATTCTTTCAAATTTCTGACCATCTTTTTCAACGATAGCTTTCACTTTACAGCCGTGCCACAGTGCTTCTGTGCCAGGCAGGAAAATTTCCCACACACCGTTGCCGATGTTTGTCAGAGGGTGGCTGAGCCACTGCCAGTTGTTGAAATCGCCTGTAATATATACTCTGTCTGCAGCAGGTGCCCATTCACGGTAATACCAGCCGTCATTTGTCCTATGGAAACCATAATATTCGTGACCGTTGGCAAAATCCCTCAACGAAAGGTCATCGCCCAGAAGTTCCTTTTTCTTTCTTTCGTAGTTGGACATTCTGAGTTCAATATCAGAAGCAAATGGTTTCAGATACTCATCATACTCTAATATTTTGTAATTCATAATTGTGCCTCCTTTTTTATTCCTATTGCATTTTCACACAATACCTCATTTTTTATTGTAACAGTAATTTACAACAAAATCAATGTAAGAATATATCATATTTTGACGATTTTGAAAAGTATAAATTTTTTATTTTATTTTTTTAAGATATATGATAAAATAATAAGTTAGAAAACTATGCAAACTAAAATACGGAGGAAACCTAATTGAAACAGGAAAATATCCGCAATTTTTCAATTATAGCCCATATCGACCACGGCAAGAGCACATTGGCTGACCGCCTGCTGGAAAAAACTGGCAGTGTGGAACAGCGTCTGATGGAAGAACAGCTGCTGGACAATATGGATATCGAGCGCGAAAGAGGCATTACAATCAAGGCCCGCGCTGTTACAATGAACTACAAAGCCAGAAACGGCGAAGAATATGAATTCAACCTTATCGATACCCCTGGCCATGTTGACTTTTCCTATGAAGTAAGCCGTAGCCTGGCCGCCTGTGAGGGTGCGCTGCTGGTGGTGGATGCTTCCCAGGGCATCGAGGCACAGACACTGGCCAACACTTATCTGGCCATTGAGCACGACCTGGAAATCCTGCCTGTGCTGAACAAAATTGACCTGCCAAGTGCCGAACCTGAAAGAGTTGCCCACGAAGTAGAGGACATCATCGGCATACCTTGTCTGGATGCACCGCAGATAAGCGCAAAAATGGGTCTGAACATCGAAGAAGTGCTGGAAAGAATCACCACCGATATTCCTGCCCCTGTGGGTGATGTGGACGCTCCGCTGTCTGCACTGATTTTCGACAGCTTTTATGATTCATACAAAGGCGTTATCGTTTATGTGCGTGTTATGGAAGGTACACTGTCAGCCGGTCAGCGCATCAGAATGATGCAGACAGGTGCTGAATTTGATGTGGTTGAAGTGGGCCGCATGGGCGCAAAGGAACTGGTTCCTTGCAAAGAACTGAAGGCCGGCGAGGTTGGCTACATTACCGCCAGCATCAAATCTGTTCGCGACACACGCGTGGGCGATACAGTTACTCTGGTGGAAAACCCTACAGCCGAAGCGCTGCCGGGCTACAAAAAGGTAACACCGATGGTTTACTGCGGTATCTACCCTGCAGACGGCGCACGCTACGGCGACCTGCGCGATGCACTGGACAAACTGCAGCTCAACGATGCTTCCCTTGTGTTTGAGGCTGAAACCTCTGTGGCACTGGGCTTCGGTTTCCGCTGTGGCTTCCTGGGCCTGCTGCATCTGGAAATCATCATCGAAAGACTGGAAAGAGAATTTGACCTTGACCTTGTTACCACAGCACCGTCTGTAGAATACAGACTGACACTGGCTGACGGCAGCACAATGATGATTGACAACCCTACAAACTACCCTGACCCTGCAAAAATCATCAACAGCGAAGAACCTATGGTGGATGCCCATATCTACTCACCAAAAGACTTTGTAGGCAGCCTGATGGAACTGTGTCAGGAACGCCGCGGTTTCTTCCGTGATATGAAATATCTGGACGAAAACCGTGTGGACCTGCACTACGAACTGCCGCTGGGCGAAATTGTGTATGACTTCTTTGACTCCATCAAGTCCCGTTCCAAAGGCTACGCCAGTTATGAATATGAATTCAAAGAATTTGCCCCAAGCAAGCTGGTAAGACTGGATATTATGCTCAACGGCGAGGTGGTTGACGCACTGTCACTGATTGTTCACGCTGACAAGGCCTATGAAAGAGGAAGAAAAATTGCAGAAAAACTTAAGGAAAATATTCCGCGCCAGCTGTTTGAAATCCCTATCCAGGCAGCCATCGGCGGCAAGGTTATCGCCCGTGAAACAGTAAAAGCCATGAGAAAAGATGTTCTGGCCAAATGCTACGGCGGTGACATTACCCGTAAAAAGAAACTGCTGGAAAAACAGAAAGAGGGCAAAAAGAAAATGCGCCAGCTGGGCACTGTGGAAGTACCGAGCGAAGCATTCACAGCTGTTCTCAAACTGGATTAATTTCTTCACATATACAGAATATACACAGACAGCCGCACCTGCGGCTGTTTTTTATTGTGAATAATGGCATTATTAATAATGAAATATATATTTACTGTATTTACCGGAGCTGTTCTGTGTCCAAATACCGGCTTTTATTTGGGGCAGGGTCTGTAATTATTACAGATTAGACATTTTTGAAAAATATGTCAATCCGGCTTTGACGGAATAAAAATTTTTGGTATATAATCCGTTATAAAGGCACACAGTTGGTATGTCTGTTTTCATGGGGTTGAACCGGTATGCCCAAAAGCATGCGCGGCAAAGGCTTTACGCACTCCATAAGTTGTCGGCACCATGGCGGCATATGCATTGCAGCAATCCCATTCAAAAAATGACGGAGCCCCCTCTCCGTCTTTTTTTATGCCCGGATATATTTACCGGTTTTCACATATTGTTTACAAACCTGTATTATAATCATTACAAATAAATGAGGAGTATACAAATGAAACTTGAAAACAAAGAAAAACAACTGCTGAAAGTACTGCTGCTGGCAATACTGTTTTATTTTGTATTGCTGCGTATTGACAGCGTAACAGGTACTCTGGCGGCAGCGGGCGGCCTGCTGAAGCCTTTTATCATCGGCGGCGCCATGGCGTTTATTATCAATGTACCTATGGTAAAAGTGGAAAAATATCTGGAGAAAAAAAGGCTGAAAAAGGGCAGACGCGCTCTGGCCTTTTTCATTACCCTCACTCTTATGCTGGCAGCAGTTGCGCTGTTCCTTACCATAGTTGTGCCACAGCTGGTACAGGCTGTGTCCACACTGGCAGACCATCTGCAGCAGCTGACAGATAAAATACCTGCCCTGCTGGAAAATCACAGCAGTAACCTGACCTTTATCGAAGAATATATTGCTTCGCTGAATATCAACTGGCAGAATATAGGCCAGCAGTTAATCGACTGGCTCAAAGCCTTTGCTCTGGCGCTGGTAGGCTCCGGTTCCGGCCTGGTGGGCGGTGTGGTCAGCGGCTTTACCACAGCTGTTCTGTCCATTATTTTTTCTATATATCTGCTTTTTGGCAAAGAAAATGTATCCTGCGGTCTTACCCGCCTGACAAAAGCGGTGGCCGGTGAAAAAATATCCGCTCATATTTTTCATGTGTGCAGCATTGCCTACCGTTCATTCTCCAATTTTCTGTCCGGTCAGTGTCTGGAGGCTGTGATTCTGGGCTGTATGTTTATCGCTGCCATGACTGTTTTCCGCATGCCTTACGCCTTTCTGGTTGGTGTGGTTATTGCCGTTACTGCGCTTATCCCGGTTTTCGGCGCTTTTATCGGCGGCGGTGTAGGTGTGGTGGTTATCGCCATCGAAAATCCTGTCCAGGCGCTGTGGTTTCTGCTGCTGTTCATTGTATTGCAGCAGCTTGAAGGCAATCTGATTTATCCCAAAGTGGTGGGCAACAGCGTGGGCCTGCCGTCCATATTGGTGTTTGTATCGGTTATCCTGGGCAACAGTCTGATGGGCGTGGCCGGCATGCTGGTGTTTATTCCGGCTGTCAGCGTGGTGTATACACTGGTGAAGGAGTTTGTCCTCCGCAGGGAAGCGCTGGCACGGCCACCGGCTTCTGACGGAGAGGAACAGGCTCTTTAATTGTAAAAATCCGGTGTATTTTCTTGCATAGACGGTGATTTTGTTATATTATAAAGGCAGGTGGAAATCCCATCTGCCTTGTATTATTTTATAACCTTACGGGAGATTTTTATTATGACAATGTTTGATATATACCGTTCACGCAGGGACAATCTGCTGCTGAGAATAAGAGAGTCCAAAAGTCTGTATGAAACCGGCAGTGTAATCAGCGAAGCCTTTGAAACCATGCAGTACCAGTACCTCAGCCAGCCAGGTAACGAAGCCCTCACGGACAAACTGGCACGGATAATGACACTGACAAAAGCCTCTTTCCCTCTGCTGGAAAGTGTGAACAAGTACAAAATGTGGGAAAATGCCGAAGAAAACAAGCAGCCTAAAAAGAAAAGCCCTCTGCCGGGCTTTGCTATGCTGCTGATTGGCGTGGCCATGGTAATGGCCCCACTGTGTTACTATATGTTTGTACAGAGCATTCCTTTTGCCGATATGCAGACCCATCTGATGGTTATGGGCGGCGGTTGTCTGGTTATCCTTATTGCCGGCTTTATGCTGTTTTTCCGCAGAAAAATAAAAACAAAGACAGTGGTGGAAATCTCCGCCGATGCGGAGGATATAGTGAAACGCCTGGAAGAGGTGGTAAAGCAGATTGACATCATGCTGGCTGCTGAAAAAGAAGCCATGAAACGGCAGTCTGCACTGCTGGCCAGTGCCATCAACGATGATGAGGCACAGCTGTTCGGCTATCTGATGGAGGCCAAACTCTCCGGTCAGCGGGACTTTGCCCTGGAACAGCTGGACGAAGTGGAACACTACCTGGCTAAACAGGATGTGATTTTGGTGAACTACACCAAGGGTAACGAAAAATACTTTGATTTCCTGACAGGTGAAGAAACAAAGACTATCCGCCCCGCATTTCTCCGCGGTGGCCGGATTATGCTGAAAGGTCTGGCGCAGCTGAAAGAGGACACAGTGGTACAGGAATAAAAAGATAAACGGATTAAAAAGCGGTACGCGTCAGCGCGCCGCTTTTTTCATAACTATACGATAATTATAGGATTATAACTGCAGGATGGGTTATAAAAACAGGTTTAATCATTGACACAAGCAGACAGTAAATATTATAATTAAATAAGATAAAAATATATCGAATATTGTTAATAAATGAAAGTCTGGCCGGCCGTTTAATTGCCTGCCGGAATAAACATCAATAACAAAAATATAAAAACGGAGGGAAATACAATGGCTGATTACGATGCCCTTAAGGCTAAAATTCCCGGGCCGGACACAGGCATAGAGGTAAAACACTCTATTTGTGCCATATGTTCACCTGCACCCCACTGCGGCCTGACCTGCCTGGTGAAAGACGGCAAGGTTATCAAGGTGGAGGGCTGGAAAGAACATCCTGACTCAAACGGTGCCCTGTGTACCAAAGGTCTTTCCAACAAGGAATTCCTCTACCGCGAGGACAGAATTCTTTACCCTATGCGCCGCATCGGTGAAAGAGGAGAAGGTAAATTTGAAAGAATTACCTGGGAAGAAGCTTATGCAGAAATCGCCCGGAAGCTGAACGGCATAAAGGAAACTTACGGTGCTGACAAGGTGGCCTTTTATTCCGGCTACAATAAATGGTACCGAAGCATGCTGGCCCGCTTTGCTCATTCTTTTGGCAGCCAGAGCTACGGCACGGAACACTCCTCCTGCTTTGCCTCCGGTCTTATGGCCTGGCAATGCGCTACCGGCATGGAAATGGGTATGAATCTTATGGCAAAGCTGTTTATCGGCTGGGCTGCCAACGGTTATTATTCCATGTATAAATTGCCTATGGGTATTGAAAAGCTGAAAGCCCTGACAGGCATGAAATACATTGTGGTGGACCCGCGCATCACCCCGGCTTCACGGCGCTTTGCCGACCTGCATCTTCGCCCACGACTGGGCACTGACGGCGCTCTGGCCCTGACAATGGCCAATCAGCTTATCCAGAACGGCTGGATAGATAAAGAATACATAGACAAACATGTTCACGGCTTTGACCGGTATGCCGAAAGCGTAAAGCAGTACACTCTGGAAAAAGGCGAAGAACTGACCGGAGTGCCTGCCGCAGATATTATGAAAGCGGTGGAAATGATACGCGACGCCCGGACCATGTCCATATCTGAAAGCTCTGCACCGCTGGCACATCACCATAACGGCATGCAGAACTACCGCTGTATCATGTCACTGCTGGCCATAACCGGAAACATTGGCACACAGGGTGGCCAGAATCCAAGTGAGTCCTCTTTCTCCGAAAGAACCACCGGTTATGACACCCACGAACGCGACTTTATGTTTGAAACTTATCCGGAAAATGTGGACAAGGCTGTTGGGGCTGATGTTCACCCGCTGTGGTATGAACTGAGAAGAGATATGCAGGCCAACGACCTGGCGCAGAATATTCTCAACCAGGACGAAAAATCCATAAAGGCACTGTACGCCCACGGTATGAACTACCGCATGTTTGCAGAGGATGGCAAAGTGCTGGAAGCCTTTAAAAAGCTGGACTTCTTTGTGGATGTGGACCTGTTTATGACAGACAGCGCCAAATGGGCAGATATTGTTCTGCCTTGCTGTACATCTCTGGAAAGAAGTGAGTTCAAAGGCTACCCGGGCTGCCACATTATGTATACCAAGCCTGTAGTACGGCCTCTGGGTGAAAGCAGGCGCGATGTGGATATCATCACTGACCTGGCAAATGTTATGAAAATAGACGACCCTATACTTTGCTCTGGCTATGAAAACGCAGTGAAATACATCTTCCGCGATATTCCCGTAGACCTGGATATGGTTATGGCCAGCGACGAAGTGATAAAGATAGAGGGTATAGAACAGAAGCCTGTGGGCTGGTATCTGGAAAACGGCTGGCGCACACCTACCGGCAAAATTGAACTGTACAGCGAGGTTATCGGCGCTCACCCTGAATGGGGTCTGGACCCTCTGCCGACATATACACCGCCTATCAACCCGGACCCGGAAAAATATCCGTTTATGCTGTGTTCCGGCGCAAGATTGCCAAATGTGCTGCACTCTCGTCTCCATGGTTCTCCTTGGCAGCGCAGCCTGCTGCCTGACCCTATGGTGGAAATCAACCCTGCTGACTGTGAAAAGCTGGGTATAGAGCTGGGTGATGATGTGGAGATTGTCACATCAATCGGCAGTCTGAAATTCAAAGCAAACCCAACCCATACCGTAAAGGAAGGCCAGTTGTTTGTTTACCACGGCTATCCTGAAAGAGATATTAACAGCATTATTCCGTACAGGGAAATCTGCGACCCATACTCAGGCTATCCTGCGTACCGCAGCGTTTACTGTACAATAAGGAGGGCCGACTGATGGCAATTAAAATAGAACTGGATATTTCCCGTTGCTGTGCCTGCGGCGCCTGTTCAATAGCCTGCATGGACCAGAATGACATAGACCTGAAAACCGGCGTGCGCCCATACCGCACTGTTTTCCGTCAGGAAACCGACCGCGGCCGCCAGGTGGATTATTATTCCATCGCATGTATGCACTGTGACAACGCGCCCTGCGTTACAGCCTGCCCATCCGGCTGTCTGTACAAAGACCGGGAAACCGGCCTGACACTGTACAACACCCAGTACTGTATCGGCTGTCACAGCTGCGCCATGGCCTGTCCTTTCGGCGCGCCTACCTTCGGCCCTGATGACAAAATGAAAAAATGCGACGGCTGCTACGACAGAATAAAAGCCGGTCTGCAGCCTGCATGCGTACAGGCCTGTTTCTTCCGCGCCCTGAAGGTTGTGGACACAGATGAAGCTCCGCTGCCTTATGAAAAATCCCTTGTCCGGCAGTGCGAAGAACTGGTGAAAAAGCAGAAATAACTCATCATAGACGACAATGTGTCGGTTTCGATATACACATTTAATACATACAAAAACATTGTAAATACTGATAAAAGTCAATATATACAGGAGGTTGACAATGGCAAACTATGGCATTATCGGTTTTGGCTGTGCCGGCTACTACGGTGCCAAAACCATAAGAGAAAATGACCCTGACGGCAAAATCACAGTATTCAGCGAGCATGAATACTCACCATATAACCCTATGCTGACCACATATTATGTGGCAGGTAAAATCCCTTTTGAAGGTATGTTCCCATTTGGCGATATGGCAAAAATCAAAGAAGAACTGAACCTGGAGGTAATCACAGGCAAAAAAGTGGCAAAAGTGGACGCAGCGGCAAAAACAGTGACTGTGGAAGACGGCGAAAGCTTTACCTTTGACAAAATTCTGGTGGCCACAGGTGCCAGTGCTTTTGCACCGCAGTTTGAAGGTCTGGACCCTGCAGACGCATTTTATATGCGCACTTTGGACGATGCAATCCGGCTGAGAAATGCACTGGACACCACAGAATACACAACCGCACTGGTAGTAGGCGCATCTATGGTAGGCATCAAAGTGGTGGAACTGCTGAATAACAAAGGCATAAAAACCACTCTGGCTGATATGGCACCGAAAATGTTCCCTCTGGCAGCCTATGACAGCGTATCTGACGAAATTTCCCGCCGTATCACACAGAAAGGTGTGTGCCTGGCACTGGGCAGTGCACTGACCTCCTGTGAAAAAAGGGAAAATGGCTATATCTGCCACATGTCAGACGGCAGCACAGTGGACGCTGACCTGATAGTGCTGTGCATTGGCACCCGTACAAATGTATCCATACTGGACAAAGACCAGGTAAAAATCAATCGTGGCGTTATCGTGGATGAAAATATGCAGACCTCCGCAGAGGGCATCTATGCTGCAGGTGATGTAAGCGAAGGTGCAGAACTGCAGAGCAAAGACAGCATGATTATCGGCCTGTGGGCAAACGCTGCCCATCAGGGTACCACAGCCGGCGCAAATATGGCCGGTGCTACAGCCAGCTTTGACGGCAACTTCCTGCACAACATCACTCATTTTATGGATATGGACTTTATCGGCTTTGGCGACAACAGACTCACCGGCCAGGTGGTAAAATCCGGCGATATTACAAAAGGCCTTTATGTAGAGGCTGTTATAGGCGAAGACGGCCTGGTGGGTGTAAATATTCTGGACAACTACCGCATAAGCGGCACTGTTAAAAACTATCTGTACAGAATTATGGAAAACAAAACAGCCCGGCTGTCACCTATTCAGAAAGGTATTCTGATTAAAGAGGGCCTGAGACCATCATTTATAGAAAAAATGGAGGGTAAATTCAATGGCTAATAATATAGACTATACCAAAGGTAAAATTCCCGGCGAAGAAAGCGGCATAGAAATACGCCATTCTGTGTGCGATATATGCACACCGGGTATGCACTGCGGTCTGGATGTATATGTGAAAGACGGTCGAATTATAAAGGTTGAAGGTACAAAAGAGCATCCTCAGAACAAAGGCAAGCTGTGTACAAAAGGTGCCGCCAACAGACAGTATCTGTACAGAGAGGACAGACTGCTTACACCTTTGAAAAGAGTGGGCGAGCGCGGTGAGGGCAAATTTGAGCCTATCTCCTGGGACGAAGCCCTGGATACAATAGCCGAAAAACTGCTGGACATCAGAGAAAAACATGGCCCCGACCGGGTGGCTTTCTACTCCGGCTACAGCAAATGGTACCGTTTTATGCTGCGCCGTTTTGCCAATGGTTTCGGTACACAGAACTATGGCACAGAATCATCAAGCTGCTTCACCAGCGGTGTTATGGCATGGCAGACAATTGCACAGCACCACATGCTGCAGGACCTGGGCAATACCGACCTGTTCATTGGCTGGGGCACAAACAGCTACTTCTCCCGTTTTCCTATGGTTGGCGCCATGGAAAAGGGCAAAGAACGCGGTATGAAGGTTATTATAGTTGACCCGCGTATCACTCCTACAACACTGCGCATTGCCGACCTGCACCTGCGCCCGCATCTGGGCACAGACGGCGCTCTGGCTCTGTCCATCGCCAATGTGCTTATCGAAAAGGGCTGGATTGACAAAGAATTTATTGAAAAATACGTTTATGGCTATGAAGAATATGCGGCCTATGTTGCCCAGTTCCCACCTGAAAAAGGCGAGGAACTGACAGGTGTTCCAGCTGCGGATATTGTAAAAGCCGCCGAAATGATTCACCGGGCTGACAGTGCCTGCATCACAGAAAGCTCTGCCCCTATGGGTCACCATACAAACGGCATGCAGAACTACCGCGCCATGATGTCTCTGCTGGTTATCACAGGCAACTTTGACAAAAAAGGCGGCCAGAAACCAATCACACACACGTTTATGGAGCGTGACTGCGGTTTCAGAACAAGAGAAGAACATTTTATGGATGAAAAATACCCTCATAACGGCAAACCTGCCGTTGGCGCACGGGAACATCCTCTGTGGTATGAACTGCGCGGTGACATGCAGGCCAATGACCTTGCCTTCAATATTCTCCGCCAGGATGATGAATCTGTAAAAGCCCTGTTTGCTTTGGGTATGAACTACAGAATGTTTGCCGGTGATACCAATTACCTGGAGGCGTTCAAAAAGCTGGACTTTTTCGTTGATGTTGACCTGTTTATGACAGATACAGCCAAATGGGCAGATATTGTGCTGCCGGCATGTACTTCCATGGAAAGAGGCGAGCTGAAAACCTATCCGGGTCAGTTTATATGGTATACAAATCCTGTTGTTGAACCGCTGGGCCAGTCAAAATCTGACTGCGATATTCTTTCACTGCTGGCCAACAGAATGGGCATGGACGACGAACTGCTTTGCGGCGGTTATGAGAAATGTATCGAATATATTATCCAGGACCTGCCGGTTACAATAGAAGAACTGAAAGCGGCACCGCACCCTGTAAAACTGCAGGGTATTCCGCCATACCGCTACGGCAGCACACTGGAAAAAGGCTTTGCCACACCTACCGGCAAGCTGGAACTGTATTCAAAGCTTATTGCTGACAATCCTCAGTGGGGTCTTGATGCTCTGCCTACATATACACCACCATTTAACCCTGACAGGGAAAAATATCCTTTCCTGCTGTGTGCCGGTACCCGTATACCGAACGCTCTGCACTCACGCCTGCATGATATGCCGTGGGAACGCCATCTTCTGCCTGACCCGTCAGTGGAGATGAGCATGGAAGATGCCGACGAATACGGCATCGAACTGGGCGATGATGTGGAAATTGTTACAAATATCGGTGCCCTTACCTTCAAGGCTATCCCTACAGCCACCGTGCAGAAAGGCGAAGTATATATCTATCACGGCTACCGTGAACTGGATATAAACAGCATCCTGGACGGCACAAACCTTGACCCATACTCAGGATTCCCTGCTTACCGCAGCGCATTCTGTTACATCAGGAGGAAATAACTATGGCACTGAAACTGGAACTGGATATTTCACGCTGCTGCGCCTGTGGCGCCTGCGCAATAGCCTGTATGGACCAGAATGACACAGACCTGTCCACAGGCGCACGCCCTTTCAGAATGGTATTCCGTCAGGAAACCAGAGAACTGGGGCTTATCAATTATTACACCATGTCATGTATGCACTGTGACAACGCACCGTGCGTTACAGCCTGTCCGTCCGGCTGTCTGTACAAAGACGAAGAAACCGGCCTGACACTGTTCAATACAGAATACTGTATCGGCTGCCACAGCTGCTCCATGGCCTGTCCTTTCGGCGCACCTACATTCGGCCCTGACGGCAAGATGAAAAAATGTGACGGCTGTATAAACCGCATCCGTGCAGGCCTTCAGCCGGCCTGTGTGCGCGGCTGTTCCTTTGGCGCATTGCAGCTGGTAGATGACGCGGCAAACCCTGTGCCGGAAGAACATTCACTGGTTAAACAGTGTAAAGAACTGGCAGAAAGTCAGAAATAAAAAATCAATATATACTGCCATAAACCCTCTCTTATGTAAAGAGAGGCGGCATAACAGAGTTGTGCCGTAGGGATTGTATATATTTATGAAAATTAAATATTGTATTTCGAGCGTGCAGGCCTACAGCTATGCCATGGTCTGCACGACGAAACCGTTAAGGTTTCCGGGGTGAAGGGGGAAACGCCTTCGCCTTCCCGCTATAAGCAATTTGAAAAGAAATACCACACAGGCCTTTGGGAAAAGGTCTGTTCTGGCATATCTCTTTTCGGGATATGCCTTTTTAAATGGAGATTATTATGAGCAAAAAGCAGTACTTTACCACCCGGCAGCTGTGCCTTATGGCTTTTCTGGCTGTATCCGGTATGATAATAAAACCCTTTTTATCGCCGGTGTTCAATCTGCTGACGGATTTTATCCGCATACCAGGCGGCAGTGTGACCGCAGGCTTCAGCATGATGTTTCTTGTTTTCGGCGCAGCAGCAGTACAGAAAAAAGGCACTGCTGCAATGATGGGTCTTGTCCAGGCTGTGATGGCGCTGGGACTGGGAATATCTTCTGTGACAGGGTTGTTGGTTTTTATCACCTATACGCTGCCGGGCGTGGTGATTGATATAGTACTGTGCAGCAGTATTTTTTCAGCTGTACCTGTTCAGAAGCGAATGCCTCTGGCTGGTGCGGCCGGGGTACTGGCAGGTGCTGCATTGACAAATACATTGTATTTCAGAATGTCTGTGGTGCCCTTTCTCCTTTTTTATATCTTTGGTATTTTGTCAGGTGGCTTTGGCGGATACATGGCAGCTGTAATATATGACAGACTGCATATACAGATAGAAAGAATGAGGTATAAAAAATGAAAAAAATTATCGCTTTGATTTGTACAGCCGTTGTATTGGTGCTGGTTGCAGTAAACCGTGGTGCTATGACAGAACAGGAACAGCTGGCACAGTCCAGACAGCTGGCTGTGTTGAAAGGTGACACAGAGCAGGTATATCTTTACAGCGAAGAAGATGAAAATTTTATCTCCTTTGACACTCAGATGAAACGCCGCAACGGTGATGTTTTTGACAAAAATTACACCGGAATACAGCTGCAGTATATTTTGCAGGAGCTGGATGTGGCTGTTACAGATGATTTACAGGTAAGCGCAGTGTGCGCAGACAACTATGAAATTACCCTTACAGGCAGTGAAATAGCTGCTGACGGTAATGTGTGGCTGGTGACACAGGAAAACAGCCTGCCTTTGGAAAACGGCACATTTATGCTGGTAGTAAACAATGATGAATTTTCCACACGCTGGGCACAGAATGTGGTACAGATAAAGATAAATGAGAAACAAAACTGAAATAAAGCCTGAAAAAAATATTGTGATAAAGCGCTTCCGCAGCCGTATTGCCCGGGACAAAGAAAGATATGTGCTGTCCGTGATGGATGGCAGTGGTCTCACTCCCCGGCTGTATGACCGGTCAGGGTGCTGTCTCACCATGGAATACCGGCCAGGACAGCTGATATCGGATATACTTTACTGCCCTGACACTGCGCTGGTGACTGATGTATTGAAAAAACTGGCTGACTGGCTGACTGATTTCCGGCGGTATTTTTACCGTCAGACCGGCAGCCACATAGTGCTGGAAGATATAAATCCGCGCAACTTTATATACAATCACTCCACCGGACGCATAACAGGCATCGATTTCGAATCCTGGCACACCGGTGAAAAAACAGAAAATTACATATCACTGCTGACTATGGTAAAATCCGCTCACTCCTGTGATGATGACACCAGCAGGGCCGCGTATGACCGGATTTTCAGGTATTGCGGAAAGTTTTTCACAGAAAATCCGGAAAATGTTGAAAAAACTGTGGACCTGTCTGTACAGGGTGCTCTCAATCGCCGCAAAGCTATGACAGCAGTGCGCAAAACCGGCTGTGCCATACTGGCCGGCGGTAAATCCAGCAGAATGGGCAGCGACAAAGGTATGTTGCCGCTGGGTGAATACACCTTTATCGACCATATAATCTGCAATGCACAGATTTTTGACAGTATGTGTATATCGGGGGACAATCCGGCCTACAGTTGTTTTGGATTGCCGCTGGTAGGGGATAATTACGCCGGCTGTGGACCGCTGGGGCGCTGCAGGCGGTGCTGACCCGAGCCGAAAACACACAGGTGGCTGTAATCCCCTGTGATATGCCTTTTGTTTCACAGTCAACTCTGCTTTATCTTTTTTCTGTGGCCTCTGCAGATGCCGATGCTGTGGTTTTCACTGCCGGGGACAAAGCTTTTCCCACGGTGGGCATCTACCGCAAAACTGCCCTGCCGGTGATAGAAGCACAGCTGACCAAAGGGGATTTCCGCCTTATGCACACTCTGAAACTGCTGAATACACAGTATGTGCCTGCACCTCACCCCCACGAGTTTGTGAATATCAATACTCCCCGGAATTACAACGAAGCTCTGAACAAAGGCCTATAAATTTAAACCTCTCCGCTAATATCGATGCAGAGAGGTTTTGATTTGTTGCTTTTTTAATAAATACGCAGAGGAAAAATTTACTTGATTTATTTATGAAAATAATATAAAGTATATGAATGCGACTTTAAACAACTGATATATGAAAAAGGAAATGCTATGAACATATTGAAAGAAAAAAGATTTTATAAATTTCTGATTCCATCACTGATAGGTATATTTCTGTTTGTAACACCCGTAAACCAGGATGGTAATCTGACTATTCCTATAGCGGTGCTTGCCAACCGTCTGTTGGATATGATGGGTGATTACAGCACAGCGGTTATCTGTCTGCTTATTTCCATCAGTGCAATTATCACATTGATATACAGATTTGTACCGGTAGCTTTTATCAGAAACAATCCCAAGCTGGACAACCTTTTCGGTGTAAAAGGCTTCTGGTTCCGGGTGAGAATGACCGGATTTGTTTTCGCCATAATGATGTTTTCCGGTATCGGCCCGGAAATTATAATCGGTGACAGCACCGGCGGCGTGGTACTGTATGACCTGATGCCTATTCTGGTGTGCGTATTTTTCCTGGCAGGCGTACTGCTGTCACTGCTGCTGGACTACGGTCTGCTGGACTTTTTTGGCGCACTGTTAATAAAGATAATGCGCCCTGTGTTCAACCTGCCTGGCCGCAGTGCTCTGGACTGTGTGGCATCCTGGCTGGGTGACGGTTCTATTGGCGTTCTTCTTACCAGCAAACAGTATGAAGACGGTTTTTACTCCAAAAGAGAGGCTACCGTTATCGCCACCACCTTTTCCGCTGTAAGCATCACTTTCAGCCTGGTGGTTATCAGCGAGGTAGGTCTGGAGCATATGTTCCTGCCATTCTACGGCATAGTTTCACTGGCCGGCGTAGTTGCCGCCATCATCGTGCCAAAGCTGCCACCGCTGTCAAAGGTGCCGGACACATATTACACAGGTCAGGCTCACAGGGAGGATATTCCCGAAGGTACATCGTCCTTTAAATACGGCCTGTCTCTGGCACTGAAAAAGGGTGAAACAGCACCGGGAGTGGCAGAGTTTATCCGCGCCGGCGTGGAAAATGTGCTGGAAATGTGGCTTGGCACATTACCTGTAATTCTGGCCATGGGCACTGTCGCACTGATTATCGCCGAGTATACTCCGGTTTTCAAAATAATGGGATTACCCTTTATTCCGCTGTACAAGCTGCTGGGTATACCTGAGGCTGCTGCTGCCAGCCAGACTGTGATTGTGGGCTTTGCGGATATGTTCCTGCCCAGCGTTATTGCCGCTGGTTTTGAAAGCGAAATGACAAAGTTTGTTGTAGCCGCTACCAGCGTGACACAGCTGATTTATATGTCTGAAATCGGCAGTATCATTATGGGCAGCAAAATCCCCGTTTCGCTGAAAGATTTGTTTATAATCTTCCTGGAAAGAACAATTGTTACTCTGCCTGTTATCGCAATATTTGCCCATTTTCTGTTTTAAATGACAAACCCCGTCACTGACGGGGTTTTCTTTTGTCATTTATTGTGTTAAAATCATAGGCATACAAAACCATAGAGGGAACAATTATGAAAAAACCATTTGTAACACTGGAAAAGATACAGGAAATAGTAAAGGACATCCCCACACCTTTTCATATCTATGATGAAAAAGGGATAAGGGAAAACGCCAGTCAGGTAAAGCAGGCTTTCGCCTGGAACACAGGTTTCCGCGAATATTTTGCAGTAAAGGCTAATCCCAATCCATACCTGATAAATATTCTCAGAGAGTACGGCTGTGGCTGTGACTGCAGCTCTATGACAGAGCTGATGCTGGCGGCAGAACTGGGCTTTAAAGGGGAAGAAATTATGTTTTCCTCCAATGCCACACCGGCAGAGGAGTACCGTTATGCGGCACAGCTGGGTGCTATTATCAATCTGGATGATTTCACCCATGTGCAGTTTCTGGAGGAAAGCATAGGCTATATTCCACGGACAATCTGTTGTCGTTATAACCCTGGCGGAGTGTACGAAATGTCCAATGGTATTATGGACAACCCCGGCGATGCCAAATATGGTATGACAGAACGGCAGATGACAGAGGCTTTCCGTATTATGAAAAACAAAGGTGCGGAAAAATTCGGTATTCACGCTTTCCTTGCCAGCAACACCGTAACCAATGAATATTACCCAAAACTGGCAGGGGACCTGTTCCGTCTGGCTGTACGACTGAAAGAGGCCACAGGTGTTAATGTCACCTTTATCAACCTGTCCGGCGGTGTGGGCATACCTTACACCCCTGAGCAGCCGGCCAACGATATAGTTGAAATAGGCCAGGGTGTAAAAAAGGCGTTTGAAGAAATACTGGTGCCTGCAGGCATGGGCCATGTGGCTGTTTACACCGAAATGGGCCGCTTTATGATGGGACCTTACGGTGGTCTGGTGACACAGGCTGTACACGAAAAACATATTTACAAAGAGTACATCGGCTGTGATGCCTGCGCCGCAAACCTTATGCGCCCGGCTGTATACGGCTCTTACCATCATATCACAGTGCTGGGCAAGGAAAATCAGCCATGCGACCACAAATATGATGTTACCGGCTCTCTCTGTGAAAACAGCGACAAATTCGCCATTGACAGAAAGCTGCCCCGTATAGACAAGGGGGATTATCTGTTTATTCACGACACCGGCGCTCACGGTTATTCCATGGGCTATCAGTACAACGGCAAGCTGCGCAGCGCGGAAGTTCTGCTGAAAGCCGACGGCAGCCACCGGCTGATACGCCGCGCCGAAACGCCGCGCGATTATTTCGCCACCTTTGACTTCAGTGACATAGTAAAAAATCTGATATAAAGAAAACGCACCACTGAAAAGTGGTGCGTTTTCGCTATAGGAAATATAAAGAATTATATAGTCTGATTATTCAGCTGCCTGTGCCAGACACAGTGCTACAGCATCCATAATTCTGTTGGATGTCAGTGTAGCGCCTGCAACTGCGTCAACATCACATGTGTTGCCGTCCACGATAGCCTGTGGTACAGATTCCATAGCTGGTGCTGCGATAGACTGTGTTTCGTTGTTGGAAACGATTTCTACAGCTGCGATTTTGCCGTCTGCAACAGTTGTCTTAACTGTCATCGGGCCTTCCTGACCTTCAACTTCAGCTGTGTATTCGCCGTCTTTCAGAGCTTTTGTCATATCGAAACGGGATGTTGTATCTGCTGGTGCTTCTTCTTCAGCTTCAAACATATCTTCTGTGATAACTGTCTGTGCTTCTTTCATTGTGTAGCTTTCAGCCATTTCTGTTGTCATAGCTGTTCTTGCAGCCAGACGACCGAATACGATAGGACCCATTACGCCTGTACCGCCGGATACGAATTTACCCCAGATACCGCCTACACATTCGCCTGCTGCGTACAGACCAGGGATAACATTGCCGTCAGCATCCAGAACCTGTGCAGATGTGTTTGTCTGAACGCCGCCCAGTGTCATAACAACCAGAGCTCTCTGTGCGATTGCGTAGTATTTGTCGCCTTCAACTTTGTTGATAGCGCAGGAGTAGCTGTAGTCCAGGGATTCTTCTGTAAATTCACGGCCGAATTCATCTGTTTCGCCGGATTCAACATGAGCGTTGTAATCTGCGATTGTTTTTGCCAGGTTTTCAGCGTTAACGCCGATTTTTTCTGCCAGTTCTTCGATGGAATCAGCTTCGATAACGAATTTGTTGTATGGCATGCCTGGAGCATAGAAGTAGTTCCAGAATATGTTTGTGCCCAGTTCGTTAACTGTTTCGATGATGTTGTCTGTGAAAATATCGTACTGGATAGCGTTTGTCTGTTCTTCCAGAGCAACTTCACGGATAGCTGGGTCAGCTTCTGTTTCTTTAACGAAACGGTTACCTTCCTGGTTTACGCAGATAGCGCCGTATTTCCACATGTATGTAGAAGCGATTTTACCAGGACCCATGCCTGTGTCCAGACCCATTGGGAATGTTGGAACATAGCCCATTTTTTCTGCATCGATGTTTGCACCAACGTTCTGCATCATGTAGATACCGTAACCGTCAGCTGCGTCAGAACCGCCTACCAGGTAGCTGGAGCCGTTTTCTGTGAATGCGCCCATCATTTTCAGGTTGCCGGAGTAGCCGCCTGTAGCCATGATAAGACCTTTGTTTGCTGTGTAGAGAACTGTTTCGCCCTGTGCGTTTTCAGCAACTACGGACAGAACCTGACCAGCTTCGTTGTTTACCAGCATTTTTGCTTCTGTCTGGTAGTCGATAGCAATTTTGCTTTCGCCTTTTACAACTGTGTCCAGAATTTCGTGTGCTGCAGATTTGTATTTTGTAGCATCTTCTGGGGAAGCTTTGTATGTTCTCTTTACAGAGTACAGTGCGTGTTCAGGTGCGAATACGCTCATTGTGCCTGTAGCACGGTCTACAGAGAATTTGTTGTCAGACAGACCGTTGTCCCACAGCCACTGGATAGCTGCTACGTCTTCTTCAACGTATGCACGGATGAGTTCTTCATCACCCAGGTTTGCACCGTTTTTCAGAATATCCTGAACATAGGATTCTTTTGTGTCTTCTACGCCGTCGATTTCCTGAATAATTGTTTCAGCACCGGACATGGAGCCGCTTGTAAAGTTCAGGGAACCACCTGTTGTAGCTGTTTTTTCAATGATGATAACGCTTTCAGCACCGTTGTCTACTGCTTCGATAGCAGCGGAAAGGCCTGCAGCGCCTGCACCAACAATAACGATGTCTGCTGTTTTTGTCACATCAGCTTCCACCTGTGGAACTTCGTTCTTTGGTGTGGAGGAGCATGCAACCATTGACAGAGCCATAGCCATTGTCAGAATGATAGCTGTAATCTTTTTCATTTCATTTCTCCTGTATTAAATTTTTGTCAGCATACGCTAATTATAATTTACCATTCGATAAATAAATATCAATACAGATAATGATATAAAAAATATAAAAATCATACCAAAAACATAGAAATATCTTGAAAAATAATAACGATATGCTATCATTACCTTAAAAGTATATTAAAAAAGGTGTTTATAATGAAAAGTATAGTGAAACCGCTGTCAAAAGATAATATCAGCCGGGAACTGGAACAGTTTGATTACGAGATAGTCAGCATAGCCTATCTGGGTGAAGATTCGTCCAGAAAAAGTCCCCGTTCTATACTCAACAGCTACAAAATCCTGGTTATGCTGGGAGGTGAGGCCAGTATACACATAGGCCGCAATATCTATTATACCCGCAGCGGTGACTGTGTGCTGTTCTGCCCTGGTTCTTTATATCATGCAGAGATAAACGGTCCGGATAAATGCAGCTTTATAGCGGTGAATTTCAACCTGGTGTCTCCGGTGCAGGACCGGAAATTCAGAAATATGCTGGGGCTTAAAGATGTGGCCATAATACCGGGAATAATCTCCGGTGAAGGTATGGAAAATCTGTATATTGTGGCAGAAAGTGCTGTAAAAGAGGAGGATGGCCATTATTACCGTGTGCTGATGATGCTGAAAAGACTGGTGGGGGCCATAGCTTTTTCCGGTCAGAGTAAGGTGGCTGAAAACCGCGGAGAAAACCATGCCGTCAGCCGGGAACAGACTGTGCTGAAATGTCACCGATTTATAATAAACAACCCGGAAATCGCCGTTACTGTGGATATGCTGTGCGGTGAGTGTAATGTTTCCCAAAGCTATCTGTACAAATGTTTTCGCAGTGTGCTGGGCCTTTCCACAAAGGAATTTATTACAAAAACCAGACTGGATATGGCCGCCCGCAGCCTGTTGCAGACAGATAAAACCATTGTGAGCATCTCACGGGAATATGGCTACAGCAACAGTTACCGGTTTTCCAATATATTCAAAAAAGCTTACGGCATGTCACCTACGGCATACAGAAAAGCAAACAGATAAAAGACACGGCTGCAGCCGTGTCTTTTTTACAGTTTATTCCGGAATATATAGTTTGTTTGGCTTTCTTCCCGCAAATTTTGATTTCATTGCCAGATGTACTGCACCTACCATAAAGCCCGGGAAATTTCTGGCGTCCACAGGGCATATTTCTGCACATCTCATACAGGTGATGCATTTGTTTTTGTCCGTCAGTCGGGGATTTGTTTTATCAATAGCTTTTACAGGGCATTTGGCGGCGCACAGTCCGCAGTTTACACAATTTTTGTTCCCTTTTGGTTTCAGCGGCACACCGCCCATTTCTACATAAGGATAGTTGCCCGGTACATTCAGCTGACCGTCAATTTTTTCGTCCATAAGCTGTTTTACTTTGTCAGCAAAGGCTTTCAGCTCTGCTATATCTCCTTGGTCCGGGCGTGAGGCCTCTACCTTTGTTATGATAGAGTGCTGTACAGAGGCTTCTATGGCGGCCACCGGTACAAAGCCCAGCCGTTCTGCTTCGTTTTTCATCTCCAGCAGACAGTCATCCACAGCACGGTTGCCAAATACTGCCACCAGCAGCATTTTTGCACCGCCTGTTGTCAGTTTTTTCAGATTTTGCAGAGCAGGAGCAGGTATTCTGCCTTCAAAAACGGAGGTGGCAAAAATACAGAAATCCTCTGCGGTTATATTATATCTGCTGCCGTCAAATTCAGGGGAGGAAAGGTCCAGGCGTATTTTTTCGCCTTCCCATCTGCCGCTGATTATATCCAGCACTTTTTCTGTGCGCCCTGTGGCGCTGAACAGCAATTCATATATCATATCGCTTCTCCTTGTGTACTGTTTTTTATATTTTAGCAAAAAAATCAATGGCGGAAAACAGTTTCATTATTTAATTAGTTACTCATAATTTAATGATTAACTTGTAATGTTGTTATTTTTTAAATATAATTATACATTATAAAACAATGAGGATACAACAATGTATATACATAAAATGGAAAGAAACATCTACTGTCCTACAGAATATGGTGTGAATATATTTGGCGGCAAATGGAAGCCCCGTGTGCTGTGTCTGCTGAACATAAGGGGTGTAATGCGATATAAAGAAATAAAGGTGATGACTCCCGGTATCACCGACAATGTGCTGGCAAATGTTATGAAAGACCTGATTGCCGCACAGCTGGTGGAGAGAAAGCAGTACAACGAAGTTCCTCTCCGTGTTGAGTACAGCCTGACCGATACCGGCCGCAGCCTTATTCCTGTGCTGCATTCTGTATGTCAGTGGCGGGTTTCCGCCTATGGTGAGGAGGTGGCAGGTACTGTGAAAACCTGTCCTTACAAAGCATGGGTGTATCAGGGACCTGCTGCAGATGACAAATGAGCAATTACCATATATTCTGAAAATATGGTATAATTATTTCTGAATTTTTGAAAAGGTGCCGGAAATATGGATACAATGAAAAAAACGGTGAAACGCATCATCATTTTTATAATGTTGCTTATAATTATTTTTCTTTTCCTGATTGCGCCGGGCAGAGGCAAGGATACATCACGGTTCACTGGCTGGAATTATGCCCACAGAGGTTATTTTGACAATGAGAACGGCATACCTGAAAACAGCCTGCTCTCCTTTGAGAAAGCTGTTGAAAAGGGTTTTGGAATAGAGCTGGATGTGCAGCTGAGCAGCGACGGTGTGGCAATGGTTTTCCACGATGCAGACCTGGAGCGTGTATGCGGTGTAAAAGGAAAGATATGGGAATATACTGCCGATGAACTGCAGTCGATGCGGCTTTTTGGCACAGAGCACACTATTCCCACGCTGGCACAGGCCCTGGAACTGATAGACGGCAGAGTTCCTCTGCTGGTGGAATACAAAATGGACCGTGTGGATACCGCTGTGTGTGCCGTAGGTCAGGCATTGCTGGACGAATACCGGGGTGCATACTGTGTACAGTCTTTTGACCCACGCGCGCTGATATGGTACAGGCAGAACGCCCCGCAGACAGTCCGCGGTCAGTTGGCACAGGAATTCTGGAAAGAGGAAAAATACGCCGGCAAACCGCTGTACACCGCCCTGTCTTTTATGGTGGGCAATGTGGCAACGCGCCCTGACTTTATTTCATACAAATTTACAGACAGCAGTAATATCGCTTTGAAGCTGTGCCGCCTTATGGGTGCAGATGCCGCCTGCTGGACTTTGCGCAGTCCACAGGATTATGAGCAGGTACAGGGGAATTTTAATATGTATATTTTTGACAGCTTTGATATTTCAGCCTGCCAGTGATATACGCAGGTGAAAAAATAATTACAATTAAACAGGCGGCCGGTGGCCGCCTGTTTGCTTATATGCTGTATTTATTTGTGTCCCCATACCACTTTTGGCCGGGAATTGCGTGACTGATAGGGAATATATGTCACCAGATTCTGTTCTTCATCGTGAACAAATTCTGCGTTGCCCAGCCAGTAGCCGTGAAGTACCTTGTGGTAAGTAGTGACCTCATCGGTGAATTTGTCCAGCACTGTTTCGGTGTCTGCCCAGCCGTCAGGTTTTTTCTCTGCGGCACAGTAAATTGTCAGTCTGTCGTCATAGGCGGCAAATGTGCCTTCTCCTATTTCCATTACACTGTCCGGGATATACAGCTGTTTTACCGGAGGCTGCATTAAAAATGCAGTGACGGAAATACCGTACACGCCGTCCTCTATATGCATTTCATCACCACTGCCCATTATGGAAATCAGCCAGCGGCGGTTTTCTTTGTCAGTATAATAATTAAAGCTGTAATTGCCCATAATTCACCTTAGCAGTATTTGATGCACAGTTCGCAGATGTCTGCGGCTTTGTCACAGTATTCAGAAATATCAAAGTGTTTTTCAACCAGCTCTTCTCTGGCTGTTTCGTCTGCGTTGTCGCTCATTGAACGGATAATAAGGAAAGGAATATCGTTTTTGCATGCGATATGTGCAATTGCTGCGCCTTCCATTTCCACACAGTCAGGGTCACAGAATGCTGCGATAGCGTTTTTCTGTTCTGTTTCGCCGATGAATTTGTCACCTGTGGCAATTTTGCCTACGATGTAGTTTGTGTCTGTTTCTTCACAGGCACGGCTTGCAGCGGCAATCAGATTTTCATCGCCGAAATAGCTGTCCATATTTGGATAGTGCTGTGCCAGCATAGGAATTTCAGCATCGTGGTAAACCACTTCTTTTGACAGTACAACATCACCCACGCCGATTTTGCTGGTCATATTGCCGGCAATACCGCTGAACACAATGGCTTCAATGCCATATTTTGTCACCAGCAGCTGTGTTGCAGCAGCAGCGGCAGCTTTGCCCATACCGCTCTGTGTCAGTACCACATTTTTGCCGTGGAGTGTGCCTGTGATAATTTCCAGACCAGCCACTTTTTCTGTGGATACATCTGCCATTTTGCCTTTCAGCAGAACAATTTCTTCCGGCATAGCGCCGATAACACCTATTGTTTTCATATAATTACCTCATAAACTTTTTTAGTGAAACAGCCGTCAGTATCACCGGCGGCTGTTGTTGATTTTAAGCATAAAAATCTTTGTCCCAGGGGTCCTTTTCCTTTGGCAGACATTTGTCCCATGGTTCGTGTCCGTCATATGTATGACTGAACTGCATATCCTGCGCTCTGCGCTGTGAAGCACCGCCTTTTTTCAGCTTTTTGTCATAGCCGCTGACAAAATCTTTCAGCCTGCCTTTTGCTTCGTAACTGTCAAAGTCAGAATTGCCGAAAGACGAACCAAAAGACTTTCTGGTTTTCTTTTTGCCACGGCCCAGGTCCATGTCAAACAGTCCCTGTTGCATCTGCGGACGGTCGGCAGACATTTTCACGCTGGGTTGCCGCTTGGTGTATCCTGTGCGGCCGGCTGTACGGTTTTGCCGGCTGCGATGCCCCGGTGATTTCTTGAAATTCCCTTTAACAGCGTTGATTATCACCAGCAGGATAAACAGCCATATAAGAAAAGGGAACAGAATAAATATTATAAGATTTGCTCTCATAATTCATATACCTCCTCAATAAATGGTGGCGTTGATAAAAAGCGGTTGCTTTTAATTATATTCTATAGCCTATTTATTAAATAAAGGTGAAAATTGTAAAAATTATTTATTTCGTCGGGAATGCTCCCTGTTTACATATTTTACCCATGCTATAAAGCCTGAGAATACTATGAAGAACAGTAACACAGGGATAATTATATAGAATATCCATTCACCGCTGGCTATCAGGTTGGAAACAGCCTGACTCATACTGGTTAAACGTTGAAACGGAACAGTGTCACGTCGCCGTCTTTCATCACATATTCCTTGCCTTCGCTGCGTACCAGACCTTTGTCCTTTGCAGCCGCCATTGTACCGCAGGCCATCAGGTCATCGTAAGCCACGATTTCTGCACGGATAAAGCCTCTTTCAAAGTCAGAGTGGATTTTACCTGCAGCCTGTGGTGCTTTTGTGCCTTTTGTGATTGTCCATGCGCGCACTTCTTCAGGACCTGCAGTCAGGAAGCTGATAAGACCCAGCAGGGCGTAGCTTTCCTGAATAAGTGTATCCAGACCGGAAATTTCCAGACCCAGCTCAGCCAGAAATTCTTTCTTTTCTTCTCTGGACATGCCGTTTACATCTTCTTCAATCTTTGCGCAGATTGGCAGGCAGCCGCTCTTGTCTTCTTCAGCCTTTTTCTTTACGATTGGATAGTACTGGTTGGCTTCAATGCCTTCCAGCAGGTCGTCTTCAGACAGGTTGCAGGCGTAGATAACAGGCTTTGCAGAAAGCAGAGGCATTTCCTTGAACCATTCTTCCTCTTTTTCGTTCAGCAGTTCAAAACCGCGGGCGTTTCTGCCTTCGCCCAGATATTCTTCCAGTCTTTCCAGCATTACAATCAAATCGCCCAGGCTTCTGTCGCCTTTAGCGGCCTTTTTTGTTCTGTCAATGCGGCGCTGTACGATTTCCAGGTCAGACAGTACCAGTTCCAGGTCGATTGTTTCAATGTCGCGCAGAGGGTCAACACTGCCTTCCACATGGATAATATCTGTGGAGTCGAAACAGCGCACCATGTGGATAATGGCGTCCACTTCGCGGATGTGGCTTAAGAATTTGTTGCCCAGACCTTCACCGTGGCTGGCACCTTTTACCAGACCTGCAATGTCTACAAATTCGATTGTAGCCGGTGTATATTTTTTAGGGTTGTACATTTCGGCCAGTCTGTCCAGTCTTTCGTCCGGCACAGCTACCACACCCACATTCGGCTCAATTGTACAGAACGGAAAGTTTGCACTGGCAGCGCCGGCGTTGGTAATAGCGTTGAAAAGTGTACTTTTGCCTACGTTTGGCAGGCCAACGATACCTAATTTCATAATCTATATTCTCCTTTAAATTTTTCTTTATTTTACTGGGATTTTTAAATCTGTATTTTTGCTCAGGGGCCACTTGGGGGCCACCGAGGCCAAATCGTTATAAATATTGATGCTAAAAATCGGTTTTGAGCATTTCTTCTACATTCCGCAGTTCTTTGGCCTTTTCTTCTTCAGTTACATGAACATACAAATTCATTGTAATATTTACATTTGCATGTCCAAGCAGTTTCTGTAAAGTTTTTGGGCGCATACCTGCTTCAATGCATCGTGTGGCAAATGTATGCCTGAATGTGTGCATTGAAAATCTTTCCATTCCGATTTTATCGCAGTAGTAATAAATTTTTGAATCATACGTTGAATTTTTGGTAAGTTCACCTTTTCTGGAAAGGAACACATATTCAGAAAATTCAGGATTGATATATTCAAGATTATTTATCTTCTCCTGCTGATTTCTAAGAATTTTTAACGCTGATTCAGTAAGTGGAACTGTGCGCACACCGGATTCACTTTTGGTAGGCCCAACAATCCATTCTTTTGCAGGGTGTCTGAAATTGAGAGACCTTGTAATACTGATTGTTTTATTGTCCCAATCAATATCACTCCATTTAAGCCCAATCATTTCTCCTGTTCTGAGACCAGTCTGGAGGAGAAACGCATACTGATTAAAGTTTGAAGAGTTCTGTGCTGTTTCAAGGAAACGCATCCGTTCTTCTTTGGTAAGTACTCTTGTTTCTTTGATTGGCGCCCCGGCAGTACATTTAACACTTTTTGTTACCGGATTTTTAGTAATAAATTCATTTTCTACAGCGGAGTCAAAAAGGGCATACATTACAATAGCTGTCTGCCGGATTGTTGAATTACAGTATCTATCCGCCATTTTGTTAAGAATCATCTGACAGTGAAATGGTTTTACTTCTTCTAAAATTAAATCACCGATAATTTCCTTGATGTTAATTCTATATCTGTCGTGATAATTCTGGAGAGTCCTCGCTCTTACATTTCTGCTTTTAATTTCTTTAATCCAATATTCGAACCACTCATTAACAGTTATGCTGTTAGGGTTGTTAATCATGTTATGCTCTATTTCATATCGTGTATCATTAACCCATTTTCTGCATTCAGCAAGCGTATCAAAACTACGTTTAATACGCTTTCCATTTTTAGCTGTGATTCTGCCCTGATATTTTTTATTCTCCAGCTGAGAGATACATTCGCCGAGTTCTCGGCCTTTTAAATCTTTACCCATATTAAATCTCCTTTTCATAAAAAAAGAGTCTAATACAGCAATATAATTATACTGTATTCAGACTCAAATATCAATAATTTACTTTTTTACATAAAAATAGGGGATACTGTATTGTATCCCCAAAAAATTATTATTAAATTGCTATACGTGTTGAAATATATCTTTCAAATTCTTTGCGCTTTATGAGCTTCTTTTTACCTATAAATAAAACAAATGTGCAGTCTGGCTTTCTTGCCATTTCATGAATTTTATTTATTCCTATATTGCTGTATGCCGCAGCTTCTTCAACTGTAAGCATTAATTTTTCACTGATAGGAACAAGATTACGTGTTTTATCATCATATCCAGGCATACGCAATGCCTCCTTTCTCAAATATTACAGGTGATATCATATTGTGACGGCTGATATGTACAATATCCCTATATTAATAATTATATTTACTTTTCGGACTAAAACAATAGCACTAACTGATAATTAGAAAGCATATCCGTAGCTACTCCAATGACAATATTACCGCTATTTAACATGCATAGACATGACTACTTTAACAACTGATAACTATAAAACACCTGGTTTTGTGACATGATTAAATTATAAAACCACCACAGGAGGCAGCTATGGAATAAAAAGCTTATGCAGTAATAGACCTGAAAGTTTTTATACCTCTGTAGAATGTGCCGAACGCGGTCTCAACCCAATGGACACCAATCTGGTAGTAGCAGATGCCAGCCTTACTGAAAAGACCATCTGTCTTGCGGTTTATCCGTCATTGAAAGCATACGGAATTCGCGGCAAGGCAAGACTGTTTAAAGTTATTCAGAAAGCAAAAGAAGCAAATGAAATCCGCCGCTGGAATGGCGGGTGCTCGTAAAACAGTTAAACTAAGAATTTAACTATTTTACGGCATCTGTCAGACGGGGTTGGCTAAACAAAAGTTAGAGATACTTGGTTTGATAACCGGGTATCGCTTCTTTTTTATCCGTAAAAACGCTTTTGGGAGGTATATATGATGCAGGAACTTAACAATATCCGTTATGGCGATTACTATATTCCCGATATTCGCTTACTGGAGAAAAACAAACATATCGGTCGTTGGGGACGGATGCACAGAGATTGCGTCAAAGAGCACGACCCCATCTGGTTCAACGATCTTTGTCTCAGATGTGGATTGTGGACATATATGTCTGATTTGAACGAGCAGATACAGAAACCGCCTTGAATTTATCATTGAGCAAATGAAAGCTACTGAATATGTTGCAGAAAGTATGAAGCAGCACGATCAGATGACATGGGTAGGAACGATGAACAACATCCGTAACCGAGCCGAGAAAATCATCCTCTATGAAATGATCTACGAAGAGGATGCTATATGAGAATCCTTGAAGAATTTTGGTATGGCAATATCGAGCCACCGACTATGATACATCCTCTTGTAAGGAATACAAGAAACTACTGTAGCTAATCTGTAGGAATGAAGAAAAACTCCAAGTCACCATGACAGACGAATAAAAAGAACTGTTCTCCAAATATACAGAAGTGTGCGAGGGCATCAAACCATAACGGATTGCTTGATATTCCAAAACAACTTTAAGCTTGGAGCAAGAATGATGTTGGAAGTGGTGAAAGAATAACTGAATAGAATGAAAGAGGGCTTGTGCTCTATTCGAGTACAAGTCCTCCATTTTATATGTTTGCATAAAAACGAGCGTAGTATTATGTTATTTACGCTTTGCTTGCCGAAAGTTTAGGCGTTGCATCAACAATCAAATAGGAAATTTTCCTCTTAGTTTCTTGATCTAAACCATTATAAAAGCTAATGAAATTCTCTAATGCTTTGGGATGACCGTTGTCTATGATTAGGTAGATGGCTTGTTTGGTCTTTTCTTGCTTCATGTATATGGGTAACTGAATTTCAATTCCATGCCTCAACTGAGAATTTGACGTCAACTTTGTTTCTACAACAACCTTATCGTTTGATCCACGTGAGAGTTTGAAATCAACTGGACCTCGACCGTTATTTCCCTCTTTTGTGAGGTCGATATCATTCGCATCGCAGTACGAGTCAGCAATACCAAAGAATAAAAGTTGTGCCGCAGATTCGTGTTTAGGCGCTCCAGTGGAATCATACAATAATTTCGACAATCCGTTATCTTCAACGAGGCTTTTGAATCGATCACATATTACTTTGGCAATAGAAAAAACATCGTCTGTTGTTTCAAGCGGTAGGCCAGTTAAAGCCAAAGGGTATTCAGACACATATTCTCGTGCAGCAGCAAGCCAAGTATACTCTCCAGCGGGATCGCTTGAAAAATCGTAAGCATTTTTAGGAATAGTTTTATAAGCAGTGACTAAGGCCGAACGAAAGCTTAGACTGCTATGCATTAACGAAAGAATCTGTGATTTATGAAGTTTATTTTTCTTGCCAATGTCAAAGTAAGCGTTGATCTCTTGGCGAACTCGCTCATTTTCTTGGCAAATTCGCTCAATATCGTTAAAATCCTCGGCGATAGGTAACGGGCTGAGAATTGTTGACGGAAGAAGGAGCAGCGGCTTCTTGTTATGCGGATTTCTACAGGTTAAATATTGTCGCGGGCCAAAATGGACTGTAATGCTTGGAATGCCTGCCAGCGTTACTACACGTTGGGTATATTGTAGAATTTCTTCCCTCAAGATAAAAGTTATCAAATCGCTAACACGATCACAGCCAATGCCCTCTTGGAACACACCGAGTAGCTCGAACAGAACCGGGTCCGTTTCTCCCTCGGTCATTAATTCCTTGATTGTATTCAAAATAGCATCGCGCAATACTGCTCCGATAGCATTTCCTCCGGTTCCATTTTGAGAATAGCCAAAGCAAGTGCCAGATAGCTCTTTGAATGTCAAAAGACGATCAGCACGTCTCCAATACATATCACCACTTCGTTTAGAATGGCACAATAGCGTTATGATGTTGGAAAAATAACCTTCTACTTTTGAACGTGCACCAACAAACTCTGGCTCTGTGCAGAGTTCAAGCAACGCAGGATCGATAAATACTCGTGTATCAACATCGAGTATCACATCAAATACGCCAGTACTTTCCAGCGCAGAACTCGGCACATTAAATTGTTCAGAAAACGTAATTGGCATATTCAAACCTTCTTTCTTTATCGCTAACGGATTATCACACCGCACTTAAACAAATCGTTAATCGCATTCTGTATATTTTTTGTTTCGACATCGTAAAACTTGAGCTGCATAGCATAAATAATGCGCTCTGTATAAACGAGATCAATGAGTGGCTTGTATTTCTCCCCGACGTATATGTACACTGTATCGCCAACAGCGGTGTTAGTCGACTGACTCCATTCGATTACATCGAAGTGGTCGAACGCTACGACGATATCGTAATATTTCGGATTACAAGGAATGATCCAAACGTCATCAAGGCGAGAGGTTACCTTCTAACCTTCCTCTTTTGTGCGGAGTTCGTTCAGCCACATGCTGTTGTACTTGAAATAGCGAGGTCCGGCAACGCCCCATTTACTTCCTGTAAGCTCAGTTGCAAGGGCAGAAAGTGCGAATCTCCGCTCTTGATATTCAATCGTTTTATCGTCCACGACTGTGCATTGTACACTGGAGTTGGTGTCACCTGATGAATGAACGTTATCGTTGTGCCAACGGGAATTTTACACTTGGAGAACGCCGCTCGATGTGTTCTTCCTCGATCTCTTGCACCAAATTCTCGTTCTTTTCTCCTCCGTGGTCGGTTTGTACAGATGATGACGCCCTGTCCTTACGGCCGCCGAGAATGGCGATTGTTTCAAGGATAGAGTACGCCTGTTCCTTCGACATCGCATAAAACTCACGCACACGTTTTTTGCCGTCCATCTCATCAATAGAGCGTAAATTCAGGTTGAATTGGTCAATCAGCGCATGGAGTTTCAAATCGGTCAACCGTTCTTCGACCTCGTATGTAGCGTAAATGCGGAAGGCAGAGGAACGCACTCGCTGTTATTCAGTGGTTTCAACCGCGATTCCACGTCGTCGGCGTAGCCGATCTTTACATATTGAGAGGATGACGGGTTTGTAAGAATATAAATTACACCTTTACTCAAAGACCTGTTCATCTCATGTGTTTAGGGATAGCTTTTTATCCATGTGATAAAAGGGATTATAATTCTTTCACGATTTCAACAAAGTCATCCACGGTATAAGCACCGTCAAGATTCACATGGTCAAACACCATAAAGTATCTGTAGTTACCACCACATTGTGCTGCCCAATGACGGCCAAGCTTCAACTTTGTTTTACTGTCACTATTATCTCGGTCATCACCCTTAATCTCAATCATTACGATCTTTCCGGACTTGGTTTTGACAACAAAATCAGGATAGTGATTAATAAACCCGTTGATTCTAAAGCCCTTACGGTCAATGATACGATGCCACCATTGAATATTCTTGAGTCCCACAACATAATCAAGAACTCTTGATTCAAAGTTGTTCATATCATTCTTTTCTGCTTCATATAGAGAATAAGGGATGGAATCTGTGGTGTCGGCAGGGGTAATTACTGGAGGGAATTTATAATTCTCTCGGCAGACCACTTTGCCGCTGTCAAGCCATCTATAGAATTGTTGCTCTCTATATGTATCTTCCAAAGCCTCGATCTTCTGCTGAATCTTCTTGGCATATACAGGGATAGCCGTCTCCATTGCAGCAATCTCATCTTCGGTCATATTCCCTACGATTCTATGAACATATGCATTGATATCACTTGTTGCATAGCGGTTATTTTTGTTAAGCTGACCGCAGATCATAGCTGTGCAACTTTTGATTTTTGCTTCAGGAGGCATTTGCGCCAAATAATCGCGCAGGTATTCGCTTTCCTCTTTGGATGCTCTCTTATACTTGGGAACAGCATCTCCTTGCTCCTGCAGATCAACGCGATACATCTCTCCGGCTGCCAGCTCAAAGCTAATCTGTGCATCCTGTCCGCTTAATGTAAAGCCTTCAGAAAGATTTTCGGGTTCAAGCAACTCGTACTCGTCACCGAACAAATCGGGAGTCGTTTGAATAAAGAACTGAGGAATACGCAAACCATCTACCGATTCTTTGTAGCAAGCTTGTATGGCATTTTGTTTCAACATATCACCCAGTTCACCTCCCATAAGTCCAAAATCATCGTTACTTTCTACTTCTGTGTTATATTGCTGAGTTTGAGTTGTAGCTTGTTGAATCATATTTGCGACTTGTGCACTCGGATTTTCAGCCATTGTTTCAATATGTGTTTTGACCTCTTCAACAGAAATATCAGCAAAATCATCTTCTTGCTGATTTGTTATAGGCATCTCAAGCTGTTCCGCCGGAACTTGAGGAGCATCAGACGTAGTGGGCTGAACCTCACTGATAAGCTCACCAATCCTGTAATCCTTACGACTGAATCCTGCCTTGTTAAGACCGGATACAATATTCTCCAATGTGTTTCTAAAATCATTGGAGCAAGTCAACACGTAGGAGGTGTTGAGCAAGGATGCAGAATGTGTCTTCGCATAAGGCTGACGTAAAATACGTCCAACAATCTGTTCAACATCGACAGTAGAGGTTTTATTAGCGAGAGAAGCAAGAATATATGCAAAGGGGCAGTCCCACCCCTCTTTAAGCGCATTGACTGTAATAATATAACGGATTTTGCAGTCCTTGCTCATTAAATCAACATTGCTGATGTCATCCACTTCAGAGGTTTTAATCGCAATTTCTTCTTCAGAAATGCCGATATCAATCAAAGTTTGCTTGATCTTCTGATAGGTATCCGTTTCTTTACCTTTCAGATTAGGCTGTGCCTGGAACAGCACGATTGGACGGATATATTCACCGCCAGCCGCCTCTTGTGCTTTAGCTTGCTGCTCAATGCTGCCACGCAGTTGGATTGCATCCTGTATCACACTCTGACGGGATGTGCGGTTATACACAACAACAGGAAGCTTAACCATGTGTTCCTTTTTGAGTTCTCTTGCGTCCACATAGCAAAGAATATTACTATTCTTTCGTGGTGTAGCGGTCAGATCCAACACGAAAGACGGATTGAGCCTGTTCAGCATTTCAACACTCAAATCAGAACCGGCGTTATGGCTTTCGTCTACGATAGTGACAGGGGATAACTGGCGCAATACTTGGATGAGTGCCGTATCAGGTGTATCAGCCAAGAGAGTTTCTTTGTTGTTGAAATACTCGGCAAAACGTAATAGATTTCCGTTTTCCTGATATACTTTACGAACGTCCTTCTTTGTGCTGTCAATGCGCAGAGAACCATAACTTAATATACAAACGGTGAGCATTTCTCTGACGGTATCGGGGGAGAAATTGTGTCCGTTCAACAGTTGTTCTTTGGTATATACACCTACTCGTCCTGCAAAATCTGCTTCTAATTTCTGGCGGTACGGATGATTGATGTCCGAAAGAGTCTTGATTGTCTGATTAAGAATTGGATCAGATGGAACAAGCCAAACGACCACCTTAGGCTTGTCCTTCGGCATCTCATTAAAGATACGTTTCACAGAAGAACACGCCATAAATGTTTTGCCGCCACCGGTAGGAACCTTCATACACACATGCGGTACGCCCTTGATAGCGTTGTTATATGTAGGTACACCGCCAAATCCAACGCCGATATCCTGGCGACGCCAGTATTCTTCCCACGCAGAAAAGAGGTTTGCTGTATTGTTTACGCAATCCATATAGGATGACAGATTGCGCATAACACTCTTTTGATAATTCTTTAATTCCATAGTTCCGCCTCCTTACAGTTTAGTGATATCACGCGGAATTTTCTTAAATGTGATGTGATATTTTTCAAGCTCTGTATCGGACAAAGTACACAGATCTGCATAAATAACATAGCTGTCCGCTCTTGTTTTGATTGTATGCAAAAATGCTCTGCTCAACGTGGTAACATTATTTCTGTCATAGTAGAAATAATACGCCGTAGCAATGTAAGTACCAAGATAATAAGGTTCGTCGTCCTTGAAAGGTGCAAGGCGAGATTTTGTCTCTGTAAAATAAACATATTCACGGATTTTTTCGACACCAACCGATTCATTCAACTCATTACCGTTCATTAGTGTGTCACCTAATTCGTAATAGCTGAAATTACCTCCAGTACCTTCTACTTTGCTTTTACCTTCTCCGTAGCCTTTGATAACTTGCTTTACTCGCTCAGCAGTGAGAGTTTCGGCATAATCCATCATTTCAATCAGAATGAATTTTCTTTTTTTTCCATCTCGATTCATATTTAAAACCGCATGACCTGTTGTACCAGATCCGGCAAACGAATCCAAAATGATAGATTTGTCCTCACAGTAAAAGCCTAACAGATACTGTATTAAATCAACAGGCTTTGGAAAATCAAATTTTATGCCCATTAATGCTAATTCAGAGCTCATATTCTGTGTACTTCCCAAATTAGATAATACAGAGAGAACATGGCTTATTGTTGTTCTGGGCTTCACCATTTCTATTGCGCCAGTTTTGGTGATTTCAAAAATAGTTGACTGACCCTTTGTGTCTTTAACAGGCTTAAAACCGCTACGGATGAAATCCAATAGGATGTTTTTTGATGACCAGCCGCTTTCAATTTCAACCTCGTTCTGTAGAACGCCGTTGGAGATTACAGCTTTTTGATGGTAATACGGAAACGCATCACGACGTTCTTCGATTATAAGACTATCTACTGCACACGGGAAACCTTTGGGAAGAAGTATTCTTGACATTGGATTCTTCGGCCCGTTTTTAACAACTGTATTTCTAATCTCACTTTTGAAAACCTTACTGTTTTCCGATGCACTGGGGTCAACACCATTAGGCAGCCCAAGCATATCGGGCTTCTTTACGTAACACAAAATATACTCGTGGCAATTCTTGATTTTTGCTTGATTATCAAAATTTCCATCTGAGCGCCAAACGAGTTGAGCAATAAAGCTTCTCTTTCCGAAGATTTCATCACAAATAAATCGCAAGTTATGACCTTCGTTGTCATCAATACTTATGAATATTATGCCGTCATCTGCCAGAAGTTTATAGAGAAGTCTTAAACGTGGATACATCATGCATAACCATTTATCATGTCGCGATAAATCCTCGCCCTCGTCCCCGACAACTGTATTTAGCCAATTTCTAATTCGTGGATCGTCAACATTATCAGAATAGACCCAGGCTTTGTTTTTTTCGGAACTTTTCGCTGTGTTATATGGAGGATCTATGTAAATACACTTAATACGGCCTTCGTACTGAGGCAGTAACGATTTGAGGGCAGAAAGATTATCGCCGTGAATAATCATATTTTCACTACCGTTGTCCTCTGTATGCTGCCCGTTTTCATCATAACTATATTGACGCTCCAAAACACGGTAAGGAACATCCAAATGATGATTGATAACTTTATCTTTTCCAATCCAATCAAGCGTTGGCATAGTCATTTCCTCCTCAAGCGCAGAATATCATCTGCTCTTTGCTGAACCTCAGTATTGATTTCTTCAAATACTTTGTTCTTCACTACAAATAATGGCTTATAAACGCCGTTACTTATTGCCACTGTTTCATTGATAAATAAGCACAGCTCCATTTGTATGCTATCAAACTTAATGTCCTTTGTTTTTTCGAGCACTTTGATATGTTCATCTATATCGCTTTGCGAAAAAGAACCTGGACGCTGTCGTTCTATTTCGATCGCTTTTTCAGCAACTTCTCTTTGTTTTAAGCTTAATAATTTTGAATACTGATTAATATGTTTTTGGCTTAAAGCAACGAACTGCTTAGTAGCACTTACAATACTGTCGATAAGGTGTTTTACATATGGATAATCCTTTGAACTAAGGCAGCCTTTCAATTGGTCTCCTGCCATTTCGCAAGTCAGTTGATACTTATAAAGGATATTCATTGCTTTTCCGGGATCGATTATACCGTTGTCCATAGTATCCTTCATAACTTGAATAGGATTTATCTCATCGATTACTCCTGTAAAAGTTTGTTCTATCTTCGACCATTTTTCTGTTTCATTTTTTAAAAAGCTATCACGCTGAATTTGCTTTTTTGTAAATACAATCGTAATAGCTAATGTTGCTACTGCAATAATTGAGCCGAGAATGTCACCATAATACCCAAGCACATCGGCTCCGTCCCATACGGTGATATATCCGCAATTTGCTTTATAGCATTCGTTGATAATGATTGGAACGCCGACAATAAGTAAAATGGCGACGACCATATAAAGAATGCCTTTGATTATTTTCATAAACTTCCTCATTCAACTAAAAGATATTAATTTATAAAATGTATTGTTTATAACAACAGTTGCCTTAAAACAGTCATGATTGACATATATTCGATACTCTTTGCATAGGAAAACTGCTTGCGGTATTTATCCCACATCATTTTGAGTTCCGGACTTTCTTCAATGTTATAAAGAATATCTGGAACATCTGCGATCTGCTCTGTAGTACCGCGATGATTTGCCGTTGCTTTCAATGCATCCTCAAAGACGGCCTTATCGAATTTCTGTGTTGTGGTCAGTATATAGGCATCATAAAAGTCTCTTGGACGGGTGTTGAATACGCCGCGTCGCAAAATGGTTTCCACCTTTTCAGCCATAACGGTTTCGATGTTGTATGCCAACAGCTCATATGATTTCTCATCATCGAAGATTTCAGAGAAATTGTACTGCACCGCGTGGGGAGTAATTGCGTCTCCGGTGGACACGTCAATGCTAAGCGGCGTCAGCATAGTATCGAATCTTGCATTCAGCATGACGCGATAACCGCCATAAATGTCATCTTCGCGGATAGGAGAAATTGTTCCGATCTCAAACTTAACGCCATCATCAAATTCGATGTTGCAGACATCCTCCAATGCGCTACGAATCGCTTCCGGTGTGAGGGGTAGATTTTTGAGCGTGGTATCCATATCCATGGTTGCGCGGTTGTCGAGTCCGACAATGGCGGCTACCAACATACCGCCCTTTAATACAAACTTCTCTTTGTATTCGGAAGCAGAAAGGCGGACAAGCAAACGTTCAAACATATAGTTCTGCAAAATGACCTGTGCAGGGATGTTCTTCTGTTTGGCGATATTTCGAATTTTTGCTTTCAGACTCATTGCTTTACTCACAGAAGCACCTCCAAATATTGATGTAGGACATTAGACACTCTCATCTTTTTTGCATAAGAGTTTAGTTTATTCAAATCTTTCTTTGGGTTAGCTGCATACAGTTTTAATGCTGCAAGGAAAGTCTCTGTTCCCAATTTGTTGCGGCTGCGAATCACATCGCAGATCGTGCGTTCAAGATCGTATGCCGGTACATCATTTCCTGCAGGTGTTCTCAGTGTAGTTTTGCCAAGTTCGAACAATTCGGGTTTGATGTAATATACCTTACATTCTGATTTGATTGCAGCTGATGGAATACAACCGGACGGTGCAGTAACTGTATATTCAAACGGTGTGCGATCAGAAATACCATGAAGGTAAAGAGCTGTTTCGTGAGAAAAAATTATTCTTTCGGATCGATTGCTGATCGACAGCAATTCGTCTTGCATATCATCTGGAAGAATGTACTGACCTTTTACGATGCGGTGGATTTTATCGTCTTTGCATAACTTATAAAGCATCGCTTTGGAGATGCCGTGTTGTGCTGCTATTTTCGTTTCAATAATTCCGCCATGCGCTTTTGCAATAGCGGTGAGTTTAGTCATGTAATCCATACACTCACCTCAACCATAACAATTTAATAATATTATACTCATAATTATGATTAAAGTCAACGCATTACTGAAAACATTCGCGAAATATTTATAATTAAATTACGACAGAAGTAAACAACAATTTAAAGAGAGACATTTATCAAACACAAAATCTAAACGACGACAGAGGCATTAACCTTAAAAATTGCGCATTACTTTTGTTACGATACAAATTTAACTCGTATAGAAGTCACAAGTCGACTTCTCTATAATCTATATAACTGAAATTGATACAATAAAATAAAAAAACTGTTTAAAACTTCAATAAGGGTATATTGAATAAAAATGATAATTTTCATTTTTTTAATTCAATAAATATAATAAATCTTTACGCTTTTGTATTTTGCATACTCTATAAATTTTACTGTATTGCTGGAAGAGTGTTTGAAATAAGTAATTACAAATTCTGAACTTGAGATTGCTTTTTTGTTTGCTTCTATAATTGCAGTTTTGTATGGTGCTGATTCCATGCCTTCAGGATAATATATTTCGTCAAAGTTCTGCGGTTTTATCACCGTTTTAACCGATGGATGATAAGGTGTCAGTAATAATAAGACAATATCAGGGTGTTTTGTTTTTAATTGCTGTAAAGCTCTGATAACCATGGAATCAAACATTCCATAGTTGCCTACAACAAATTCTTTCACACCGTTTTCAACAATCAGTTTTTCTATTGTTGAAACAATGTTAGTGTATATACTTTCTGGTGCATTTCTGTGCCCTATAAAGAAACATCTTTTAGTTTTCATTTCTATTACCTCTTTTGAGTTATTTTAACTCAAAAGAGGTAAGTTTATCAACTCAAAATGGGTATCCTATTTTTAGAAAGTAGGTGACCCCATGAATATAGGCGAAGCTGTTAAAGAAAGAATATTGGAACTTTGCAGAGAGAAAAATATATCAATAAACAAATTAAGTATTATGAGTGGCGTCACTCAATCTACAGTCAACAATATTGTAAGCGGCAGAAATCGCAGTGCCACAGTTACTACTATCAAAAAACTGTGTGATGGATTGGATATAACTATTCAGGATTTCTTTAATTCTGAATTATTTTCTGAACTTGAACAGGAAATCAAATAGCACGATAATATTTAATATATAAAAACCTCGGCGGTAAAATTTACTGTCGAGGTTTTGGTTATATATATTATGTATGATTTAAAATTATAAAGCGGTTTAGAAACTCTGACATTCCACAAATCCATTGAAGTTATCAAAGTACGACACATCATTACAATATGGCAAGATAGCATCTAATCTGTCACTGATTTTATTAAAAGAAAGGATAATATCTTTATCAGACATCATTCGTCCGCCGTATTTTAATCGATTGGTCACACGATTGATGCATTCTTCTGCTGTTGGCAGAAATATATAGTACAACTCTATATAATACTTTCTTTCGTGTGCTGTTTTAATCGTATCAATTACAAATTCATCTGATAAATCCGTTTCTATACCAAAAGTTAAACCTTGCTGCAGGCAGATAGTAATCTGCTCTGCGGCTTTTTCTTTTGGTATGGTACCGGTATCTATTAATATATTTAAAGCATCGTAATGCGGTCTGATGGCACCAATAAAGCTGGTTTTACCTACGCCTGTTGCACCTGCTACTATTATTAATTTTCGCATTTCTTTTCTGCCCTTTCTCATACTCATTCTTCAAATATCTTTGCAAGTCTCTCTAATTTCTTTTTCTTCTGCTCCCTTTCGATTTCGGCATACTTTTTGTACAATGCTCTTGCTTCTTCCTGCATATCCGGGTTGTCCCATATAAAGTTTCCGTTGCTGTCAAAGAATGAGTCATATTCTTTAGCTTCGTTGTGCTTGGGTGGAAAGCTGAATGGGAGACCTTTATCTTTGATTATTTCTTCTGCATATTCCACATCAATCTTAAAATCCGGCTCATAGCCTTCTACCGATTTCATCAGCAGGTAACACGCCAGGTGTATTCTCTGATTCAACATATATGACATCAGAGAAAGCTGGTCTTTTACTCTTTGCACTTCATCACCGGCATTGCATTTGATGTAACCTTTCATTATCTCAATTTCCATTTTCAGGCTCCATGTGTCATTGATTATTTCATGTGCATTATGAAACTCTTTCATTTTAATTTCTCCTTTGTGTGTGATTTAATTTTCGATTTCAATAATGCTCTATTACGGAAACTGTGTCAAACCGACGGTGGTGTGTGGTAAAACT